>SVBG01000010.1 GCA_015059015.1 Erysipelotrichaceae bacterium
TCAATAATTTTCTGAAATGTTCTGCATACGAGAATATTATTTTTTGTTGGGTGATGCACGAGCAGAGAATTATCGATTCCATACTTGAGAAGCTGGATACACAGAACTGTGAGGTGAAATGCGTCTCGCTTGTAGCGGATGAAAAGACTCTGTGCGAAAGATTATCAATGGATGTAGAAAGAGGTATTCGCTCTGAAGATGTAATTGAGAGAAGCATAGCAATAATACCTATGTATCAAGCACTCAATACCATTATAATTGATACAAACGCAAAGGATGTGGCTGTGATTGCCAATGAGATTAAGCAGTTGTAATACTGACAAATTCCAATTTATCGTTTAGAAATAGGGGTATGCAAAAATATCCTAATGGTATGCAAATTTCAGGTAGGGGTATGCAATTGTATTAAAATTGTGTAACGTTGCCATTTAGATTATTAATCTTGATACAATTTAATGTATCGAGATTTTTTATTTTTTAAGTAGTATCTAATAATATTTTATGTTATACTAAATATAGAAATAATATGATATATAATAAGGAAGTATTAAATGATTATGAAAAATAAATATGTTTTAAATATAAAAGGTCATGTTGAAAATAATAATAGTTATTATGAAGAGTATAATAGTAATTATTCAATAAATTCTGAATTATTATTAGAAGAATCTAATGCTATATGTAAACTAGGATATAAAATAAAAATTCATAAAGTTTGTGATGGATACATTGAATTAATGATTAATGAACAAGAAGTTTTTGAATTAAGACCAAATGAGACAAAGTATCTTATATCCAAAGATATAACAACTGGCCGTAATGAAAACTTTAAAATTGATAAAGAATTATTATATGTAGAATTAAAAGAAATTGATGTTAGTAAAATTAGACATGTTCTTGATTATAAAGATTATGGACAACAAATAGATAAAAATATTAATAAGATAAAAGCGATAATTTCCAATAAAGAAATGTATTTTGATATTTATAATGAATTAAAGATATTTTTATTTAAATTAACTGATGAAAAATATGTAAAAATAATTATAAATTCTCATAATATTAATTTAATAAATGAATATAATAACTTAAAAAATTATAAGGATATTATAAAAGAAACTATTGATAATATTGATAATTTTAAAAATGAAAATATAAAAGTTATTGATGGAATTATTAAGAATCAAATAATAACTGAAAGGGATTATCAAGTAATAATAAAATATCTATATCAACTTTCAGATAGTAATTATTCATATGATCATATTCCTTTTGATAGATTAGAAGAATTTTTAGACATAGTATGTGGATATAATAAAATAGAATCGGATAACAATTATACATTGTTACATTATTATTTAACTAAGATAGTTACTCATCACCGATATTATTTTAACCATGCTTATTTAGCACATCGTGTTTCTTTTAATATACGATATGAGAGTTTAAAAGGTTTTAGTAATCAAGAACTTTATGATATGATGATAACAGCAGGTGATTTTCTTTTAATGCAGTATAATAGAAAAGATGCTATGGAGTGTTACCTTGTAGCAAGCGAAATAGCTTTAAAAGAAAATGATTTAAAAGAGTCTGCATATGCATTGCAAAAATATTATAAAATAAATAGTCAATTTCCTGAAAACTTAAAAGAAAAAGTTGATGTTGAAAAGATAAAAGAAGTATATAAAGAATATGCAGAAATTGTTCTTTTAGGTGTAAATCATAAAGGTTTAAAAGTGGATGAAATAGAATTTACAGATGCTTTTGTAAATGGATATAAATATGTAATGATTGCTGTAGAAGAAGAAATTGATATTGTTGGAGATTTACACATACCATATCAAAGATGGAATTTGATAGAAAAATACTATTTAGAAAAATATAATATTGTTTGGAAAAATCCTAAATTAATGAATCCAAGAGTAATGTTTGATTAGGAGGAAGAAATTATGAATAAAAATGCGGATTATGCGATTGCGTTAAAGGTCCGAAAACTAAAACATAATGAAGAAATAGATGAATCATGTAGTAAGTTTTATGGTTCCCCAACGCTACCTAAAGAATTACTTAATAATTATCCTGATGATTGTGTATTTTTTCTTCAAATAAATTGTGAAGATTTAAAAGATTTAGATTCTGATAATAGACTTCCTCATGAGGGCTATTTATATTTCTTCATAGATGCAGAAATGTACCCTAGTGATGACTTATATATTTTTGTTGATTATACACCTTTAAAACCAACCCATATAATTGATGATTTTAACGAGAATTCACCAATTAATGAAGGATTAAATGAACCTTATATAATAACTTTTGAGAAAGTTTCTGCAAATTATGAGGGAACTAAATTATTGGGATATCCTAGTAATTTTGTTGATGAATATGATGATAAACCTGCTTTATTATTGCAGTATGATCCACTTGATTTTGATGTTCCGTTTCTTGCAACATGTGATGGATATGCTTTTGTATTTTTTGGTAGAACAAAAGAAAAAAAGCTTTTAGGTGCTACTTTCGAGGTTGTTGGCTCATAGAAATTAAATATTCTAAAAAAGGAAAGGAATAAAGTTTATGAAATTGCAATACTTGTTAATAATTTTTATATTATTTTTATTTATTGTAGGTTGTGATTATCAATATGATGATTCTATAAAAGAACCTGTTTTAGAATCAATTATAATTTCAAAAGAACCAAATAAAACAACTTATTTTATTAATGAAGATATTGATTTATCAGGATTAGTTGTTGAAGCAGCTTATAGTGATAATTCTAAGAAAATTATTGATGATTATCAAGTAGAATATTCTAGTATTAATATTGGAATTAATAAGGTTATAATTAAATATGAAAATTTAGAAACTAGTTTTGATATATTAGTTAAAGATATTATTATTACTTCGTTAAATATTATAAAAGGACCAAGTAAAACTAGCTATTATATAGATGAAGATATCGATTTATCAGGATTAGTTGTAGAAGCAGCTTATAGTGATAATTCTAAGAAAATTATTGATGATTATCAAGTAGAATATCCTAGTATTAATATTGGAACAAATGAAATTATAGTTAAATATGATAATTTAGAAACTAGTTTTTTTGTTAGTTTTAAAGATTATGAAAGAGTTGAAATTAATTATATAGTTAATTATTCAAATTACTCAATTATGAATATCGATTTTACTAACTATGATTTAAGATTTATTGATGCAAAATATGGTGTTAGACGAGATAAAGATATGATGATTGTCTATGATGAAGATAATTTTATAGAAACAAATATTTATGGATATGAAATATCGGTTGATGAGTATGGAGAAGTTAAAGAAGTAGGTGTTAATGTTTCATTAGTAAAAAACGGGTTTGTTGTTTCAGGCCATGGTACAAGTTCTAAATTGTTAAAAGATGTAAGTGTTGGTGATATTTGTGTTTATATTGATGAAACTGTATATATTTATAAAAATAAAGATATTGATAGAAGAAGTAAAGTGTATTTAAAGTTAATTGATTTAATAAATGAAATAAATATTATTACTGATAACAAACTATATAATGTTTACGCAATGGAATTAAATGCTATTATTAAACAGTTTAATGTTATTTATGATGAAACAGATGAAACGATAAATATTTTATATAATTTTTTATGTGATATTAGTGATAGCTTATTTGTTTCATTATATGATAATAATCACAGCTATAATTATGTTGAACTTAATTATGATTTAATGGATAAAACATATGAAGATCCTAGTAATTTTATTAATTTCATTGATTATACTGAAAAGTTATATTATGGTGGTTTTAGAAATCAAGATACAATAGTTTTTTATAATGCCGATAATTATCGCGTGCGCAATTCTTATGGATATGAGATTGCGGTTGATAAAAATAATATTATTATTGATAAAAAGATTTTAGTAGATTTACCAGAAGGTGGATATATTTTAAGTGGTCATGGTACTGGTGCAGAGTTTATAAAAAATAATTTAAATTTAGGTAATAAGGTTGAAATTACTGATTCTTGTATTAAGTTTTATAAAGACTTAGGATCTAATGAGTATAATGATTTAATTAGTAAACGTAATGATTTAGTATCAAAGATCAATGAACATTGTATAAATGCTATTCCACATGATTATAAATATATTTATAAATTAATGAATTATATTGATGGTACACTTTCTAAGAATAATTTGATTATTAAAAGTTGTTATGATGTTAGTAATGTATCAAAGTGTATAAAAAAAGTAGAAGAATGTTTAGGTGTAGTATATAGTCAATTAATTGATCATAAGGTTTTAGAAACAAGAGGAATGTGGTACTATCCTTTTTCATATCCTACTGCATATGATGATACAACTTTAGAAGGTGTTATTAATACACTAGATATGTTTAAAGAAATGGGATTTAATGAAATTGTTATTATTCCGTTTAGTGGTAAATATTGTTTGTTTGAATCTGAATATTTTTATTTTTATGAACCATTAAATGATTACTCTTATGGTGAATATGGTAATGATTATTTAACTTGTTTTATTACTGAAGCACATAAAAGAGGAATAACTGTTAATGCTTTTACACAAACATTTAGATGTTATGAAGAAGGTTCTAAGGTATTTGATGAGTCACATTATCAACTTCAATATGATGGAACATTATCAATGGGGCAAATCTATTATTATGATATTTGTAATGATTATGTACAAGAAAATTTAATAAATTGGTATATTGAATTAGTTACACTTTATGACTTTGATAAAGTTGAATATGATATTATTAGATATTCAGTATCTAATTTAAGTAGTTTTAATGATGTTGAAGTAATTTTAGATACTGCAGTTATAAATGATCCAGGATATACAGAATACTCTATGAATAAATTTATGGAGATGTATAACTTAGAAGGTGACTTAAAAGTTTTAATTAAAGAGTCACTTGATGTAAGATTAAAGTGGATGGAATTTAAAGAAAATGAGTTAACAAAATTTATTACTAACGCTACAACTGCAATGAAACAAATAAAATCTAATTTAGTTATTAGTGCTGCAGTTTTAAATGAATATGAAAAGGTTAAAATAAATTATTTACAAGATGCTAAAAAATGGTTAGAACTTGGAATTGTTGATATAATTGAACCTATGGTTTATAGTGATGATTATTTATTTGTTGTTGATAAAATTGATTACTATAATAATGAATTTAGTGAATATGATGTTAGAATTGGATTATCATATGGTTTAACTGTTAATGAACTTATGATGCAATTAGAAGCTTCAAGCGGAAATGGGTATATTTTATTTCATACAAGAGATTATTTAAATGTGAATTATTATAATATTATAAAATCAAGTTTCCATTTTGATTATGTTTCAGAGATTTCATCAAGCGAAGAAAAGAAATTAGCTATTATTAATGATTTAGTTGATAAAATTGAAAATTATTATGAAGTAAAAAATAAAACGAATTATACTAATCTTATAAATAGTTTTACTAACTATGATTATAATAAAATAATTAATGAGTTATCTAAAGTACTTGATGAAGGTATGAAAAATTATATTTATGAAATAATTTTACAAATTGAAAGTATTAATTAAATTAGCTATTTAAGTATAAATACTTTACATTTTATTAAAAATTTGGTATAATGTTTCATAATCATAATATTAGAATAATAATTATGATTAAAGAAGGAGATTTATGGAATCAAATGATGACGCGGACGCGGACGCTGATAGTATTTTACTGCAAATTATAATAATTGCTGTATTAACAATTATTAATGCTTTCTTTGCAATGTCTGAAATGGCAGTAATATCCGCAAATAAGACAAAGATTGATATCTTAGCAAAAGATGGAAATAAGAAAGCAAAATTAGTACAAAAGTTAAATGATAATCAAACTAACTTTTTATCAACTATTCAAGTAGGTATTACACTTGCAGGATTCTTCTCATCTG
Source organism: Erysipelotrichaceae bacterium (assembly GCA_015059015.1). Lineage (GTDB taxonomy): Bacteria > Bacillota_I > Bacilli_A > ML615J-28 > CAG-313 > UBA1737. The sequence continues at coordinate 5,964 of SVBG01000010.1, forward strand.
CTACGGCAGCTGGAAGTATTGCGGTATTATTAAGTGATTGGTTAATTACTTTAAATGTACCTTATGCTGAGGGGATTGCAGTTGTCGTAATTACATTACTTTTATCGTTTTTAACATTAATTTTTGGTGAATTACTACCTAAAAAAATTGCACTTGCTTTTCCTGAAAAAATTTCAATGCAAGTAGCTGGTGCTATTAATTTTGTTAGAGTTTTAGCAACTCCGATTGTGAAACTTTTATCTGGAACATGTAATTTAATTACTAAATTAATAGGAATTAATAAATATTTAGTAGAAGATAAGGTTTCAGAAGAAGAAATTATTTCGGTAGTAGAAGAAAGTGTTGAAGATGGTACACTTGATGTTGAAAAACAAAAAATGATTGAAAGTGTATTAAAATTTAACGATCTTACTGCAACAGATATTATGACACCACGTATTAAAGTATTTATGATTGACATTGAAGAACCTTTAAATGAATACTTAAATGATATTTTTGAACAAAAGTTTACTCGTATTCCTGTTTATAAAGAAACAAGAGATAATATCATTGGTTGGATTCATGTTCGTGATTTAATGCAAGAAATCATTGAAAAAGGTGTTGAAAATGTTAAAATTGACAAGGTAATGCGTAAAGCATTATATGTAAGAGACATGATGAAAATTAATAAATTATTTCAAGTAATGAAAGATACAAAAAATCAAATTGCTATTTTATTAGATGAATTTGGTGGAGTATCAGGTATTGCGACAATGGAAGACATTGTAGAAGAAGTTGTTGGAAATATTTATGATGAATATGATGATGAAAAAAATTTTATAAGATTAAATGACAATCAATATCTTGTTAATGGTGATACACCTATTCAAGAAGTAAATCGTGATTTAGATCTAGAATTTGACGAAGAAAATAGTAACTATGATACAATCGGTGGATTAATTTTAGCTACACTTGATTCATTTCCAAAAGGTGGAGAAGTTTTAGAATTTGATAATATTGAACTATCTGTTCAAAAGGTAAAAAATCAAAAAATTGAAACTATTAAAATCACAATTAATGAAAAAGTTATAGAAGATTTAGAAGAAATCGAATAATTAATTTAGTTTTAAAATAAGCTACTTAAAAAGTAGCTTATTGTTTTTCTTTTGTATAGGAAATTATCAATAATTTAATTATAAAGTGCTTTTTTTATTTAAAAAATAGTAAGATAAATCATTTGAGTTTTTTAACAAAAATTGATATAATATTATAGAAATAAATAAAGAAGATTGGAGATTAATATGTTAACACAAGAAGAAAAAGTATTAAAAGTATTACAACAAATTCCTTTTGTTGCTGCATCATATCGTAAAATTGTTGATGCATTAAAAGATGTTTTACCTGCTGAAGAAGTTTATATGGCATTAGGTCAACTTGTTGCTGAAGGTAAAATTACAATGGCTATGAATTCAAAAGGTGATCCTGAATATTCAATTAAGTGGAATCCACAAGTTGATGAAGAAAGAAAATTAATTACAAGAGAATTTAATAAACGTTTTGATGAAAAAACTATTTTCTTTCCACGCTATGAAGGATATGTTGCTAATCTTGAAGACAACTTCTTTGGTGAAGAATATAATGAATTATTAGATGCATATAAAGAATTAAATTTTGAATATGTTAAATGGCATCGTAATGCTAAAACTGGAGTTGTATATCCTCCAAAAATGCATTCTTTAAGTTCTGCTGGTGTTTTAGCTTATAATGTACTTGCTGGTTTAGAACTTGATCCATCTCAAGTTGAATATGGTGTTGAATTTGAAGTAATTGCTGCTGAACCAATGCGTGATCGTCCTGAAGAAATTAGTGCTCCTAAAGCTGAATTTAACGCAATCGTTAATTATGCTGATGCTATCGATTTTGTTCAAGCTGATTTCTTAGAACATTTCTATCAACCTTTCCGTCAAAGTATGTGGGCTTACCAATTTGGTACTCGTTATTTATTTGATAATGAAGAAGCTATTGAACTTTGGAAAGCATTTTCTAGAAAAGCAAATTATGTTTATTTCAATGGTTATGATGTATTAAAATCATTAGTAGCTATTTATAGTGATGTTCTTGCTAATCCTGAAGCATATCAAGGTAAAAAAGTAACATTATTAAACATTAATTGGAATGTTTCTAAAGATTCAACATTTGCAGCATTAGCTGGATTCCAAGCATCATATGATGAAGAAGCAAAACGTGCTGAAGAACAATTTAATGAATTTTTAGCTAAACTTCCATTACCAGAAGGAACTACTTTAAATTATCAATATTTAACAGTTGAAGAAGTTACTGAAAACTTATCAGATGCTGCTAAAGAATACGTTAAGAATCGTTACGTTGGATTCTAATTAAAAATTGAGAGACTTTATTATTTAAAGTCTCTTTTTTTTATTTATTTTATGTTATACTGATATTGAAAGGAAGATAATATGAAAAAAAGTTTGTTTATTTTTGCGTTTTTATTTTTGTGTTTTATATCTTCATGTAAAGAAAGTAGTATTAAAATTGTTAATATGGAAGAAAAAAATGGTGAATATTATTTAACTGTTGATAAAATTGTAAATTTTATTACGATTACTGATTATGTTGAAACTAGTCAAACATATATAATAGAAACTATTCCAAATGATTTAAAAATTATTGCTTCATCAATTTATCTTGAAGATGGTGAAAATATTATTATAATCAAGCAAGATGATAAAGAGTTTATTTTGCATTTCTTTAAAGAGTATGATGTAACTGTTGAACTAGTTGATAAAAATAATAATTGTTTATATCAATTTGAAACATTAATTAATACATCGCTTAGCTATGATGAAATTATTTCAAATATTTCTATTCCTGAAGGATATGAGTGGGATGGAAGTGTAATTTATAATGATGAAGTAAAATATATTGATGAAATAACTGTTTTATTATCAGTTAAATTAACTGTTATATTTAAACCAATAAATTACAAAATTACAATTAATGATAATTTAGGTTTTAATAATGAATATATACTTGATGTAGAAACTGGTAAAATACTTGAATTTAATATTCCTAATGTAGAAGGATATAAATTTTTAGGTGTTTATGCAAATGATACTTTAATAGAAGAAGGTTCAGTTTATTCACCGAAGATGGGAACAAAATTTACTATTTACTATGAACCATTATCATTTAAAATAACATACTTGTATAATAATGAAGAAAAAGTAGTAGATGTTTTATATGATGGTGTAATTGAAAAATTTATTCCAGATAAAAAAGGATATGCTTTTGTTTATTGGGAATTAAATAAAGAAGAGTTTAGTGATATTGTATATAATTATACAAATGATATAATTTTAACTGCAAAGTTTGAACCATTATCATTTAAAATAACATACTTATATAATAATGAAGAAAAAGTAGTAGATGTTTTATATGATGGTGTAATTGAAGAATTTATTCCAGATAAAAAAGGATATACTTTTGTTTATTGGGAATTAAATAAAGAAGAGTTTAGTGATATAGTATATAATTATACAAATGACATTACTTTAAATGGTATTTTTAAACCAAATATTTACAAAATTACATATCAAAATATAGATACACCGTATTCTTATGAAGTTTCATATGGTAGTGAGTTTATTTTACCTATTCCTGAAAAAGAAGGATTTGAATTTTTAGGGTGGTATTTAGGTGATGCTAAGATTGAAAATGGTAAATATAATTATGATTATGATATTGTATTAAAGGCGAAATGGAAAGATCTTGGTGTAAAACTTAATTTAGAAACTTTTGGTGGTTATGTTGATGAAGAAGCATTAATTGAAAGTGATGGTACTATTATATTACCGATTCCTGAAAAAGAAGAATTTACATTTATCGGTTGGTATTATGATATTAATTATCAAAATAAGGCTTCAGTTGTATTAAGTAGTGAATATAATAATGAAGTTTTATATGCTAAATATTATCATAATGATGATTATTATGTTGATAGTTTTGTTATATCTAAATTTAATGAACATATTTCAACATATGATGTATTAACAATGTTTGATTCATCTCAAACAGGATTTACTAGTAAATACTGGCATAAAATTGGTGTTTCTTTCAGTGGTAATAATTATTATGTAAGTGGAATAGCAAAAAATGGTGAAGCTTTAAGTAGTCTTAATAGTTATGATTTTGTCATATTAGCTTATTCATCATATGGTTTATATAGTCAATTTGAAAAAATGGAGATTAATATTGGAACTAAAGTTTTATTTAGTGCTGATCCTAGTACTATCGAAGAGAATGATGTTAATTTGTTAGTAAGTTTTATTAATAGTGACACATCTGAATATTATGATGAAATTTCAGATTATTTGGATTCTGTTTATAGTAAATATAATGAAATAGAACAAAATATTACACTGATAAACAATTATAATAATATTCCAATTATTTGGGAATCATCACATAATGATATTATTTCTTGTACTGGTGTATTTAGAAAGCCAGTTTCTAATGTTTCTATAACTTTAACTGCATATGTAAATAATGAAAAAATATATGAATTTACTGTTACTGCAAAAGGCGATGGTAAGAGTAATGCTCTTGCAACGGGTTATATTTATACACCATATAATACAATAACACAAAATGCAATGAATGTTTTAGATATAATTTATTGTGCATTCTTAGATATTGATGCTAATGGTGATTTTACTAATGAATCTAGGATGATAAGTAATATTAATAATTATATTAAACCACTTGCGAAAAATTCAGGTACTAAGATTGTTATTTCTGTTAATCAAAGTGCAAGTGGTGCATTTGCGAGCGTTGCTGCGAGTCCTACTTTAAGAGAAAAACTTGCTACTAATATTTTAAACTTTGTGGAAAAATTAGAAATTGATGGTATAGACATTGACTGGGAAACTCCAACATCAAGTGAGGCAACAACATTTACTCTACTTATGGAAGCAATTTATAATAAGATGAAAGCTAAAAATCCTGAATATTTAGTTACAGCGGCCATTGGTGGAGGTAAATGGCAACCACCTAAGTATGACTTAACTAATTCTAAAGCTTATTTAGATTATGTTAATTTAATGACATATTCAATGGCTACAGGTAACGGTTATTATCAAAATGCTTTATATAAATCAACAAAAGGAGCAACTCTAACTAGTTGTACAATTGTTGAAAGTGTTGATATTTTTAATGGCTATGGAATTGAAAATGCTAAAATTTTAGTTGGTATTCCATTCTACTTAACTGTTCAAACAGAAAGTGGTGGACCAGGATCAAAAACTGGTAGTGGAAAGTCTAAATGGTATAATTTACTTGATACTACATATGCATTATCTGATACAATGAAAGAATATTTTGATGAGGAATGTGGTGTTCCGTATCGATATGATTCTGTTAATAAGATTTTTATATCTTATGAAAATGAAAAAAGCATCAAACGTAAGTGTGAATATATTAACGCAAATGGACTTGCAGGAATTATGTACTGGCAATATGGACAAGATGTTGATGATTATTTAAGTAATGCGATTGGTAAATATATTAACGCTTAATAGGAAGATATTGATAAACAAAAAAGAACTTGTTATTTTACAAGTTCTTTTAATTTTCGTCTATTGCATCTTTAGAACCAATTGGTTTATCGGTACCAACTTCTTGTTCGTCTTGATTTTGATTAATAGATGAAATATTTTCAATTTTAATTTGTTTTGATGTAAGTAGAAGTAGATAGTAAATTATTTTATCAACATCAGTATCTGCTACTTCAAATACATAAGATACATCACTATTGAAACTTTTATAAATAATGTTGTAATTTATTAAAAAGTTATCTATAGTTTCAATATAATTAAAATTAAATGTAATTTTTAATCTAATAGTTTCATTCATTTTTATATAATTCCTTTATTTTCTAAATTATACTAGAAAATTATTTAAATGTCCACAAATTAAACAAGTATATTGAAAAAAAACAAACTTTGTAGTATAATAAATATAGAATTAAAATATGAGGTAATTTTTTATGAAAATATTTTATTTAGATTGCGGTGGAAGAACTAGATTTACTAGTAAACTTGTAAATCATTTATTAAAACATGATTATGATATTATTTTTTTAGCTGATGCTGTTGATATTGTTGATGATGTGAAAAAAAGTTTAGGTAGTTATCACTTAAATAAGACTAATTATCAATATGGAATTAATGTTTTATCAAAAGAGAAATTCAAAATTACTGATTTTCCACTTAAGTCTAATCATAAAGAAGTTGATAAAAAATATACAATGGATAAGTATAAAGAAAGACTTATATTGGTTGATTATTTAGATAAAAAGTTTATTGTTGCAAAAGCACCTAAACGAAAACCTTATAAACAAATATTTATTGTTAATTTAATTAAACTTGCAAAAACATTAAATCCTGATTTAATAATTGGTAATTTTTGTACAGGCTATCTTGAAGATGCACTAGATGATAATAGTTTTAAATTTACTACAGGGTATATTGCTTTTGCATCTTTAGAAAATGCTGGATATAGTGATCCATTAAAAGGAAAAAATGAATATACATATGAATCAGAACGTGGAGATAGAGAGCGAATTGATCATGTGTTTACAAGAATTGATTTAATAGAAGCTAAATATATAGATATGCTGTATTATGGATACGACCATAAAGCAATTAAAGTAAAATTATAAGAAAGAGAGAATTATAATGCGCGTTTTAATGCCTTCACCAGAACTTAAAATATTTGGTTTTAGAGAATGTGATATTAATAATTTACAAAAAATTTTATCATCTGAATTGTTAAAAGATTTTATTGAGTTAGAAACAATTGAAGGACAATTATTTGATTTAGGTAGTTTTATTTCATTTGTTATTTCAAATAGTGAATTTAGAAAAGTGTTTTTAAAAGCATGTTATATGCAACTTGATGGCTTTCCTAATTGTATTTTAAATAACATGCCACTTTTACCTAATGAATTTAGTTTTAAACTTAATTTATTTTTATTACTAATTGATTCACTTGATAAAAATAATAATATTAATCCTTTATATTTACAATTTTTAGAAATGGATAAAAGAGCATATCACAAAACAAATACTTTAGTAGATGCTTTTTTTGAAATGTGTAGATTAAATTTATTTTCTTTAGTAAGTGTACTCAATTTATTTGCAGAAAGTAATTTATTAGAACGCTCTGGTTGGGTAGAAACTTTTGTTCCTACTAATCATAAAGAAAGTATCGCAGAACATATGTATGTGATGTATACCATGGCTAATATTTATCTACCTAATAAATTAGATGAACAAGGATATGATAAACAACAAATTCTAACAATGATTATGATTCATGATTTAGCTGAAATATTAACTGGTGATATTCCTCATCCAAATAAAACAGATGAAGATGAAATAAAAGAAGATTTAATTGCTAAAGCATTATGGTGTAATTTACTTTATAATGAATCTCCTGTTGCAAAAATAGTTTATGATGCTTGGATTTCTTGGAGTTTAGATATAGATATTAATGCTCATATAGCTCATGATTTTGATGCTATTCAGTTAAATTATCAATTCTTTACATATGCGTGCACGTATCCTGATACATATAGTGATGAAAATATTTTAAGGTGGACTAGACGTAGACCGAAGACTGAAATTGGTATGAAAATATATAAGCAAATAATTTTAGATAATCCTAAATTTGAAAAAAGAATTAATATAATTAAATAATAAAAAGTTAAATAGAAAGAATATAAATTATAATGATAAAAGTATTATTTGTATGTCATGGAAATATTTGCAGAAGTCCAATGGCAGAATTTATAATGAAAGATAAAGTAAAAAAATTATCGATTGAAAATTTATTTTACATTGATAGTAGAGCAACATCAAAAGAAGAAATCGGAAATAATATTTATCCTAGTGCTTTAAAAACACTTAAAAATCATGGGATTTTTGGCGCAAGTCATTCTGCAAAGCAAATAACAATGGAAGATTATAATTATTTTGATTATATCTTTGTAATGGAACAAGCTAATATTAGAATGCTTAAATATGTTTTAAAAAATTGTAATTTAGCTAAAGTTTCTTTAATTGGTGAATTCATTGAAGAAGGATTATGGATAGAAGATCCTTGGTATACAGATAATTTTGAAATTGTATTTGAACAATTAAATAAGGCTATTGATATTTTTATCAATCAATTAAGAATAGAGGAGAAAATATGAAAAAAACATTACTTATAATTTTTGTATTGTGCATTGCATGTTTTATGACAAGTTGTAAAAAAACTTATACAGTAACATTTAAAGATGGTGACACTGTATTAAAAACAGAGGAAGTAAAAAAAGGTGATAGTGCGATTGGTTTAACTCCAGAAAAAGAGGGTTATACATTTACTGGATGGGATAAATCATTTGCTAGTGTAACTAGTGATTTAACTGTTAATGCACAGTTTACTATTAATACATATACAGTAACATTTAAAGATGGTGATACTGTATTAAAAACAGAAACAGTTAACTATGGATCTGCTGCAGTTGGGTTAACTCCAAATAAAGAGGGTTATACATTTACTGGTTGGGATAAATCATTTGACAATATAAAAAGTGATTTAGTTGTAAATGCTAATTTTACAGTTAATGCTTATACAGTAACGTTTAAAGATGGTGATACAGTATTAAAAATAGAAACTGTTAATTATGGAGAAAGTGCTATTGGTTTAACTCCAGAGAAAGTTGGATATACATTTATTGGTTGGGATAAAGAGTTTGACAATGTAACAAGTGATTTAGTAGTAAATGCAAAGTTTGAAGTTATTACTTTTAACGTTGTTATTTATGATCAAGAATCAATTTATCAATCAGTAACTGTAAATTATGGCGATACTTTACAAGATTTAAGTTTTTCTAAAGAAAATTGTTTTTTTGGTGGATTATTCACTGATTATGGTTATACTTATGAATATGATGTTAGTAAAGAGATTTTTGATGATTTAGTTCTATATGTAAAATTTTCAAAGATTTTTAATCTAACTTTATTTGTTGAAGATGAAGTGATTAATGTTACTGTACTAGAAAATACAATTGTTGATGATTTAGAAGTAAAAGAACTTCCTGAGAAAAAATTTGTTGGTTGGTATTACGATCAAGAATATAAGCAATTTGCATCGATTAAAACAGTAATAGATTCTGATATGACGCTTTATGCAAAATATATTGCTCAAGTATATACAGTTACATTTGAAACAAATGGCGGAAATACTCTTAAAAGTGTGCAATTTAGTTCTGGAACTATTCCAAGTGAACCGATGTATAATCCAAGTAAATTAGGATATGAATTTGCATATTGGAGTTTAGATGCTGAAGGAAAAAAAGTATATAACTTTACTGAAATTATTAAAAATAGTTTTACTCTTTACGCAAATTACGTAGAGACTGATTATTATGGATTATTAGATAGTATTGTCCCTGATGTAATAGATCAAGATATTGAATTACCAACAAGACGTGATTATTTCGAATATAATTGGGAGATTAGTGATACAAGTTTATTAAGTTATAGTGGAATATATAATCCAGATTTAGTTGATAAAGAAATTTCTATATCTTTAACAATAAATGTAATTGGAAGTGAAGAAAGTCTAATGTTTGAAAAAAATATAACAATTAAAAAATATGAATTAAAAGAACTTATTACTGGTGATATTGTGATGGGATATACATCATCATGGTATTATAGTGGTTATAGCGAAGAAGTGTTAAATACTGTTGACGTTTTATATATTAGTTTTGCGTATGTTAATGAAGATGGTACATTGAATATTAATGGTATAAAAACACTATTAAGTGAAACAGTTGCTGCTGGGCATAAAAAAGGTATTCGTGTTTGTTTAAGTATTCAAGGCTATGGAGAAGATACTAAGAACTTTAGTGATTGTGCTGCAAGTTCAACCTTAAGAGTGAAACTTGCTAAATCTATGGTTGATGCAGTTGTAGAATATCGATTAGATGGTATTGATATTGACTGGGAATATCCTGGATCATATAGTGGTAGAAGTTTGGCAGAAGATAGAACTAATTATACACTTTTAATTAAAGAAATTAGAAAACAATTAGATGCTGTTAATCCTGAACATTTATTAACAGCGGCAATTCCTGCTGGTCCTTGGGGACATGAACGTTATGAATTAAATAAATTAGTTCAATATTTTGATTACATCAATATGATGAGTTACGATTTACAAAGTTCATCTGCAGGGACTCATCACGCAGCATTATATCCATCTAGTGGAGTTACATCAGGATGCTCAATTTCTGAAACAGTTGAAGTTTGGTCAAGTAAGGGTGTGCCACTTGAAAAGATGTGTTTAGGTATCGCCTTTTATGGTAAAGATATTAAAACTAAAACATCAAATAACAATGGACTAGGTCAAAGTGCTATTACTGGAGGATATTATAAAAATAGCGCATTTACTGCTGCATGTACTAATTATATTGATTTAATCGGAACGACTGTAAAATATAATTTTGATTATACTGCATGTGCACCATATATGTTTAATACTGAAAAAAGAATGTTTTACACTTACGAAAATGAATTATCAATCATTTATAAATGTGAATATGCTAAAACAACGGGCTTAGGTGGAGTAATGATTTGGGAAATTGGTGAAGATAATACAAATACATTAATTACTGCTGTTGCACAAGGAATGGGAAGAAAACTTTCTGAAAAGCCCTATATTATTGGCGGTAATGAAACATTTAAAGTTGGTGATGAAATAGATATTAAAGCTATAAAAGAAGCAAGTGATACATTATTAAGTGAAAACTTAATTTACACAATTAGTGATAATACTGTTGCAACACTAAGTGGGACTAAAGTTTCATTTGTAAATACTGGCACAGTAACTATTACTGCATTAAATCAAGAAACAGGTTTTGTTTATGGAACATTAACAATTAATGTTGAATGATTATTAAAGTAATTCCATATTTTGGGATTACTTTTTCTTATAATAACGCAATTTTTATTGAATTTATAATAAATTTTGATATAATATATGTAGAAATGAGGTTAGAATGATGAAAAAAATATTATTGTGTTTTACTATTTTCATTATATTACTTTTTAGTTCCTGTGATAATAATGTAAATAATCAAGATTCTAATAATCATGAACATAGTTTTGTAGAAGGAATATGTTCTTGTGGAGAAAAAGATCCTAATTATCATGAACATAGTTTTGTAGAAGGAATATGTTCTTGTGGAGAAAAAGATCCAAATTATCATTTTCATAGTTATGAAAATGGTAAGTGTTCCTGTGGTATAATTGATCCTAATCACACGCATAGTTATACAGATGGTAAATGCGTATGTGGAGAAAAAGATCCTAATTATCATATACATGACTATATTGACGGAATATGTTCTTGTGGAGAAAAAGATCCTAATAATGTTGTAGTATATACTATTACTTTTGATCCGCTATTTAGTGATTCAACAATAACAGCATACGTAAATGAAGGTGAATTTGTTGAAAAATTAATTCCAGATTTATATGAAGGGTATAATTTTATTGGTTGGACATTGTCTTTTGGAAGTGAAGAATTATTTGATTTTAATACACCTATTTATAATAATATGATTTTATATGCTGTGTGGGAAGAAGTTATTATCATTGTAGAAAAAGATTATTCAGGTATTATTGACGAATTTGTTCCTGATGTTGTTGCTAGTTCATTAGAATTACCTACACGATATGATGATTTAAGATTGATATGGAGTACTTCTAATCAGTATACGCTTAATAATTATGGGAATTTAATTAAGCCAAGAGATGAAGAAGAGCTAATTGTTTATTTAACCGTATATGATCAAGGCGAGTTATTCGATTTTGAAAAAAATGTTATTGTTCCTGCAATCGAGTTTGATCCACTACCAAGTAGCAATCTAGTATTTGGATATTATTCAACATGGAACTTTTTTGGTTATACAGATAAAATGCTTGAGACTTGTGATGTAATTAATTTATGTTTTGGGTATGTAACTACGGATTTTAAGATTGATACAGCAAGTATCTTAGCTGTTATTAATCAAGTTCTTAGTGTAAGAGAAAAAGGTGTTAGAGTTGTTTTATCTATTCAAGGATACAGTGAAGCGGGTACAAACTTTAGTAGAGCTGCAGCAACAGAAGAAGGAAGAATTACTTTGGCGGAATCAATGCTAAGAGTTGTTGAAAAATTTCATTTAGATGGAATTGATATTGACTGGGAGTATCCTGGTTTTAATACAGGTACTAGTGTCTCTGTAGATAAAGCAAATTATACTCTTTTATGTAAACAAATTAGTGAAACATTTAAAAAAGCTAACCCTGATTATTTAATAACTGCAGCGATTCCAGGTGGTAGTAACGGACCTTATCGTTTTGATTTGGGTAATGTTTCAAAATATTTAGATTATATTCATATTATGACGTATGATATGCAAAATGGATCTCTTGCTACTCATCATACAGCGTTATATGATTCTTCAGCAACACTTTCAGGTTGTACTGTTGCATCATCAGTTCAAACATATAAGAGTTATGGAGTTCCATCATCTAAGATCGTAATAGGACTTGCTTTTTATGGTAAGAGAACTTATTCAACAGGATTAAATAATAGAGCTAGTGGTGGATATAAATCTATAACATATGATTTAATTGTAAGAGATTATTTATCTAGACTTAATAAAGATGTAATATATGGTTTTGATGAAACTGCATATGCACCATATTTAATAGATAAAACGAATGGATATTTCATTACCTATGATGATGAAAAATCTATTACTGCTAAATGTAATTATGCAGTAAATAATGATTTAGGCGGAGTAATGATATGGGAAATTGGACAAGATACTTCAGATACATTACTTTCAGCTGTATATAATAGTATGAAAAAATAAAAATTGAAAAGAGGGTTAAAAATGAAACTAAAGTATTTTTTAATTTTTACAATTTGCTTGGGTGTTATACTATCAAGTGGATGTAATAATAAATGTAGTAATAATCATGAACATTTTTATATAGAAGGTAAGTGTGAGTGTGGAGAAACTGATCCAAACTATGTACCACATATTCATAATTATATAGAAGGGAAATGTGAGTGTGGAGAAACTGATCCAAACTATATACCACATATTCATAATTATATAGAAGGTAAGTGTGAGTGTGGAGAAACTGATCCAAACTATGTACCACATGTTCATAATTTTGTAAACGGCAAATGTGAATGTGGAGAAACTGATCCTAATTATGTACACGTACATGAATTTGTTGATGGTAAATGTGAATGTGGTTTTGAAGAAGAAAGTGAAATTGATAAATTATTAAAAGATGAAGAAGGTGCAACTGAATTTAGAGTTTATTTTAATTATATGGATGACAGTGAATATGTAATGGTTACTGTAAGTTTAAATAAAGTAGTTGTAAGACCTAATAAACCATCACGTGATGGATTTAAGTTTCTTGGATGGTATACTGATGAATCGGGTACAAACCTTTATAATTTTAATACTCCGATAACTAAGTCTATTATGTTATATGCTATATGGGAAGAAATTCCTTTTGTAGATTATACTTACTTGTTGAATGAAATAGTACCTAACGTTGTTAGTGAAGATTTTGAATTATATAGACGTAACCCCTATAATGATGATATTCATTTAGCTTGGGTTTCATCAGATCCTCAAACTATTTCTCCAACTGGTATTGTAATTCCAGGTGATGAAACTGAAATTGTTACATTGACGATGGAAGTAATTGATGATGGATATTCAACATTCTTTAGCAAAGATGTAGAAGTTGAACCAGCAACGTTTAATGAACTTAGATCAGGTAGAACTATTTTTGGTTATTATGCTTCTTATAACTTTAATGGTTATACTGAAGATCAATTAAAATGTAATGTAATTAATTTAAGTTTTGCATATGTAACATATGATTATAAATTGGATATGAATTCCTTGAATGAACAAATATTGTATGGTGCTTTAGCTGCAAGAAAACAAGGTGTTAGAGTTGTGTTATCTATCCAAGGTTATGGTGATGAAAGTAAAAATTTCAAAGATGCTGCATCAACTCCAGAAAATAGAGCAATATTTATTAAGAATATTGTTGATGTTGTAGATAAATACCATTTTAATGGAGTTGATTTAGACTGGGAGTATCCAGGTTGGTTTACACCTTTAAAGAAAGATTCTGATGCTGAAAATTATACAGCACTATGCCAAGAATTAAATACTGCATTAAAAGAAAAAAATCCAGATTATTTATTAACTGCTGCTATTCCTGGTGGTGCAGAGGGCTTTAAACGTTATAATTTAGCTGAATGTTCAAAATATTTAGATTATATTCACTTAATGACATATGACTTAGAAGCATCATCTAAAGTATATCATCATACTGCGTTATATGCCAACGTGGGAAAAGGCACTGCAACTGATGCAGCTGTTAAAGAATCTGTTGAAATATTTAAATTGAAAGGTGTTCCAGCAGAAAAAATTGTTGTTGGTATTGCGTTTTATGGTAAATATACTACACCAGTCTCTTCCACAAATGGCGGCTTAGGAAGTGATTCAAAAACAGGTAAATATACAACTCTTACTTATGCAAGAATTAAGTCTAACTTCTTAAATAGAGTAGGTGACACTGTTACAGAATACTGGGATAGTATTTGTTATGCACCATATTTGTATGATTCTGCATATAATTATTTTATTACTTATGAAAATGCTAGATCGATAAATGAAAAAGCAAAATATATGCGAAAGAATGGTCTTGGTGGTGTTATGATTTGGGAACTAGGTGAAGACTCTAGTGACGGTGAATTGATGGCTGCTGTTGTTAGCAGTATGAGATAAAAAATTTGCTCTAAAGATTAATTTTATCTTTAGAGCTTGTTTTAAAAGGAGAGAGTATGAATAAATATTTAAATGAATATACTGAATTTATTAAACAGTTTAATACAGTAGGAACAAATGTAGTTTTTCATAAACACAATGGTTACACAGAATATGTGTCAACTGGTTTTGCAGATTTAGAAAACAAAACACCAACTCACAAAGATTCAATTTACCGTATCGCATCAATATCTAAAGTGATTGTTGCTATAGGATTATTAAAATTATATGAACAAGGATTAGTAGATTTAGATGAAGATGTTTCTAAATATCTTGGATTTGAGGTTAGGAATCCAAAATTTCCAGATGTGAAAATTACCTTGCGAATGGTGCTAACACAAACTTCATCAATAATTGATGATGGTATATTTGAAAACGGAATATACAAAGGATATGATGGTTCAAATTGTACAGATGATTTTATTAATTTAAAAGATTTGTTAACTCCTAACTCTAAACATTTTTATAAAGGATATAGTGAGTATTTACCTGGAACAAATTTTATTTATTCTAATCTTGGATGTGGTATTTTAGCTTGTGTATGTGAGAAAATTACCAATAGATATTTTCCTGATTATATAATTGATGTACTATTAAAACCACTAGATATTAGAAGTGGATTTAGATTAGAGAATATTGAAAAAATTGAAAATCTTGTTGGTCACTATACATTTGATAATGGTCATTTCAATCTTTATCGAAACTATGATAGTTTTAAAAAAGTACAATGTTTAAAATATCCACTTGGAGAGAATTATCGTGGTGTTGCAGGGGGACTTTATATAACTGCAAGTGATTTATGTAAAATAATGTCAATGTTAATGAACAAGGGTGTTTATAATGAAATTAGAATCTTAAATGAATCTACTGTTATTGAAATGGAAAAAGTTCAGTGGAAAGGCACTCCTAGCGATCCAACTTATAAAGCAAAAGGTCTTCAAATGATTATTATGGATGAGTTTACAAAATCTCCATTAAAAGGGCATTTCGGTAATGCATATGGACTTCGTAGTTTCATGTTATATAATGATTTAGGTGGATTAATCTTTTTATGTAATGGTGCTGACTTTATTAATGACGTTGAACATATGACGATTTTACAAGAAAAAGTAATTAAATTTCTTGTTGAAAAAACTAATATATAATTATGGTGATATAAAATGAAAAAATGTTTTACAATCAATCAAATGCGTAAAAAAGAAAACTTTATTGATTATATGAAACTTCTTGATAATGATATTTATCAAGCTATTGAAATATTCTATCCATATAATCAAAGTCAAGAACAAATAAAACAGTATACTGATTCTGTATTAGAAATATGTGAAAAATATCCAAATGTTGAACTTGTACTTCATTTACCGCATAGTATTTATAATGGTCTTTGTTTAGATCAACATTTAAATGCTGGTTCTAAAGAAATAATGATGGCTGGTATGAAATATGCTAGTTTGTTTGGAATAAAAAAATTAACACTACATTTAGGTCATATAGATAAAAATATTGTAAGAAGTAGTTATTATGAAAAAGTATCATTAATTTTAAAAGAATTATGTGATTATGCTAAACAATTTGATCAAGTAATAATGATAGAAAATATGCCAGGGAGTAATGAACTTGGGTATAGTCCAGAGGAATTATTAACAATTATTAAATTAACCGATAAAGACAATTTAAAATTTATTTTTGATACTGGTCATGCTCATGTAAGTGAATTTGATGATTTTATTTATTTATATTTATTAAAAGATTATTTATATCATATTCATTATAGTGATAATGATGGAAGTAGAGATGCTCATACTAGAATAGGAACTGGAACATATGATTTTAAAAAACATTTTGAAGTTTTAAAAGAAATCGATTATCAAGAACTTCACTGTATGGAAATCTTGCATCAAAATGCTGATGATTTAATTGAAATTGCAAATGATGTTACGAAGTTTGACAATAAAATAAATTAAAATAATTTTTAGGAGAAATATTATTTTGTTTTTTATCAACTTACAAAGTGAAATTTTAACAATATTAAATAATATTTTAGTCTTAACAAATAATTTTTCTTCATAAAGTCTAAAGATTTTATTACTTTAGACTTTTTATTTTGCATATAATATTATACTTTACTTGAAAAAAATATATTTTTATGCTATAATAAATAATAATAATAAGCAAAAAGTGAGGAAAAAACATGGAAAATATGAATCAAAATGCTAATAATGCAACTAATGAAGGTATTTCATTTGTAGAATTATTTTCTCTTTTGAAAAGAAATATCATATTAATTGCGATTGTTACATTAGTCTTTACTATAATTGGTGGTATTTATGGTAGATTTATTAAAAAACCAGTATATTCAGCTACTGCAACTGCGTTAGTTCAAGTTGAAAGTAGCAGTATGACAGAATATAATGCATTTGTATATGCGCAATATCTTGTTAATAGTATGTCTGAATTTATTGTTTCTGATAATGTTACAAAAGAAGTTGCTAAAGTTTTAGTAGATGAACAATATCAATTTACTCATACAGAAAATAATGATACAGTTATTCATTTTAGTAATCTTGAACAAAAAGAGTACACTGAAGAAGAATATGAAAAATTAGTTTCTGCAAAATCTACTATTGTTAAAAATGGAACTAAGATTTCATATAATGATGAAAGTTTAATTATAAAAATTACATACAGTCTAGAAGAAGTTGATGAAAATACTGATGAAGAAGTTATTAAGACTGTAAATCTTTTAATTCAAAAAACAAAAGAAGTTTCGTTAACTTCTAAAAATCCGATACCTTTATATAAGTTTCATACGGATGAATCGTTTAAAGCAGTAGTATATGCATATGAAAAAAAATATAATACCAAATTTGAAGTTGATTATGAAAAAGAACAAATAACAGGTTTTAAAGATGAGAATTTTAAAGTTATAGAACCAACTGATTTAACTGATAAAATCAAAGAAGATAAAACTATCTTAGAAAGAAATTTCTTTATTTATTATGAAGATGATACAAAAGTAATTGCAATTAAATCTAGTGATGATAGTAAAAATTTAGATCCTGATATTGCTAGTAATTGTTTAGTTTATTTGAATGCAAAAGCTTTAGAAAATCCTGATAAATACGTTAAAGAATACTTATATCCAACATTTGCTAATAAACTAGTTGAGATGAATAACCAACCTTCGTATGCTACTAAGTCTACTAAAACAACTTTAATTGTTATTATTGCGTTTATTTTAGGTGTTGCTTTATCTTGTGGTATTGTATTGGTTAGATATTTACTTGATGATACATTTAAGTCAAGAACACAATTAGAAGAAGCTACAGGTATTAACGTGTTAACTTCAATACCAAAATTCAATATTAAGGAGGAAGAAAATGATGAAATTGAGTAAATTTATTAAAAATAAAAATCATTTAGATCGTCATAATGTTATTATTATTGATAAACCTGGTAATGAAGTAATTTCTGAATCGTTTAATCGTTTAAAAGATAATATTTTATTTTTTAATGCTGATAATAATATTAAAGTAATTCAAATTAGTTCATCAACTGCCTGTGAGGGTAAAACTACTGTAATTTCAAATTTAGCTGTTACACTTGCAAAAAATGAATTAAAAGTATTATTAGTTGAGGGTGATTTAAGATCTCCACGTGCTCATCGTCCATTTAATTTAGAATGTGAAAATGGACTTTATGATTATATTTTACAAAATAAACAATTGAAAGACATTGTAAAACATACAACTTATGGGGTTGATGTTGTTACTCGTGGTGATAAAATTGAAAATCCTTCTGCTGCTATATCATCTCAAAAATTCAAAGATTTAATTTTAGCAGCAAGAGAAGTTTATGATTATGTTTTAATTGACTGTCCACCAGTTCTTGAAATTTCTGACTATATTCATACATCGGCTTGTGCAGATGGAACTATTTTCTGTGTTGCTTATGGTGTAACTAAAAAACATAATGTAAAAGAAGCAATTGAATTGTTAAAACAAGGAAATATTAATATTTTAGGTAGTGTATATACAATGGTTGACAATGCTCATGCTAAAGCTTATGGTAATAATCGTTATTATGGTTATTATTATCATAATGAGGAATAAAAGGAGCATTATTTAAATGATAGATATTCATTCACACGTTATATTTGATGTTGATGACGGAGCATGTGATATTGGACAATCTATAGAAATAATTAAAGAAATGATTAGCGTGGGGGTTACAGACTTAATATGTACCCCACATTATCGTCTTAAAATGTTTGAAACTAGTAAAGAAAAAGTTGAAACTAATTTTAATGTTTTATCGAAAAAAGTTGCTGAACTAAATTTAAATATTAATTTATATTTAGGAAGAGAAATATATTTTAATAAATCTATTTATAAAGAATTGGAATTATTTAAGATTAATAATAATAAAATTATTTTGATTGAGTTTTCTTATACCAATAATCCAGAAATAGAGGAAGTATTATATAATATTAAAAGATTTGGTTTTAAAGTTATTATTGCGCATATAGAAAGATATGAATATTTATCTTTTGATGATATTGTAAATCTAAAAAGTAAAAATGTTTATATCCAAATTAATGCATCCACTATAGTTGGTAGAAATGGTTCTAAAGAAAGGAAAAAAGCTTTTAAACTTATTAAAGCAGGTGTTGTAGATTTTATTGCTAGTGATATACATTATAATCGTACAAATTATTTAAAAGAAGCATACGATATAATTAATAAGAAATTTGGTAAAGAAATGTGTGAGAAGTTGTTTAATCAAAATGCTAAATTTTTGATAGAGGTATAGATATGGGAGATAAATTTATAGAATTAATTAAATATTTGTTTTTAGGTCTACTTCAAGGAATTGCAGAAGTATTACCAATTTCATCCAGTGGACATTTACAAATAGCAAATGATATTTTAAAAATTGGTGATAATTCTGTTACTTTAAGTGTATTTCTTCATATTGCTTCGCTTCTTGCTGTATTTATTTATCTTAGAAAAGAATTATTAGTTTTGATTAAAGGTTTCTTTGGATTTATATTTAAAGATCGTAATCTTTATAAAAAAGACTTTATGCTTGTTGTATATTTATGTGTTACAACACTTGTGTTAGTTGTATTTACAGTAATTTTAAAACTTTTAGGTTTTGAAAGTTCACCACTTTGGTTAATTGGGTTATGTCTAATAATTAATTCAATGATGTTGTTTACTTTTGGAAAATTTACTGGTACTAGAGGTATTTATGAAATTAACTTAAAAGATGCTTTATTGATTGGATTGTTCCAATGTGCAGGCTCGTTTGCTGGTATTTCTAGAAGTGGTTCATGTCTTTGTGGATGTCAGGTTAGAAAAATTGAAAAAGAAGATAGTGCTAAATATGCATTTTTATTATTTGTTCCTGCAATGTTGGGTGTAACTGCTTTGGAATTAACAAATTTAGCAAGCTTATTTGATGATACATCAAAAATTCATTTATATTTAATCAGTTTTATTATAACGTTTGTAACTACATATTTTGCATTTGCAGTTTTAAAGAAAATAATTAGCAAGGGGAAAATTACATATTTTGGTATATATTGTGCAATATTGGGAATTATTACATTTGTATATGCTATTTTAGTAAAATAAATAATTATGATAAATGAGGGAATAATAATAGGGATAATTATTGCTTTTGATTTAGATAGAGATGGAAATCAGTATGTAATTAGAGGTTCTTTAGAGTTTCTAGATAAACCTATGATTAAATACACTTCTTGTCTATTAGAAAAAGTTGATATTTCATCTCAATTTGTCTATACTAATCAAAAGGGGATTGTTTTTAAAAAAGTACTTGAAAAGAATATAAAATATATTGTTAGAAAAAACAATTATTTATATACCAACAATAATGTGTTATCAGATTTTAAAAATTATTTAGTTAATGTAAATCATATTTTAATATTTGATCCAAAATATCCTTTATTTGATGATACATTATTAAAAGAATTAATTGAAAAACATAAACATTGTTATAGTGACCTAACATATATAAAGGGATTAGATAGAGGTTCTATTGTAATTCCAAATGTTTTTGTAATTGATAAACTTTTTTTTGAAGAATTATTTGTTAATGAATTTTATCCGAAAAACATTGAAATAAATTATTTAATAAAAATAGCAGTATCTTTACAAAAAAAATTGCATTTTATTGAGACAGTTTATGTTTATAAGATAGCAATGATTTCTAACAAAAAATCATTAGATATCTTAGAATCGATCTTAATAAATAGAAAGTAGGTAATATAGTGAGTAAAAAAAGATTTCCTCTACCAAATGTTGTTTTAAGTGAATATTTTAAAGTTGAAAATATACAAGAAGTAAGACGATATGGTAATGGTCTTATAAATAATACATTCTTAGTCATATTTCCAACATGTAAATATATAATTCAAAAAATTAATGATGAAGTATTTACTAATCCGTTTGCGGTAATGAATAATATTGAACTTGTAACGGCACACATAAGAAAAAATGTAATTTATAGTGGACAAGATGATAAAACTTGTGTTTTAACTACTGTTTTAACTAAGTATGGTCAAACTATGGCAATAGTTAATGATGAGTATTGGCGTTGTACAAGGTTTATTGAAGAAGGAATAACCTATGATCATACAGACGATCCTCATATTTTTGAAGAAGCTGGACGTGCAGTTGGCCTTTTCCATCGTCAATTAGATGATTTTCATACTAGGTTACTAGTTGATACAATTAAAAATTTCCATAATACACCACATCGTTATTGTACTTTTTTGGATATATTAAAAATTGATAGAGCCAATAGAGTGAAAGATTGTCAGGAAGAAATTAAGTTTATAATTGATCATGAAGACAAAATTAATGTAATTACTAAATTGTTACATGAACGTAAAATTCCCAAAAGGGTTACTCATAATGATACTAAACTTAATAATATTATGATTGATAAAGTTACACATAAAGCTCTTGGTTTAATTGACTTAGATACTGTTATGAAAGGCTCCTTATTATATGACTATGGAGATGCTCTAAGATGCGGTGCTTCAACAGCTGCAGAGGATGATCCTAATTTAGACAATGTAGGAATCAATAAAACAGTATTTGAAGCATTTACTCGTGGTTATTTATCTGAAGTAAAAGGTATCATAGTAGATGATGAAATAAAGAATTTAGTTTATAGTTTCTTCTTAATGTGTTATGAAGTAGGACTTAGATTTCTATCAGACTATATTGATGGAGATAGATATTTTAAATTAACTCCTGAAACTAAACAAAAAAGACCTAATATTAATTTAGAAAGAGCGAAAAATCAATTAAAATTAGCAAAAGAAGTAAAATCAAATTATACTGATTTAACAAAAATTGTAAATAATATTCTTCATGAGCAAGGATATCGTATTACGTTAGAAGAAGGTAGTAGTATATGAAAAATGTAATTATTCTAGCAGCAGGAAAAGGAACAAGAATGAAAAGTGAATTACCTAAATGTGCTTGTCCTATTTTAGGTAAACCAATGATTAAATATTTAGTTGATGATTGTATAGAAGCAGGAATCGATAATATTATTGTTGTTGTTGGATATAAAAGAGAAATAATTAAAGATGTATTAAAAGATTATGATAACGTTTCTTATGCATATCAAGAAGAACAACTAGGCACTGGACATGCTTGTATGGTAACTAAAGATTTGTTAGAAAATGTTAATGGTTCAACTGTTATTGTTCCAGGTGATATGCCTTTAGTAGGTAAAGAAAACTTGATCAATCTTTTAAAATATCATGAAGAAAATAATCTTTCAATGACAATTCTTTCTTCAATTTTTGATAATCCATTTAGTTATGGACGAATTGTTCGTGAAAATAATAATGTTACTGCAATTGTTGAAGAAAAAGAATGTACTGAAGAACAAAAATTAATTAAAGAAATTAATACAGGTCTGTATGCTGTTGATAATAAAACATTATTTGAAGCTCTTAAGTTAATTGATAATAACAATTCTAAAAATGAATATTATCTAACTGATATTGTAAAAGTCATTAGCAAAACAGCTAGAGTTGATGCAGTCGTATTACCATATGATTATCATTTAACTGGTATTAATGATTTAGAAACACTTTCATATGTAGAAGAAAAATTAAAAGGCGAAAACTAATTTCGCCTTTTTTTTAAATGAATTAGATATAAAAATATAAAATTTTACATTCTATTTACAAGTCTATTAATTTAACTAATTAATAATTAAAATTATTAGATGTAAGTATGATATAATAAATTCACTATAGGGGGTATTATGGAAAGAATTTATAATCAAGTAAAAAGAATCATTGATAATTTAAACTTTGATAAAATTTATAAGGGTTTTAGAAAATGTAAATTTATATTAAAGATTCATAGTAATTATTATTGTAATGATAAATTATTATTAAATGAAGTTTTATTATCTAATAATGACTTAGAAAAAAAATATGTCATATACGAAATCAAAACCAATGAAATTAATATTAAAGATATTGTTATAAATGTTGTAATTAGAATGTTTGAAATGCAGTTTGAAATTAATCAATGTAGTGAACAATGTTTAAAATTTTTGTTAGTTAAAAAAGATTCAAATTATTTTATTAAAAAATATCAACAAAGTTTACTTATGGTGAATATTTTAAAAGGGAACGAAAAAGTATTAAATAAGTATGTAAAATTATTGAATGAAAGAAAAAATAATGACTTTGTAACTCAAATAGAAGAAGTAATAGAAAAAAATATTGGATTAAAAAAATATGTGGAATTAAAATTGTTAGAAATTTTTAAACCTGATGAATACAGATATGAATTGAGATTTATCTTAGATAAATTAGAAGATCCATGTAATTTATTAAATTATATAAATTACTCAATAGAATTTAGTATCGTATATTTATTAGTAGAAAATAAGATATTGGATGTTAAAGTTACAGAGTTAATATTAAACGAGGACAAGCCACTATTTAGTTTTGATAAACTAATATTGCAGAAAGATAAACAAACAAAAAAATTTTTAATGCATAAAATGATAAATGCGAGAAAAACATTTTTAAAAGGTAAAATTTTGAAGATAGATTTCAAAAATGTTAGTTCTTGTGATGATTTATTATATCTTCCTAATGAAATAACAATTCAACATAATAATAAAATAATTACTAAAAAAGGTGAGTTTATTTTACAAGTAAATGAACACTTAGAAATAATAGGCGGATATGAATGCTTATCATTAGAGAAAATACTAATATAAAAAACTATTAAGAATAACTCTTAATAGTTTAAAACATAGTTTCAAAAATTGGAAATTTAATAAAACAACATTCTTCTTGAATGGTAATTAATGGTGCAAAATCAAATAATTCTATAACGCTAATGTGTAAGGCGATACAAATAGATTCAATTTTATTTAGACTTATATGTTTAGTACCACGTAATAAATCATTAAGATAAGAATAATTAAGATTTAGTAATATTGCGAAATTATATAAAGATAAGTCAGAACATAAAAAAATATATTCTAATTTTAATGCAAATGCTTCGCTAAGTGGGATTGTATTAAAATTTACTTTCATAATCTTATCTAAATACTTGCTGTATTCAATAGTTTTCATAAATCACCTAATAAAATGGCATCCCAACAGGGAATCGAACCTTGATCGGTAGCTTAGGAGGCTACTGCTCTATCCTATTGAGCTATTGGGACACATATAGTATATTATCTTAAATTTTAAGTAAAAAGTAAAGTCATTTGATAAGATATGTTATTTAAAATATTGCTTTAGTGCATAAATTAGTTGCTAAAGTAGTTTAAGATTGATTTTATTGATATTAAGTTTGAAATATGATATAATTGGATTATCAGTTATACTGATACATTTCTAGAGTGTATCAACCCGAGATACTTTTGTAGTAGCTAGGGTTTTTAAAATAAAATAGTTTTATCATAAAATTTGATTTTACATTTTTAATAGTTTATAATATTTTCGTCGGTTTATCTGATACTAGATATTTATTTATTATATTTAAAGCGGGTACAATAGGTAGCCCGTATTTTTATTTTTAATAGAAATTTTACATTAATCTATTTTGTTGAATAAAAAATAAAAATATTATATACTATATATGCTATCATAATATTAAAAGTTTATTAATTTATGGATTTTTTAAATAAAAAATAGTATAGTTTTTAACTATACTATTAATTATCTAAGATGGCGTCCCAGAAGAGATTCGAACTCCCGACACACGGCTTAGAAGGCCGTTGCTCTGTTCAAATCAAATTTAGGTCATTTTTGAGCTTCATAAACTTTTAAAGAATAAACTTAATTCTTAATTTAGGTTGTGATGTGTTTTTGTTAAACACGCTAATAATATAATTTAAATAAAATTTTTTTGCAAATAATTTGATAAAAAATTTAAAATAACATATAATATTAGAGAACTAGACCTGTGATAGTAAATAACTATCGCCAATAGGCTAGTTTTTTTTATTTCTTTTTTTTATGTTTATTAACTTTATCAATAATTTTTACATAATCTTCATTATGTAATTTATAATTTTTAAGTGGTTCACTAAAATGCTTTTTATCATCATACCTTAATTCATTTCTAATATAAGACTTACCACTTTTATTTTTTTGTGGATTATTAATTTCAATATTTTTATGATGACCACGTTTTGGACTTTCTGTTAATCCCATAAAACCAAATTTATTACCTTTTTTATCAACTATTAATTTAGGGTGTTTAGCACGTTTACGTTTACCACCTTCAATTTTATCATATTTTCTAAAAGTAAACAATTATAACTTCCTTTCTAAAGTCTTAAATTGTATTTAAGTCTTTTTTTTATTTATTAAAATGGAATATAAAGATTTACAGCTTTAAGAATTTTATCAAATGAATTTAAATCTTTAAAATTAATAATTAAATTTCCATAATCTTCTGAATCAAAAATAATTACTTCATTTAATTCTTCAAATGCTTCAACTATTGTTAATAAATCTTCATATTTTTTTAAATCTTTTTCATATGATTCATACGATAAATTATATTTATTGTTCTTTGCATTTTCCATTAAATCTTTTAATGTTTTTATATTTTCTTTTATAAATTCTATCATTTTAACTATCTCCTAGAAAATCAAAAATATCTAATTGAATGAATTTAATTTTTTTCTTTTGTAATAATTCTCTTTGAAGTAAATAATTTACAATAGATTCAACATCAGTAAAAACTTCCAACCAACCATAACCAGAATATCTATCTTCTTTAAACTCAAACCTAATACAAATTTTTCCACAAAATTTACTTGCTAAAAAAGTATTTGTACCTGTTTTAATATGTCTATAATCTTCAATTTTAATTTCTAATTGTTTATATCTTAACCCTTTATCAAAATAAATTATTAATCTATTATCATCATCAATAACTGATGATTTTATTTCACAATGTTCAGTAATATAAAAATCAAAATCTTCAATAATACTCTTTAAATAAGATTGTTTAAACATGTTATCACCTAATAATTCATATTTTGTATAAACTGCTGTTGGATATATTCATTATCATAATGAACATATCTTTCAGTAGTTTTTAAATTTTTATGTCCCATTAATGTCATTAATATAAATAATGATGTTCCATTTTTATGTAATATTGATGCAAAAGTATGTCTTAACATATGTGGATGAAATTTATTTAAAGCTAATTGTTTTTTTATTCTTTCAAATAAATTTCTTACTGCAGAATAACTAGTATTTTCAAATAATAAAACTTGATCTAAATTTTTTAGATGTAATTTTAACAAGTATGCAGTTCCTTCTCTAAAATAACAATATCTACTTTTAGATGTTTTTGTTTGAACTAAATAAATCGAATTGTTTGTAAAATTAATATTTTTCACTTGTATATTTAAAAGTTCATTAATACGAATACCAGTTTCTAAAAGAAGAAACATAATTAATTTATTTTTTAAAATAAGTTTTTCACTTGTATTTAAATAATTAACTAAATTATTTAATTCTATAGTATTAAGACTATTAAAATGATTTTGTTTTTCTTTTAACATTTTTAAATTATTTAAATACTCATTTTCTATTTGACAATATTCAAACATTTTCTTTAATGGTTTAAATCTTTTGTTAATAGTACTATTGGATACATTATTCTCATGCATTTCATAAATGTATTGTAATAATACTTTAGATGTAATCTCATCATCAGTTAAAATATCATTCTTATTTAAAAATTTAAATAAAGAATTTAAATGAGATAAATAACATTTATAAGTTCCTTCAGATAATGTAGCTTTAACAAAAGATAAATATAAATTTTTCATCTCTGCTAACAACATATTTTATACTCCTATTTTGGTAATATAGATTTTATTTCTTCTAAAATTTCATTTTTTACTACAACATTTACATTATTTTTATCACATATTTTTTCTACTTCATCATAAACATTTTTTATATTTAAAATAAATATTTCAATAATATCATTCATTACAATTTCCTAATTATTAATTTTTTGTTTTCCAATACTTTTAACATAATTCAAAGTTAAAGTATTATAACCTAAAGTAGATAATTTTTCATTAACACAATTTAATGATTTTCTTTCAAATTCAGCCATATTTGAATAAGCTAATTCTTCAACTAATTTGTATAATTCATTTTCACCATTAATTAAAGTATACATCGCAAGAAAACGAGAACAAGAACGTTTAAACCATTCACAACATGTATCAAATGAATTAGTAGATTTAGGACTAGATAATATTTCAATTGCTTTAATATCTTCTAATAATTTACTCCAAAGAGGATGAACATTACCTTCTTCATCAAGTAAAGTAAGAAAATCATTTAAAGTTCCTAGAACTACTGAATTAAATAAATCTAAATTATCTTCTTCATAAGCTAATAAGAATGCATTAATAATGCATGTGATTTTTGAGTGATCTTGTATTTGCATTTCAATACGCATCCAAGGTTCAGCAAGAGGATCTAATCCCTGTTCAACAGCTTTATTATAAATACGAGTAAAAGAAGAACTGGTTCCTTTTTTACCTGCATAGATAGTTAAAGGTTTTACTTTTGCCTCTTCCTCATTTTTAGGTGGTTGCCCAGTGATTATATAACCTTTTGAATAAATTGATTTAAAATATCCATCATTAATACAATTATACATAACCCACATATTTAAAGGATAATCACCTAATATATCAGTAGCAGGATCTAAACGAGTATATTTAGCACTTAATTGATTACAATAATTAAATAGATTAAACCAAAGTTTTCTTTCTAATAAATATCTACAACCAACACCAGTTACCTGGAGTAATGTTGTAAATTTATCATTTTTATTTCTTGGTCCAAATAGTAAAAGATTAATTCCTTCTACTAACGAAACTCTATATTTAAATCCATGAAAACCTTGTTCCAAATCACACATAAAATTAATAAATCTTTCAGGAATTTCTAATAATTTTAATAACTCATCTAATTCTATATAAGATTTAGGTTTACCCAAATTAATATCAAAAGTATCATAATATGGAATATGATCAAATACGCATTGAAACCAGTCAAAACAAGAAGATATTGTATAACTCATAATAATCTCCTAGTATATATTAATAGTGCGAGGGGGTGTTACAATACCCCTTAAATTTTTTGAAGCTATAATTCTTCATCAAAAAATACATCACTTTCATCTTCTGGAGCTGCATTAACAGATTTATTCTTTTTATTGATTTCATTAAATCTTGCTTCAGCTTCAGCTTCTCCAATTGGAATATCTTCCATAGATTTAAATTTTTCTATTAATGGAAACATTGTAAATAAATGAAATATTAAGCATATTACAAGAATTACAATTCCAATAACAATTCTATAATTAACTATAAAATCAATAATTTTCATCTGTTTATCTCCTTTCTGCAAAAGTGATGTATTGATTACTTAAATCTTCAGTATTACATTTTGATGAGTAATACTTACTTGAATTAGATGTATAATTTGAATCTAATTCTCTAAATAATGCTTTATAAGAATGACTATCGAAAGTTCCCCAAAAAGCATATAATGGACCAACAAACTGATAACGATCATAAAGACCAGTATCATCTTTTAATTTAGTATCTTCTATTCTGTAATAACCTTTAAATCTTAATTTCATAATAGAATATGAAAATAAAAAGTTATTAATTTTATTTAATTTAACAATTAAATTTCTTAAAATACCTGGTGAATTATAATATTTATCCCATTCTTCAAGATATTTATCATATCTAAATAAATATTTAATTCGATATTTTAATTGATTAAAATTAATTGCTATTTTCTTTATTAAACTGCAAGCATTTTGAACTGATGGAAATACTCTAATCATTCTTTTATCATGATAACGAAGAAGAACATCCATTTGATCTCTTTCTTCTTTAAAATAATTTCCATTTTCTTGAACTGCAGCCCAATAATAAATTAGATCATCTCCACCATTTCTTGCCAAAGAAAGTGTGATAGAAGAACCTGATTCTTTTTGTTCTTTAGAATTTGATTTAATATTTCCTTTATGATGAGAAGCTTCATCATAAGTAACAACAACTGGATAACAAATTTGCCAGTTATTATCTCTTACTGCAGTATTTAATTCCATTGATTTTACATCAAACCATTTAGCTAATTTTCTATGAGTTATATTATATCTATATCCGTTATGTAACATGTAATCACCAGGATAATTAATATTAAAATAGTACTCCATGTAATCATAAAGTAAATCTATTTTAGATTTAATACTTAAATAATCAGTATGATATGTATTTAATTCATTTTGAAAATGAGCTAAATAATTATAAAATGAGTTTTTAATTTTAGATCTATCTAACTGAACTGTATCAATAAATTCATTATTTATCATTTCTGCATTAACTAAATCATCAATATATTTATTAACTTCATTAAAGTTAATATCTTTTAAAGATTCTTTTATCTCATGCATACGAGAATTTTGTTCCATAACTAAACCTTTAGTTATCATTTGAGAGATAAAATTTAATAAAGTAGATTTGTTAGATCCTTTTTTACCAAAAATTAAGCCACAATACCCTAAACTCATACAATAATAAGGCATATAATTATAGGATTTAAATAATGCATTTAATCTTACAATTTTAAATGTTAAAATTACAACAAGTAAAACAATTAACCAAAAAACTATTTCAGAAAATATTACCATTCAACACTTCTTTTATATAATTTTCTAACAGTTAGATAGACTAAAATAATTGGAAGTAAAACAAAAGAAACTAATACAACTACTATTAATAACAAAGTAATTAATATTTTTAAAAACCAGTTTCTAGTTCCTGTAATAGCTTGAGCAATACCATAAATCATGTTAATCATTTAAAAAATCTCCTTTGATTAGGTGGTAGTTGCTTATCTTCTTCAAGTATAGATTCGATAATATTAACAAAATCATTAATATACAACTTTTGTGCAACTCCAGTTTCTTTATCTATTGTTTGACAATAAATAATATTTTTATATAGATTTTCATAAATATCAAATCTATTTTTTAAAATCGACTGTCTAAAAAATAAGACAATACCAAATACTAATAATATGCAAAATAAAATAATAATTAATATAATCATATTAACTCCTTAATAAACTTTTTTTAAAATTATAGAATTTTTTTCTTAAATAAAATGCAATATGCCAATTAAAATAAGGATGATCAGAAAGATTTTTTATATAACATTCTTGAATAACAAATAAACATTGTTTAGAAAGTTTATTTAAAGAATTAAAAAATTTTTCTGCTTTATAATAATCAAGATTAATATATTCAGAATAAAAATCAAAATAATAATTAACATCAAATTTAGAAAATTTAATATTTTTTTTCATAATTAAACTCCTAACAAATTAAATGATAATAAAAATCTTCAGCTTTTGTCAAAGTATAAGCTTCAACAAAACAATCTAAATAATGAGAATTAAAAAATCTATAACAAGATTTACAAGAATCATCATATAAAAAACCTATAATCTTAAATCTTTTTGTTTTATAATCAAGTATAGAAACACAAATAGTATATTTCCATTTAGTCAAACTATCAAAACTATTAGAATATGAACTTAATTTTATAGGTAAAACTTTTGTATAATCTTTTATAAAATCAACAAAATCTAAATAAGATTGAAAAGTTTTTATTTCATTATTATTACATACTGATAAATTTAATTCATTAAATCTAAAAAATAACATGTTTTACTCCTTAATAATTTGATTTTAGTTTTATAATTTGATATAATATGTAAAAAAGGGAGATAGATAAAATGTGGAATATAATTAAGTTTTTAGATATTTATTATAATGAAAATCCTAGTCAAAATTTTGTTGCTGGAAATCAAGAATATGATGTTGAAAAAATAATATATTTTTTAATAATATTAGTTTTAAGCGCAACAATAGTGTTTTTAATATGTTATATTATTGATATAAAACATAAAGATAAAGATAAAAAGAAATAAAAATAATGAAAATGGAGATAAATAATTATGCTTAATATATTTAAATTTTTAGAAACAATAATTCATCAAAACCCAAATCAAAATGTTACAATGAATGAAGATAAATATGATAAAACTTATTTTATAATTTTAATATTTGGAATCATATTTGTATTTTTATTAAGCTATTTTTTAGGAAATATAAAAGACAAATTTAAAAAGAAAAATGGAGATAAATAATTATGCTTAATATTTTTAAATATTTAAATATTATCGAACAACAAAATCCAAATCAAATAATAGAAAAAGGAAAACAAATTCAAATAGACATTAAAACTGGCATAATATTAATTTTAATAGCAATTATTATAATTTTAATATCATTCATAATAGAATTAAAATTAAAAAGTAAAAGTAAGAAATAATTATTTATTTCTTATTTTTTTATAATAAACAAATAATTTAAAAGATATTAATAAAATAATAATTATTAATGAATAAAAAATAAAAGATTTTATAAAATTTGTAAAATTAAAATTTTTACAATTATCCTTGATAATAATTTGAGGAGGATCCTGTTGAATAATTTTAACACCTAAATATGAATAAACAATATTTGTAACATGAACCTCTTTAAAACCATCAATTGTTAAATTATAACCTAAAAGAGAAGCATCACCATAATCTTCTAAATATATAGAAGAAGAAAATCTATAATATGAATTATTTATATAAAATAATTCTCCATCTTTAGATAAAGAACTATCAATTATTAAGTTAGTATGCTTTAAACAATAATACCATAACCAAGTAAAATCTTCTTTATCATCTGAAAATATTGTAAAATCAAAAGTAAATTCTTTTCCATTATGAAAATTCGGATGTGAATAAACAATATGAAAAGAAATACTTTCCATATAATCAATATCTAATATATTTTGACATAAAATATTTTCATAAATATTAAAATAAATTTTTAAATCTCTTTTATAATAATCAAGACCACTCGAACCATGTTTCATAATAGTATAAAATAATTTAATTGCATAAAATTTATATTCAAATTCATAAAAATCAAAATTCATCACCCATTTTGAATTTATTATTGAATAAAAAACAATATCACTAGGATTAAATTCTTTTATTGAAGAACTATATTCAACAAACTTTAAATCATTAGGTAAATAAGGATTATTTTCATAAAATTTACAAACATATGATTTATTTGTCAAAACAATATATCTACCATTAAGATCTTTTTCAACAAAATAAAATCTATAGAAAAAACAATTTTCATTTTTATAAAAATAACCAGTTGTATTATTTAAAAAAGAGAATTCATCAAGTAATTCTTCTTCTACAAAATCTAAAGTAAAAAGATTATTTGTATCTAATAAATATATTTGTTGAGCACAAATAGTAGGTGAATTATCATTTTCATATGCCCAATACCCGTTATATACATAAATTTTTTCAAATAAAGTAGGATATAAATTTACAGTTGTATTAAACAATTCAGGTGGTAAATAATTATTTCCTTTCAATACAGGATATTTATTTTCGCCAACAACAAAATTATAACGCATTGCATTCACTTCTTCAAAATATCCTACTGAATCAGGTATTTGTTGATTAGCAGGTTGCATTGCTCTAGTAGATGTAACTATTAACTCTTTTCCATCTACATATACAGTTTCATTTGCTGCATGAACTGATGGTATTGTTAATAATAATAAAAAACAAATTAATAAACTATAAATTATCTTTTTCATGTTTAACACACTCCAACGATTGGCCACAATTAGGACAATAATTTATATCTTCAACATCATTAAAATCACAAATAGGACAATGAAAAAAAGAAATAGGATCATAACTACCTTTATGTACTTTTAAAATAGGTTTCATCTTTTTTGTTTTATCTACTAATTCTTTAATAATATCTAATTCTTTAGGAAGTTCATCATATAATTTTACATATGGTCCACCCCAAAAATCATTATCATTTAAAATTTTATGATTTTTAATTTTAATAAAAGCTTTATAATATTTGTTCATATTATCACCTATTGCTTTTTATAATCTAATTTTCTTTTCATAAAAATTGCTATAACAACACCTGCAGCAATAGTTATTACTGCAACAATTATTCCAATAATTAAACCATAATTTATTGGTTTAACATAATTAATATCAGAGTTTAAACCATCTAATATATT
This sequence comes from Erysipelotrichaceae bacterium, assembly GCA_015059015.1. Classification (GTDB taxonomy): domain Bacteria; phylum Bacillota_I; class Bacilli_A; order ML615J-28; family CAG-313; genus UBA1737. The sequence continues at coordinate 39,724 of SVBG01000010.1, forward strand.
AATTCTAAATACTCCTTCAGCTGAATATCCTGTAGTTGATGAATATGAGTAAGAACCATAATAAACACCTTTATTAAGTTTTTCTTCATCTGTTAAATCAAAGTATTGTGATGTAAAGATAATATTTAGATCTACATTAGGAATTACTTCACATTTTTGTAAAGTATTTAATAATTGCTCTTTATTTAATGCATTTCTTGTATATATCCAACCATTAAAATAATAATCTGCAGCAAATTCTTTAACAACTTTTACTTTTAAAGAAACTATTGTGCTTTGTGTATAATTATCACCTAAATATTTTAAAGAATAAGTAATGTCGTATTCACCAAGTTCTGTACCATTACCAGTATAAGTATCCTTTAAAAGTTCAATTCCAAATTCAATATTATTAAAATCAGTATATTTAATAACTAAATCTTTAATTTCAGATAAGGTTAATGTTCCAGTTTTGCTTTTATAAATAACTGTTTCATTTGCACTAAAATGTGGTGAATCATAATTATTTATATTTTCATCAGCATAAACATGTGTAGATAGAAAACAAAAACTTAATACTAAAATTAATATAAATATTAATTTTTTTACCATTTTCTTCTATACCTTCTCTTTCCAGTAAATAAAGATAGAATTAATAAAATTATTAATAAAAAAATAATTAAAACAATTAATTTAATTTCAAATCCAATTTCATTCCACCATTCACTAAATACAAATTTATCATCAGTATCTTCTACAGGTTCATCCTCAATTTCATTTTTTATTTTAAATTCTGCATTAAGTATTCCATAAGAAGAACTATTATTACTTACAGATGTTAAATATCCATCATATATTTCATCAATAGTTAAAATAGAGCCATCAGTTGTTTTAAAAGATGTTGCAGTTAAGTTTTTATAAGATGTTGGAAATTTAACTATAAAATCATTAAATTCTAGAATTCCATCAATATAAAATTCTTGAGGAACATCATTCTTATTATAAAAAATATAATATGTGAAGTCATAAGTATTTTTTTTCCAATACTCATAAAATTCAAATTCTAATGCTTCAATAGGAATCATTTCATTAACATCATAATAAACATATGTTCCATCGATTATTTGATAATACCCTTTAAAAATCCAACCATAAGAATAAACACCTTCAAAATAAAAACATCCATCTATAATATCTTCGTCAGCAAGAGCTGAATAAACAGTTGAAGTAAAATATGAAGAATTATAATTTAAAGAATTTGATTCATTCGATTCATATATGTTATAATGTTTTATTTTTAAATCATAAACAATTTCATCTGCCTTAGTAATAACAGAAGTAGATACAAAAATTGTAAATAAACATAATATAAATAAGAAAATTTTTTTCATAAAAAATTCCTTTCTTTTAAAATTTTAAAAATAGAGGGATATTTTTGTATCCCCCTATTCAGATATGGAGAAAAATACAATAATTAACGAAGATATTTACCAGCTTTACGTAAAGCAGGTTTAACTGCTAATTGATAAATTATTAAACCAGCACAAGCAATACCTACAATAATTGCAGCAGCTTTAAAACCTGGTTTAGTTAACCAATCAGCCATTTTCTCATACCATTTTAAATCAACAGTTTCTGTTAATACTCTTAAAAACTTAGGCATTTATTTTATTCTCCTTTCACGTGAATTTTTTATATTAAATAGTATAGACATGATGCTTTTAAATCACTTCAATAACTGCCTTTAAAATTATTGTCTATTCTATAAAATATCTAGATCTAATTCATTTGAAGTATTTGATACTTCATCTTCATCGATATCTTTAGGTTTTTCAATAAATCTGAAATTACCTTTATTTGCTTTTTTAATAGAAACCATTAAAGCAAGTTCAGTTTGACTAAAGAAATGAGTATGACATTGTCCATTAGGAGCTAACCAATATTGAACAGAGTAATATTTTTCGTCATTTTGTTTAACACCTTTTACTAAACGATAGTAAATTGGAGCTTCAAATTGATGAGATAAGAAATAACCATCAGTTTTACCATTAACTAGTCTAACTTGATTATATTCATCTAAAGAAATATTTTCTCGATATTTTTGAGTATCACCTAATGAATTGATGATTAAACCATTTTCATGTAATATAAATTCATATGTATATGATTTAGTTGTTTTACCAACACGTGGTAAAAACAAACCATTTACTTTAGATAATTTTTTAATTTCACTTGCTGTTAAATCATTAATTTTAACATAAGAAGAAGTAGTAGAAGTTGTTTCTTTTTCAACCTTTTCTACATTTTTTACTTCAGTTTTCTTTTCTTGTTTTTCCATAATTAATTTCCTTCTTTCTGATAAGATTATTTTATATCCTCTTACCTGGATAAATTATTTTTTATTTGCTGCCCAAAATGCTCTATGTGCTTTTTGAGCATTAATGTCATCAGTTCTAGCAGATACTAAAAGAACATTATTTTTATTTTTCCATTCATCTGTAGGTATAATATTATAACCATTGAAAGAACCATCTAATACTGAATAACTTTTAGTTATCTTTTTTATTGGAACTTTTTGTTTTGTTACTTTATCATAATAAAAGAACTTTGACATTTTTTCACCTCTTAAATCTATTTGAAACATTATCAAATATAATTTCTTTTGCAACTGGACCTAAACAGTATCCAGTTCTAACCATTTGTTTAATACATTCTGAATGATATGTTATTAACACTGGATCTCTTTTTGCAACTGCTTTAAACATGCATTTCCTATGAGCTTTTATTGAAGCACACCACTTATCATGATCTTTTTGATTTTTATAATTTGACTTTGCTGTAATCATTAAATAACCTACTTATTAAAATTATTTAAATACAATTTTAATTGATTAGCATTTGTATTTGAACCATTAACTGTTTTTAAATCTCTTTTTGCCCAAGACTCTGTAGCATTAGATTTAATAAGAGTAATGGCTCTTCCTTTTGACATCCTTGATAAACGTTTTGCATTTTTTCTAACAAAATCATAACACCCTCTATCATTTGACATAACAATTTGTAATGTATGATTCCCTACAGGATCAGAACCATAAACTTTATAAGTTTTTGGATTATACTTTGTATAATTTGTTTTTCTCAATTTAACACCATTTTAACCTTTCTATATTTTAAAAAATAATACTATCTTCTGATAATGTAATATTAATTACATCTTCAACAATTCCAGGATCATTATTAATTAATCCTAATGCATCAATAAAACAATAAACTACTAATATAATTACAAGCAAACAAATTAGTCTTGATATTAATTTCATTTGCTATCACCTACTTTTAAAATACTATACTATCTTCTGATAAAGTAATAGAAGGATTACTAAATAAATTATCTTTATTCATATTAATTGCATAAATAGTAAATTGTTGTCCATTTGAAAATACAACATCTAAATTGTACCAATTAGAACATTGCATTAAACATTCAATTTGAATTTGAGTTAATCCTGAATTAGGATTATTATTTAAAAAACAATTTAAAATTTGAATAATCGAAAAATTACTAAAATCTTCAAAAACTGAACTTGTAAATCCTGGTGTAATGTCATTTTGAGCAAAACATTCTAATAATTCTTGAGATAAAGATAAATTTACACTATAAGATATATCACCAACAGTTCCAACATGTAAATAATCAACTCCAAGCTCTAGTAACTTATCATTTAAAATATTATCATTAGATAAATTTTCATAATTAATAACATATTCGTTTAACTGATAATCTACTAAATAACTGTTACTTTCGGTAATAAACATTTGACAACTATTTAATTGAGTTACTTTATAATTACAATCAATAGTACATGTTGCAGGATTAATAGTTTCATACTCTGGTGCAGAAACAGTTAAAATAATTTGAATATCAAAATGTTGAATAAAATTTACAGTACATGTATATGAATCTTCTGATACTTCTAAACTAATATAATCATTAACATCTAATGTTGAAGTTGTTTTCCAACTTAAATCCCATGCTAGAAAAGGAGTTTCATTAAAATTACCTTCTAAATTTGCAGTAATAGCATAAGATTCAGTTGCTTCAGAATTACCTTCATTAACTGCTTTTTTTCTTGATAATTTAATATGATTTGAATTTTCAGTTTGAACAACTAAATTTTTATTTGTATTTACTAAATCTTTATTATTTGAATTAATAAATACACATGACATTACAGCAATTAAACAAATCAATAATGCTGATAAACTAAATAAAATAATTTTTTTTCTTTTCATTTTGTTTTTTCCTCTTTCTAAAATTTTTTATTTTATTGTTTTATTGAACTAATTAATAAAATTTGGTATAATAAGTAAAATACTTAATTTAATTTTTCAAATGGAATACCAATTAAAGAAGTTAAACTAATTGAAATATTAGTTATTTCATTATTAGAATTTAATAAAAAAAGTTTAACATCAGTTACATGATTAATAGTTGATAAACATTTAATTTTGAATTTACTATCTAAAATCAAAATTTCATCATTCTCTTTTAATCCCATTGCAATTAAAAGATCATGTGATGTAAATAAATTTAAATTTTTTGTTTTTTCTTTTGCTTGTTCCATTGTTTATCCTCCATAAATGCAAAAAAAGCCTAATTCTTGAAATTAAGAATTAAGCTTAAAAAATAAAAGAGAATAAAAGTTTAATTCTCTTATTCTCTAATTTGTTTATATAAATCGATTCTAAAATCGATTTTAAGACTAAATGGCGTCCCAGAAGAGATTCGAACTCCCGACACACGGCTTAGAAGGCCGTTGCTCTATCCAACTGAGCTACTGGGACGTAAACTTAACACATAAGCATAATTATTATATCATAATTTGATGCTTTTGTAAAGTAAATGACTATATTAAAATAAGAAAGAGTGTAGATATGAAATGTTTTATTCATCTTAATAATGATAGTAGTGATTATTGTTCAGTGTGTAAAAGACCTATTTGTACAAATTGTGAAACAAATGAAGATGGTATTTGTCCTAGATGTTCTAATTTTACACATAAGACGATATATAATTATAATAAAAAGATAGTATTATTTCTGTTACTTGTTTTTTTTATTAGAGTTACTACTTATTATGATGTTGTTGTTTTTACAATTTATAATAATGGTTTAATTAGTTTTACATCTACAGGTGTTATAGTTTTAATAGCATTATTTATACCATTTTGTATTAATATTATAAAATATGGATTTAAAAATGCAATTAAATATCAAATTTTTGGTAAAACATCTGCTATTGAAATAGCTGATAACAAAAAATGGAGATCATGGATTACTTATATAATAGGAATAGTAATGTTTATATTGTTAGGTGTTTTATATATTGTATTTACACCATTGTTTATCATTACTGATTTAATTCATTTGATTAAATCAGTTAAAGATTTCTTTTATCATAAGAAAAAAATTTTAACAGAGACACAAATTAATAATTTAGGATAGAGGTATTTTATGTTAATTTTAGTAGGACCTAGTGCGTCAGGTAAAACACAAATAGTAAAAATTTTAATTGAAAAGTATGGACTTAAGAAAATGGTTACTTATACTTCTCGGGGGAAAAGACCTGGAGAAATAGATGGAATTGATTATTTTTTTCTATCAAAAGAAGAGTTTGAAAAAAGAATTAGTGAAGGTTTTTTTATTGAACATGTTGTTTATAATGGTAATTATTATGGAACATCAATTTCTCAAGTTTCTAGTGATAAAGTAGTAATTTTGGAACCAACTGGTCTAAAACATTATTTAAGTAAAATTAAGGATGAAGTAAAAGTTGTATTTTTAAGATGTTCAAGGGATATTGTTAGAATTAGAATGCAAGGTCGTGGAGATCATTTAGAAATAATTGAAAGAAGATTAGATTTAGATGAAAAAGTGTTTAATAAAGACGTTATGAAACTTGCAGACTGGGTTGTTGATACTTCTGCATCTAATATTTATGATAATGCTAAAGAAATTTATACTTTGTATAAGGAATTTATCTAATTATGAATTATCGAATTCAAATTTTAGATGATCATAATATTCCTTATGTCATTATAAAAAAGACGTATAAAAGAGTTTCGGTAAAATATAATTCTAATTGTGTTTTAGAAATAAGACAACCTATATATTTTCCAGATGTTGAAATGATTAAGTTTATTGAAAAACATATTGATTGGATTATTGTACACAAACCAGTTAAACCTTTACCTCATGAAAAATATAAAGATGGTGATTCATATTTATTATTAGGTAGAGAATATACATTAAAAATCGTATATTCTAATCATCAAGAAGTAATTTTCTTAAATAATCAAATTATTGTTCATACTGCAAATGATAAAAATATTGAAAAATTATTAGACAAATTTCGTTTTCAACAAGCTGAAATTGTATTTAATGAAATTTTATATAAATGTTTTTGTTCTATGAATAAGCATTTAATTAAATATCCAACATTAACTATAAAAGTTGCTAAGTCTCGTTGGGGATGTTGCTATATAAAAGAAAATAGAATCATGTTAAATATATCTTTAATACATGTTCCTTTGACTTTAATAGAATATGTAATTTTTCATGAATTAGTGCATTTTGTTTATCCTAATCATTCAAAAGATTTTCATAATTTATTAAGTTTATATGTTCGTGATGAGAAAATGAAAAGAAATGAATTAAAGTTTTATAATATAATTTATAAATAACAAGAAAATTTTTCTTGTTATTTTTTTTGTAGTATGCTGTAGAAAAAATGTATTTAATGAAATTATTTAAAATAAATAAATAATATATCATTTTTTGACGAAATGTTTTAGATTTAATATCTTTATTTATTTAATAAAATATGATAAATTGTTATCATAAATTTTATAGGGGGAAATAAAATGAAAATAAAAAAAGAAAACAATGTAGTTTCTTTATCTGATGATGTAAATCAAAAGAAAAAATATGGTGTTTTATTAAAAAGGAAAAGACAAGAACATCATATGACATTAGAAAATTTATGTCAGGGGATTTGTACGGTAAGTTATTTAAGCAGAATAGAAAATAATTTGGTAGATGTTGAAGAAAAGTATTATATTAGTTTATTTAAAAAATTAGATATAGATTTTAATGAACTTAAAGAAGCGAAAGAAAATGAGATTTTTACCGAGCTTTTGAAATGCTATTTACAAGAAAGTGATAATGAAGCAATTGAAATAATATCCGATGCATTAAAATCAAATTTCTATGTTGAAATTGAGATGGAATTAATGGTGCTATATGATAATATAATACACTGTTTATACAGTGAAGCGTTAAGACAAATTTTAGATTTTAATAATAAAACCAAAAATTTAATGGATAATGAATTAAATTTCTTTTTATTTTTAACAGCACTATATGCTTATAGAACAAATCAAGCTATTTTTGCATATCGACAAATTGTTTTCTTGTGTGAAACTCAACTTGTTAATTCCATATATAAATATGCAGTATTTGATCTAGCACTTGATATTTTTGATAATATTGGAGCTAAAGAACAATTTTTAAAATATTATTCTTTACTTATTAATGATAAGTATAGTGCTGTTTATCCAAAATCAGCTATGAAACATCAAGCTCAAAAATTATTAATAGAGTCATACCTTTTAAAGGATGAAGAGGATGTTTTGTTAGATGAATTATATGAAAAATCTAGTGGTAGATGCAAGGAAGAAATTGCGTGGCAAATATTGAAAAAAGAATATAAAAAGAATTGTTTTGTAAAGTGTTTAGAATTTTTACAAGACTATGACCCAACCCCAAAATTACTTGCATTAGAAGCATTACTTGTTTTAAGAGTTAGCGATATTAAATATGCCTTTAGACTTGAAGAAAGAAGAAAAAAGGTTATATATAGGGCATATGATGAATCATTTGAATTGATGTATTTGATAGCTATTCAAATAAAACGTTATGAAGATTATCGAAGTGCATATGATTTATTTAAAAAACTTATGAATTTACAAAATGAACAAACATATTGTGCTTTTTTATTTGATGAACAAACTATAATGTTTATAGAAATTGCGTTAAATTGTGGTAAAAATAAAGATGCATTAAAACTTATAATGAATATTTTAAAAGGTAAATTAACTTTTCCTTATTTCTTGTAATTATATTACTTTTAATTTGTAGAAAAATATAGTATAATAGTATTATACGAGGTGTACTATGAACTTATATTTAGAAAAATTTAATAATGAAAATGAAGTATATCATGAATTTTTTGATGAATTAAGAAACTATGCAAAATTATATAATGTACCGATTATTAAAAGAGATTCTTTAGTGTTAATTCAAAGTTTATTAAATATTATTAACGCAAAAACTATGTTAGAAATTGGAACTGCCATAGGGTATTCTGCGTTATCTTTTGTTTGTAGTAAAGATGATTTAATTGTAGATACAATTGAAAGAAACGAAGAAATGTATAAAGAAGCTTGCAAAAATATTAAACAACTTAATAAACAAAATAATATAAATGTTATTTTTCAAGATGCGTTAGAAGTTGATAATACTGAATTAAGAAAATATGATGTAATTTTTATTGATGCTGCAAAAGCACAGTATCAAAAGTTTTTTGATAAATATGCACCACTACTAAATGAAAATGGTATTATTTTAACAGATAATATTATTTTTCATGGATGTGTAGAAGAACAAGAAAATTTGAGTAAAAATGTTCGTAGCATGGTTAAAAAAATTGATAATTATAATCATTATTTAAGTACACTAGAAGAGTACATAACATATTACATTGATAGTGGTGATGGTTTAGCTATCACAATGAGGAAAAAATAATGAAATTGATTGTAGAATTATCAAATAAAAATTTAATAAAAAAATATTTAAAATTTAATTTAGTAAGTTATTTAGTAATAGGATATGAGGGCCTATCGTTTAATTCTTATGCTAAATTTAATGTTGAAGAAATAATTGAAATTTATAATTTATTAAAAAATACAAACGTTAAGCTAATTTTAAATGCTGAAAGATTATTTGCTGATAATGAATTAAAAGAGTTAGATAAACTAATTGATAAAGGCTTTTTTAATTACTTTGAATATATTACTTATTCTGATTTTGGATTAAAAATATATTTAGAAAATAATGATGTCAATATTAAATATATTTTTAGAGCATCAACATATCTTACTAATAGCTGTGATGTAAATGAGTATAATTTAATAAATGATTATGTTGTTTTATCTAGCGAAATTTCAAGTGAAGAATTAATAGAGTTATCAAAAAATCTTAATAGACCAGCAATTGTAGACTTATTTGGTAAGTCAGCCTGCTTTTATTCAAGACGACCTCTATTAACTAATTATTTTAAATATCGTGAGTTGCCTAATGATCCAAAAAAAGATAATTATTTTGTTGTTGAAGAATTAAGAAACGATTATTTAAGTATTGTTGAAAATGAAATAGGAACAATTATCTTAGAACCAAAGTTTCATATGCTTGCAGAAGAAGTTTTGAAGGTAGAAAATATTGAATTTGGAATGATAAGTTTTAATAAAATTACGCAAAAAAATATGATTTCAATTGTTAATGCATATAATAATCTATTAACTACTTTTAATCTCGAAATCTTTTATAAAATATTAAATGAGACAAATATTGGATATTATAAAGGTGCATATAATATTAAATCAGTTTTATTAAAAGGAGGATGTAATGAATAAAATAGAATTACTTGCTCCTGCTGGGAATTTAGAAAAAGCAAAAATAGCACTTTTATATGGTGCGGATGCTGTTTATGTTGGTGGAAAACAGTTTAGTTTACGTGCTCGTGCATCGAACTTCACAATTGATGATATTAAAGAGTTATGTATTTTTTCTAAAAGTTTAAATAAAAAAGTTTATGTTACGATGAATATAATTCCACATAATGAAGATTTGGCTAATTTAGAGGAATATTTAAAACAATTAGAAGAATGTGGTGTTAATGCAATTATAACTTCAAGTCTTTATATTATAAAGACTTGTGAGAAAGTGGCGCCTAATATTGAAAGGCATGTTTCTACACAAATGTCAATTACTAATTCAAATACAATTAATCATTGGAAAAAAATGAATGTCACAAGAGTTGTACTAGCACGTGAAAATACGTTATGTGAAATTGAAGAGATTGCTGTAAATTCCGATTTAGAACTTGAAGTATTTATTCATGGTGGAATGTGTTCTAGTTATTCAGGTCGTTGTGTATTAAGTAATCATATGACAGAAAGAGATGCTAATCGTGGTGGGTGTGCTCATTCGTGTAGATGGAATTATAATTTATATGATGGAAGAAGAAAGATTACTAAAAAAGGTGAATTTTATAATATTGGTTCAAAAGATTTAATGGCTGTCAGATTTATTCCAAAGTTAATTGATTTAAACATTGCATCACTTAAAATTGAAGGTCGCATGAAATCTACATATTACTTAGCGACTGTAGTAGGTTGTTATAGAAAACTAATAGATTTATATTATAAAAATCATAATATAACTGAAGAAGAATTTAAATGGTTTGAAAAAGAAATTTCTAAAGCAGAAAATAGACTTACATCTATCGGTTTTTATAAGGGAATACCTTCGGTCAATGAACAATTATATGATACAAGATGTGAACAACCAACTCAAGAATATATTGGTTATGTACTTGACTATAGTGATGGTATAGCTACTATTGAACAAAGAAATTATTTTTGTGTTGGAGACTTAGTTGAGGCTTTTGGACCAAATATTGAAACTACACAGTTTGTTATTGAAAAATTAATTGATTGTGAAACTAATGAGTTAGAAACGGTTGCACGTCATCCATTACAAAAATTTTATATTAACACACCAATAAAATTATCTAAACATGATATGCTTAGAAAAGTAAAGTAAAAAATACTTGCAAAGATTATAAAAATTTGATATAATTAAATAGAATTTTTTAAATAGAAAAGAGGAATTTAAAATGGCTCAAGAACATTTAATAACACAAGAGGGTTATAACGCCTTACTGGAAAAATTAAAGGAATTAAAAAGATTACAAGCTGAAAATCTAATTGCAATCCAAGATGCTAGAGGACAAGGGGACTTATCAGAAAATGCTGACTGGTCTGCTGCAAGAGAACAACAAGCTAAACTTGCTGCTGAAATTGCTGAATTAGAAGCTAATATTCGTAATGCGAAAATCATTGATTCTGAAAAAGTAAGTGAAACATCAAATTTAGGTAAATTTGTAACTGTACAATTTTTGGAAGATGATGAAAATGAACAAGTTACATATCAAATTGTTGGTACTGTTGAAGCTGATCCAATCAATGGAAAAATTTCTGCAGATTGTCCACTTGGTCGTGCTATTTTAACTGCAAAACCTGGCGATATTGTTACAGTAAGAACTGAAGACGGTGATCGTTTTGATGTTAAACTTGCAAAAGTATCTGTAAAAAAACCTGCAAATAAAAAATAATATAATAATGAAACAAAATATTATAGCTATTATTTGTGCAATGGATCTTGAATTAGATGGATATAAAAAGATTCTTAGTAATTTATCTTCTGAAGTAATAATAGGACATGAATTTTTAATTGGTGACTATTTAAATAATAAACTTGTTATCACTAAGTGTGGAATAGGTAAAGTTAATGCTGCCGCAATAACTTTATTAATGATTGAACATTATAATCCGGACTTATTAATTAATTCTGGTATTGCAGGCGGATATGCTAGATGTCTTAAGACACTTGATGTTGTTATTGCAGAAAAAGTTGTTTATTCTGATGTTGATATGACTACGGATGCCTTTACTAATTTAAGATATGGTCAATTACAAGATTTTCCATTAACATTTGACTCAAATAAGCAAATATTAGATAAAGTAAAAAAATTAAAACTAAATAATAATATTTATTTTGGAACAATTATGACAGGTGATCAATTTGTTACAGATTATGATAAAACAGATAATATAGTTTCTAATTACTTTGGTGATTTAAATGTTTTAGCATGTGATATGGAATCTTGTGCAATTGCTCATGTATGTTATTTAACGAATACAAGATTCATTATTGTTAGATCTATTTCTGACTTGATTGGGTCTAGTGATGCATTTGATTATCAAACATTTGCGCCGGTTGCAGCTTCTAACGCTACTCAAATAGTTAATTATATATTAAAAGAAATAGAAATTTAAAATTATTTAGCATAATAAAAATGGTTCTAATACATAGAACCATTTTTATTATATCTTTTAAATTATAGAGATAATTTAAAAAATAATAAATTAATAGCATAAAAAAACGTTAGCGAAAAATTGCTAACGTGTTATTAATTCTAATATAATATATCTTGATATTAATAGTCCAGCTATGCTTGGGACAAATGATATACTTCCTGGAATTTGATGCTTAATGAAGTTTTCTTCGTTAAGTAATTTTTGTTCTAAAATAGAAGTGGATAAATCAATTGGAAGTTCTGTAGAAAATAAAACTGGAATATGTAAGATATTTCTTTTCTTTAGTTCATAACGCATAACTTTTGCTAAGGGACAAGTATGGGTTTTAGAAATATCAACGATTTGGAATTTTGTTGGATCTAGTTTGTTACCTGTTCCCATTGAACTAATTATTGGAATGTTTAGTTGTTTTGCTTTTTCAATGATTGCTATTTTACCTGAAATGGTATCTATACAATCAACTATAAAGTCAATGTTTTCAAAACTTATGTTGTTGATAGTTTCTGGTAAAACAAATGTTTCGTAAGTTATAACATTTGCATCTGGATTTATAGTTAAGATTCTTTCTTTTGTAACTGTTGTTTTTAATTTACCTACTGTTGAAATAGTAGCAATAATTTGTCTATTGATGTTTGATTTGCTAACTGTATCATTGTCTATAAGTACAAAGTTTTTAATACCGGTTCTAACTAACCCTTCTACTACATAACTACCTACACCACCAAGACCAAAAATCATTACTGTTTTAGTGTTTAATAATTCAATGTTCCCTTCACCTAATAATAAAGCAGATCTGATAAATTTATCCATAAAGAAATCCTCCAACCATATTATACTAAAAAGTGTTAAAATTTGCTAATCTTTTAGTTTTAAATATAATTTAGTTAATGCTCTTTTTTCTATTCTTGATACATAACTACGTGATATTCCCATAGATTTTGCAATATCTCGTTGTGTTTCTACTTGATAGTTGTTTAAACCGAATCTTCTAGAAATTATTTCTAATTCTTGTGGGTTTAGTTCAGTAAGGGCTTGTCTTAGTTTTTCATAATGCTCTAATTTGATTAATTCATCAGTCATGGATGGACTTGGATCGATTATTACATCACAAATTTTAATTTCATTTCCTTCTTTATCTTCACCAATTGGAGTGTATAGAGATATTGTATCTTTATATTTTTTTATATTTCTTAAGTGCATTAAGATTTCATTTTCAATGCAACGAGAAGCATATGTTGCAAGTCTTACATTAGATTCAAAATTATATGAATCTACTGCTTTAATTAAACCAAATGTCCCAATTGATAATAAATCATCTTTTTCTACTTTTGTATTTTCAAATTTTTTTACGATGTGAGCTACAAGTCTTAAATTATGTTCAATTAGAACATTTCTTGCATTTATATCTTTATTTTTCCATTTTTCTAAATATTCTTTTTCCTCACATTCTGATAAAACTTCGGGAAAATTTGCTTGATTCATTGAACCAAGAAGTGGAAATAAAAACAATGTTAATAAGTTAAACATAAAATTCCTTTCTTAAAATCAGCGTAATTAGTGAAATGATAGACAAATAATGTTTTTTTTAGTATAATATATTTGATTGTTTATTTATGAGGTGACAATATTGTCTAAATATATTCCAACTAAACTAGCTAAATCCATTTATGATATAGACTACAATGAATTATATGCAAATGGCAAAAGAATCATACTTTTTGATTTGGATAATACACTTATATCATATTATGAAAATAGGCCTAATGATAAATTAATAGAATTTGGTAATTGGCTTTTATCAATTGGTTTTAAAGTTTATGTGCTTAGTAACAATAAAGGAAAAAGAATTAATTTATTTATGGAGACTTTTCCTGCGACAGGTTCTGGTAATTTAATGAAAAAACCTTTTGCACATAAAGTGAAGAAGTTTCTTAAAAATAATAATATTAATGATTATAATGAAATTATAATGATTGGTGATCAACTTGTAACAGATATTCTATGTGCCAATAATGTTGGGGTTGAATCAATATTAATAAAATCTATTTCAAGAGAAAGTGAAAAACTATATACTATTGTTAATAGATGGAGAGAACCTTATATCGTAAAACGTATTGCAAGAAAAAATCCTGAATATGCTGCACAAATCTATGAAATAATTAAAAAGGAGAAAAATCATGGCTAAATGTATAGGTTGCGGAATTAAATTACAAACACATGATGAATCTTTACCTGGTTATGTTCCACTGCTTGTTAGTGCTGATTTAGGAGATAATGTTTATTGTAAGCGTTGCTATCAAATTATTCATAATGGAAAAAAATATGATCCAGAAATTTCTGATAATGACTACTATAAAAAAATAAGTGTTATTAAAGAACAAAAAGCAATCATTGTGTTGATGATTGATATTATGGATATTTATGGCGGATTTATCCCAAATCTACATGAGTATATCGGTGATAATAAAGTAATAATCGTTGTAAATAAAGTTGATATTATGCCAAAAGACGTACATCTTAAAAAAATCGAAGAGCGTATTAGAGGCATTGCAGCAAAAGAAAAACTTGATGTTTTAAGTGTAATTATGATTTCTGCTAAAAAGAAACAAAATATCGAAAGTGTATTAAATAAAATATTTAAAATTAAAGATAATGCACTTAAAAAATCTAAGTCTTATCGTGAAAGACGCTTAAATAAAATTCGTGATTGCTATATTTTAGGATGTGCTAGTGTTGGTAAGTCAACATTTATTAATGCTATTAAAGAAAAATATTTAGATGATAAGAAATTAATTACTACAAGTGATCAATTCCAAACAACAATGGATTTTATTAAAGTTTATATTGATGATGATAATTATATTATTGATACACCTGGACTTATAAATTATCGTTCTTTTGGTGCTTATTTAGATTATGAATCAATGAAAGTATTAACACCAAAAAGTTATTTAAAACCTAAAACTTATCAACTTAATCCTGATCAAACAATTTTTATGGGTGCTTTAGCAAGACTAGATTTTGTAAAAGGTGATAAAATTAATGTAAGTTTTTATACATCTAATGATTTATATATTCATCGTACTAAAACTATTAATGCAGATAATATTTCTGATGCACAAAAACTAAAGTTATTAGTTCCACCACATAATGAAAAAGAACTAGAGAGATTAAGCGAAACAAAAGAAGTGATGTTTAATATAGAAAGCGGAGCTTATGATTTATTAATAAGTGGTTTAGGATTTGTTCATGTTGTTGGATCTAATATTGCATTGAAAGTTCAAGTTCATAAAAATATTGATGTTAGACTTGTTGAAACTTTTATATAATATAAGGTGAAAATATACTTATATGATGGAAAAATATGATTATTTAAAAGAAAAGTTAAAAAAGTCAATGACAATTAATGGAGTTGTTCAAAAAAGATATTATCATTCGTTAGAAGTAGCAAAAAAGGCATTAGAACTTAATGAAAGATTAAACCTTGGTTTAAACCCTGATAAAGTTTATCTTGCAGGACTTTTACATGATGCTGCAAAATTAAAAAGTGATGAATATTTGTGGAGTATAATTGAAAAAGACTTTCCTAATGACCTAGATAAATTTAAAAATTCAAAACCAATTTGGCATAGTCTTGCGGGTCCTTTTGTAGTTAAGAATGAATATCAAATCGATGATGAAGAAATATTATCCGCAATATGTTACCATTCAACTGGTAAAGTAAATATGTCAACCCTTGATAAAGTGTTATTTGTGGCTGATTATATTGAAGATACACGTAGTAAAGATTATACAAAAGAGGCAATTTCTGCTAGTTTTGTAAGTCTAGATAAGGCTGTTAAAATAATACTTATTCAAAAAGTTGATTTTTTAGAAAAAAGTGGTAAAATAATATGTGAATTAACATTAGATGCTTTAAAATATTATTTAGGAAATGGTGAAGAATGTTAAATGAAATTTTAAAAAGTTTAGAAAAAGCAGTTGTATCTGATATTAAAGTATATGATATGAAAGAAAAAACGCCTTTTTATGATTATACTGTAATTTGTTCAGTAAATACTTCACGTCAAGGTGCAGCGGCTGTTAATTATTTAAGAGATGATGCGGAAAAATTAGGCCTATGGGTAAGAGGATATAGTTCTAACCCTGAAAGTGCTTGGTTTTTAGTTGATTTAAACGAAATTGTGGTTCACATTTTTGTTGGTGAAGAAAGAATACGTTATAATTTAGATGGAATGTATTCTAAATAAATATATTTAATATAATAAAATATCAAGTTTTGTTAAAAGATTCATATAATTAGATTAGGAGTGATAAAATGAAATTATCTGAACTATCTAATAAAGATGTTATAAGAGATGAAGATGGTACAAAACTTGGTAAAATTCAAGATGTTACAATTGATACTGCAACTGGTAGAATAATCAGTATTCATATTAATAATGGTTTTAGATTAAGTGGAATATTTTCAAGCAATGATGAAGTACTTGTTCCTTGGAATAAAATCGTTAAAATTGGCAGTGACGTAATTATCGTAGAAACAGTTCATAAAATTAATAATATGGAAATAAAGAACAATACCTAGGAGGAAAAAGAGTTATGAAAAGTTATGTTCCAAGTTTAGAAAAAGATTTTAGACCAATGATTATTGAACTTCGTAAGTTCAAAGAAAAAGGTACTGTCCCTTTTGCAATCTGTGTAGAACGTCAAAGTGGTTATAAATATCGTTATGATTTAAACGTTTTACCAGGTAAAAATGCAGAAAATGAAGAAATGATTGAAAGAGTAATTAAGAGTATTCTTTGGATAGTTGGTGGCTTTAAAATTTATCTTGGTGGTAATGACGAATTAGTTAAAGCAATGCAAGAAGTGTTCTCATATAATGGTTCACGTAAATTTGACGTTGAATTTATGGAAAGAGTTTATAAACAAAAATTTGAAGTAGTTGCATGTAGTTATGAAAATGTTCCTGCATCTGTTGAAGCTTCTATTCCTGCTGGTGGACATTTAGAAGGTAACCGTATTGGTTTTGACGCAGGTGGATCAGATAGAAAAGTATCAGCTGTTGTTAATGGTGAAGTTATCCACTCAGAAGAAGTTGTTTGGTTCCCTAAAATTAACGAAGATCCAGAATATCATTATCAAGGAATCCTAGATTCATTCCGTCGTGCTGCTGAAAAAATGCCTAGTGTTGATGCTATTGGTGTGTCAAGTGCTGGTATTTACATTGACAACGAAGTAAGAGTTGCTTCATTATTTATTAAAGTTCCTCAAGATGAGTTTGATGCAAAAGTTGTTGATATGTACATTCGTGCTGCAAAACAATATGGTGATGTACCTCTAACTGTTGCTAATGATGGTGATGTTACAGCTTTAGCTGGTTCTATGAGTTTAAAATCTGGACAAGTTTTAGGTATCGCTATGGGTACTAGTGAAGCTGCAGGTTATGTTAATAAAGATGGTAACTTAAATGGTTGGTTATCAGAACTTGCGTTTGTACCAGTTGACTATAATAAAGGTGCTATGGTAGATGAATGGAGTGGAGACTATGGTTGTGGTGTTAAATACTTTAGCCAAGATGGTGTTATCAAACTTGCTGGTTTTGCTGGAATTGAACTTGATGAAAACGCATCTCCTGCTGAAAAATTAAAAGTTGTTCAAGGATTAATGAAAGAACATGATCCTCGTGCAAAAGAAATTTATGAAAATATTGGTACATATTTAGGTTATAGTATTGCTTATTATTCAGAATTCTATGATATTAAATATTTATTATTATTAGGTCGTGTAACTAGTGGTGAAGGTGGCGACATCTTAATTGAAAAAGCTAATGAAGTATTAAAGAATGTATTCCCTGAATATAAAGATATTAAGATCGTTACACCTGATGAATGGACTCGTCGTGTAGGTCAATCTATCGCAGCTGCAAGTTTACCTGCTTCTAAATAACATAATTATTAATGAATTTATCAGTTGAAGTTTTTTGTGATGCAGGGTATTTAGCTAATTCGTATTTAATATATAATAGTGAAGTTTGTATTTTAATTGATCCTGCAAATAATATTAAAACTTTAAAAAAGTTTATTGGAGATAAAAAACTAGTTGGTGTGTTTTTAACTCATGGTCATTATGATCATTTTATAAGATTATTTGATATTATAAAAGAATTTGATTGTAATGTTTATATGCATAAAAATGCTTATAAAAAAATACTAGATAATAATTTATCTTGCGCAACATTGTTTGGTTGTTATGATAAATTTGAACTTGATCAAAATAAAATATCTTTTATTGATGAAGGATGTGTTTTAGGCTTTGGAGATACAAAAATTAAAGTATTATATCACCCTGGTCATACTAATTGTTCATTAAGTTATAAAATTGATAATATGTTGTTTTGTGGTGATGTCTTATTTCCAATGAGTGTTGGAAGAAGTGATTTGCCTACAGGCAATGTGATAGCGCTAAATGATACACTTGCTAGAATTAAAAAAATGAAACATAATTTATTAGTGTATCCAGGACATGATGAAATGTTTGTATTAAGTGATGCACTAAAATATAATCCGTATTTAAAGTGAAGAAGAAATTCTTCACTTTTTTTAGTATTAAAAAAAATTTTTTGCATAAAATATAAAAAATTAGCACTTTATACTTGACAGTGCTAATTTAATGTGATATACTATTAGCAGATAAACGTTGAGAGTGCTAAAAGGAGGTAATAGTATTGCTAACAGATAGACAAAAAAGAATTATGATTGCTGTTGTTGAAGGCTATATAGATAGCCCTAATGCTGAACCGATTGGATCTAGTGTGTTATCACAATATGAAGGATTAGATGTTTCTACTGCTACACTTCGTAATGAAATGGCAACACTTGAAGAACTTGGGTATTTAGAAAAAACACATACTTCAAGTGGAAGAATTCCTACTGAAAAGGGTTATCGTTTGTATGTTGAAGAACTGATGAATATTGAAGAACTTCAAGATGATTTAGATGAACAAGTTGCACAGTTTTTTGAAAATTCAAAACTTTCTAAGAAAGAAACATTAGTAAAATTAGTTGAAAGCATTGTTAATAATAAAGATTTTAATTATGGAGCTGTTATTTTAGAAAAAACGGCATATAATTCTTTAATTAAGAAAATAGATTTTATTTATTTAAAGAATCGTCGTGGAATTTTCTTATTAGTGACTGATCATGGACTAGTACTTCATCGTGATGTTTTGATACCTGAAGGTATAAATATTCAAAGTATTGAAAATACAATAGAATTTTTAGATGAGAAACTTCATGATGTTCTTTTAAATGATTTTAAAAATGCAAAAACTATTAATATAACTACAGATAATTTCTTTGATTATATTACTAATGCTTCAGCAGTACTTGAATTATGTTTAAGAAATATTCGAAAATTAGTTGATGATAAACGTTCAATTGTTGGACAATATAATGTATTAAATCATTATGATTTTGCGGATTTAAATCTTGCTCAAGAATATATTGAATGTTTAAAAAATGGTTCGATTTATCAAATCGTAGAATTTGATGCTGGACCAATTCCTGTTATATCTAGTTCTGATGCAAGTGGTATTTCTATTAAACTTGGAACAGAAAATAATTTAAAGATTATGAAAAAATGTGCTTGTGTTACTGCATATTTTAATAGTAAACATCATACAGGTGCTATAACAATTTATGGTCCGCTTAGAATGAAATATAAACAAGTTATATCATTCTTAAGAGCACTTGTAAATAATATGAAATAGGAGGATGAAATGGAAGATAATAAGAAAGATGAAGTTTTAGAAGAAGTGGTTGAAGAGAAAAAAGAAGAACCAAAGAAAAAAAGTAAAAAAGTAAAACTTGATATTACACAAGAACCTGAATTTATCGCGTTACAAGAAGAAAATGCAAAGCTTATGGATCAACTATTAAGAAAACAAGCTGAATTTGAAAATTATAAAAAACGTGTTGTTGAAGAACGTCAAAGAGATCGTAAGTATGCATTACAAGATTTCTTAATGGAGTCAATTGAAACGTTAGATATTTTAGATAAAGCTGTTAATTTTAAAACAGATGATCAAGTATTAAAAAATTTCTTAAGTGGATTTATTATGGTAAACAATCGTTTAAAAAATATATTAGAAAATTACGGTGTAGTTCAAATTGATTGTTTAAATAAACCATTTGATCCTACATTTCATTCAGCGCTTGAAACTGTTGAAGCTGAAGGTGTAGAAACAAATATTGTAGTTGAAGTTGTAATGACTGGCTACATGTATAAAGACCGCGTATTAAGACCTGCAATGGTTAAAGTAAGTAAATAAATAAATAATTTAATAAATTAGGAGGAAAATAAATTATGAGTAAAATTATTGGTATTGACTTAGGTACAACAAATTCATGTGTATCTGTTATTGAAGGTGGCGAAGCTACTGTTATTGTAAACACAGATGGATTTAGAACTACTCCATCAGTTGTTGCGTTTAGAAATGGTGAAATTATCGTTGGTGAAAATGCACGTCGTCAAGCTGCTACTAACCTTGATACAGTATTTTCTGTAAAACGTCATATGGGTACTGATCATAAAATCCATATTAATTCAACAAATAAAGATTATACACCTCAAGAAATCTCTGCAATGATTCTTCAAAACTTAAAAGCTACTGCAGAAGCATATCTTGGTAGCCCTGTAACTGAAGCTGTTATTACTGTTCCTGCATACTTTAATGATGCACAACGTCAAGCAACTAAAGATGCTGGTAAAATTGCTGGACTTGAAGTAAAACGTATTATTAATGAACCAACTGCTGCTGCACTTGCATATGGTATTGATAAGAACCAAGATAAAGAACAAACTATTTTAGTTTATGACCTTGGCGGTGGAACATTTGACGTATCTGTATTAAGTTTAGCTGATGGTACTTATGAAGTATTATCAACTGCTGGTAATAATAAACTTGGTGGTGATGATTTTGATAATCGTTTAGTAAATCACTTACTTGCAGAATTCAAGAAAATGAATGGTATTGACTTATCTAATGATAAATCTGCTATGTTTAGATTAAAACTTGCTGCAGAAGAAGCTAAGAAAACTTTAAGTAATGTTACGACTGCTAATGTAAATATTCCATTTATCACAATGACTAATGGAATGCCTGTTCACTTTGATGTATCTGTAACTCGTGCTACATTTGAATCATTAATTAAAGATTTAGTTGATTCAACTTGTGTTGCAGTACGTGATGCGTTAAAACAAGCTAAGATTACTGCAAGAGATCTTGATCAAGTATTATTAGTTGGTGGTTCTACACGTGTTCCATGTGTTCAAGAATTAGTTAGAAGAGAACTTGGTAAAGAACCTAATCGTTCAATTAACCCTGATGAAGTTGTTGCAATGGGGGCTGCTATTCAAGCTGGTGTTTTAGCAGGTGATGTTAATGATGTATTATTATTAGACGTAACTCCATTATCACTTGGTATTGAAACATTAGGTGGTGTTTCAACTGTTATTATCCCTCGTAACACTACTATTCCGACAACAAAATCTCAAGTATTCTCAACTGCTGCAGATAACCAACCAGCTGTTGATATCCATGTAGTTCAAGGTGAAAGAAGTATGGCTGCTGATAATAAGACATTAGGTCGTTTCCAATTATCTGGTATTCCTCTAGCACCTCGTGGTGTTCCTCAAATTGAAGTTAAATTCGATATTGATGCTAATGGTATCGTACACGTTTCTGCTAAAGATTTAGGTACAGGTAAAGTACAAACTATTACAATTACTGGTAACTCAAGTCTTTCTGAAGAAGAAATTGATCGTATGGTTAAAGAAGCTGAAGCAAATGCAGATGCTGATAAAGCTAAGAAAGAAGAAGCTGATTTAAGAAATGAATGTTCTCAATACATCTTCCAAATTGAACAATCTATGAAAGATTTAGGTTCTGAAGTTACAGAAGATGAAAAGAACCAAGTTGAAAATGCGATTAAAGAATTACAAGAAGCTTTAAATGGTAGTGATTTAGAATTAATTAAAACTAAGAAAGAAGCATTACTTACAGCTGCTCAAGGTGTTGCTACTAAAGCATATCAAAAAGCACAAAATGAACAAAATGCAGGAAATGGTTCTCAAAATGACGATGGCACTATTAATGCTGATTTTGAAGACATTTCTGATGATAAAAAATAATTATCATAAAATATGATAGGAGGCTATTAAGGTGGCAGCAAAGCGAGATTATTATGAAGTACTAGGTGTACCAAAAGACGCCTCACAAGAAGACATAAAGAAGGCTTATCGTGTACTTGCAAAAAAATATCATCCTGATATTTGTAAAGAACCAAATGCTAATGAAAGATTTGCAGAGATTCAAGTTGCATATGATTGTTTAAGTGATCCTGAAAAAAGATCAAATTACGATCGTTTTGGAACAGAAGATGTAAATGGAGGATTTGGTGGTGGTCAAGGGTTTGATGGGTTCTCTGGATTTGGTTTTGAAGATATTTTTAGTAGTTTCTTTGGTGGTGGATCACGTGGTAAAAGTGGTCCTGCTAGAGGAAGAGATATTGAACAACAAGTTACACTTACATTTGAAGAAGCATGTTATGGCGTAAGAAAAGAAATCAAGTTTGTTAGATTTGATACATGTACAAAATGTGGTGGAACTGGAGCGTATTCAAGAAATGATATATCAACTTGTAGTAGATGTAGCGGTAGAGGAAGAGTAATTACAGTTCAAAATACAATTTTAGGACAAATGAGATCGGAATCTGAGTGTCCTGAATGTCGTGGTACTGGACAAAAGATTACTAAAGCTTGTCCTGATTGTAATGGCCAAGGTCGCCGTCGTGTATCTAAAAATATAGAAGTTAATATCCCTGCTGGTATTGACAATGATCAAACAATTCGTGTCGCTGGTGAAGGTGAAGCTGGAACAAGAGGAGGAACTCAAGGTGACTTATTTGTACATATTACAGTTAAAGATCATGAGTTCTTTGTTAGAGATGGAAATAATATTTTATTAGAATTACCAATTACATTTAGCCAAGCGGCATTAGGTGATGTAATTGATGTAAAAACAATTCATGGTCCAGTTAAAATGACTATTAAAGCTGGAACTCAAACAGGAGATAAATATAGACTAGCTGATAAAGGTATAGATAATAAAATTACTAAAAAGGTTGGTCATCAAATTGTTATAGTTAAAGTTGTAACTCCAACTAACTTAACACCTAAACAAAAAGAATTATTTAAAGAACTAGCAGATACAGATGAAACAAGTGGAAATAAAATTTTTGACCGTATAAAAAAGTTTTTTAAAAAGTAAATAAAATAGAACTGCTTTAAAAGTAGTTCTATTTTTTCTCTTGAAATTAATTAAAAAAAAGAGTATAATATTATCGGGAAAAAGTGAGGGCTTTAAAAAATGAAACATTTACAAAGAATTATTTTTAGTATTATTGTTGTTTGTATTTTATGCGTGAGCGTAAGCTGTGGAAAAAAATACACTGTTAAATTCATAAATGATAATGAAACTATTAAAGAATTTAAAGTTAAAAAGGGAGAAAAAGTTTCCGCAGAGGCAGTTTCTAAAAACGGATATGAATTTGTTGGATGGTTTTTAAATGATGAATTATATGATTTTGATTTAGAAGTTAAATCTGATATTACACTTTCATCTAAATGGAATGCTATAAATTATAATATAATTTATGATATGCATGGTGGCGTAAATAATGAATCAAATCCTGCATCATATAGTGTAGAAGATGAAGTGGTCCTTTCAGCACCAACAAAAGAAGGTAATAATTTCTTAGGATGGCTTTTAAATGATGAATTAGTTACTAAAATTCCTGCTGGTACTACTGGAGAATTAAAACTTGAAGCCGTATGGCTTGAAAGATTATATAATATTGTTTATCATTTAGATGGTGGTGAAAATAATTTTAGTAATCCAACTTCGTATACAGTTAAAGATAATGTTATATTTAGAGAACCTATTAGAAATGGTTATAATTTTATAGGATGGTATTCAAATGATAAATTAATAACTGAAATTTCTGTTGGTTCAACTGGCGATTTTGATGTTTTTGCAATGTGGGAAATTGTAAATTATAACATTAATTATCATTTAAATGGTGGTACAAACATTGAAACAAATCCTAATACTTTTACGGTAGAAGATGAAATTGTACTTCTAAATCCAAAAAAAGAAGGTTTTAATTTTGTTGGTTGGTTTATTGATGAAGAGTGTACAGTTCTTTTTGAAAAAATTGAAAAAGGTACAACTGATAATATTGATGTTTATGCAAAATGGGAAAGTGCTGGACCAAGATTTACGGTTTCAGGAACTAAAAAATTTTATGATGAAGGTACTACTAAATTAACTGCTAAATTAAGTGCAGGTGTAGAACAACCTACTTACACTTGGAAAGTTGAAAATGAAGAAGTTGCTTTAATTGATACAAAAGGTAAAAATTATGTTACATTATATGGTACTAATCCTGGAAAGACGATTGTATATGTTACTGCAACTTATCCTGATGGAACAGTTGAATACGTAGAAGTTGAGGTTGAAGTGTTAGGAAATGACTTTGATATCACTTATGAACTTAATCAAAATGATGCATTGATATTACCGAGTGATGCAATTACTACTTATAATACTGGTGAAATGCCAGTTAAACTTCCTGTTTTAGAACGAGATTATTATGTATTTGCTGGTTGGATGATTGAAGGTTATGAAGGGATATTCACTGAACTTACTTTAGAAGATAATATTGATGGAAATTTAATTTTAAGTCCTAAATGGTTATATCCTCATATGAAGTTAAGCTTTGATAATAATTTAGCAACAGTTGAATTAAATGAAACTGTCAATTTGCTTGTAGAAGCATTCGATTTTGATGAGAATGTTATTTCAGATGGATTTATTTATAAGAGTTTAAATGAAAATATTGTAACAATTGATGAAGATGGAATTATTTATGGTACAGCTCTTGGTTATGCTGAAATAATTGTTTGTTTAAAAGAAGACGAATCTATTAATACATCAATTGGTATTACTGTTACTGAACAATATACATCAATGAATGAAGTTTTAGCATATTTTGTAAGTATTGCAGAAAGTAATAATATAGTTAAAAATATTAAAGTAACTGGATGGCAAAGAATCTATTCACATGAATTAAGAACAAGTGTAATTGGCTATTTATTTGAAGATTTAGTTATTACTGAAAATATTGCTCCACTTGGTAATGGTGTTCGTCCAGGAACAATAACTAAAAAAGAATATATTTGTGTTCATGATACTGGTGATGTTGATTTTACTGCAAAAGATTGGAGTAATACTGTATATAACAACTATAATCCGTTAACTGGCAAAACATATGGTGCTAGTTATCAATATGTTATTGATGCTAAGGATTGTTATCATAATATTCCCGATAATGAAAGAAGTTTTCATGCAGGAGATGGAAATAGATCTTATGAAGAAATAGCAAGTGGTATTTATGGAACTGATAAATATCCAACTATTACAATTACTGATGATGGTTATTATGCAATTAATGGTGAAAAATCAACTATAGTAGCACCAACAGGGCCAAATGGTGAAATCTTAAAAACTTCAGACATTAATGATTATGGAATTCGTTGCGTAATAAGAGATGGACAATATTACTTAGGAAAAACATGGTACAGTGAAACTTATCGTAAAATAGGTAACTATGGTGGAAATAATAACTCTATTGGTATTGAGTCTTGTGTTACTGAAGGTGATGACATTTATTATACTTGGCAACGTCTTGCAAAACTTGTTGCTAAATTAATGGATGAAAATGATTTAACAATTGATGATGTTGTTACTCATCACTATTTTAGCGGTAAAAATTGTCCACAAACAATGCGTGAAGCTGGATTCTATATGCATTTTAAAAAATTAGTTGAAATTGAATATACTGTTTTACAATTTGTAAAACAAGGATATAATATTTCATTTGTATCTAATAATACTGAATATGTAAATAATTTAGGTCGAGTTATTAAAACATCACCTGTTGCAAAAACAGTAAGCTATACAATTAATGTGGAAAAAGATGGTATTACTAATTCAATAACTTTATCCTCTGTAATCCAATTTACACCATATTTATAAGATAAAATAGAGGTATGATGAATGAAATAGTCAAGTAAAAGTAGACACAAAAAGAAATTATTTAAATCCCTGTTCAGTTCTATACTGAACGGGGGTTTTATATTTTAATGAATAAGCTAATCTTTTCGTGTTAAAATAATTAATATAGGCATTTATTTCTATATTAATATCTTCTGCTAAATATATTTTAAAGTCCTTGTATAATTCATTTTTAATCCAACCATTTAAAGATTCTATTACAGGATTATCTGTAGGTGTTCCTGCTCGACTCATTGATCTTTTTATGGTATAATTCTCATGTAGCTTGTTGAAAGCTTTTGAGGAATATATTGAGCCTTGGTCAGTGTGGAAAGTGGTTTCAAGGTCTTTATATCCTCTTTTTATTTTCTCTTCTAAAAATTTTTTACAGGCATTAAAATGATTGTTAACACCATTACCATGTTTTGACAATTGTATATCATAACTTATTATTTCATTATTGTAAACATCAATATAATAGGTCCAATCATAACTTTTACCTCTACAATAAATTATTGTTGTATCGGATACAACAACTTCAAAAGGTCTAGAAGGATTAAAGTTTCCATTTACTATATTAGGATAAGTTATACTTTCTTCACCTCTTGGAATATATGTTTTACGCGCTTTTGAACGTATATTTAAACTTTTACATACTTTATGACATAAATTATCGCTAAATACCCATCCAGTTTTATTTCTAATGTTTTGGGCTATAGATCTGTATCCATAAGTTGAATGATGCTTATGGATATTTTTTATTTTTTCCGTTAGTGCTATTCTATTCTTTTTATAGTTATTTATTGTTCCTTTACGGTCTAGCCATTTATAGTATCCGCTTCTTGAAACATTCATTACTTTACATAGCGATTTAATATTATAATCCCGAGAAAGAGTCTCTACTATTTCATATTCTTTTCTGATAATTTCTCTTGGGCTAAAAGAACATCCTTCTCGGTGTACCCTTTTTTTAATCTTTCTACCTCAATTTTATACAACATTAATTCATATTCTAATTTTTCAATATCAGTTAATTCTTTTCGTCTTGAATATTTAGCTAATGGATTACCAGGCTTGCGTTTATTCTCTAGTGCTTCTAATCCACCTTCATTATATTGTTTCATCCATTTCCAAAATAATGATGTACTAAGATTAAATTCTCTTGTTACCTCTAAATATGTTTTTTCTCCATTCATAACCATTAATACAAATTTTAATTTTTCTTCTTTTGACCATTCTCTATTTTTACCACCTTTAGGTCTTCCCATAGTATCAACTCCTTTACTTTATTATAACACATCAAAAAAACGTAGACTCTTTTTGTGTCTACGTTTAGTTTATCATTTCAATGAAAATGCCTCTATTTTTTGATTCCTAAATAAATTGCTTTTATTGAAAAAATATGTTACAATTAAGGAAAAAAACATTGTTTAGGAGATAAAAATGAAGTTTAAAAGAAATGTTTTTATAATTGTGATCTTTGTATTATTTATTGTTGGTTGCTGTAAATCGCAAATGTATAAAAAAGTAAAAGGTGAAACGTTAAAACCTGAATTGAGTTTTGTTTCATATAATATATCTTATAGTGAATACATTTATCTAATGGTAGCTGTTGGAACTAATAATATAGATAATTCAGTAAATCCAGTAAAACTTTTATTTTGGGATAGTGAACAAACTGAATATACTATTGAAAATGCAGACTATGTTAGTTTAGCAAATGGTAATGCGACAGTTAGTGGGCAAAAATGTTTAATTTATTATTCAAATGGAATTGCTGCTAAAAAAATGGCTGATAATATATATATGCGTGCTTATGCAGAAATAGATGGTGAAAAAATTTATTCAGATGTAACAACATATAGCGTTGTACAGTATGTTAGAGATCGCATTAACAGTGGTAAGAGTACAGAAGAACAAATAAATTTATATAATGCGTTATTAAATTACGGAACTGCGGCTCAAATACTGTTTGATTATAATACTAATAGCCTTGCTAATGAAATTATAAATAGTAAATCTGTTAAACGTGCTGTAAATTTAACAACTAAGTTAAGTATAGTTTCATATAATATATCTTATAGTGAATACATTTATCTAATGGTAGCTGTTGGAACTAATAATATAGATAATTCAGTAAATCCAGTAAAACTTTTATTTTGGGATAGTGAACAAACTGAATATACTATAGAGAATGCAAACTATGTTAGTTTAGCAAATGGTAATGCGACAGTTAGTGGGCAAAAATGTTTAATTTATTATTCAAATGGAATTGCTGCTAAAAAAATGGCTGATAATATATACATGCGTGCTTATGTAGAAATAGATGGTGAAAAAATTTATTCAGATGTTGTTCAATATAGTGTTCCTAATTATGTTGAAGATCGAATTACTAATGTAAATTGTTCTGAAAAACAACTTGATTTATATAAAGCGTTATTAGACTATGGCACTGCTGCTCAAATTTTATTTGATTATAATGCTAATAATCTTGCAAATGAAAATTTTGCAATGATTT
The DNA here is from genome assembly GCA_015059015.1 of Erysipelotrichaceae bacterium. GTDB lineage: Bacteria > Bacillota_I > Bacilli_A > ML615J-28 > CAG-313 > UBA1737. The sequence continues at coordinate 68,681 of SVBG01000010.1, forward strand.
CAATAGAAAATGGAACTTTATCCAATGAAACAAGCAAATATATGTATTTAATTGGGCAAAATGTTACAGTTACTGCTGATAAGTTAGATGATAAAGAGTTCTTATATTGGCAAGATAGTAATGAAAATATTGTTAGTTATGATGAAACATTTGAATTTATTACTAGTGAAGATGAGAATTTTAAAGCTGTATATACGAATATTATTGATATAAATATTAATACAATTAATTTAAATATTATTAAAAATAATAATTTATCATGGTGTGATATTACTGCTGAAAATTCTACTGATTTGGTTTATATTAATATAACTGTATCAATTAATGATGAAGCATATATGAATTCATTTTATAAGTTAATTGTAAATGGTAGTGTTATTTCAGAGTCAAAATTACAAATTTCTGATAATAAAATTATTTATGTAATGGAAGACCCTAATTGGTCGGATTTTGTATAAAAAATTAATTAAATATAAATAAATAAATAATAAATGTAAATAGCTGAAGCATTAATAGAAAATTACTATTGTTGCTTCAGCTATTTTATATAAACTTTTTAATTTGAAGTAGGAAAAATTTAATAAGAAAATAAGTGAAAATTATTATTTTTTTGGGCTATAATTTAAAAAATAATAAAAATACTATGAAAACGCTTGTCAAAAAAATAAAAAAGTGTTATAATAAAGTGTAAAAAGTTCGAAAGGAAAAGGAGAATTTACATGAATTTGAGAAAAAGAATTTTCTTAGTTTTAGTGTCTCTACTTGTAGTTTTAGGTATCGCTGCGTGTACATCTGCTGCTGATACAGTAAAAATTGCTTTCGGAAGCGATGATTATACTGTTAGAGAAGGCCAAACTATTAGTTTAGACATTAATATTTCTGCTGGTTCAAACTATGATGTTAATAAAGTTAGAAAAGAACTTATTTATACATCTAGTGATCCAAATGTTGCCAAATTTGTTGACGGTAAGTTAATAGGTGTTGGCATGGGTGAAACTGAAATTAAAGTTGAATGGTCACAAAAGGCTATCGTTTTTGATAAGGCACACGTTACTGTATTTACAAATGAAACACCTGATATCGTGTTTACTGAATACAGTCCTAACATGCTAAAGGGTTCTGTTCAAACAATTAATTATAGATTTGACCCTATTTATTCTGACGCACCAGTTAGATGGGAATCTGCTAATCCAGATCTTGCAGTTGTTGATCAAAATGGTCAAGTTACAGCTGTTGGTGTTGGTGAAGCTACTATTATTGCCTATGTTTCAGATGGTGTTGCAGAAACTGCATTCGTAGTAAAAATTAACATTGAAGAAAGTGATTTTGCTATTGAATACGTATTAAATGGTGGTGTTAACTCTGAAGAAAACCCTGCTGGTTATAATACTTTACTTACTCCACTTGAATTAAAAGCTGCTACTAGAGAAGGCTACACATTTGCTGGTTGGTATGCTGATGAAGCATGTACAGTTAAAGCTGGAACTATTGCTGAAGGTTCAAAAGGTGATGTTAAAGTTTATGCTAAATGGAATATTATAACATACAACATTAGCTATGAATTAGCTGGTGGTGTTAATGCTGAAGGTAACCCTGCTACTTACAATGTTGAAGATCAAATCACATTAGCTGAACCTACTAAAGTTGGTTATAACTTTGCTGGTTGGTATGCTGATGCTGAATATACAGTTGCTGCTGATAAGGTTAATAAAGGTACTACTGGTGATTTAACAGTTTATGCTAAATGGGAAGTTGTAACTTATAACATTAACTATGATTTAGATGGTGGTATTAATGCAGAAGGTAATCCTGCTACATTCACTATTGAAGATGAAATCGTATTAGCTGAACCTACTAAAGAAAATCATTCATTCTTAGGATGGGTTGATGCTGAAGGTAATGCTGTAACTACTATTGCTTTAGGTACAACTGGTGATGTTGCTGTTAAAGCTACATGGAAATTAAATGCATTTAATATTACTTATGACCTAAATGGTGGTTCATTTGTATCTCCATATGCATATGCAAATCATGCTGAAGTTGTTGCTGATTTCGTTAAAGATTTCAATGCTCATTCTGGTAAAACAGTTAAAGCTGATGGTTCTGACTTCTTTGCAAGATCTTATATGGGTGATGGTTCAAGTGCTGGTTATAAATTCTTAACAAGTGCTGAATACGGAGCTAAATGGGCTTGGTTATTGAATTTAATTAATGATGCACGTGTTGCTAGAGGTAAAGCTGTATTAGCTGCTACTGATGGACAAGCTGAAGCTCGTGGTGAAGTTCATACATTCTTAAATCTTACTGGTACTACAAATACTGCTGGTTATGGTTCAGATCATACTGGTTTAACATTTGAAGCTTATGCTGCTAAGTATTTACCTACTAATCCAGAAATTCCTGCTGTTGTTTATCAATATGAAGTAGGTGTTGAAACATTATTACCTCTTGCTGAAAAAGAAGGTTATAAATTCTTAGGATGGGGTGTTGCAAAAGAAGAAACTATTACAGCTTCTGCTAATAGTAACTTCTGGGGTAACTATGCTAACCATATCTTCATATTCAAGAAGGGTGCTGTTACTTCTGCATTATATTCATTCAGAGTATCTATTACAATGCAAGAAGATGGTTCTTATGTTGTATCTGCAATTGGTAAATCAGGTGATGGAGCATATGATTACTCAGGTGATTATGTATTAATGATTTCTGACAGTTATGGTCAAGTTGCTGATACTGCTGCATTCAAAGAAGCTGTTCAAGTAGGTGACGTTGTTAACTTTGTTGGTGATCCTGCAACTGGTAATGCTACAGTTGAATTAATGAAAGTTTACAATAAGATTTCTGCTGATACAGTTGGTGATCTTAACTTAACTGCTTTATATGCTGAATTAAAAGATAATTATGCATTATCATATGATTTAAACGGTGGTACATTATCTGCAAATGCTCCTGTTGAATACTTATGTTCTACTGGATTAAAATTAGAAATGACTGCTTCTAAACCTGGTTATGAATTCACTGGTTGGAGTTTATCTAAGGGTGGTGCAATCGTTACTGAAATTCCTCAAGGAACAAGAGGCGATGTTACATTATATGCAAATTATAAAGCTGCTACTTATAAGATTGAATATGAATTAAACGGTGGTACATTCTCTGTTGATTCTGTTGCTTATATTTATGATAATTATGATGCATTAGTTGCTGACTTCTTAGCTGATTATGCTGGAAAATATGGTTTAACTGGTTTAACTGCTGTTAACTTCTATACTAAGACTTCTTCATTTGGTGTTGCTCCATTCTGGAATGATGCTGAACTTGCTGCTAAATGGTCATGGTTACAAGAATTTATCTTAACTTACAATGAAAATTATAGTGGTTTATCTTATATGAAGAATGCTTCAAGTGCTGCTAACTATAATAAGTATTGGCGTGCTAATTTAGCTGCATTCTTACAACAAGGCAAATTAACTTCTCCACTTACTATGGACTTTACTGGTCTAGATACTGAAAGTTGGTGGGAAGCTAATGTTCCTACAAAAGTTGTTACTGTTGCTGCTAATCCTAAGTATGAATATACTGTTGAAGAATTACCATTTACTCTTGAAGTTCCAATGCGTGATGGTGTTGAATTCATTGGTTGGTGCTTAAATGATAAATATCGTAAGACATTCTTAGAATTACCTGCAGATACTGTTGGTGATATCAAATTATATGCTAAATGGTCTGATACTCAAGAAGTATTTGAAACTTATAATATTAATTATGAATTAGACTATGGTCGTTTTGAAGGTGAATATGTAAATTCTTATGTTGAAACAATTGGTGTTTCTTCACTTCCTAAACCTGTAAAAGTTGGTTATACATTTGTTGGTTGGACACTTAAAGCTGATTCAACTGATTATGTAACTTCTATTGGTGCTGATGTTGTTGGTGATGTTACTTTATATGCTCATTGGACAGAAAAAGAATCAAAACTTCCTACAGTACTTTATGTTGGTGCTGATAAAGAATACAAGACTATTGCTGAAGCATTAGCTGCTTGTTCTAAGGGTGATACAATCATTTTATCTGCTGGTACATATGAAGGTGCTACTATTACTAAATCAGTTACAATTAAAGGTCCAAATGCTGATGTAAATCCTAACACTGATACACGTGTTTCTGAAGCAGTTATTACTAGTGATTTAATTGTTGCTGCTGATAATGTTGTTATTAACGGTATCGCATTAACTGGTGCAGGTAAAATTAAATCTGATGGTAGTCAAAGCATTAGTGGTATTACAATTACTTATGTTAATGTTTATGATTCAACAGCTAATGTTGGAAATGTAAGTACAAAGGCTCCATTTGAATTTGATCAAACTGGTTCAAATGTTGTATCTAATGTAGTTATTTCAAATTCTAAGATTTCTACAAGTACTATTAATAATGACCGTCCAATGATTATTTATGCTACTAACATTAATAATTTAACTATGGATAACAACGTATTTGTTGGTCGTCGTGTTAACTATAATGATGCTGTTAAACTTGGTAATGGTGCAACTATTGGTGCAACAGGTAATTTAGTATTTACTAACAACCATTTTGAAAATTATGCTCAATATTTAATTTGGTTATGCAAATATGGTGCATGTAATGTATTAGTTGAAAACAACACATTCTTAAATAACGGTCAAACTGCTGGTTCTCATGGTGCAATTAGATTCGGAACATTCACTGGTTCTGAAACTGATAAAGTTAACTGTGAAATGTATTATAATACTGTTGATAACAGTTATATGTTATTAAGAATTGATAAAGCTGATAAATTAACTGCTGATAATGGTAAATTTGTATGTAACTATAATACAGTAATTAACTCAGCTGATACTATCTTTGTTAAGAACTCTTCTACAAAAGCTGTTGTAACTTGTGATAGTAACTATTGGGGTTCTTACCCAGTTGCTGATTCTGCATTCGTTAATGCAACTCATACTAATGACTTAGGCACTGCTGAAGAAATTCCTTCTAAAGAAGAAGCTTGGTTAAATGGTAAATTAATCGTTGGTGCAGATCAAACTTATAAGACAATTGCTGAAGCTTTAGCTGTTGCTAAAGAAGGTGATGAAATTTACCTAACTGCTGGTTCTTATGATGAGGCTGTAACAATTACTGTTGCTAACTTAACTATTTATGGTCCTAATCATGGTGTTTTAGGTACTGCTGAACGTGCTGCTGAAGCTGTTCTACTTCAACCTGTAGTTATTGAAGCTGCTGGATTTGTTCTAGATGGTGTTCAATTAGGTGCTACTGCTAACGTTAAAGTTAAAGCTAATAATGTTACATTAACTAACCTTCATAGTGTTTCTTCAACATTCTTAAAGAATGGTTCAACTAACCGTAATGCTATTGTTGTTACTGATGGTGCAATCTCTAACTTAGAATTATCTAATTCTTACTTCAACATTGGTTCTGGAACATACTTAAAAGGTGTATATGCTAATGATACAGCTGTAACTAACTTAGTAATTAAGAATAACTACTTCACTCATGAAGGTACTGATAACTCTTCTCTATCTGACTGTCTATCTATGTATAACTCTGCTGGTACTCTAGATATTATTGGTAATACATTTGAATGGATTACTGATGACTGGTGTATTATGCTTGGTTCTACTGGATGTAATGCAGAAGTAATTAATGTTATTGATAATACATTTATTGGTAGAACTATTGATGATACTGATTACTACACTTGTGGTATTATGTTACGTAAAGCTCCTGCTGGATGTAAGATTAATGTTATTCATAACTATTTCGGTTACTTAGCTGGTACTATCCTTTCTGTAAGATACTCTGTAGCTGGTTCTGAATGTAACGTTATGTTTAACGTATTTGATCAAACTGCTTATCGTCAAGATAAATATGCTGCTGGTAATTCTAACTTAGGTGCTGCTACAATGCATTATGAAGGTAACTATTATGGTAAACCATTACCATCTGGATATATTCATGCTACAGACTATGGTATCGTAACTGATCCTGCTGTTTGTGATGAATTATATGCTGCATGGAAACTTGGTCAAAGCATCGAAGATCCTGAAGTATATTCTAATTTAACTTATGTATTAGACGGTGGTGTATTAGAAGCTGGTTATGATGTTAAATACCTAGAAGGTCAAAAAGTTGCATTATATAGTGCTTCTAAAGAAGGCTTCAAATTCTTAGGTTGGTCATTAGATGCTGAAGGTTCTAAGATTTATAAAGAAATCCAAAAGGATTGGAAAGGCGATATTACATTATACGCTCAATATGTTGAAATCTTCGAATTAGAATATGATTTAGATGGTGGTGAATCAGAAGAATTAGTATATAGTGCTACTGATGGTACTACTGTTAAACTTCCTACTCCAGCTAAACATGCTCATGTATTCTTAGGTTGGACATTAGAAAAAGGTTCTGAAGATTATATTTCTGAAATTAAAGTTACTTCAGATGTTAAATTATATGCTAATTGGTTTGAAGCTACATTCTACTATATCACTTATGAATTAAATGGTGGTAGTATTAAATATGCTTCAAGAGAAGAATTAGTTCAAGATTTCGTTAATGATTATAGCTCTACATTAGGTAAAGGTTATGCAACTGCTGCTGATATTGCAACTGGTAGCTTCTCTGACATCGATTACCATACATTTATGGATAAAGATGTTAAACTTGCTAATGGTCAAACTCCTAGAGAAAAATGGTTATGGCTTGCTGAATATCTATATGAATTATCAGTAAGAGATGTTGCATCTAATAACTGTAACGTTTTAGGTTTAAGAGCATTAATTAATCAATCTGCTTATTCAGGTGATATGATTTATGGTATCTCTTATGCATTCCGTGCATTCTTAAAAGGTACTGTAATTAGACCTGGAACAAGTTATACTTCAGTTGACCATTCAGTTTATGAAAATGCAAATGGTTTCTGGGCAAAATTAAGTGCTACTGAACAAACAGTTTATGGTTACTATTTAGATAATGTTGAATTACCTCAAGTTAGCCAAGAAAACTATGTATTTGCTGGTTGGTATAAAGAAGCTGACTTCTCAGGTGAAGTTGTAACTACAGTTTCACATGCTGATGATGGATTAAAACTTTATGCTAAATTTGCTGAAGGTACTCCTGTTACAAGTGTAACTATTGATAATAAAGTTGCTGAATTAAAGAGATTTGAAACTCACCAATTAACTTGGACAATCAATCCTTCAAATGCAAGCATCCAACAAGTTGCATTTACATCAAGTAATCCAGAAGTTGCTACTATTGATGATAAAGGTTTCATTAACTGTATCGCTAATGGTAAAACAACTATTACACTTATTTCTAAATCTGAATCAGGTGCTAGTGATTCATTTGAATTAGTAGTTTACTCTCCAGATCATTTCAATGCTGGATATTATACAAATTCATATGTAGCAATCGCTGATAAGATCTTATTACTTGCTGAATACATCAAACGTGATGGTTCTAAAGAAGTATTAACTTGGTCTTCATTAGATACTGAAATTGCAACTATTAATGTATTAAATGATGGTGCTTGTGAAGTTGTAGGTGTTAACGAAGGTGTTGTTACAATTCGTGCTACTGTTGCTTCAAATCCTGAAGTATATTACGACTTTATCGTAACTGTTGTTACTGATGCAATGTCTGAAGCTTTAGCATTTGCTGTTGAAAATCATGAAAGTAATCATTTCTTAAGATATGATCTATCAATTGGTGGTGCTTATCTTGCTGATATCTTTGGTAGTGTAAGTAAGATTTTCTATAACCATGAAATGAAGATTAATAGTGAATATTTAGCAGCTGGTAATGCTTCAAATGACTATTATGCAAACTCTACAGTTGAACAAGGTCTAGAATTCATTACAGTTCACTACACAGCTGGTTTCGATTCAACTGCTGATACAGATAACCATGCTTCTTACTTCACAAGTGGTAATGCTGATGTATCTATCCACTATGTTACTGGTAATAAAGGTTCTGATGGTGGTGTTGCAACTGATGAAATTTATGCTACACTAGATCATAAACATGGTGCATGGCACGCTGGTGACTCAAATGCTCGTTACTATTCAAACTCTAATAAGAAGAATGCTAATAATGAATTAATCTTTAGTTGGATGCCTACTGGTGTTAAATATGATGGTTGTGATCTATTAGCTATCGAATGGACTGCTTCAAATGATTTCTATTTCGAAATCAATGGTCAAAAGACATCTATTAAACTTCCTGATACTTATGATTATAAATCAAGAGGTACTACTCATATTTATAATGCTGATGGTACTATTAAATCAACTGATACATTTAACTCATTATACTCATGGGCTAAGATTGATAATAGACCTGTAGAAGAATACTTCAACTCTCAAGACTTCCCTGTAACTGTTATTGATGGTGAATATTATATGGGACCAACTTGGTGGAGTTTTGGTCAAACTGTTGCTGGTTTAATCTGTGGTTCAGGTGGTAACTTAAGTTCAATTGGTATTGAATCATGTGTTAACAGAGGTTCTGACTTATGGTATACATGGCAAGTAACTGCACAACTTGTTGCTTCATTAATGGTTCAATATGATTTAGGTATTGAAAGAGTTAAAGGACATCATTTCTTTGATGGTAAACATTGTCCTGCTCCAATGCTTGAAAACAATCTTGAAATCTGGTATGAATTCCTTGAATTAGTTAAAGCTGAATATGCATTATTAACTGAATACAAAGATTACGAATATTCAATCACTGTAGATGAAAAATATGCTTCTATCTTAAGTGAAAATGGTCGTATTATTGCTCAACCAGAATTCTCACAAGTTGTTGCATACACTGTTCAAGTTAAAGTTGGTGATGTTGTAGAAACTATTACATTAGCAACTGCTGTTGAAGGTATGTACAACAGATAATAAAAATTAAAAATGGTTAATGCGAAAGCATTAGCCATTTTTTTTATGCGTAAAAGTGGTATAATGTTAATATATATGAGGTGAAACAATGAATGAAGCATATGAAAAAATAAAAGATAAACTAGAACTTTATAGAAAGAAAAATATTTCTGTACCAACACCTAAAATGATAAAAACAAAAGAACAAATTGAAGGTATAAAAACTGCAGGAGTTATTAATACTGCTATTTTAGATATGGTAGAAAGAAATATTAAAGCAGGAATGACTACTGATGATATAAATACACTTGTTCATAACTATACTATTGAACACGGTGCAATACCAGCACCACTTAATTATGAGGGATTTCCAAAAAGTGTGTGTGTTTCTGTTAATGATGCTGTTTGTCATGGTATACCCTCTAAAAAAGAAGTTTTAAAAAATGGTGATATAGTTAATGTAGATGTCACTACTATTTATAATGGTTATTATGCCGATGCATCGCGTATGTATATTATTGGTGAAGCAAAAAAAAATGCAAAAAAATTAGTTAAAGTGACAAAAGAATGTTTAGAACTTGCTATAAACTCTATTATCCCTTGGAACACAAGACTTGGAGACATTGGATTTCTTATTGAAACACACGCTAGAAAACATGGGTATAGTGTTGTGCGCGAGATAGGAGGTCATGGTGTAGGTCTAGCGATGCATGAAGATCCATACGTTTCTCATGTTGGAAAAAAAGGCACTGGAATGTTAATTGTGCCCGGTATGGTTTTTACAATTGAACCAATGATAAATGAAGGATCTAGACTTATATATCAAGATAGTAGAAATGGGTGGACAATTTACACATATGATGGTAAATTGTCTGCGCAATGGGAACACACCATTGTAGTAACAGAAGAAGGGTGTGAAATAATTACAAAATAATTTTTAGGAGAAGAACTTATGAAGGAAATTTTCAAAACATTTAAAAGACTAAAATGGTTCTTTAAAAAATTTATTAAAGATTATATATTGTGTTTTTTTGCGTTAATATTTGTATCTGTAATGCCAGTTATACCAACTAAAGTTTTAGGTATCGCAATTGATGATATAGTTATGGGAAATGTTACTATTAATAGAATAATTTTCTATATTATAGGACTATTGATCATTCCTATTTTTATCTATTTCGTTAATATCTTTTATCATTATACTATGAACAAACTAGGACAAGAGTTATCTTTTAGATTAAGAGAACAATATTTAGAACATTTATTTGAATTAGATTCATATATCTATGAAAAGTATACTAAAGGTGATTTAATAGCTCGTATTTCAAATGATTTAAATACTGTAAGTGGTCTTGCTACTTCATTTTTACAAAATGTAATATATTATTTTATAACAATTGTTGCTGCTATTTGTGTAATGATTTCAATAAATCCTCTATTAAGTTTATTATCTATTGCTTTTATGCCTTTTGCTATTTTCATACTTAATAATATAAGGAAGAAAAAAAGACTTTATTATTTAAAGCACCATCAAATTTATGGTGAAATGACTGAAAATGTATTAGAATCAATTGAAAGTGTTAAGACTGTTCGTGCATATGGGATGGAAGATGATGATTACGTAAAAACAAAGACTGCAATAGATAATGATACTAAATCGTGGTGGCACATTCAAATGTTTGAGTCCTTATTTGTTCCAATGTTTGAACTTATTTATGCGATATCTTATTTTATTGCAATTGGTTTAGGATCTTATATGGTTATAAAATCAAATATTACTCCTGGTGATTTAGTAAGTTTTTTATTATATGTTGGAATGTTATATGGTCCATTAATTGGTTTAAGTAATGTTTTAAATACAATTAGTAGTATTAATGTTGCATCAAATAGATTTTTCGAAATTATGGATTTAGAAACAGAAGTTCATGATATTAGTGAACCAAAGAATATTATGAAATTTAAAGAAATTAAGTTTCGTGATGTATGTTTTAAATACCCATTTGATGATTTTAATGTATTATCTAATATTAATCTAACCATAAATAGTGGTGAAACAATAGGTATTGTAGGTCCAACAGGAAGCGGTAAATCAACGTTGATTAGGCAGTTGCTTAGAGAATTTAACATATCCAGTGGAAAAATTTTAATAGATAATATACCTATTGAGGAATATAAAATTGATGATATCCGCAATATGGTAGGATATGTCCCTCAAGAACATATATTGTTTAGAAGAAGTGTTGATGATAATATTTTAATTGGTAATCCTAGTGCAACACATGAACAAATTGATAATGCAATGATTGTTGCGGATTTTAAAAAAGATTTAAATGAATTATCAAATGGTGAGCACACTTTAGTTAGTGAATTAGGAGGGTCATTATCAGGAGGTCAACGTCAAAGATTATCAATTGCAAGAGCTCTTGTAAAAGATCCCGAAATTTTGATATTAGACGATTCTTTAAGTGCAGTTGATGCATTAACAGAAACGAATATTATTAAACAATTAAAATCAACACGCGTAGGTAAAACAAATATTATTGTTGCACATTGCTTCAGTGCAATTGCTCTTGCAGATAAGATAGTAGTTATTCAAGATGGAAAAATCACTGATATTGGAACGCATAAAGAATTGTTAAAATATGATAATTGGTATAAAATGCAATACTTAATTCAAATAAAAGGTGATAACTATGAATAATTATAAGAGACTATTTAAGTTTTTAAAAGGAAGAATGCATTGGTTTTATATAAGTTTCTTAATGATTCTTATTATTCAAACACTTGCTTTCATTTCTCCTTTACTTGTTAAAACTGTTTTAGATGAATATATTTTAGGTATTGAATATGAATGGAATGAAGTAGAATCACAAGATGATTACACTGTTTTATATAATGGCTTATATTATAAACAAACAAGACATTTAAATGAATTAGATACCGTGAAAAAAGGTGCAAGTATTGTTCTTTACAAGAATGGTTTTTATTTTGTAGACAACTATGTTGTTGGTGGAAATAAAGAAATTGTTGAAGTAGGTGGAAAAACTTATTTAACTACAAGTGATAATGAAAATATCTATACATATGATGTAGTTAAACTTTCTAAAGATGATGTATTTGCTTTTTATGAACCAGTTTTTCCTAAATTAACATTATATATAATAATTATTTTTGTAAAAACATTAGTTACAATTTTATGTGGTTTTATACAGGCTTATTCAATAAATAAAGTAATAAATTATTTAGCAAATGAGGGTAGAACAAGGGCATTTAAAAATATAGAATATTTACCTATATCATATTTTGAAACTGAACCTGCAGGAAAGATGGCAACTAGAATAACAAGTGATGTTGATGGATTAATAATAATGTATAGACAATTATTGTTATTGTTTGCTACTGCAATTCTTAGCTTTGTTTTGGCTTATATTGGAATGTTTATATTGGATTATAGATTAGCACTTATAACGTTTGTAACTTATCCATTAATATATTTTTGGATTAGATTTTTCTTGAAAAAATTAAAAAATATAGCTGAAAAAGTTAATGAGTCTAGAAGTATGCTTACTGCAAAAATAAATGAAGTAATTAATGGTATACAAATATTACAAGTTTTTAATTTTCATAAGCAAACTATTAATGAATTTAATCAAATAAATGATGAGTATCGAAAAGAACAATTGAAAGAAGTTAAATTAAATACAACACTTGGTTGGAATATGATTAATATTCTTCGTTCGTGTATAACAACTTTAATTGTTGTTTATTTTGGATTGCAACACTTGAATGTAGGAAATATAATCATTACTGCAGGTTTAATATATGCTTATAATGATTATTTATCTAGAATTGTTGAACCTATTAATATAATTTTTACACAAATTGGAGTATTTGAACATTCTCATGTTCAAATAGAACGTATCCATAAATTAATTGAAGCACCTTTAGAAGATGACTCTAAAGAAAATATAAATAGATTTAATGGTGATATTAAATTTGATAATGTTTGGTTTAGTTATACTAAAAATGATTATGTATTAAAGGGTGTTTCAATGGATATTAAAGCTGGTGAATTGGTAGGATTAGTTGGTCATACAGGAAGTGGTAAAAGTTCAATGATGAATTTACTTCTTAGATTTTATGATATAACTGATCCACTATCTGGTCAAATTTATGTTGATGATATAGATATAACTACATATTCAAAAAGAACATATCGTGAGCATATAGGTATTGTATTACAAGAACCTATAATGTTAAAAGGTGATATTGCATCAAATATTCGCTTTGGTAAAGATGATGTATCTGATGAAGAAATAATTAATGTATTAAAATCAATGGGTGGGGATAGATTAATTAATAAATTTCCTAAAGGCATTCATCAAGAATTGTCAAGAAATGGTGTGAATATGAGTGCTGGTGAGAAACAAATAATTAGTTTAGCACGTGCAATAATTCATGATCCGGCTATACTAATTATGGATGAAGCGACTTCACATATTGATACAGAAACGGAAAATATCATAAAGCAATCATTAGCTTATGCTTGTAAAAATAGAACTGTTATTGTGATTGCTCATCGCTTATCAACAATTTATAATGCTGATAAAATATTTGTTCTAGACCATGGTATTAAAGTTGAGGAGGGAACTCATGAATCCTTAGTTAAACAAAATGGTGTTTATGCAAATATTTATCGTTCACAAGTTGCAAATATTAAAGATTTAAAGAATTTATAGGACTTTAATCTTGAAAAAAAGTTTATTTTATTGTAAAATATAATAAATTAATAAATAAACATTTAAGGAGGAAAGTATGTTTAGATTTTTAAGTGCAGTTGCTGATTCTACAACCACTCCAGAAACAGAAGAAGTAGTTTCAAATCCTACATTGCTGGATAAAGTTTTTAGTTTTGATTGGGGACTTCCTGAATTTTTACAAAACTTTGTAAATAAGTGTATTGAAGTTGTTGTAATATTTATTGTTTTGGTTATACTATGTAAGATTGTTGATATTATTACAAAACGTATGCGCAAACGTATGATAAAACGAAATGTTGAAAAGACTGTAGTTCAAGTCGTTTATTATTTATCAAATAAAATTGTTAAATTATTATTACTATTAATGGCTATTGCATTTTTAGGTATTGATACATCAAGTGTTGCGGGTTTAGTTACTGCTGCTGGTCTTGGTTTAAGCTTAGCAGTTCAAGGTACATTATCTAATTTTGCGGGTGGTATTTTAATTTTATTTTTAAGACCTTTTAAAGTTGATGATTATATTGAATGTCAAGGAACATCTGGTACTGTTGAAGATATTAGAATTTTTTATACACATCTTAGAACACCAGACAATAAAGTTGTATTAATTCCAAATGGTTCTTTAATTGGTGGGAATGTAATAAATTATAGTACTAAACCAACACGAAGAGTTGACCTTGTTTTTTCTATTGATTATGAAGAAGATTTTATGAAGTCCAAAGAACTTATTTTAAATATATGTGAAAAGCATGATTTAATTTTAAAAGATCCTGCTCCAGCAGTAAGAATTTGCGAATGGGCACCATCATCAATTAATGTTTCTTGTAAAGTATGGGTTAATAATGGTGATTACTGGACTGTAACATTTGATTTATTAGAAACAGTATATGATGAAATGAAGAAAGCTGGTATTAAAATTCCTTATAATCAACTTGAAATTTCATATCGTGATGCTTTAAAAAAACAAGAAAATGAAAATAAATAAATTAAAGCTCAAATTAAATTTGAGCTTTTTTTAAAAGAGGTAATATGAACAAAGAAAATAAAATTGCAATTATTGGACTAAGTGGTGAATCAATTTTTATGAAAATGGATCACTTTAATGAAGAAGGTGAAACTGTCGTTGCAAATACGTATCATGTAGAATATGGAGGAAAAGGCTATAACCAAGCAGTAGCAGCTGCAAGATATGGTGCAAAAGTTTCTTTTTTAACATTATGTGGAGACGATAATATTGCAACATTGGTGGAAAATACATTAAAAAAAGAAAACATTAATGCACATGTAATCAGAAGAACTAACAAGAAAAGTGCTAGTGCGTGTATTATGATAGATAAACAGGGAAAAAATAGAGTAGTTTGTTATCCTGGAGTTTCTATTGAAATGACTAAAGAAGATGTAATGCTTTTTGAAGAAGAAATTAAAATCAGTAAATATTTGTTACTTCAACTTGAAATGAGTGATGAGTCGTTATATAAAGCAATTGAACTTGCAAAAAAACATAATACACTAGTTATTTTAAACCCGGCTCCTGCTAAAAAACTACCAATAAATCTTTTAAAAGATGTTTATTTAATCACTCCAAACGAACATGAAGCAAAAATGTTATTTGATTTAGTTGATGAAAATAACATAAAAAATATTGATTTAAATAATGTAATTATCACACTTGGTGAAAAAGGTTCTATTTTGAAAGAAAAAGATTTAATTTATAAAATACCTGCGAAAACTGTTATTCCTGTTAATACAACTGGTGCAGGTGATACATATAATGGCGTATTAGTTGCAGCATTATTAGAAGGTAAAAGTCTTTATGATGCAGCAATAATAGCTAGTGTTGCCTCAAGTATTTCAGTTACAAAAGAGTTTGTAATTGATTCAATTCCCTATAAAGAAGAAATAAAATAAAAACTTATACGTTAAACTTGAATATCATACCAATTTATGGTATAATTAATGTGTTAAAAGTAAATTAAAAAAGGAGATTAATTTTATATGATTTACAAGACTATATTAACACCAGAAGAAGCATCAAAAGACTTCTTAGAAAATGAAAAACAATTCCACTTAGGTGTTATTCCAACAGAACAATCAAATCCTATTACTAAAAATTTAAGTGCTACTATTGCAAGAAGTACTTCAGAAGGGATTAAATTAATTTTAGCTGCAGACAAATATATTCCTGCTAAAGCCAAAGAAGCATTCCATACTCCTGAATTTGAAGCTTTAGTAGATGCAATTGTTAGTGCTATGAATAATCATAAGACTGTTCTATTCTCTTCAGTTGGTGCATCTGGTCGTATGGCTATCCAATTAGATGCTGCTTGGAGATATTTCTGGACATCTTTAACTCAAGTATTACCTGCTAAAAAAGAAGAATTAATGAAAATTAGTGAAGTTACTAATTCTCATACAACTGGTGGTGACCGTGCACTTGTTCACTCAGTTGAAAACTTTGAAGATTATTTAACTTTTGGTCGTCAACAAGTTATTGAAGCAAACGTTGGTCCTGGTGATGTAGTTGTTGCTTTAGCTGAATGTGGTCTTTCTGCTTCAGTTAATGGAGCTGCATTACAAGGTCAAGAAAATGGTTGTAAAACATTCTATTTATACTGTAATCCGAAAGAAATTTTATATGCTCACTTAGATAGAGTTAAAGAATCATTTGATCGTCCTGACATCATCAAAATTCCTCTATTTGTTGGTAATATGGCTGTTGCTGGTTCAACTCGTATGCAAGTTACTACAGTTGAATTATTAGTTGCTGGTGCTGCTTTAGAAGCTGCTGCTTACAAATGGATGCAACAACATTTAACAGAAGATGAATTGAAAGTTGTTAATGTTGCAGGTAAAGGTGCATTAGATTTAGATGCTTATGCTGATGCTCATCAAGATTTATTAGACCAATTATCAACTGGTGCTGCACTTGAAGGTTTAACAAAAGCTGTTGAACTTGAATACAACACTTATATGGAAAAAGGTTTAGTTACTTATCTTACTCATGACTACTTATTAGATATCATGACAGATACTACAGAACGTCAACCTACATTTACACTTCCTCCATTTAAGAAATTTGCTGATAAGAATGCACAAGTAAGCTGGGCTTATGTTAAAGACCCTCTATACCCTAATACAGTTGCATGGCAACATTTATTCCGTCGTCCTATCAAGGGTCTAGAATGGGGTAAAGAAGATTATATTAGAATGAATGCTGATCAACAAATTATCAATAATCCTCCACATGTAAGTGGTGAAGAAGTATTAGATTACAACATTGGTAACGAAGTTGATGATTCACGTTACTCTCGTAAACCTGCAAGACTTTTATGTATGGATATTAATAATTCAGCTAACAAAGATGTTCTTGCTTGGTTCAATAATGAAAAAGGTAAATTCTCTGAAGGTTATGTAATTCGTTTTGGTGAAATTACTGATGAAGTTAAGAATGATAAGGAAATTCATATTCCAGTTAAACTTCCTCGTACTTGTACAGATTTAATGACTCACTTATTAATTAAATTATCATTTAACTTAATGTCTACAGCTACAATGGCTAAGATGGGTAGAGTTTATGGTAACTGGATGGTACAAGTATTACCTACTAATAAGAAGTTAATTGACCGTTCAACAAGAATCATTGCTAACCTTGCTAAGATTCCTTATGAACAAGCTAACTTAGAATTCTTCAAATCTTATTATAATCGTAAACCAGAAGATGAATATAAACAATCATATGTTGTTGAAACTCTTGAAAGACTTGGTTTCGATCCAACAAAAGATATTGAATAATCATATATATCCTTCCTATACAACACTCCTTTGGAGTGTTGTTTTTCTATGTATTCATATTATTAGAAAAAAACATTAAAATTTGGTATAATACTTAAAGTTAATTAAAAAAAAGGAGTAGGTATGAGTTTACTTAATGTTACTAATGTAAGCCATGGATTTGGTGAAAGAATTATATTAAAAAATGCATCATTTAGATTATTAAAAGGTGAACACATTGGTCTTGTTGGTGCTAATGGTGAAGGTAAGTCAACGTTTATTAATATTTTAATGGGAAAAGAACTTCCAGAAGAAGGTAAAATTGAGTGGGCTAAACACTTAAAGGTAGGGTATTTAGACCAATTTTCTTCACTTGTTCCAGGTGTTACAATTAGAGAAACACTTAGGACTGCGTTTAAAGATATGTTTTTATATGAAGAAGAAATAAATAATCTTTATATGAAAATGGGTAACATGTCAGAAGATGAAATGAACGAAGCTTTAGAAGAAATTGGTGAAATGCAAAGTTATCTTGAAAATTCAGGATTTTATTTAATTGATAGTAAGATAGAAGAAGTTGCATTTGGACTTGGTCTTAAAGAAATTGGTTTAGATTCACTTGTGGATGAACTTTCAGGTGGTCAACGTGCGAAAGTTTTACTAACAAAATTACTTCTAGAAAATCCTCAAGTTTTAATTCTTGATGAACCTACTAACTTTTTAGATGAAATTCATGTGACATGGCTTAAAAATTATCTTCAAAATTTTGAAAATGCATTTATAGTTATATCACATGATGAAATTTTCTTAAATGAAGTAGTTAATGTAATTTATCATATTGATAATGGTGTACTTACAAGATATTCTGGAAATCTTGATTACTTTAAACAAGCATATGCTGTCAAAATTCGTCAACTTGATGCTGCGTATGAAGCACAACAAAAAGAAATTGCAAAAATGGAAGATTTTATTGCTCGTAATAAAGCTAGAGTTGCTACACGTAGTATGGCTAATAGTAGACAAAAGAAACTTGATAAGATGGAACTAATTGATAAAGGTAAAGAAAAAATTAAACCTCATTTTGTTTTTAAGTTCTCCAAAAGCACAGGAAAAGTATTATTTAGATGTGAAGGTTTAGTTATTGGATATGATAAACCTATTTCTAAACCGATTAATTTAGAAATCTTAAGAGGTGAAAGAGTAGTTATTAAAGGTAGTAATGGTATAGGAAAAACTACTTTGGTAAAATCACTTGTTGGAGATTTAAAACCAATTAGTGGAATAGTTACAAAAAGTCCTGCTGTTGATATTAACTACTTTGAACAAGAAGTACCAGGTAATAGAAAAACACCTTTTGAAGAAATAAGAGATTCATTTCCTACATTAAATAATGGCGAAATTCATTATTTCTTATCTGCATCTGGTCTTACTAATCAAAATATTGAATCACAAATAATTACTTTATCAGGTGGAGAAGCAGCTAAGGTCAGACTTTGTAAACTAACAATTCAAGAAAGTAATTGTTTAATTCTAGATGAACCAACTAATCATTTAGATGTTCTTGCAAAAGAGGCATTACGTGAAGCAATAGAAGAATACGAAGGTACTGTAATTTTAGTATGCCATGAACCTGATTTTTACGAAGGCCTTAATTTTAGAGTAATTAATGCTGAAGAATATAGTATTTAGTTTTAAATTAAAAGTGTCAAAAAACAAAATTTGATAAGTTTTACTTAGTAAAAAATTATTTTTTAAAATAAAAAAGACGCTTAAAACCTTGTTTTAAGCGTTTGACCAAAATAAAATTTAAATAATTAATCATTAACTTATTGAAAGGAGAAGAACAATGCAAGTGTTAAAAAAATTTATTGGAAATAAAGAATTTTATAAGAATTTATTTAAAATTTCATTGCCAATTATATTGTCTCAATTGATTACTCAATTTGTAAGTCTTCTGGATAATTTAATGGTTGGGCAACTTACGACTGCTGAATTTGATGGAGTTTCTATTGCTAATCAATTTTTATTTATTTTTAATTTAGCTATTTATGGAGCACTATCTGGTCCAAGTATATTTGCTACACAATATCATGGTGCAAAAAATGATAATGGTATTAGAGAAACATTAAGATATAAATGGTTAATTTCTATTATTATTTTGCTATTAGGTACTATTATATTTTTAGTATTCAATACTCAATTATTTAATTTATTTATTCATGATGATAATTTTTCTGCTGTAAATCCACTTGATGTAATCAAATACGGTAAAGATTATCTATATATAATGTTATTTGGTTTAGTACCTTTTGTAATTACTGAGGTATATTGTACAAATTTAAGAGAAGCAAAACATACATTAATTCCAATGGTTGCAAATATTACAGCTGTAATAATTAATCTAATTTTAAATTATATTTTAATATTTGGTAAGTTTGGTTGTCCTGCAATGGGTGTAAAAGGTGCTGCTATTGGAACCGTTATTGCAAGAGTAATAGCTTGTTTTATAGTTGTTATTTATGCTCATGCAAATAAAAAATATAGTTATGTTAACGCAATATTTAAAAGATTTTTTCCTAAAAAAGAAACAGTTAAATATATATTTAAAGGTTCTTATATTCTATTAATAAATGAATTTTTATGGGCACTAGGTATGACTTTACTTAATTATTGTTTTTCATTTAAAGGATTAGAAGTTGTAGCCGCTATGAATATAGTATCTACTTTTAGTAATCTATTTGGGTTATTAGGAACATCTGTGGGAACTGGAGTTGCTGTAATATTAGGACAACAACTTGGTGCAAAAGAACTAGATGAAGCAAAACAAGATAGTTATCGTTATATTGGATTTGCTGTGGTTTTAGGGATAGTAGTAGGATTTTTAATGTTTATTTTACGTAATACTGTTCCTCAACTTTATGATTTTGATGATTATATTATTCAAATGTCAGAAAACTTAATTGCAATTTGTGCTTGTATGGTTATAGTAAGAGTATTAAGTATAACTTGTTATTTTATTATAAGAAGTGGTGGTAAAGTTTTTATTACTTTCTTATTCGATAGTGTATTTACTATTACCATAAGATTTGGTATAACATTTATTGTTGTACTAACTAGTAATCTATCTATTTATTATATATTTTTAATTTCAGAATTATTAGAAATTATTAAAATTGTTGTTGGATTAATTTTAGTTAAAAAAGGTATATGGTTAAATAATTTAGAATAAAAAGGAGAATAAAAATGAAAAAAATTTTATATATTTGTCTATTTGTAGCAATGATCTTCTCACTAATAAGTTGTAATAATAATAACAATAATAATAATCAAACTAATAATAACAGTAATAATTATGGTTGTGAATTTACATTGTTTAATGAAGATTTAGCTTATGCATATGGTTATGATGAAGATAGAAATAAAAAAATGGGTTATTTTGATCAAAATGGCAATATTGTAATTGATTTTAAATACAAATATGCAAGTGGATTTGTAAATAATAAAGCAATAGTTTCACTTGATGGCAATAAATATTTCTTTATAAATAAAAATGATGAACAAATATCAAATTCTTTTGATTCTATTGATTATGATTATAATAATTCAATTTATGAAGTAAAGATTGATAATAAGTGTTGCATATTAAATAAAGATGGAGATGTAATATCAAGTGATTATGATTATATTGGTAATTTTAATGATGGATTTGCAGTAGTTAAAAATGATTTTAAATATGGCTATATTAATCTACTTGGGAAAGAAGTTAAAGCTACTACATTAGATTATGCAGGTGCTTTTTTCAATGAAAATGCAGTTATAATAGAAAATGGAATTGAAAAAGTAATAAATAAAAATTTTAACGTTATTTTTGAAACAAATTATGGAGAAAGCATTAGTGTTGCACAAAAAGATTATGTTATTGTAAGAAATAATGATGAATTAAAAGTGTATGATTACAATGGGATGTGTTTAGTTAAAAATAATGATCCATATTCTAATTCATTTGCTAGAGAAAATTATTTTTCAATTAATGGAACTATTTATTCAAAAACTGGTGAAATGTTATTTTCTGGCTATAAAGAGTATCAAATTTTATGTGAATACGTTATATTAAAAGTTGATAATAATAAATATGTAGTGTATGATTATGAATTTAATAAGATATATGAATTTAATTATAATGAATATTGTTGGCTTAGTGAATATGAAGAAGATAATTATAGAGGTAATGTTTACATTGAAATAAGAACTGAAAATTATAATGAATTTTATGTAATTAAAAATAAAAAAGTAGAAAGACTAACTTTCTTGGATAAATATAAATCTATTGAAGATATTTTTATGAATTATTTATTAGTTTTAAGTGATAATGGTTATGGTTTATTAGATTTAGAAGGTAATATAATTTATCCTGCAACTAATGATTATCGTATCAATGCAACAGATGATGGATATTTTGTGTATAATAATTCTAATAGAGAATCCATTGTTGAAACTATTAATTCAAAAAAAATAATAGTTAGTAAAGAAATTATTTCAATTTGTTTTACATCAAAAAATAAGAATTAAAAAAAACAAGGTGCAAGACCTTGTTTTTTATTCTTTTGGCTCTTGATAGCAAATACCAATATTTAAATCACCAAATTTTTTAGCATATTGGAATGTATTAGGACGTTCAAAGTTTTGGAATGTTACTCGTTCAGAATTTTCTGGTGTTGCTTCTAGTGCAACTTCCAAATAATAGTTAAATATTTCTTTTTCAAATACAGTCATTAAATGCCCAGTAATGAAGTGTGTAAAATCAAGTTTCATTACTCGCTTTAGCATCTTTATATAAGTTTCTTTGTCAGTAGATTCTTCTAAAAACATCCAAATCATCGATATAGCAGCATCGCCTGTGAAAAGAAGTTTATGTTCTTTGATAAATAAACCAATTGAACCTTTAGTATGTCCTTCCATTGAAATAACTTCAACAGTCATATCGCCTAAATTAAATACAGCACCATTATCAATTAATTCATAATTTGCAAGTGGCATATTAATATATTTTTCTTTGTCGAATGATTCGTCAATTAAGCCTTTATTTTCTGCATCAATAACATTTTTTGTTCTTTTTTCTATACCATTATGTTTTATATAAAGATTTTCATCAAGGCGAGGAATATAAACTTTATCAAACCAAAAAGCACCAGAAGAATGATCCATATGTCCATGTGTACAAATTACATCATATGGAGTATCAAGATACTTTTCAACAAGTTCTCTTACATTAAAAATTCCATAACCACAGTCTACAACAAGTGAATGTTTTGTGCCTTTAATAATTGAAAAACATACACCTTGAGGATCTCTAAAATGGTAAATGAATGGATATGGATTGATTACGTTAAAATTAGTCATAAAACACCTCTTTCATACACTTATTATATCATAATAAAACAAAAAATGTTAAAAGATTAGTAATAATATATCGAAAATATCATCTTGATTTACAATGTTTATTTTGATAGACTATAAATAGGTGATGATATGTTTTATTTATTTTTAATTATTAATAGTTATTTAGTTTTTATTATGTATAAAAAATATTTTGAACTAAATTTATTTATTATAATTGCTTATATTTTGTTGAATTTAATAACTATAGTAGTTTATTATAATAAAAGTGTTATTGATACGATAATATTTTATTATATTATGATACTCTTATATTTATCTTTTATAATAGATATAAAAGAAATGTGGATTTCTGATTTAACAATTTTTGGAGTATTAGGATTAAAACTTTTAAAAGCAGTATTAGATTATTTTGCCTATAATAAGAGTTTTGTTTACGAAGGAATTATTTTTATAACTATTTTAATAATAATGTTAGTTTTATTACAAGTAATCTTAAAAAAAGAATTAATGGGATTTGGCGATTTGAAATTATTTTTTGTACTTTCCATAAATTATTTTGTTAATAATGTTATATATTTATTGATGTTATCATCAATAATAGGAATAATTTATTATTATTTATTTAGAAAGAAGAATGAATTTCCTTTTGGACCATCAATTATAATTGCGTATGTGATATTAGAACTAATATAAAAAAGTTAGTAGTTAAACGAATGAGATCGTTAACTACTAACTTAATTTATTATCTAGCTAAGAATAAATGTTTGAATAATAGACACCAAATAACGTCTAACCAACCAAATAAAACTCCACCAGGAATTGTTAAAATAGCTAAAATTAAAGATAATAAACCTTTTCTTTCAGCAAAATGACTCCATCTTATTCCAAGTTCCATAATCCAGTTACAAACAGGGATAAATAATAAGATGATTTGAACAAGTCTTGGTAATGAATTAAACCATTTTTTCATTTTTAAAATCCTCCTTTTGATTTATATATTTATTATATCATAAAAACGTAAAAAATGTATTATTTTTTATAATTTATTATTATCAATAAATGAATATTTTGCGGTAAGAATTTTTGAAGATTTAACTTTAGTGTAATTTTTAAATAATATTCTTATAAATGAATAATTATGATGTTTAAAACAAACTTCTAATAAATATAAATAAATTCCCATATCAATTTGATTATAGTATTTCATTATTTTTAGAGGAATAATACCAAATTTAGCAGCTTTATTATTACGATAAACAAATAATTCATTATTTAATTTTTTAGTATACCAAGGTTGTGAGTTAACAGCACTAGGGGCAAGAATAATAGTTTCTGAAAAAGGTAATAGATCTCCATTCCAAGTTTCTGCTATGTTTTTTCTTTTAAAAAGTGATAAATCATTTCTAAAAGCAGTTTCTGGTACTTTTGCAATACAAATCATTATTACATAATCTAATCCATCTAAAGAAGAAGTTTTAGTTTTACCTAGTCCACACCAAAGTGTTCCAATATTATTGAGAGTCAAATATAAATCAATTTGTTCACCAATATATCCGATATTTTCTAAATAAAAATCTGTTTTTTCACTATAAAATAAAATACAATACTCAGCACCTAAATTACATGAAGTCTCAGATTCTTTAACTAGTTTTATTTTAAATTTTATTGTATTATCAAGGGGAAATACGTTATTTAAAATATTATTAATTAATTTTAAGTCAGTTTCTGAAAGAGGAATTGTATTTTTAAAATGATGAAATGATTTTCTTTTGTAAATTTGATTATATAAATTCATTGTTTTATCCTTATACTTAGTATTTTATGTATATATTATATCATAAAAAAAGTATTTTTATAGAAAAATGTTTGCATTTTAGACTAATTTTCTTGAATTTATTTACAAATTATGGTATATTATTTATATATGAGGTATATTCTTGCGATAAGGGCAAGTGTTTCTACAAACCACCGTCAATGGTTAACTACCTATTTATAATAGGTAGTTTTTTATTTTTGGGAGGTTTTTATGCAAGAAAATGAGTTATATATTTTATATGAAATAATTGGATATACGGGTACTATATTAGTAGTTTTATCGATGATGATGACATCAGTTATTAAACTTAGAATAATTAATATTTGTGGATCTGTATTAAGTATGACTTATGCAATCATTTCAAATACTTGGCCTATTGTAGTAATGAATGGAGCATTAATTATTATTAATGTTATTCAATTAATAAGAACTTATAGTCGTAAACTTAATTTTAGTTATACAAAAGTTAATACTTTTGATTTAAGTTATAATCATTTTATCAAAATATATAAAAATGATATTGAAAAATATTTTCATAACATTAATTTGAATAATAAAGAAGAAGTTTATTTAGTCTTTATTGATACTGAATTAGTAGGAATCTTAGTTGGAACGAAAGATCATGATAAATTCAATGTTATCATTGATTATGCAATCCCTAAATATCGTGATATGTCAATAGGAAAATACTTATATCCTAAATTAAAAAATCATAAAATAAAATATATCATTCAAAATAATGAACTTATAAATCATCGAAAATATTTATATAAAATGGGGTTTATTGAAAAAGATAATATTTACATAAAAGAAATTTAAAATAAAAGACTTTGAAAGTGTGTTTTTTTGCAATCAAAGTCTTTTTTTAATACAGTGAAACTTTATAGCTTCAACTGTAATTAGTAGTAGTTTATATAAAAGAATAATAGATCAATAATAAAAAACCTATTTAGTCAAAACTAAATAGGTTTAGTTTCTTCATGGCAAACACTACCTATTTTAATACAATTCCGTACCCTTTAATAAGTAATCGTTAAAAGGTTTGCTATTTCCGTACCCTTTTAGGTAGTTTCCGCACCCCTATATCTAATCGATAAATAGAAATTTATCTTTCTCTTTCTAAACACAATTCTATATATTTAATCATATCATCGTTTAATTTATTATGTTCATAATCAAATTCTGGTAAATAATCATTAATATTAATTTCTTTTAATTTTTTTTCATTAACTTCATCTGTTATTTGATCAAGAATATTTCCAATTTTTTTATGAATAGTCATTGATGCTAATTTACCACCAAAATTCATAATTGTTACATATCGATGAAATAATCTTAATAATATAAGAGCAAATCCAATTATATTAATTTCTATTACATCATTATAATAATTATTTAAAAAGTATTTAATATTATTTTTTAATTCATCATCAACATTAAATTTTGCATCACTAAGAATTTTTAATATTTTATTATACTTAAATTCGATAATGTTGCTATTCTCTTTTTCTAATTCATTATTTAAATATTCATATCCTAATTTTTCAAAAGGTAGATAAGTTAACATATCTAAATATAGATAAAATTTTAATTCGGCATCTAAACTAAAATCATGAAATAAATAATATATTATACAATTTCCTTTTGCAAAAAGACTATGATATTCAGTTTCAAGATAGTCTTTAGTATTATAAATATCTGTCATCATTATTCTTCTTAAGTTCATGTCATATAATACATGAGTTGAAAAACCACTATAATCTTTTCTTTCCATAATTTTTTCTCCTAATCTAGCATACCAAAATATCTTGAATGTTTAACAGCTAGTTCTCTTTCTAAATCATTTCTAATTTCACGTTGATATTCTTCAAATAAATCATCCCACGAAACTTCATATTCTTCATCGCTCATAAAACTTGTAGTATATGTTGCTGATACATTCATTGGATAAATTGCATAAACTATATCATTATATATGAATTCTATATGTGCAAGTTTTACTGGATATTGCTCAATAAATGTTTTTTTATACTCCAATATCTTTTTATTCCATTTATCTAAAAATAGTTTAAGTTCATTAGGTATATCTAAGTATTGATAATCATATAAACTTACTACATCTTTATACCAAATATCAAATGTACCATTATTATCAAACCAACGTTTATATTCAAAATTATCATCTTTGGGTCTGGTATATATAACCTTCATAAAAACACTTTCCAATCTATAAATTCTAATTTATCTATAAGTCAATTATACCATAAAAACCTAATTTATACCATTAATATGTAAATCGTTAAAAGGTTAGTAATCGTTAAAAAGTAAGGGTAATCGTTAAATTGTTAAAAAAGTCCGTACCCCTAACCTAGTAATCGTTAAAAAGTTAAAACTTTAAACGTGTTCGCTTATTATTTTTC
>SVBG01000013.1 GCA_015059015.1 Erysipelotrichaceae bacterium
AAAATTAGAATTCTTTTCGTTATACATAAGTTGACCCTCTCTTTATATTATATATTATACCACTTTTGGTAATTATTTTCAAATATAAAAAAAAGTTGACAAACACTTAAGTTTGTCAACAGTCTGGAGTGATTATTAAAATATAATAATCACTCTATTTAAAATTTATAAAATATGATGCATTAAGTGTATATGTATGATATAATAAAATCAAGGAGGGTAATATGTATAATATTGAACGTTTTATTGAAGCACAAAATAAAGTGTATAAAGATGTAGTTGAAGAATTAAAAAATGGAAAGAAAAAAACTCATTGGATGTGGTTTATATTTCCACAATTTGCTTTACTTGGGTCAAGTGAAAGATCTATTAATTTTGGAATAAAAAGTGTTCTTGAAGCAAAATCTTATATTAATGATGAAACTTTAAGAAAAAGATACTTAGAGTGTTGTAATATTTTATTGTCACTTGATAATGATGACATTGAAGAAATATTAGGAGAAATTGATTCATTAAAATTAAGATCATCACTTACATTATTTAAGTTTGTTGATAAAGATAATGAAGTTTTGTATCAAGAGTTATTAAATAAATATTATAATGGTGATGAATGCCAATTAACACAGCAACTTATTGAAAGAGAATTATAAAAAATCTTTATTCTAAAAATACTTGTTTAAATTATGGATATTTGGTATAATGCATAATAGAAGCAAGAATATAAAATTATACTACTTAATTAGATTTGCTTCTAAAGAGGCCTATTTAAGTAGTTTTTTTATTAAATAACAAGGAGAATAATATGAATATTTGTGTATGTATAAAACAAGTACCAGCATCAAGTAATGTTAAAATAAATCCTGAAACAGGTACACTTGTAAGAGATGGTAATAATACAAAAATGAATCCATATGATTTATATGCGATTGAACTTGCACTAAAAATTAAAGAAATAAAAGAAAGTAATGTAAAAGCTCTTACTATGGGGCCTCCTGCTGCAACTTCTATTTTAGAAGAAGCAATATGGATGGGGTGTGATGATGGCTATTTGCTTACTGACAGTAAGTTTGCAGGTGCAGATGTTGTTGCAACAGCATACACTATAAGCCAAGGTATTAAATATATGGGTAAATTTGATTTAGTGGTATGTGGTAAACAAACTACTGATGGAGATACTGCGCAAGTAGGTGCAGAACTTGCTCATTTCTTAGGTATACCTTATGTATGTTATGTAGATCAAGTCTTAGAAGTAAAAGAAAAAAGTATTGTTGTAAGATGTAACCTTGATAAAACATATGAAACACTTGAAGTAGATTTCCCTTGTTTAATCACTGTTGAAAAAAGTAATGATACTCCACGACTTCCTTCATATAAAAGAAGTGTACAGTTTAGTGATCATCAAATGCATACAATTACATTTAATAAATTATTTGATACTGATGAATCAAGATACGGCTTAAAAGGTTCTCCTACACAAGTTGAAAGAATGTTTAATCCAATTAAAGATGACAGGAAAGTAATGTTAAATGATGAAGTTGATTCATATGCAACACAACTTAAAGAGCTCTTAAAAGATAGAAAGTATATTTAGGTGAATAAAAATGGGAAAATTAGTAATTAATCAAAATTTTGTAACTGAAGAAACTTTCAAAGAATTACAAAAAGTTTGTCCATTTGGCGCATTTGAATATGATGGAAATGAATTATCAATTAATGCTTCATGTAAAAACTGTAAACAATGTGTAAAGCGCGGGCCTACTGCTGTTATTACTTATATTGAAGAAAAAGAAGTAATAACTATAAATAAAGATGAGTGGCGCGGTCTAACTGTATTTGTTGAACTTGAATTTGGTAAAATTCATCCTGTAGTATTTGAACTTCTTGGTAAAGCAAAAGAACTTGCAGAAAAGATTAATCATCCACTTTATGCAGTAATGATTGCATCTAAGAGGCAAGTTGATGATAGTGCTAAAGAGCTTTTATGTTATGGTGTAGATAAAGTATTTGTATATCAAGATGATTTATATGAAAACTTTAATATTGATAGATCATTTGAATGTATGAAAGATTTTATTGAGAAAGTTAAACCAACAGTAATTTTATATGGTGGTACCTCTTTAGGTAGAAGTTTTGCACCTAAAGTTGCAGCATATTTTAAAACTGGTTTAACGGCTGACTGTACATCACTTGGTATAAAAGATAATACAGACTTAGTTCAAGTACGTCCTGCTTTTGGTGGGAATATTATGGCACAAATTATTTGTACTAAGACTCGTCCACAAATGGCAACAGTTAGATATAAAATTTTTAAGAAACCTGAAAAAGAAATGCCTCACGGTGAAATAGTTTATATGAATACATCTGATATTAATAAAGAAAGTGTTGTTAAACTTTTATCACAAGTTAAAAAAGAATTTAATATTGATATTAGTGAAGCAGATGTAATTGTAGCATGTGGTAGAGCATTTAAAAATGAAAAAGATTTAAGTATTGCAAAGGAATTAGCAATCTTACTTGGTGGTGTTGTTGCGTGTTCTAGACCACTTTGTGAAGCAGGACTTATGAATGTTAGATATCAAATTGGTCTAAGTGGAAAAACAGTAAGTCCTAAACTTATTTTTGTTCTTGGTATTAGTGGTGCAATTCAGTTTACATCAGGAATGGATAATAGTGATTTAATTATCGCAATTAACTCTGATCCTAATGCTCAAATATTTGATAGTGCTCATTATGGTATTGTCGGTGATGTATTTAAGATAGTACCTGAATTAATTAAATCAATTAAAGAAGAAAGAGGTGAGTAAGTTGTATAAAAAAGTAGAACAAGTAGATATAGCTTATTTATCATCTTTATTTGATGAAAAGTATTTCTTTTCAAAAGATAATATTCCAGAAGATTATAGTAAAGATGAACTTGGGACTCTTGTAAAAAAACCTGATATTTTAATCTTTGTACGTAGTGCCGAAGAAATTTCTAGTGTAATGCAATATGCAAATATTCATAAGATTCCCGTTGTAGTACGTGGTAGCGGGACAGGCCTTGTAGGAGGGTGCGTTGCACTTGAAGGTGGTATTGTTCTTTGTACATCTAAAATGAATAAAATTTTAGAGTTAGATGAAAATAACATGACATTAACTGTTGAACCAGGTGTATTATTATTTGAAATTTATCAATATGTAGAATCGCGTGGATATTTCTATGCACCAGACCCAGGTGAAAAAACCGCTACAATTGGTGGAAATATTTCTACTAATGCTGGTGGAATGCGTGCAGTTAAATATGGAACAACAAGAGATTGGGTTGTAGGATTAGAAGTAGTTCTTCCTACAGGTGAAATAGAACAATTTGGTAAAAAAGTGGTAAAAGATTCAACAGGATTTTCTTTAAAGAATTTAATTATTGGTAGTGAAGGAACACTTGCGATAGTTACAAAAGCAATTCTTAAAGTAATGCCTAAACCAAAAGAAACGCTAAGTCTACTTGTTCCATTTAAAACAAGAGAAGAAGCGATTGATGCAGTACCTAAAATTATTAAGGCACAACTTAATACTACTGCGATTGAATTCTTTGAAAGAAATACAATTCTATTAAGTGAAGAGTTTTTATCAAAGAAATTTCCTGAAAAACGTAGTGATGCATATATATTACTAACATTTGAAGGACATAATAAAAATCAACTTAAATTTAATTATGAATCAGCAGCTGAACTTTGTATAAGGGAACTTAACGCAATTGATGCATTTATTGTAGATACGGATGACAGAAAAGACGCTGTTTGGAAGGCACGTGGTGCCTTCTTAGAAGCAATTAAATCTTCAACAATTGAAATGGATGAATGCGATGTAGTGGTTCCAAGAAGTGAAGTTTCTAATTATATTAAATTTACATATGAATTACAAGAAAAATATAAGATTAGAATTCCTTCATTTGGTCATGCTGGTGATGGAAATTTACATATTTATATTTGTAGAGATAATTATTCTAAAGAAGAGTATAATGAAATTCTTCAAAAAGTGTTTGATGAAATGTATGAAAGAGCTATAAAAGTAGGAGGATTAGTTTCTGGAGAACATGGCATTGGGTATGCTAAAAAAGGTTATATGAAAAATCAATTAGGAGATACACAAATAACTTTAATGAATGGTATTAAGAAAGTATTTGATCCAAATAATATCTTAAATCCAGGTAAAGTTTGTCAATAAAAATAAAATGATATGTTAAGGTAAATTCTTAACATATTATTTTTTTCTTTGGAAATACTAAATATGGAGGTATTTTAATATGGAAATGACAAATGAATTAAATAAATTTTTATCCTATATTCATATGGGAACAAGTGTTTATAGAATATATTATTCTGAAGCAAAAAAGTTCAAAGATGAATCTTTAGAAAGTCTAATTACCGAAGTAATTGAAATCTTTAAAACACACGAAGAACAAATTACTAAACTAATTAACTCATTCAATGAAGAAGCTACGAATAGTTTAACTGCTGCGGGACTTTTTGGTGTTTATAAAGAAAAAATGAAAATTTTTGATAGCCCATTAGATATATGTTTATCAGCTTTAAAAGCAACAAATATGGGGACAATATCAGCATTAAAATTTTTAAATAGTAATAAAAATTTACATGATAATGTAAAAGAAGAAATATATGATGTAATTAATGATTATGGAATTATTGAAAAAAAATGGATTGAATATTCACTAAACAATATATGTAAATAATATAGTATTTAACAATACTATATTATTTTTTTTATAAAAACATAAAATATTGTTTAACCAAAATTTCATCTTATTAAAAATAAAAATTATTAAAATTGATTTAATTATTTTATAAAAAATAAAAAATATGTCAAAATTAATGTATAAAAGTGTTATTAATAATGCAATGTGCTTTATCTTGATATTTAAAAGTGATACAATAGAAGGGTATATTCACAAAAATGATATATCAAAAAGGAGGAAATTATGATAAAAAATTATGAAACTCCTTCTATCGAAATCATTAATTATGAATCTGAAGTTCTTACTGCTGGTGGAAGCGTTGTTATCGATTTCCCATGGGCAGAAGGTGACGAAGATTACTTCGCATAGGAGGAAATTAAAATTATGAAAAAAATAGTTTTAAGTTTATTAACTGTTTTCATGGTTCTATCATTAAGTGTTGTACTTGTTAGAGCTGATGTAACAACTACTGTTTCATTAGAAGAAGGTGTACAAATTAGAACTGATGGAAATAATGGTTTAAGATGGTTTGCTAATGTTGAAAACCATGTTGAAAGCAATGAATATGGTTTCTTATTTGCAAAAGGTGATTTAGCAGAAGTTACTGTTGAAACAACTGGTGTTGTTAAACAAGTTGTTGAAGGTGTAACTGAAGAAGAACCTTATATGTCAGCTACAATGGTTAACTTCCCTAAAGCTGCTGCTGCACAAGATATTTCTGTTGTTGCATACGTTAAAGTAGGTGAAGATTATTCTTACTCAAATGTAGTTGTTAGAAACCTTGCAGAAGTTGCTGTAGCTGCTAAAAATACTATTGATGGTGATTTTGTAAATGCTGTTGCAAATTATGTTAGCAGTAACTACAAAAACGTTTATACAGATGCAAATGGTTGCATTTATGTTGCATCATCATTATATGAAACTAATCCTGTTAATTTAGAAAAAGCATTTATTGCTGATTGGAATAATGCATTTGGCACAGAATTTACAAAATTTGATGCTGTTGCTTGGAATGAATCAGCAGTTTCAGGTGAAACTAAAAACGCTTATACATTCTTTGTAGAATCAAATGTTAGTTGGAGATGGCTTTTAAATTTCTTAGTTGATGTTAATGAATCAGCAGTTAAACCTGTTGAACAAATTAATGCAATATTAAATGCTGAAAATGGTGAAGTTAATGTAGATTCATTTGCAGAACTTGCTGGAAGTTTAGAAAACTTCTTTAATGTAGAAGCAAATATAGATGGTGATGTAATTGCTATTTATCCTGCTGATTATTTAGAAGTTGTTAATTATACAACTATTTTTGCAAAACCTGAAAAACTAGTTGCAATTAATGATGTAATTGAATTACCTGAATTAGAAGAAGATGGCTTTGATTTTGAAGGTTATACAGATGGTATAATAGCTCATGAAAATACTTATACAGTAACTGGTTCATATGTTGTATTAACTCCTGTTTTCACAGAAGCAGTTCCTACTTATGTAATTACTAGAGAAAATGCTACTACACCTGGATTCTATGTAGATTATCGTGAAAGTTATACATTTGTTGATGCTGAAAATAATGGTGTGTTTGTATCTAATAATAAAGGTTTAGGTTCAAGTGGTGCTTATATGGATGTATTCTTTACTGATAGTGGTACATTTACATTTACATATAAAGTATCTTCTGAATCTGGTTGGGATAAACTACATATTTATGCTTCATTAAATGGGTCATATGCTGAAAGAGTAACAGCATCTGGTGATCAAGAAGAAACAATCACTTATGATGTTCTTCCTGGTGACTATATTTATTTCCAATATAATAAAGACTCTGGCGGAAATAAAGGTGATGATACTGCTACAATTAGTAATATGACATTTGTTACAGATGAATTCTATACAAAATCAGTATTATCATTTGATACTAATGGTGGTAATGAAATCGCTTCAGTAGAAGTTTATAATAATGCAAAAATTAATAAACCTGCTGATCCTGAAAAAGACGGATACTTCTTCGATGGTTGGTATAAAGACAGTGAATATACAGAAGTATTTAGTTTTGCAACAGGAATTACTGCAGATACTACAATTTATGCAAAATATACTGAAGGCGTAACATTAGAATTTGCTAATACTGGTGATACTGTTGTTGATAAATTATTAGTTAGACCTGATGCTGCTATCACAGCTCCAGATGTAACTCCACTTAAAGATGGTTCATATTTCAATGGTTGGTATGCTGATGAAGATTGTACAGTAGAATTTGATTTTGCTGCTGGTATCTCAAAAGATACTATAATTTATGCTGGATGGAGAACTCCTGTTAGTGTTGTATTTAATTCTAATGGTGGAACTGAAGTAGAAGATATTTATACTGATATTAATGTTGCTATTACATTACCTGATGAACCAACTAAAGCTAATTATGTATTTGATGGTTGGTATACAGATCAAGAATTCTATACTAAATTTACTGGTGAAAATGGTGTAACTGAATCAACTACTGTTTATGCTAAATGGTTAAAAGTTGTAACTGTTACATATATGTATAATGAAGAAGAAGTTGGTAGCGAAACTGCAGTTGAAAACGATGTATTTACTCCAACAACTCCTGATACTTTTGTTGCATTAGTTTTAGGTTGGTATACAGATAATACATTAACAACTGAATTTGCTGCTAATACTGTTCTAACTGCTGATGATGTTATTCTATATGCTAAGGTTGCTAATTTTGCTCCTGCTGGTGTATTAACATCATTTGTTAATGGTGCTGATGGATCTTATGAATGGGTATATG
The DNA here is from genome assembly GCA_015059015.1 of Erysipelotrichaceae bacterium. Taxonomy (GTDB): domain Bacteria; phylum Bacillota_I; class Bacilli_A; order ML615J-28; family CAG-313; genus UBA1737. The sequence continues at coordinate 7,518 of SVBG01000013.1, forward strand.
ATGATGCTAATGGTACATTTACAAGTGGAAATAAAGGTAAAAATAGTAGTAAATCTATTTTAAAAATTACATTCGCTAAAGAATCATTTACTGCTTTCTCATATGTTGTTAACTCTGAATCAAATTATGACTATTTAACAATTTATGTAAATGGTAATGAAGTTTATTCATCAAAAGTATCTGGTAAAAATGGACAAGATATTACTGGTTCATTTAGTGAAACTTTTGCTGCTGGTGATGTATTAAAAATTCAATTCCAAAAAGATAGTAGTGGAAATCAAGGTTCTGACTGTGCTGTTCTTTCTAACTTTGTAATTAATGATGGTATTCCTGCTGCTAATATTACATTTAAATATCAAGATGCTGGTGTTGAAGATGCAGTATTAAATGCTAACTTAAATGATGTTATTGTTAATATTGAAGGCTTTGATACTTATGCTCCTGTTTGTGATAATGTTACTAAGAAATTTGGTGGTTGGTATTATGATGCAGAATGTACTAAACCTTTAACAAATTCTGATATTATTGTTTCAAGTCTTGTTCTTTATGCTAAGTATTTATATCCTGTAACTGTTGAATTTGATACTGATGGTGCTGATGAAATTGCTCCAATTAGCGTTTGGACAGGTATTTCAATTGAAGAATTTATGCCTGAGGCTCCAACTAAACATGGTTATATCTTTAGATATTGGTTAGATGAAGAAGCTGAAGAATTTAATCCTGCTAATGGTGTTACTGGTGATATTTTATTAACTGCGTACTTTGAAGAATTACCAGTTGGTGCTACAAAAGATGTTGCAGTAGAAGTTGAACTTGAAAATGGGGAATTTAGTTACAATGCAACAACAGATGAAGAATTCCAAGATTTCTATTTTGTATTTACTCCAGAAATAACTGATTACTATTATTTCAAATTCCCAGTTGATGATGTTAATGTTGTAGGTGGTACTGTAAGTGGTAAGTATTATAGAAGATTTATGATTGTAGATGCTGAAGGTAACGAAGTATTAGGTAAAACATCTAGTGATTCTAAAGTTTTATTAGAAGCTGGAAATACATATTATGCTGCTTATAACTTAGCATATAGTTCATATACTGGTTGGGGAACATTTAAAGCTGAAGTATGTTCTTATGATTATGACTGTGCTGCTGAAGCAATTGATTATACATTTGGTGATGTAATTACTACTGAACCTGGTGTATTTAAATCAAGTGATCATAAAATCGTTTATAAATTTGAATGTACACAAAGTGGTACATATGCATTAAAACTTTCTACTACTGCATGGGCTGGTGTTTATGTATATTCTGATGAAGCATTAAGTAATCAATTATTATATAAGACATGTTCTAATACTAGCATTGCTGTTGATTTAGTTGTTGAAGCTGGTGAAACTTATTACTTAGTATTTAGTCAAAACTGGTCTGGTAATACAACTAAGACATTTACTTTCTCAGTTGTTGAATATCCTCAAGGATATGATCCTAATAATCCATTTGAATATACATTAGGTGATGTAATTAATGCTGAATTTGCAAATGGTAATAATGCTTACTATCAAGTTGAAGTTGCTGAAACTGGTACATATAAATTAAGTATTTTATCGATTAGTGATACTAATAGTAAAACTGTTGATTTATATAATGCAGATATGACTGAAAAAATTGCTACATTAGCTGGTACTGCTGCATGCGATTATTATGTAGAAAATCTTGAAGCTGGTACTTATGTAATTAAAGTTTATAACACATCTACAAGTTATAATACTTCATTTACTGCAAGTTTAACTGAAGTTGCAACTGGTTTATATTGGACAACTGCTGAAGAATTAACACTTGAAGCTGAAATGGAATTAAATGCAAATGGTACTTATTATTATGAATTTACAACTGGCGTTGAAGTATTATGGCATTTCTTTGAAGCTGAACTTGGTACTGCTAAAGTTTATAATTTAGATAAAACAGAAGTTGGTGCTGTTGCACAACTTGCTGCTAATACTACTTATTATTTAGTAGTTGTAAGTGAAGAAGCAACTCTAGCAGTTACATTCTATACATTAGTAGATTATGCTGATGGTAAATCACCTGCTGGTGCATTTACATATAGTGGAGAACCAATGGATTTATCATTAGAACAAGCAAATTATACAACTTATGTTAAGTTTACAGTTGCAGAAAGTGGAACATATCGTATTTATACAAATAATAATGGTACAATTGATACTAAAGGTTGGTTATTTGATGATGTTTCATGTTCATCTCAATTAAAATATAATGATGATGGTTACCAAGAAAAAGTTGATGCTGGATTTACTGGTTATAGATATGACTTCTACTTAGAATGTGCATTAGAAGCTGGTGTTGAGTATTATATTAAGGTTACTTATACAATTTATGCAAATAATACAGCTACAACATTAACATTAAATATTGTTGCTGCTTAATAAATATTATAAATAATATTTAACAATAAAAAACGATTATAGATTTTGGTTCTGTAAAATCTTTTGAGATTTTGAGATAAAATAAGAACCTATCTTAAAAGATTTTGAAAAATATCTCAAATGATTTTATTAGCTATCTCAAAATTAAAGGGAATGGATTTATGATCCGTTCCCTATTTTTAATTGTATTATTTTAATATATTACCTTAATTATAATTATTTTATGTAAAATCTGATATTTTATTTTTAACCTTGAAAATTGTCCTATTTTAGTTTATAATTATATTTGTTCATATTTAATTTTTTATAATACTGGTGCGACAAATACATTATAGAAAATAAAGAACCAAAATAAAAGAGGTTTGTATTATATTATAAATACAAATCTCTTTTTCATCTCAAAAGAATTTATTAATTATCTCAAAATCTTAAAATCTCAAAATCTCAAAAGATTTTATTGAACCTAGATTTTCTATAGTCGTTTTTTTTAATTGTTAAATATAGGAAAAAATTAAAAAAAAATATTGATTGAATATTAACTAAATATTAACAAAAGGATAGAAAGTAAACGATTTCATTAAAATAAGGTGTCTATGGGATGAAATAAATGACGAAAAGTAGTATAATATATTGGAATAAATTTATAAATAGAGGAGGTCAATAATTGTGTTAAAAAGATTGACAGTTTATGGATTATTACTGCTTTTTGTTTTATGTCTTTGTGGTTGTAATAATAAAAATACTGAACCTGAAGGTATTAAAGTAGTATATGAATTAAATGGTGGTGTATTTCAGAATTGTACATTACCTATAAAACAATATTATGAATTTGATAGTGATTCAAAAAGATTAATAAAAAGTCCTGAAATATTAAGTAAAACATCTATTTTAAAATCTGGTTATACATTAGAAGGATGGTATAAAGATCCTAACTTTACTTATAAGTGGGATTTTGAGAAAGATGAAGTACCATTTGAGGGATTAACTTTATATGCTAAATGGGATAAAGATGTTAAATATTCATATAATGTTTGTTATTATAATGATAATAATGAATTAGTTATTCTTGGTACTTATGAAGTTAAAGAAGGTGAAGTATTTGAGGATTGGCGTGGATTTGCTGGAAATAGAAAGAACTATACACCTCTTAAATATGTAGATGAAAGTGGTAATGTTTGGGATGATTCATTTAAACATCCTGGTGGAGATACCGATTTAGCAATTAATGTTTTTGTTGAATACATTGAGGGAGATTATGAGTTAGTTTCTACTGCAAAAGAATTAAAAAATGCTAGAACAAAAAATATTTATCTTTTAAATGATATTGATTTAGAAGGTGAGGTATTTAGTTTTAGTAGCTATAATAAAATTTTTAAAGGAAATGGTTATAAGATTAAGAACTTTAAAGTATCTGTTATTGGTAATAAAACATCAGGTGTTGATGATCACTTAGATTCAAGTGTTAAAGCAATTTATGGTTCTATTTTTGGTACCTTAAATAATGCAACTATTACTGATGTTATATTTGAAGAAGTTGAATTTGTTGTTGAGGTTGGTTATGATTTAATTAGTAAAGTATATTTATCACCTTTATGTGTAAATATGACTAATTCAACTATTTCAAATGTTACTGTTACTGCAAGTTATTCATATTCAAAACTACCTGATAATTTTGATTTGAATAATTTAATTATTGTTAACGAAGATCATATTATTAAAAAAGATGATTCTTCTGTAGAAAATATAAAACTAGAAATTAATAAAGGAGAAAATTAATTATGAAAAAAAAGTTACTAGTTAAAGGTGCAATTATTGCTACATCAGTTGTAGTTGTTGCGGTTGTTGCATTAATTATTGTTAATGTAATTAATGGTAATAAGAATAAAACTTATTACGATAATGAAAATGATTCTTTAGTATTTTCAACACTTGAAGTTGATAAAGTATTTAGTCCATTCTTTTCAACATCAGCTACTGACTCTAATGTAGTTGGTTTAACTCAAATTGGAATGCTTGGAAATGATAAAGATGGTAATGTTGTTTATGGTGATGATGAAGGTGTAGTAACAAAAGACTTACAAATTATTACTAATGATGGAACACCTAATGTTGACCAAACTACTACTTATTATTTTGTTCTTAAAAATAATGTTCGTTTTTCAAACGGTAGTTATTTAACTATTAAAGACGTATTATTTAATTTATATGTTTACTTAGACCCTGTTTATTCTGGTTCAAGTACAATTTATTCAACTGATATTGTTGGCTTACAAGCTTATCGTACTCAATCACAAGACGAAACAGAACAAGAAAATTTTAAGAAACAATTCCAAAATGATGCTGCAACAAGAATTAATTCTTTAATTGAAGCAAAAGAAGTTATTTATGATGAACATCAAGATGAAATGATTACAAAAGCATCATTTGTTGAATATTTACAAGTGTATGAAGATTCTTTTAAAGATACTTCTGCATATGATTCTTATCAATATCTAGTTGAAGATTTTAATAAAGCTGCTGAATTCTTTAAAGAAGAATTAGAAACTGACTGGACTAATTCTTTAAATACTTATGAAGATATCGTATTTACTGATGATAAAGGTAATGTTTATAAAAACTTATTAACAACTGATGTTGAAGCTTTCTTCTATAATGAAGGTTATATTACTTGGAGTAAGAAAAATGCTGAACTTACATTCTCTTTAGGTAAACTTGATAAAGCAAAAGAATACTCTAAAGAAGATGCTATTAATGTGGTTTACAATGATAAAATGCCAAAGGAAATTGATGTAATCGTTAGTTATTGGATGACTGCTACTACTTTATTTGATTACTTAGTCAATGCTTCAATGGAAGAATATTTCACTACTAATGCTGAGCGTGAATTCCCTAATATTTCAGGTATTAAATTTGCTAATAAAGATAGTGCAGTTACTGTAAATGGTAAAACTTATGAAAAACCTGTTTATGATGAAAATGGTAATATTGATGCTAACTCTTATGAAGTATTAAGTATCACAATTAATAATGTTGACCCTAAAGCAATTTGGAACTTCTCATTTGCTGTTGCTCCAATGTATTATTATTCAGATGCTGAACACATTGAAAAATTTGACTTTGTTTCTAACTTTGGTGTTGAATATGGTAGTCAAACATTTATGAATGAAGTTTTAAAAGGTGATAAAATTGGTGTTCCTGTTGGAGCTGGTCCATACGCTGCAAGTAAATCATCAGGTGGTATTGAAAATATTACTGCTGCTGACTTCTATAGTTTAGGTGTAATTTATTTTGAAAGAAATCCTTATTATGTTTTAGGTCCTGCTAAAATTAAGAAGGTTCGTTATCAAGTAGTATCTTCTAACCAAATGTTAAATGCTTTATATAATGGCGAAGTTGACTTTGTTGAACCAAATGCAAAACCTGAAACAATTACAGAACTTGATAGTAAAAAAGATCAAGGTATTAGTAATACTTCAATTCAAACATCTGGTTATGGTTATATCGGTATTAATGCTGGTAAAGTTCCATATATTGGAATTCGTCAAGCTATTATGCATGCTATTAATACACAAGAATGTGTAGACTATTATCAAACTACAGCAGAAGCAATTTATCGTCCAATGTCTAAATCAAGTTGGGCATATCCAGAAGGATGTACACCATATTATCCATATATAGGTGCAAAAATCCCTGAAGATCTAGATGTTGTAAATCCTGCTTATGCTGATTATGTTCAAGAACTTGGAAAACAAACTGGTGATACATTCACTGAAAGTGAACAATTAGAATTCTTAAAACGTTTAGTTAAAGGTTATTATAGTTCATTATGTGGATATAGTGAATCTAAATTTGAATTAAATGCTGATGGTATTTATACTGATGGACAACATACTTGTAAATATACTTTTACTATTGCAGGTCAAGAAACAGACCATCCAGCTTGGCGTGCAATGAATCATGCAATGGAAATCTTAAATCAAGTTGGATTTAATGTTAATGTTGTAACTGATGCTAATGCATTAAGTAAATTATCAAGTGGTGCTTTAACAGTTTGGGCTGCTGCATGGGGCTCAACAATTGACCCTGATATGTATCAAGTATATCATCGTGATTCACAAGCAACATCAGTACTTAACTGGGGTTATAAACAAATCTTAAATGCTGCTAGTGATAAATATGCATACGAACAAGGTTTAATTGATGAATTATCTGATTTAATTGATAAAGCAAGAGAAACTAACGATCAAGCAAAACGTGAACAATATTATAAAGATGCTCTTGATATTGTTATGATGTTAGGTGTAGAACTTCCTACATATCAAAGAGATGATTTATATGCTTATAATACTAATAAGATTGATCCAGATAGTTTAACACCAGATAGTGAATTATCTCCATACTATGGATTAACAAGTGAAATTCATAATGTTTCACTAAATGAAGAAAGATAATAATTTAGAAAATAACGCTAGTTAATTAAAGCTATTTTCTAATTACGGAGGCATAAAAATATGTTGAAATATATAGTAAAAAGACTAGCAATATCAATATTAATTCTATTTGGTGTATCAGTAATTATTTACACTATGGTAAGATTAATGCCTACAGATTACGTTGACAATAAGTATGCTAGTCAATTACAAAGTGGTACCATTAAACAAGAAGATATTGACAGATTTAAAGATTTATATGGTATCGGCGATACATCTTTTAAAGGGATTGCAGGCGGATATGTAAAATGGATCGGGAATTTAATGAAAGGGGATTTAGGTTTATCATTTAAATATGAAAAACCTGTCGGACAAGTAATTACAGAAAATATGTGGATATCGTTTGCCATCGCCCTGGTGGCAACGATACTGCAGTTCTTAATAGCAATACCTCTTGGTATAAGTAGTGCTACCCATCAGTATTCAATAAGAGATTATTCAGTAACAGTCTTTACAATGATTGGGATAAGTTTACCTACTTATTTCTTTGCGGCAATTGTAATTAAAGTATTCTCAGTTGATTTAGGATGGTTCCCATCAAATGGTTTAATCTCTGCAACTGCAAATTATTCTGATGATTTAATTGGTAACTTACAAAAATTTGGTGATATTGTTCATCATTTAATCTTACCGATATTTGTAAGTGTATTATTATCAATTGGTGGTTTAATGCGTTATACAAGAACTAATATGTTAGAAGTATTGAATGCTGATTATATTCGTACTGCTCGTGCAAAAGGTTTATCTGAAAAACCTGTTATTTATAAACATGCATTTAGAAATACAATGATTCCACTTGTTACAATGTTTGCAGGAATCTTACCGTCATTATTTGGTGGTATGATGATTACAGAACAAGTATTTGGTATTGATGGTATCGGACGTCTTGCTTATCAAGCTTTAAGAGAAGGGGACATTCCGTTTGTTATGGGCTATAATATGTTCCTTGCGATATTAACGATTATTGGTACATTATTCTCTGATATTATGTATTCAGTAGTTGACCCAAGAGTAACTTTAGGAAAGTAGGTGACGATGATGTCTGAACAAGAAAAAGAATTAGAACCTGTTGTTTCTAAAGAAAATACAATTGTTGAAGAAAAAGAAACATTTAAAGAAATGAGTCCAGCAAGAATGATTTTGAGGAGATTCTTCCGTTCAAAATTATCTTTAGTCGGTATTATTATGATTGTTGGATTATTTGTTTTTTCATTCTTAGGTCCTGTTGTTTATTCTAAATGGGGTGAAGAACAAGTAGATAGAAAAGAAGTTGTTCAACAAATCCCATCTACATTTACATATGAAAATGAAGATGGTGAAACAGTTACAGTTACACAAATTCTAGAACATACATCAACAATTAATTCATACGCTTCTCCAAGTTCAGAACACTTACTTGGAACAGATGATAATGGATTTGATGTATTTGTAAGACTAATGTATGGTGGTAGAATTTCACTTACAATTGGTTTTATTGTTGTTATATTAGAAACTATTATTGGTATTATTTTAGGAGCTTTAGCAGGATACTTTGGTGGTTGGGTTGATCAAATAATAATGCGTATTGTAGATATATTTAACTGTATTCCGACCCTTCCAATTCTTTTAATTGCATCTGCTTTAATTGATTCTTGGGGTCTTACAGCTGATCAAAGAATTTATGTATTAATGGTTATTATAACAATCTTTAGTTGGAGTGGTGTTGCACGACTTGTTCGTGGTCAAATCTTATCACTTCGTGAACAAGAATTTATTGTTGCAACTGAAGTAATGGGGCTTCCAGTATGGCGTAGAATATTTAAACATTTAATTCCAAATGTCATGCCTCAATTAATTGTTTCGATGACACTTGGTCTTGGTAGTGTAATTTTATATGAATCAACATTAAGTTATTTAGGTCTTGGTGTGCAACTTCCTAAAGCCGCATGGGGTACTATGATTGCAACTTCAAATGACCCTCAAGTATTAAGTTATCATACTAACATGTGGTTACCAGCTGGTTTTATGATTGTTATCGCAGTACTAGGCTTTAACTTTGTTGGTGATGGTCTGCGTGATGCGATGGATCCAAAATCTAAGAAGTAGGTGATGAAAATGGCAAAGAAAAATGGAAATTACCTAACAATAAAAGAAAGTCGTAAAATTATTTCATATAATATTAAACAAATGAAATATTACGAATCGCTAAAGAAGAAAAAAATGGATGTATCTGAATATACATCTGTAATGAATGATGAAAATAATATAATTGAAATTGATAATTTACAAACACATTTCTTTACTGATAATGGAACTGTAAAAAGTGTAAATGGTGTAAGTTTTAATATTCCTAAAAATAAAATTATTGGTGTAGTTGGTGAATCTGGTTGTGGTAAGAGTGTTACATCACTTTCAATCATGCAATTAGTACAAGCACCACAAGGACAAGTAGTTGGTGGAGAAATTAGATTTAATTCTAGTGATTTAGGTTACACAGAAGATGGTAAAAAGATAGCTTATAATATCGCAAAAATGCCGACAAAAGAAATGTTTAATGTGCGTGGTAAAGATATAACAATGATTTTCCAAGAACCAATGACTTCACTTAACCCAGTATTTACAATTGGATATCAACTTGATGAAGTAATGTTTATTCATTACCCAGAAATGTCAAAAGAAGATGTAAAAGCTCATACAATTGAAATGTTAAATTTAGTTGGAATATCAATGCCAGAACGAGTATATGCATCATATCCACATGAATTATCAGGTGGTATGAGACAACGTGTAATGATCGCAATGGCACTAGCAGGTGATCCAAAATTAATTATCGCAGATGAACCAACAACTGCACTAGATGTTACAATTCAAGCTCAAATATTAGAACTTTTAAAAGATATTCAAAAGAAAACAGGTTGTGCAATTATGTTAATTACCCATGATTTAGGAGTAATAGCGGAAATGGCTGATGAAGTTGTAGTAATGTATGCTGGTAAGATTATTGAAAAGGGAACAGTTACAGAAATCTTTAAACATCCAAAACATCCTTATACAATAGGACTACAAAAGAGTAAACCACTTATTACATCAAACGCAAACGAACCACTTTATTCAATTCCAGGTCAAGTACCAAATCCGATTAACTTGCCTAATACATGTTTCTTTAAGAATAGATGTAATAAATGTATTAAAAAATGTGAAGGAAGTTATCCAAATGAAATAAAACTTTCAAATACACATTATGTTTCATGTTATTTATATGATGAAGGAGGGGAAAGCGATGAATGATAAATCTAATTTAATCTTAGAAGTAAAGCATTTAAAGAAATACTTCCCTTTATCAAAAGACTTATTTGGTAAAACTCTAACATCTTTAAAAGCAGTAGATGATGTTTCATTTACATTAGAAAAAGGAAAAACAATAGGTGTAGTTGGAGAATCTGGTTGTGGAAAAACAACACTAGGAAGAACTATCCTACAACTATATGATACAACAGGTGGTAAATCAATTTACTATGGTCATACAGTTTATGAATTTTTACCTAATTATTATTTAAAAGCTGTTAAAAATCTATCAAATTATAAAAAAGAATATAATAAATTAAAAGAAGAATTAAGTGTTTTATTAAGTGATGAACTATTAAAAGATGAAAATTATGTAACTTTAAATATTCTTGATATTTTATTAAAAACATATGAAACTAAATTAAATGAACTAAACAGTGAAGATAAAGAAAATAACGATCTTTATAAAAAGGTAATAAAATGTATTTTAAAAATTAAAGAACTACTTGAACAAGTATCTAGTATTTGTGGTGGATTAATAATTGTAAATGATAGTGATATCTTTAGTTTATTAGAAGAAAAAGTTAAATTATGTAAAGTATATAAGAAAAATAAAAGTGAAGAAACTTTAACAAACATTAATGATATTGATAATAAGATTTTAGAAGTTAAAAAACAATATCAAAATAATGTATTATTTAATGAACTAGAAAGTAATATTGAGATAGGGCTAAACTTAGCACTTCTTTCAAAAGAAGAATTAAGAAGTTTAAGAACAGAAATCCAACTTATTTTCCAAGATCCATATTCAAGTTTACCTCCAAGAATGACAATTGGAGAAATATTAAGTGAAGCTGTAAAAGTACATAATATTGTTCCAAAAGAAGAAGTAACAGAACACATTCGAAATATTATGAAAATGTGTGGATTACAACCACAATATTATGATCGATATCCACATGAATTCTCAGGTGGACAACGCCAAAGAATTTGTATAGCAAGAGCGCTTGCGGTTAATCCAAAACTAGTTATTTGTGATGAACCAGTTAGTGCACTTGATGTATCTATTCAAGCACAAATTATTAACTTACTTAAACAATTACAAAACGAACTAGGACTTACATATATGTTTATATCTCATGACTTATCTGTTGTTAAATATATTACTGATAGTAT
>SVBG01000001.1 GCA_015059015.1 Erysipelotrichaceae bacterium
TAAAATTAGAATTCTTTTCGTTATACATAAGTTGACCCTCTCTTTATATTATATATTATACCACTTTTGGTAATTATTTTCAAATATAAAAAAAAGTTGACAAACACTTAAGTTTGTCAACAGTCTGAAAGTATTTAAATATATACTTTGTTTTTTATTTGTGGTTGTAGTCTGCTGTAATTTAATTAGTGTTAAAGCAAGTACTACTGTTACAATGACTGAAGGTGTATCTGTTAGAACTAGTGGTGATAATGGGCTTAAATTTCAAGCTACTGTTTCAGATGTTGTAGATGGTGCATCTTATGGAATGTTATTTGTTAGAGGAATTTATAATGATTTTGATAAAAATACATCTGGTGTAGTAAGTGCAGAGGTTACAAGTCTTAATGCTGGTAATAAGTTTTGTGTAACAATGGTTAAATTTCCATCTAGTTATTATGGACAAAATATTAGTGTAAGAGCATATGTAAGAGTAGGTGATTCTTATACTTATTCAAATAATATTGTTACATGTAATTTATATGAAAAAGCTGTTAAAATTAAATCATTAAGTAATTATGTTGAGAGTGAATTAATTGAAGAAATTGTAAACAATACTTATATTAAATTTATGGTTTATACTGGTATTAATACTTCATTACATTCTAATATGGTTGAAAGTTTTTTAGAGGATTTTAATACTTATAATAATCTTGGTATAAGTTCTAATCAATTTTTTGCTTATACATATGGGAGAGTAACTTCATCTAGTTTATATGCATTTTTCAATACATCAACTTATGCAAGTAAATGGAAGTGGATGTTTAATTACATAAACGAAGTGCGTGCTGAAAATGGTAAAACTGCTTTAAATGAAACGATTAATTATGCTTATTTTCGTGCTGATATTCATTGTTTTATAAATTTATGTGATCCTGCTGATATTAATAATTATGGTGTTGATTTTAGAGACCGTGATGATTATAGATATTATTTTAGTGGAAAAGCACCTTATCAATTACCTGTTATTGAACAAGAAGGTTATAGTTTTGTTGGATGGAATTATGATAATACTTTTAATAAAGATACTGTAAGTTATGCGACATCTCTAAGTCCATTATATGCACAATTTAAAGGTGATGAGTCAAACGTAGAAGTAAATGTTAATCTTGAATTAAATGGTGGTTTACTTACTTCATCTAATGTATATAACGATCCATATCTAACTACAACAATTACTAAATATGGTAATAATTATGCTGGTACTGCAACACTTCAATATTTATCTCCTGTTGAAAATAATTTAGTTGATGGTATTAGTTATGCGTTATATCATGAAAAACTAATCTTAAAATATATTGAAGGTATTAATGCATATGAAATTATTGGATATTATAAGAGCGGTTCTTATGCTGATTTAAGTGAAGCTACGCATGTTCTTGCAAAAAGTGGAACGCTAGATTTTACTGCTAGTTCTTCTTTAATTGGAAAATATATCATTGCAAGTGAAAAACTTATAACTGAGGGTGATGTTAATGTTACATTATATATTCATAATAGTAGTGATTTTACAACTTATAATAAAAATTTAATCGAAGAAACTATTCTTCCTATTCCTTATAAAGAAGGATACAATTTTGGTGGGTGGTATGATAATGGTTCATTTACTGGAAGTAGTATAGATTCATTCCCTGGATATAGTAATAATCCTGGTGATATTACATATTATGCTAAATGGGTTGATGAAACAGGCGAAATACCTCATGAACATGATTTTGTAGAAGGTAAGTGTGAATGCGGTGAGGTTGATCCTGATTATGTTGCACCCGATGAATTTAGTTTAGAGTATCTTGCTGGTGTTGCATTAGGGTATGTTTCAGATACAGCTGGATCTAATACTGTTGATACATTGTTAACAGAAGAAGATGGTGTTACATATAAATATACTAGTTCAAATTCATCACTTTATATAATTAATAGTAGTGAAGGATCTGCAAGTGTTTCTAAGGTTTATCAAACACATAAAAATCAAAATGTAACAGTATCTGTTACGGCAAGTTATAATGGTGAAACAATTACTAAATCTAAAACAATTACGATAAGTCCTGTCCTATATAATGATATGTCAGATAATCCAATCGGTACATATTTTGTAGGAGACACTGCTTATACATATACTAAATACAATTCTAGATATCAAACTAATCAAACATTCTTTAGTGATGAAGCTAAAGAAACATTAGATTTAGTGTATTATGCATTCGCATCACCAAATAGTGACGGAACTTTAACACTTGATAGTACTTCATATGTAAAATATGTAACAGCGTTAAAAGAAAATGATGTTAGAGTATTAGTATCACTTAATGGTGCTACAACAACTGAACAAATCAATTTTTATAATATTACAAATGATGATACTTTATTAAATACATTTATTAATAATATCTGTGATCTAGTTGAACAATATAATTTTGATGGTGTAGATATCGACTGGGAATATAATACATCTTATCCGATTAGAAGTGCATATTATACTAAATTAGTAACAAGTTTATATAATGAACTTGCAAACCGTCAAGATAATGGTGGAACACCTTATATGTTAACTGCAGCTCTTCCTGCATCAAGTTGGGGAACAAGCACAGATAGATTTGATTATACTGTTTTAAATACATATTTAGATCATATTAATGTAATGTCATATGGTATGTATAATTCTTCGATTACATCGCATGTAAGTCCACTTTACACTTCAAGTTATGCTTATGCATACGGATTTAGCATGGATTATGCAGTAAGTAGATTTGAAAGTTTAGGATTCCCTGCTAGCAAATTAATATTAGGTTGTGCAGGATATGGAACACATTTTACTATAACAGGTGATATAGATGAAACAGCTAAATATGTAGGATTAGGTGTTTCTGCTACACTTAGCAATGCAGGAGTAACTGGTGCTCATAATTCAGGTACAATTTATTCACATGGTATTGATACCCTAAAAGCAACAGGTAGTTATGACGAAATACATGCATATAATAGTAGTGGTAAATTTGTTGGATCATATTTATTAAATAAAACAACTAAATCATTTGTTACTTATGATTCTTTTTTCTCTTTAAGTGTTAAATATGATTATGTAACAAAAATAAAAGGTTTAGGATTAATGTGTTGGAGTTATACTCAAGACACAAATGATACCGTTATTAATGGTATTATTAATGCTAAAAATAATAATTAATTATGAATAAAAAATATCTCTATCTAATGGTAGAGATATTTTTTTATTTATGTCGAAAACTTTTTTAAAATAAAAAGAGCAATTTAAGGTAGTTTTGCTAAATATGTATATGAGGTAATTTGATTTTCTCGTATACAGTATTATTTATACTACAAGGGGATGTGTACTCTTCTTCTATATTTCTTATTTAATAGGGGGTATGAGAAAGGAGAATAACACGTGAAACTATTATATTTCTTATTAATAAAAAATGTGCTTCTCCAAGAAAGGAAGAAGCAATGATTATTAGTATAATCAAGCTTATTACTGAAGTGATCAGTTTAATAAGCACAACGATTAAACTTCTTAGTTTCGTAAAAAAGAACAAAAAGAAGTAGAATATAAAAAGTCCCTCCACATAGCAATTTTTTAAAAAGGGACTTTTCTGCAAACTGAAGAAGAGTTTCATACGAGTGAAACAAATTACTTCGCTTATAGTATATCATAAATTATTTTGTTTGTAAATAGTTATTTAATAAAATTAAATATTTAAATAAGCTAATATTAATTTAAATGTATTTTCAATTCCATGTTTATGTGTTCTTTCCATACCATGACTTGCGGCTACACCAGTACCAATTAATGCAGCTTTTATATCATTTCCAGCTTTTAGCGATGCTGTTGCATCTGATGAATAGTATGGATAAATGTCTACAGCATAATCAATGTTATTTTCTTTTGCAAGATTAATAAGATTAGATACCATATTATAATCATATGGACCACCAGAATCTTTAGCACAAATTGATACTTGTTCTTCAGTACAATTTAAATCAAGTCCGATACATCCCATATCTACTGCTAACATTTCATTTATATTAGGGATATTAGATGCACCAAATCCAACTTCTTCATATGTAGTAAAGATTATTTTTAAGTTATCAGTTGGTGTAACATTATTTTCTTTAATATATCTTAAAAGTTCAAGTAATAAAAAGGCACTTGCTTTATCATCTAAAAATCTAGTTTTAATATAACCACTTTCAGTGATTTCAAATTTAGGATCTATTGCAATAATATCACCTGTTGCAATACCTAGTTTTTCTGTATCTTTCTTAGAATAAACTACTTCATCAAGTCTTACACACATAGTGTCTTCTTTTAAATCTTTACTTCTAGAGTCAGGGAATACATGAACAGCAGGAGATGTTGATAAAATTGTACCAGTATAAACTTTATTATCTCTTGTATATACTTTACAATATTCAGCATTATATGTATTAAGTAGTGGTCCACCAAGTGTTGTGAATTTAAGAGTACCATCTGAGTTTATACTTCTAACCATTAATCCAAGTGTATCTACATGTGCAGATAGACCTTTTGTATAGTTAGATTTACCAATTACATCTATAATTAAATTACCTTTTTGATTTTTAGAATATGTAAAACCAAGTTCTTTTACAATATTTTCAAGTAAGTCAATAACTTTTGTACAATAACCTGTAGGTGAATCTACATTAATAATTTGTTTTAATAATTTATAATTAAGTTCCATTTTATTTACCTGCTTTCTTTGCGTCATTATATAGTTCTATTAATTCTTCATCAGTAAAGTGATATTCTGAACCACAAAAGTGACATGTTGTATTACAGTCATGATCTTCATCAATTATATCTTTGATTTCTTTTGATCCAAGTGATAAAATTCCTTTTGCGAATTTTTCTTTTGAACAATTGCATTTAAATTCTAGTTGTGTTGTAGATAGAATTTTAGCATCTTTAGAAATATTCTTAATAATATCTTCAGGAGTAAATCCTGATGATAACATTTCAGATATAGTTGGCATACTCTTAATTTTATCTTCAATTTCAACCGCAATTTCTTCAGGAGTATTGGGAAGTAGTTGTACCATAAATCCACCAGATACTACAGCTCTACCTTCAGTATCAACAAGTACTCCAAGGGCAATAGCGGTTGGAATTTGTTCGCTTACTGAATAGTAATATGCAAAGTCTTCCGCAATTTCACCATTTATAATTGGAGTATATCCAATAAATGGTTCTTTTAATTTTAAATCTTTAATAACTGTAATCATACCTTTAGAGCCTATTGTTGCTTTAGCATTAAGTCTAAAATCATTATATTCAAAATGACAATGTGGATTTTCAGCATAACCTCTAATAGCACCATGTGCATCTGCATCAACAATGATTCTACCAATTTGTCCATCGCCATCAATTCTAATTGTTACGGTTTCTTCATCTTTTAAAGTACCACCCATTATCGCTCCCATACTCATAACTCTACCAAGTGCATCTAGTGCACTAGGAAAGTAAGAAAGTCTATCACCAATTAAGTTAAGTGCATCAGTAGTAGTAACTGCATATATTCTAGCACTTGAATTATACCCAAGAGCTTTTACTAAAATATCAGACATATATTTATACCTCTTTCTATTAAGTATTATACCATATTTTATAGAATAATAAAAACAAATAGCATAAGTGTATATTTTATACACTAATAAGATTAATCGCTTGAAATAGTAATAATAATATAGTATAATTTAAGTGTATATTTTATACAGTTAAACATATAATATATATCGAGGTGATATAATGTTAACAAAAATTGAAATTATGAATATAAAATCAATTAAATATATAAGTATAGATCTTTCAAAAGCTAAATATCAATATTTAGATGAAATGATATTTAATGAAAGAAATGTAAATCCTATTTCAATATATGGTAAAAATGGTAGTGGTAAATCATCAATTTTACTTGCAATTTGTTTTGCGGTAAGTTTATTAATTGATGATAAAGAAAAACTTGTTGCTTTTACTCCTAATGCATTTAATTTGGCTAATTATAGTTTAAATAATAAACCTTTATTAACTCCATCTTTTGTTAAATTATACTTTGTATTAGATGATAAGGAATATGAATATTTGATTGAAACTTCATTTGAATGTATAACAAGAGAGTATTTAAAAATAAAGAATAAAAAAATGTTTGAAAGAACTCAAAATATTATATATGCAAATGAAAAAAATATTCAAATTGAAAAAACGTTCTATCCTGCACTTAGAAAATTAGCAAATGATATAATTGATGAAAGTAATTCAATTGTAAAAGCATTTAATTTTTTAAGTAACATATCATTTCTAGATCCTGCAAATAAAATTTATATGTGTAATTGTTTTAATCATAAATCAACTAATGATATGATTGTAGAAAAATCATCTGATGTTAAGGATATTATGAAAAAATATAGTGAGTTTCCACTATATGAGGTTAAAAGTCAAATTGATCAAATTAGCGGACAAAAAAGGTATTATTATCATTATGATTTTAATCCTGATATTAACTTACCATTAGAATATTTATCTAGTGGAATGCATAAAAATAGTTTATTATTAACATTATTATTATCTTTACCTAAAAATGGTGTTTTAATAATTGATGAGTTAGAACATGCATTACATCCATCTGCTATTTTAGATTTTTTAAAAATAGTAAAAGAGAAAAATATTCAACTAATATTCAGTTCTCACAATACATTTATTTTACAACATTTAAGACCTGATCAAGTATTCTTTGCGTATTGGAAAGATGGAGAATCTACATATAAAAAATTATCAGATATATACCCTAACATAAGACAAGTAAATAACATTGAAAAAATGTATTTAAGTAATTTATTTGATGAGGAAATAAGTAGTTAAAAATGAAAAATTATTTATTAATTGTTGAAGGAGAAGTTACTGAATCAACAATTTTTGAATACATTTTTAATAAATTAGGGTATAGTGTTAATAAAATAGAGGGGAGACTTACTTTATCTAATGATTTCAAAGATTTAACAGTTAAATCATTAATAGAAGATAAAGATAGTGTTACAATAATTCAAGGACCTAAAAACAGAATAAACGAATTAATAAAATTATTTGAAAACGAGCAATATGATATAAAAAGAATTTTTACTAATTTAAACATAAATTTTGCAGCAGTATTTTGGATATATGATGTAGATCATACAAGTTGTGAAAATTTATCTAAAATGTTCAATCGTTATAATAATGAAAATGATGGACTATTATTAGTAAGTTCTCCATGTATAGAAATTCTTTCAAGACCTGAATATAATGATGTTTTGGAAGTTGAACATTTAAAACAATTTAAATCTGCAACTAATGTTTATATTGATAATTTATATCACACTAATGCAAAAGATTATATAAAAGAAAATTTCTTTAAATTATCAATTGAATATTTGGATAGAAATTATCTTGAATTTAAAGAATTAAATATAATGGAACATCCAGGTTTAATTATAAATAAAATTAATAATTTAAATGAACGAACAGATACGTGGGTTAAATATAGATATTATACAACTGTTGTATACGTAGTTGTAGCATATATTTTAGGTCTAACAAAAGAAATTGAAAATTATGAACTTGTTAGAAAATTTTTTAATGAAAAAAAGGAATAATATTATGAATATATATGATGATTATAATAAATATATAATAGAAAATGAAGAACTTTTAAATTATCTAAAAAGCAGTAATTCTAGTGTACTATATTGTTTAGCAGATGTACTTGAAGTACTTGATTATGTTTATAAGAAATATGTTGATAAAGTTAAAATAGATAATGAACTTGAAGAAATCTTTGAAATAGGTTTTGGTTATTTATCTAATTGCTTAATAGATATTAATACATATTACAATGATTACTTTGGTAAAGATATTATTTTATTTAATAAATATAGTACATTAATTATTTATTCTATATTACTAGATGATGTAAAAGGTTATTTATTAAGTGAAGAACGTTTAACTGAAGAAAGAAGTGAAATGTTAGATAAAGCAGCAAAACTGATTGAAGGAACACTTATAAACATTAAAGAAATTAATCCTGAAGATGTTGCAGAAATAGAAGATATATTAGAAATGGTATTACCTAAGAAACATAACTATAAACCTGTATATGCTGTTTTTGCAATGATTGCAGAAGAACTAGGAATATACTAAAAGAAAAAAATCTTGTTATTTAAACTAACAAGATTTTTTTATATATTTCTAAAATTTATAACTAAGTTTAAAAAGGTAAACCTTTGTGATACCTTTATTTATACCATTTATTTTAACAAATAACCTCTTTTTTTTCAATAAATATAAACTTTTAGTTAAATTTAATATATATTTTCATATGTTATAAAAGTTTACCTTTATGGATAGGAGGAAAATTTATGAAAAAAGAATTTGAAACTCCCACAATTGAAATCATCAATTTTGATGAAAACATTAATTTAGGACCAAATGACGAATGGTACGATTCAAATGTTGATATGGGTGGGTGGATTTAATTATGAAGAAGAATTTATTTAAATTATTATTTGTAATGTTATTCTTATTAACAGTTTCATTTACATTTGTTTATAATAATAACACAAATGTTTTAGCTGATGAAACAGAAACTGAAGAAGTAGTAGAACCTTCACTTAATATATATAAAAAGAATATATCATATGCAAGTGAAATCTATATTATGTATGCAGTTTCATATGAAGGAATAGATGTAACAACTAATCCAGTTAAAATGTTATTCTATAACTCTGTTCAAGATGAATATACAACTACAACTGCATCATATGTTGCATTATCACAAGGTAGTGTAACTATCGGTGGTGTAAGTTGTCAAATATTTGCATCTAAAGGTCTTGCTGCTAAACAAATGACAGATGATATCTACGCAAGAGCATATGTAGAAATTGGTGAAGAAACTATTTATTCAGATGTAGTAAAATACAGTGTATTAGAATATTATTATGAAATTAAAGAAGCAGGTACTGTTTCTACTAATATCTTAAACTTACTTGAAGCAATGGTTAACTATGGTGCAGCAGCACAAATTAACTTTAACTACAATACTGATAAGTTAGCTAACGCAACATATTATAAAGTAAGTGTAGAAAACGCAGTATTATCTGATGGCTTTACAAGTGGAAGATTTAAGGCTGAAGAACAAGTAACACTTACAGCGCCTTTAAAAGAAGGTTATGTATTTAAAAATTGGACTAATGCAAATAGTGATGTTGTATCAACTGATGTAACTTATACATTAACAGTAACACAAGATGAAACATTAACTGCTAATTATGAAGAAGAAGTAGCTGTTACACCAGTAACACTAACTCTTACAAAAGAAGCAGCGTATGACGCAACAGCAGATACACTTGACTTACCATCTACTGTAACATTTGATTATAATAATGAAACAGTAACAGAAAATGTTACATGGGATACAACTACATTTGTAGTAAATCAAATAGGTAAACAAAAATTATATGGAACATTATCGAATGACTCATATAAACTAGATGAACTTAGTATTGAAATAAATGTATTACCATATACATTTTACTTAAATGAAGAAACTAATGAATACACAATTACTAAGTATTATGGCAATGAACAAGATGTCGTTATTCCATCAACATTTGATAATAAATATATAACAAAAATTGGAGATAGTGTTTTTAATAATTGCAGCAGTTTAAAAAATATATTTATATCAAAAGAAATTAAATTTGTTCTAGGCGGTGCTTTTTATAATTGTACTAATTTAGAAAAGGTATATTATTTAGGGTCAATTGAGGAATGGTGTGGAATTGATTTCTGTGCAAATAATTATTATTCAACTCCAATGTATTATGCGGATAATTTTTATTTATTACAAGATAACATTTTTAATGAAGTTATTGAAATAGAAATTCCGGATTCAATTTCGTATATAGGAAATCATCAATTTAGTGGATTTAAAAATGTGGAGAAAATTACAATTTCAGATAGAGTTGAAAATATAGGTTCATATGCTTTTTATAATTGTTCGAATTTAGTTGAAATTGTTATTCCAGATAGTGTTATTGAAATTAAAGCGTGTGCTTTTTTAAATTGCACTGGACTTAATACTATAACTTTAGGTAAAAATATAAAAACTATTTTGGGTAGTAATTTCGGACAATGCACAAATTTAAAAAATGTATATTTTAATGGAACATTAGAAAATTGGTGTTCGATTGAATTTGAGTTGGATACTGCAACTCCAATGTATTATGGTGAAATTATTTATATGTTAGATGAAAATAACGAATGGTATGAATTAACTAATGTGGAAATACCTAATACTGTAGCTTCAATAGGTAAATACCAATTTTATGGGTTCAAAAAAATACTTAGTGTTGATATTTCAAATAGTGTAATAGAAATAAATTCAAATGCTTTTTCAAATTGTACTAGTTTAAAAAATGTTGTAATACCTGATAGTGTTGAAAACATAGGCTCATATGCTTTTTATAATTGTTCGAATTTAGTTGAAATTGTTATCCCAGATAGTGTAGTGAAAATCGGAATTTCTGCTTTTTCAAGTTGCACTAATTTAAAAAATGTAACAATTTCTAACTCAATAACTAGTATTAGCGATCATGCTTTTGCATATTGTAGTAACCTTTGTGAAATTATAATTCCCAAAAATGTAACTATTATTGATAGGTATGCTTTTTTAAATTGTTCGAATTTATTATGTATAGAGATACCAAATACTGTAAAAAGTATAGGTTCAAGTGCTTTTTCTGGTTGTGATAGTTTAACGAGTGTAATATTCGAAGAAAACAGTCAATTAACAAGTATAGGTAACGAATCGTTCTATCGATGTGACAATCTAATAAGTATTGTAATTTCCGAAAATATAACAAATATTGGAACTTATGCGTTTTACGATTGTGAAAATTTGAAAATTATTTATAATTTATCGGATTTAGAATTAACTATTGGTTCTACTGATCATGGTTATGTTGCTTATTATGCAAAATATATTCATAATGAACTTCCAAGAGAAGTATCACTTGAAAAAGAAGTTGCATATGATGCAACAGTAGATACTCTTGAATTACCTGGAACTGTTACATTTACATATAATGAAGAAAAAAACACTCAAAATGTTACATGGGATACAAGTACATTTATTGTAAATCAAATTGGTGAACAAGTAATATATGGAATATTTAGTGATGATGAATTATACGATCAATATAACATTAAACGTGGTTACATATATATTACTATCGATGTTTTGCCGTATACATTTTATAATTCAATAGTACCGTCAGAATACACAATAAAAAAATATTACGGAATTACTGATGAAACAACTATACCTACAGTATTTAATGATCTTCCTGTGACAAGAATTGGTGATAATGCATTTGAAAATAATGTAAATTTAACAAATATTTGTATTCCTAATAGTGTTAAGGTTATTGGTAAAAATGCATTTTCATCGTGCACTAACTTAACTAACGTAGTAATATCAAAAGGAGTAACGTATATTAGTGATTATGCATTTTCATCATGTGCTAGTTTAACAAATATTGTAATTCCAGAAGGGCTAACTTATATAAATAATTATACATTTTTAAATTGTTCTAATTTAGAAAGCGCAGTAATTCCTGAGGGAATAACAAGTATAGGAAAAGGTGCTTTTTCATTTTGTAGTAATTTAAAAGACATTAATATGCCCTCTACTTTAACATCTATAGATGAAGAATCGTTTAAAGGATGTTGTAGTTTGACTCATATCACTATACCTAGTGGAGTGATGCACATTGGTTCTGGTTCATTTTCTGGCTGTAGTAGTTTGATTGAAGCTTCAATTCCTGAGGGAGTTGAAAGTATTGAGGGAAATACATTTGTACTTTGTGTCAATTTGAAAAGTATACAATTGCCTTCAACTATATTAAAAATAGAAAATAATGCATTTACTGGCTGTAGTAACTTGATAAATGTGGAAATTCCTACTGAAGTAACAAAAATAGGAATAGATGCATTTAGAGAGTGTATAAGTTTAACAAGTGTATCATTTGAGGCAGGAAGTAAGTTATTAACAATTTGTGATTCTGCTTTTAAAAATTGTAGTAACTTAACAAGTATACAAATCCCTTCAAGTGTAACAAATATAGGAATAGACGCATTTGCAGAATGCAATAATTTGAAAAAGGTTGTGTTTGAAACTGGAAGTAATTTAACAACAATTAGTGAATCTACATTTGAAAATTGTAGTAGTATAGCACATATACAAATACCGAGCGGTGTACAAAGCATAGGTGAAAAAGCATTCTATAATTGCAATAGTTTAGTAAGCGTTGAATTATCAGATACTTTAACTTCTATTGCATCAAGTGCTTTTAGTGATTGTAGTAAATTATATTTAGTTATTAATAATTCTAGTTTGGAATTAGCATTAGGAAGTTTAACAGGTATTACAAAACAAATTATTAATCGAAATGGAAATGTAATAACAAATGAAGGATATTCCTATATAACTACAAGTGATAACTTTTTATTTGAATATTACAATGAGACATATACTTTAGTTGGTTATTTGGGAGAAGAAGAAACAATTATCCTTCCTAGTGAAATAAACGGCTTTAATTACAGTATAAGTAAATTTGCAAATGGTTATTGTGAAAATATTATTATTCCGAAGGAAATTACAAGTATCGGATCAAACGCGTTTGCATATAGTAGTAATTTAAAAAATGTTACATTTGAAGAAGGAAGTCAATTAACAAATATAGGAAGTAAAGCTTTTTATTATTGCAATGGTTTGATGAATATTGAAATTCCAAATAGTGTAATTAGTATTGGGGCTAGTGCATTCTATGAATGTAGAAAATTAAATAATTTAACATTACCTATTAGTCTAACTTCAATCAGTGGTTCAACATTTTATAATTGTAGTAGTTTAGCAAATATTACAATTCCTAATAATGTAACAAGTGTGGGGCATGCGGCATTTGAAGGTTGTTCAAGTTTAACAAGTGTATTTTTTGCAGAAAACAGTAAATTAATAAGTATTGATACTAATGCATTTAGATATTGTTCAAGTTTAACAAATATTGAATTTCCAGAAGGTTTAAAAAGTGTTGGCCAAATGGCGTTTAGTGGTTGTGACAGTTTAACAAGTATAGTATTACCTTATAATTTAACTAATATTGGTGTTTATGCTTTTGTTAACTGTGATAATCTAAAAAAAGTTTATAACCTATCTAATTTAGAACTTACAATTGGTTCTACTGATTATGGTTATGTTGCATATTATGCTGAAGAAATTTATACAAGTTTACCTGATGAAGAATAATATCTATTATAGATAAAATAAAAAAAGATTTATTGTTAAGAATTTAATTCTTTTCAATAAATCTTTTTGTTTTGTTATTTATTCATTTTGTTATAGGCAGTATATACTGCTTCTTTAGAGATGTTACATCCCATTTTATGGATTGTTATGTTACTTACGATATTAGAGATATGATGTAGGATAAGGTTCATATCTTCTTCATATGGTACTCTTTCTGTTTGGTTTAGAATTTCAAAGATTGCTTGTTTTTTATCTATTTCTTTAATCCAGTTGTTTTCTGATCTTTCTAAAAAGCAAATACCTTGGATCGGAACTAGTAGATTTCTACTGATATCATGTTTACCTGAGAATGGTGTTCCTGCTGCATAAAGAGTATTATCTTTATAAATAATAGCAGGTTTATCATCATTTAAGATATATGCATCGCTAAATTCTTCTAACCATAGAGTTGTATGTGTTGATTTACCTGTTCCTGATGGAGCACTAAATAGATATGCTTTATTATCTTTTACTACACATGATGAGTGTAGTAAGATTCCATCATGTTGTAAGATGTATTTATAGAATAATTGTCCTAAAAAGATATATTCAATATCTTCAAGTGTAAGATAATGATATGTAACTTTTAATTCATTCATTCTATCTATTGATAAGTCTAATTTAAATGCTGGTTCAATTGTTGTATCTATTAAATATGGTTTAGCTTGTTTAGAGGTTCTTTCATATTTAGGATTCATTTCAACAATTATACCTGCGATACTGTATTTTGGCATAGTTTTAAATTTACTTTCTTCTAATTATTTTTTTTATTATTTTCTTGATTAAATATTTTAAATATTTAATAGGTCTTTTTCTGATTATTTTTTTAACGTATTTTTGATATTCTTTATCGGTGGTAGGTATATATTCCTCCCCACGATAGAAACCTTCCATAAGGGCGATGATTTGGCTTCTTTTTACGTTTTTTTCTAACATAAATTGATTATCACCACACATTGTAAATAAATCATCTTTAATCCTAATTATACGATGTAATACTAATGTTTTATCATTACGCATATAAAGTACTACATCATGTTTTTTTAAATCATTTGGAGCGACAAGTTTGACTGTATCTATACGTTCACGAAGAAGTGGTAGCATACTTGTCCCAATTGGTGTTGCTATATAGAAACCATATTTTTCAATGGCTTGTGTATAATCAGTTATCAAGTAGCTTAGCCTCAACTAACTTATTGATAAATGTTGTTACATCGCGTGTAGCAAGTTCATTATCAATACCATATTCTTTTGCAACTTTATTAATTATTTCTTCTAAAGTAGTTTCTGTTTCTAAGCATTTCCAAATAAAAGCACCTACATGATTTAAATTAATAAGTCCTTTAAATTCTAATGATGCTTTGCCTACTGGAACAACTACATAATTGTCAGCAACACTTCTTAGCATAAAGCCTTCTTTTATTTTCATATTAATCACCTCATTTTTATATATACATTATATCATATTATTTATTTAAAGCAAAATATTTAATCATTAAGTTAAAATAGAGTATACTAAATAACAAACAAGGAGGTTAAAAATCATGGATGAATTATTACAAGAAATTATAAAGATTATAAAAGAGACAACTGATATAAGTACTCTTCATGATTTACTCTATAGTTATCATAAAAATGATATCGCAAGATGTTTTGAATACTTAACAGATGAGGAGTTAGAAAAAGTATATCAAACATTTAGTGAACAAGAATTATCAGAGATATTTACATATCTAGATGATGTTAAAGAATATATTGAAGATTTAGAAACTGAAACAGCTGCTGATTTAATTGAACTAATGGATTCAGATGACGCAAAAGAAATTCTAGAAGAATTAACAGAAGAAGATCGTAATGAAATCTTAGAATTAATGGATGAAGAAGTTGTTGATGATATTGAACTTTTAACTAGTTATGATGAAGATGTAATCGCAAGTTATATGACTAATAACTTTATAGCAATAAAAAAAGATTATACAATCAAACAAGCTATGAAAACAGTGGTCGAAGAAGCATCTACTAATGATAATTTTACAATTATATATGTTGTAAATGAAGATGATACTTTATATGGAACTATAGAATTAAAAGAGCTAATTAAAGCAAGAGCAACTGACTCTTTAGAAGATATTATAAAAAAATCATATCCATCTATTTTAGATATGACAAGTTTGAATGACGCATTAATATTAGTAAAAGATTATGAAATAGATTCTATTCCAATTGTTAATGAAAAAAATGTTTTATTAGGCGTTGTAACTACTAATGACTTAATTGAAGTTATTGATGATGAATTATCTGATGACTACGCAAAATTAGCTGGTCTAACAAGCGAAGAAGAACTAGAAGAATCAACATTTAAATCTGTTAAAAAACGTATTCCTTGGCTATGTGCATTACTTGTTCTTGGATTAATTATATCTTTAGTAATGGGACTTTTTGAATCAGCAATTGTTGCGGTACCGGCAATAGTATTCTTCCAATCAATGATTCTTGGTATGGGTGGTAATGTTGGTACTCAAAGTTTAGCTGTTACTATTCGTGCGATAAGTGATGAAGAAATATCAAAAAAAGAAGTAAGAAGACTTGTTTTTAAAGAAATAAGAATTGCTTTTTTTAATGGTATTTTAATCGGAATAATGTCTTTTGTTGTAGTATCAGCATATTTAATGATAACACATACAGTAATTGATCCAAGTATTGGTTATAATATATTTGATATATTTAAAACATCAGGTGTAGTATCAATTAGTCTTTTAATTAGTATGGTTATATCTGGACTAATAGGTACACTTATTCCAATTATCTTACAAAAATGTAAAATAGATCCAGCTGTTGCAAGTGGTCCGTTTATTACAAGTATTAATGATATTATGGCAATAGTTGTATACTATGGTATAACATTAATAGTATTTGCATATTTAATTTAAAAAAGGAACTGAAAGTTTCAGTTCCTTTTTATGATAAAAAATAAAAAACACTTCCATTTGGAAGCTTAATCAAGTAGATAAAAAAATGGTAGGGCTAGGTGGATTCGAACCAACGAATGACGGAGTCAAAGTCCGTTGCCTTACCGCTTGGCTATAGCCCTATAAAAAGATGGTGGAAGGGAGTGGATTCGAACCACCGAACTCGTAGAGAGCGGATTTACAGTCCGCCGCGTTTAGCCACTTCGCTACCCTTCCATCTTTAATATAATATTTAACAACGTTTCTATCACATTGCCCTAATATTATACTAAATTATGTGTATAGTGTCAAGTATTTTGATTTTTGTTTTTACGTTTTTTAAATATTTTTTTAAATTTTACTTTAAATAGTGTTTTAGAATAAAATAAATGTTTAAAATAAGGTATTACTTTATTAAGTATTTTATTAATAAAATCTAAACATTTAATAAAATATTCTCTCATAAATAAATAATACAGTAAGAAGCCTATAATAATAAATAGTAAAAAATAAATTGGTATATAGCCATCATCTAATTTATAACAAAAATCATATGTAATATATAATTGTGAAATTAGATAGATTATTTCAATAATTAATTTAAATATTTTATTTCTTTTTTTCTTTTCTACAATATATACTAATATATCGCTTACCGCAAAGTAGTATATCCCATAGATTAAAATATATACTAAAATCTTAAATTCAACATTTAATGGTCTAATCATTTAAATAACTTTTTAAAAAACCCTTCATCTTTTTTCTTATTTGTATCTTCGTCTAGGTAACTTAGTGAACTAACACGTCCAATAATCCAAAGTATTCCTTTTTCAATATCTAAGTGTTGCATTTCTAAGTCTTCTCCTCTAATAAGTAATAAACCTAAAATGGTATCAACAAAGAATTCTGTTTTATTTAGGCTTTCTAATTTTTTTACACCAGTAATTTCCAAACGCTTACGGTTATTTAATGTTAATATTTGTTCTTTTAATTCATTATTCATATTAATTTTCCTCCACTTATTAAATAATATGATATAAGTATTTAATTTATTCAAAACTTTATTTTTGCAAGAATGTATAATTTGTGGTATAATACGTAAGAATAAATATTATTAATGCTAGGAGGCCTTTAAAATGGCAGATGAATTAAAATTAACAGAACAAGAAATGGTACGTCGTGGAAAGATGGAAGATTTACGTGCAAAAGGACTTGATCCATTTGGACAAAAATTTGTAAGAACATCTAACTCAGGTAAAATTAAAGAAGCATACCTTGAATGTACTAAAGAAGAATTAGAAGAAAAAAATGTTGAAGTTGCAATTGCTGGACGTATTATGTCAAAACGTCGTCAAGGTAAAATTGGTTTCATGCATATTCAAGATAGAGAAGGTAAAATTCAAATTTTTATGAGAGCAGATTCTGTATCAGAAGATGATTATGAATTATTTAAGGTTGCAGATATCGGTGATATTATTGGTATTAATGGTGTTGTTATGAAAACACAAACAGGTGAGCTTTCAGTAAAAGCTACTAAATATACTCACCTTACAAAAGCATTAAGACCACTTCCTGAAAAATTCCATGGTTTACAAGATAGAGAAGAAGCACGTCGTCGTCGTTATGTAGATTTAATTATGAATGAAGAACAAAGAAGAATTGCATATTTAAGACCAAAAATTATTAGAGGTCTTCAAAAGTATTTAGATGACCTTGGTTATATTGAAGTTGAAACTCCAGTATTAAGTCCAATCCTTGGTGGTGCAAGTGCAAGACCTTTCGTTACTCATCATAATACTTTAGATATGGATTTCTATTTACGTATTGCAACTGAACTTCACTTAAAACGTTTAATTGTTGGTGGTATGGAAGCGGTTTATGAAATTGGAAGATTATTTAGAAATGAAGGAATGGACTCAACTCACAACCCTGAATTTACTACTGTTGAAGCATATCTTGCATATGGTGATTTAAGTGATATGATGGATCTTGCAGAAGGATTAATTACAACACTTGCAGAAACTGTAGTTGGAAAAACTGATATGGTTTGGAATGGTCAAGAAATTTCATTAAAAGCGCCATTCAAGAGAATTCATATGGTAGATGCTATTAAAGAAGTAACAGGTATTAATTTCTTTGAACTTGATACTGAAGCTTGTATTAAGCTTGCAGAAGAACATCACATTGATGTTCCTGCTCATCAAAGAACATATGGTCATATTGTTAACTTATTCTTTGAAAAATATGTAGAAGAAACATTAATTCAACCTACAATTCTTTATGGACATCCAATTGAAATTTCTCCACTTACTAAGAAAAATCCAGATGATCCTAGATTTACAGATCGTTTTGAATTATTTATTGGTAAAAAAGAATTTGCAAATGCTTATACAGAATTAAATGATCCGATTGATCAAAGAGAACGTTTTGTAGAACAACTAAAAGAACGAGATCTTGGTAATGATGAAGCTAACGATATGGATATTGATTTCTTAGAAGCATTAGAATATGGTATGCCACCTGCAGGTGGAATTGGTATTGGTATCGATAGACTTGTAATGTTACTTACAGAATGTGATACAATCAGAGAAGTTCTATTATTCCCTCATATGAGAAATAAAGTAGAAAACTAAAAATATAAGTTGTAACTAAAAAAGTTACAACTTTTTTCTTATAGAATATTTACAAATAATTTTTATAATGTTATATTGTTATTATAAATGAGTTTTTAAGGATTTTTGTTATATATTTTAATTTTTTGCGTCCTGGTTTCTTAATATTGTTTTTTTCTTTAAAAACTCTTTATAATTTTTAATTTCTTTTTTATTTGGTTAGATAAAAATAGATTTTAAAATTTATTTTCATATAAAATATTTACAAATGTTTTATATGATACTATACTATCATTGTGAATGAGTTTTTAAAGATTCTGGCAATTTTTTTACCTCCTTAATAGAAAAAATATTATAATTTCCAAATTGCTTTTTTTGCTCCTTTCTTAATAATTATTTTTCTTTAAAAACTCTTTTAACAAAGAATTAATATTCAATTGTCAAATAAAGTTTAGTTATGACAATTGAATATTTTTTTGTTTAAACTTTTGTTTTATCAATATTCATAATGAATTTATAAAAATATGTTATACTATAACTAGATATAAGGAGAAAAGAGTTATGGAATTTAAAACTCAAGAAGAATACTTACTTGCGCTTGCGGAAGCAATAAAATATTTAAATCCAAAAGATGCAACTAAAGTACTAAGATATTACGAAACAAGAATTACAAACGCAATAGAATATGGTGAAAAAGAAGAAGATGTAATAAGAAACTTACCAGATGTTGAAACTGTTGCAAAAGAAACATATGAATCACATGGTGTTAATTATTTAGCTATGCGAAAAAAAATAATGAAAAGAAAAGAAATTACAAGTAATATAATTGGAGTAATTGTTAGTTTCTTCATTGTGGTTGGATTTTTTGTAATTATGTTCTTTTTAGGACAATCTATTGTTAATATGTTTAGTCTTTTAATTAATGTAATTAAATCTAGTTCTGGTGTTGATGTGTTTATTACACCTTTTGCAATAGTACTATATATATTATGTATAATTTTACTTATTATATATTTATTGGATTTATTCTTAATATTAATAGCTAACTTCTTAGGACCAGTTATTAAACTAAAAGATCAAGATAAACATCGTAAAATATTTACATTTACAGTAACAGGATTTATTGAAGATAAATGTAAACATCAAAAAGTTCAACCAAAACTTCTTGTTTCATTTATTGTTTTATTAATTATTTGTATTTGTGTAAGTTATTCGACTAATGGATATTTTAAAAAGAGTTTAAACGATACTCCAAGTCATTTAAACACGTTAACATTTGAAGACAATTTTACTGATATTGTTATTAAAGGATATAATGGAAATATTTATTTTAAACAAACTGATAGTAATACTATAATATTAGAACATCAATATGAATTTGAACATGATTTAAATTTAAAAATAGAAAATAATACGCTTAATATTAATCTTGAAATGACTAAAGCGTATGATGTATTTAATTTATTAAACGAACCAACGCAAAATTTAATTTTCCACATTCCGAGTAGTTTTACAAATAAAAATATTTTAATAGAAATGGATAAAAGTATTATTGATATTTCTGATATTAGTAATATTAATAATATCGATTTATTAGTTAAAACAAAAGGAACAATCAGTGTTGTTAATTCTGAAGCATTTAATTTAAATGTAAAAGGATATGAGATTAATTTAGCTATCGCAAAATCAAAAATAAATGATAATATATATATTGAAACATCAAAAGGACAAACTTTAGTTCAGCAAGAAAGTAACCTTAATAATGTAGAACTTATTAATAATTCTAGTTATATTAAGTTTGATAATAGCACTATTAAAAACTTAAAAATTGAAAATGCATCTGGAACAATCGAATTTATGAAAATGACTGGTACAACACTTGATATAAAATCAAGACAATCAGTTAATACATATGATGATTGTGAATATGATAATATTAAATTAAATGTATCCAATTCGTCAAAACTTACACTTAATAGAACTATTAGTAATAATATAGATATATCTTTAGATAATTCACAACTTTTATTAAACTATATAAAAGGAAATATAAGAGTAAACGCAACATCTGGAACAGTATATTTATCTAGTGTAGGTGAAAATCATGAGTTAGCTAGTGAAAATTATAATAATGAAATTGAAACTAATGTGAAAATCTACAATAAAGGTAGTGCTTGTAAAGTAGAAGCAGTTGATTCTAAAATAAATGATTTATTAATAAATCAAGAAGGTGGATTTATTAATTTAAGTAAGTCATCTATTACTACAGGTTCTCTTAACGCAACAGATACTGAAACAATTGACTTAATTGATTTACAAGGTGATCAAATCGATTTATTTATAGCAAATGTAAAACAAACTTTTATTATTGATGCAGAAAAAAATACCGGGATTAAATATGTAATTAAGACAATTGATACACTTTCTTTTGCACGACTTCTTGCAGATAGTGAAGTAGTAACAGTTATAAATGAGGCAGTAGATGCAAATGAATAGTATTTTTTGTGGTATTGAAAAACTATCATTAGTAGATTTTGATGGAAAACTATCATGTACACTATTTACTGGTGGTTGTAACTATCGTTGTCCTTTTTGTCACAACTCACCTTTAATTAATGAACAGCCATTTCTTGATTTAAATGAAATTCTTACTTATTTAGAAAAAAGAAAAAAAATGCTTGATGCGGTAGTTATAAGTGGTGGAGAACCGACATTACATAAAAATCTTCCAGATATATTAAAAGTAATTAAAGAATTAGGTTATGTAATTAAACTTGATACTAATGGAACTAATCCTAAAATGCTAAAAGAGTTAATTGAAGATAAATTAATAGACTATGTTGCAATGGACATTAAAGGAAGTTTAAATAACTACTATTTGATTACTGGAGTAAATAATCCATTATTAGATAATATTAAAGAATCTATTAATATATTAAAAGAATCAAATATAGATTTTGAATTTAGAACTACATTAGTAAAAGAATATCATACTCTAGAAACTATTAATGAAATGAAAGAGCTTTTAAAAGGAACAAAAAAATTATATTTACAAAAATTTGTTTTACGTGAAACATGTCTTGATCAATCATTAAATGAAGTAGATATTAATCTAGCAAAACAGTATAAAGAAATTTTAGAACAAGCTATTGAAAAAGTATATCTAAGGGGATATTAATATTTAAATACGCATATCAATTGAAAATAAAAAATTAATTTGTTAAAATAGGTTGAAAAATTTGGTTTTAAGGAGAATAGTAATGAAAAAAGAATTTGAAACTCCAACAATAGAAATTATTTACTTTGACGATCAAATCAATTTAGGACCTACCGATGAATGGTATGATTCTAATGTTGACATGGGTGGTTGGATTTAATGTCTAAACTATTAAAATATTTTTTAATAGGTTTTGTAGCAATTGCAGCAATTGTACTTGCATGTACAGTCTATAGTTGTTCGTTAGATGATGACACTGATAAAGATAAAGATGATGAAATTGGTGAATTCTACGACGAAAATGTAGATCCAGATGGTTGGATTTAAAATAAATGACTAAAATAAAATAGTAGTTTACTTTGATTAGTAAACTACTATTTTTCTTTTATAAATCTTTAAAGTTATACCTTTATATACTTAATAATTATACTACTAAACACTCAAATTATCAACAAATAAACTAATTATTCACTATAAAAGTAGTAAAAATATGGAAATATAATAAATCTATAAAGGTATACTTTTTTATCTAGTTGACAAAATGAAGTATAGTATGTATCTACTTTTTTGTAACATAAGTATACCATTTATATTTTTATAATGTAATTTAAAATGAAATCGAAAGGAATAAATATAAATGAAGAAACTATTATTTAAATTATTATGGGTTTTTATATTAGTATTTTCTTTAACATTTGGTTGTCTAATAGCATTAGATAATAAACAATCAAATGTTAAAGCTACGGATGTAACTAATCCTAAAATTGAAATTCTAAAAAATAATGTATCTTATAGCGATAGTATTTATATTGCGTATGCTGTTGCGTGTGAAGGTTTTGAAATTAATAAAAATACTATTAACCTATTATTTTGGAACACAACACAAGAAAATTATCTTAAAGGCACAGAAGATTCTTTAGGTACAAGTAAAGGTAAAACAAACATTAATGGTAAGCAATGTTTAGTATTCTATTCAGAAGGTTTAGCAGCTAAACATATGACAGATGATTTATATTCAAGAGCATATGTTGTGGTAGATGGTGTTGAATATTACTCCGAAGTAGTAAAATTTAGTGTTCTTGAATATGTTTATAAAATGAAAGAAGAAGCAACACTTAATCCACATCAACAAAGATTGTTTGATACATTACTACAATATGGTGGTGCAGCTCAAGATAATTTCGATTATAATACTAATAAGAAAGCTGATGCAACTTATTATAAAATTGCAGTAAATGAAGGGATTCTTCCTGATGGATTTAAACACGGAAGATACCAATTAAATGAAAAAGTAGTAATCAAACCATTATCTAAACCTGGTCAAAAATTTTCTCACTGGTTAGATCAAAATGGTATAATTGTTAGTTATGATAAAGAATTTGAAATCACAGTAACAGATAAAAATGAATATACTGCAATTTATAAAGATATAACTAATGTATCTAGTCAATTAAAGATGGAATATGAAGTAACATATGACGCAACAGTTGATGATTTAGATTTACCAAATGCTGTAAATATAACAATCGGTGAAGAAACATATACACATGAAATTGTATGGGACTTAACAACATTTATGGAAAATAAAGTTGGTAAACAAAAACTATATGCAAGTTTTGTAGATGAAACTCTTTATACTGAATATAACCTTACTAAAGAAGATATTTATGTCGAAGTAAATGTATTACCATATACATATGAGTTAGATCAAGAAACTGGAAACTTTACACTTACAGGATACTATGGAACTGACGAATTAGTTGAAATCCCATCTATTTATAAAAATACAACTGTTACAAAGATTGCTACAAAAGCATTTAATGAAGTAATGACTTTAAAAGAAGTAGTAATCCCTACAACAATTGAAGAAATCGGTCTTGGTGCATTCTATTATTGTGATAATATTGAAAAAATGACAATTCCTTTTACAGGTAGAAAATTAACTGACTATTTAACAAATAATTATTCACATTTTGGGTATATTTTTGGTGCTGTTTCATATGAAAATCAAAAAGATTTTGTTCCATTAAAATTAAAATCTATTACTTTAATAGAAGGTTCAACAATTATTGGAGTTGGCGCATTTAATGGATTAAGTCAAGTTGAAGAATATAATATTCCTGCTTCACTAGAATATATTTATGCATATGCATTTAAAGATTGTACGTCATTAACAAGTTTTTATATTAATGAAAATCTAAAAGCAATTGGACTTGATGCTTTTGTTGGATGCACTAATTTGAAAAGAGTAGATGTTGATAGTATGGAAGTTTTATTTTCTATAGATTGTGCTCAAGGATGGTCGGGCGGATCTGAATTTTACACACCATTACAAAATGGAGCCGATTTATATATTAATGGGGTATTAATTACCGAAATTACTTTACCTTCATATGCTGTTAGAATAAAAGGTTTATTAGTTGGTTGTTCTAGTATTGAAAAAATTATTATACCTAATTATATTACTGATATAAGTTATGCGTTTAGCAATATGCAAAATTTAAAAGAGGTAATATTTGAAGAAGATAGTACTTTAGATAGAATTGGTAGTTATGCATTCAGTGGTTGTATATCTTTATCTAATATTGAACTTCCTAATTCTATTATAACTTTAGGATGCGGAGCATTTGAATCTTGCGAAAGTATTTATACTATTGATATCCCAGAAGGAGTGACAAATATTGAAAGTTATGCTTTTAGTAATTGCATCAATTTAAATAGCATCACACTTCCAAGTAGCTTAAATGAAATAGGTTTAATTGCTTTTGAACGTTGTAGTAATTTAACAAGTATAGAAATTCCAAATAATGTTTCGGTAATAAAATATGGAACTTTTATGTACTGTTCAAATTTAATTTCTATTTTGCTACCATCTAATTTAACTACAATTGAAGGTAATGCTTTCTATGGTGCTGGTTTAACTAGCATAGAAATTCCATCACGTGTAAGAACTATAGATTCAAATGCTTTTTATGCTTGTGAATCATTATACACAATTTACAATAACTCAGAACTTAATTTAGAAATCGGTAGCACTGATAATGGATACTTAGCATATTATGCTAAAGAAATTACTGATAAGGATGGAAACATTTATACTAATGATGGATATACATATGTTACAAACGATGATTTTGTATTTGAGTATTATAATGAAGAATATAAATTAATTTCGTATATTGGTGATAAGGAAACAGCTACATTACCATTAGATGTAAATGGAAATCCTTACAAAATCTATAATTTTAAAGGGTTAAAAAATGTAATAATTCCTGATGGTATTACTGTAATAGATGATGATGCATTTTATGAATGTCAAACTTTATCAAGCATAACTATTCCAAACAGTGTAATATCAATTGGAGCAAGTGCATTCGAAAGTTGCATAAATTTATTAAGTATAACAATTCCTAGTAGTGTAACAAGTATTGGAGCAGATGCATTTAATGATTGTGAATGTGAAATAATTTGGGATAATCCAACGATTGAAAATATTGGATACTGTGCATTTAATGGTTATAAAGGTAAAAACATAGTAATTCCACAAACTGTAAAAACTATTGATAGCTATGCATTTTATAATTTATATAATGTAGTAAATGTATATTATCTTGGAACTATTGAATCATGGAATAATATTGTATTTAACACTAATACGGCAAACCCAATGTGTTCGGCTGAACATTTCTTTATGAAAAATACACAAAATGAATGGTTTGAATTAATTGAAATTAAATTACCTAATACAATTACTTCCATTGGTGCTTATGCGTTCTCAGGATTTGAAAATTTAGATAGCATAACAATACCAAGTAGTGTAACAAGTATTGGATCGGGCGCATTTAATGATTGTGTATGTAAAATAATTTGGGATAATCCTACAATCGAAACGATAGGATCTAGTGCGTTTAAGAGTTATAAAGGAACAAGTATAACAATTCCTTCAAGTGTAACAACAATTAATTCTTATGCATTTGAAAACGCTACATGTGAAATATTATGGGATAATCCTACAATCGAAACGATAGGATCTAGTGCATTTGAATATTATAGAGGAACAAGTATAACAATTCCTTCAAGCGTAACAAGTATTGGATCAAGTGCATTTAGCAATGTAACATGTGAAATATTATGGGATAATCCAACAATAGAAACGATAGGATCAAGTGCATTTGCAAATTATAAAGGAAATAGTATAACAATTCCTTCAAGCGTAACAAATATTGGATCAAGTGCATTTTATGGTTGCGAATGCGAAATAATTTGGGATAATCCAACAATAAAAACTTTAGGTTTTGGTTCATTTATGGGTTATATAGGTAAAAGTATTGTTATTCCAAGTAGTGTAACTACTATTTCATCTTATGCATTTTCTGATTGCGGAAATTTGCAAACTATAATAATACCTATAAGTGTTACTAATATTGGAGGTAGTGTATTTAAAGGTTGTACAAATTTAACAATTTATTATGAAGGAACTGAAATTCCAACAAATTGGAATTCTAACTGGAATCCTTCTAATTGTTCTGTGGTTTTAGGATATAAAGAAGAAAACTAAATTAAAAGTAGTATACGTTTGTATACTACTTTTTCTATTTTAGGTTATTAATGTAATTTACAGCATTCATAGCTGCAATAGCACCATCACCTACTGCAGTTGTAAGTTGACGTACTTGTTTAGTTCTACAGTCACCTGCTACATATATACCAGGTGTTTTTATTGTTGTATCAGTTGAAATGATATATCCTTTATCATCTAAATCAACAATGTTTTTAAATCTTTCATTATTAGGAACTTGTCCTATTGCAATAAAGCATGCATCTACATTACATATTACTTCTTCGTTTGTTTTTGTATTTTCAAATTTTAAACCAGTAAGTTCATCCTTATGTAAGAATTCTTTTAATGATATTTCTTTTGTAACAATAATATTATTTTTAGATGATAGTCTATCAACTAATGTTTGATCTGCAAAGAACTTATCAAATAACATACATAAATATACTTTATTACATATATCAGATAACATTAAAGTATATTGTAAAGCTGTATTTGCATCGCCTATTACTGCAACATCTTTTCCTTTATAGAATGCACCATCACAAACCGCACAGTATGAAACACCTTTACCAATTAATTCTTCTTCATGTGGAATATTAATTGTTCTATGTTTTACACCTGCTGCAATAATAACAGATTTTGCAAGATATGTATTGTAGTCTGTAATAACAGTAAAACAATCATTTTCTTGTTTTATTTCTAAAACATCTTCACATTCAAATTCAACACCTAGTTCCATAATTTGTTCAAACATATTGTTTGAAAGTTCAAGCCCTGATATTTCTTTAATTGATGGAAAGTTTTCTACTTTAGGACTTGATGCAATTTGCCCACCAAATGATTCTTTTTCAAATATTTTAACTGTTTTTCCACTTCTTTTAGCGTAAAGAGCAGCTGTCATTCCAGCTGCCCCTCCGCCAATTACGATAATATCAATCATAATTAATTATCTACTTTCTATATATTGTTTAATAAAGCTAACGTTTTCGAATACGTCATATCCACCCATCTTAGGTACAAGTAATGTTGGAGCTTTTTTAATATTAAATTTATTTACTAAATCAACATTATCTTCTGCATCAATAGTTGTATATTCAATACCTGCTTTATCTAAAAGCATTTTAGCCATTTTACAGTTTGGACAAGTTTTAGTTGTAAATAGAAGAATCTTATCAAGACTTACGCTTTGAGTTTCTTTTTCAACTTGTTCAATTTCTTTTTCAGTAAATACTGATGTTGATAAGTTGTAAACTTTACGATGTTTAAATTCTTGAGTTTTACCATCATTCCAGTTTTGAACAGGACGGTAATATCCAGTAATTCTACTATAAACTTCAGTTTTCTTACCACAAATTGGACATGTAAATGCTTCACCATCAATATAACCATGTTCTGAACATACTGAGTATGTAGGTGAAATAGAATAGTAAGGAAGTTTATAGTTTTCTGCAATCTTTCTTACAAGTTCAGCACATGCTTGCCATGAAGGCATTCTTTGACCAAGATAAGTATGGAATACAGTACCTGATGTATATAATGTTTGTAATTCATCTTGGATGTCTAGTGCAGTAAAGACATCTTCTGTAAAACTAACAGGTAGATGAGAACTGTTAGTATAATAAGGAGTTTCATCCTCTTTTGATGCTGTAATAATATCAGGGTAACGTTTTTTATCATGTTTTGCAAGACGATATGATGTAGATTCAGCAGGAGTTGCTTCTAAGTTATATAAGTCACCATATAGTTCTTGGTAGTCTGATAATTTGTTACGCATGAAGTTAAGAACATTTTTAGTAAATTCTTGACCTTCTTTAGTTGTTAAGTCTTTCTTTAACCATTTAGCATTTAGACATGCTTCATTCATACCAACAAGACCAATTGTTGAGAAGTGATTATCAAATGTTCCTAAATAACGTTGTGTATATGGATATAATCCTAAGTTAAGTAATTTTGTAATAATATTTCTCTTGATTTTTAAACTTCTTGCAGAAATGTTCATTAATTTTTCTAGACGTTTATAGAAATCTTCTTCATCAACAGCTAAGTATGCAAGACGAGGCATGTTAAGTGTTACAACACCAACTGAACCTGTTGATTCACCTGAACCGAAGAAGCCACCTGATTTTTTACGAAGTTCTCTTAGGTCAAGACGAAGTCTACAACACATACTTCTTACATCACTTGGTTCCATATCTGAGTTGATATAGTTAGAGAAGTATGGAGTACCATATTTAGCAGTCATTTCAAATAATAATTTATTATTTTCTGTTTCTGACCAGTCAAAATCTTTTGTGATAGAATAAGTTGGAATTGGATATTGGAAACCACGTCCATTAGCATCACCTTCAATCATGATTTCGATGAATGCTTTATTAACCATTGCCATTTCTTTAGCACAGTCTTTATATTTAAAATCCATTTCTTTTCCACCAACGATTGCATTAAGTTCAGCTAAATCGTTAGGAACTACCCAGTCAAGAGTAATGTTTGTAAATGGAGCTTGAGTTCCCCATCTACTTGGTGTATTTACACCATAAATAAATGATTGAATACATTGTTTAGTTTCTTTATATGTTAAGTTATCTACTTTAACAAATGGTGCAAGATATGTATCAAAAGATGAAAATGCTTGTGCACCAGCCCATTCATTTTGCATAATACCTAAGAAGTTTGTCATTTGATTACATAAAGTTGAAAGGTGAGATGCAGGTTTAGATGTAATTTTACCAGGTACACCACCAAGTCCTTCAGTAATTAATTGTTTTAAACTCCATCCAGCACAATAACCTGTAAGCATTGATAAGTCATGAATATGAATATCTGCTTCACGATGTGCTTTTTCAATTTCTTGATCATATATTTCAGATAACCAATAGTTAGCTGTAATTGCGCCAGAGTTTGAAAGAATTAATCCACCTACTGAATAAGTAACAGTTGAATTTTCTTTAACACGCCAGTCACTGATCTTTAAATAGTTGTTAATTGTATCTTTATAGTCAAGGAAGGTAGAACTCATATTTCTGATGTTTTCATGTTGCTTACGATATAAAATATATGATTTAGCTACATCAACATAACTTGTTTGAATTAATACAATTTCAACTGTATCTTGAATTTCCTCTACTGAAATAACATCATCTACAATTTTATCATTAAATGTTGCAGTAACTTTTAATGCAAGAAGTTCGATAATGTCTTTTGAATAATTTTTATTTACAGATTCAAATGCTTTTGCGATTGCATTCTCAATCTTTGTGATATCAAAATCAACGATATTGCCATCACGTTTTTTAACTTTAATCATTTGTCTTTCCCTCCTATAATAATTTAAAAATGTTTTAATATCTCGTTTTTAGAGTATACATATTATACTAAATTTGACGTTTTTTTTCAAGTATTATATAAATGAAAAAATTTTCATTTTTTTAAAATTTAGAAAGCATTTAGAATAGAATTTAAAAAATTAGAATTATTCTAAATTTAAAAAAAGCATAAAAAAAGGAATTGAAATTTAAATTCAATTCGCTTTTTATTTTTTTAATATATCTTCACCTGGTATACCAGGCACAACTAGTTTTTCTAAATCAAGAATTTCATTTAATTGTTCTTCAGTAACTAATCCTTTTGAAAGAATTACTTCTTTAATCGGAGTTTTTGTATTGTTTGATTCCTCAACAATATCACATGCTGCATCATAACCAATATGACTTGATAGTGCAGTAATAATACTAGTAGAATTATTAACATTACCTAAACAAGCATCAGCGTTAACAGAAAGCCCTGTAATAGCAAGCTCGTTGAATGTTCTTACGGCATGACGAGTATTAGTAAGTTCTTCAAACATTGCCATAATAATTACTGGTAAAAAAGGATTTAGTTCAAGTTGTCCTGCTTCAACAGCGTTAGTAATTGTAACATCTAATCCCATAACATAGAAAGAAACTTGATTAACTACTTCAGGAACTACTGGATTAAATTTACCAGGAATAATTGATGATCCTTGTTGTACACGAGGAAGGTTTATTTCATTAATATGAGTTGATGCCATAAATCTTAAATCGCTTGCCATTTTAGATAAGTTTAATGCAAGTCCTTTAATCATACTTGATGCGTAAGCAAAACAATCTAGGTTACAAGTTATATCAATTAAATCTTTAGCTGGTTTTAAATTTTCACCTGAGTATTTTGCGATATGTGGTACAACTTTCTTAATATATTTAGGTGTCGCATTAATACCTGTTCCGATTGCTGTTGCTCCCATGTTAATTTCACTTAATGCTTCAATTGCAGAATCAAGTCTTTTTAAATCTCTCCCAATTACATTTGCGTAAGATTTAAACTCTTGACCAAGTGTCATAGGAACTGCTTCTTGAAGATGAGTTCTACCCATTTTAATAACATCTTTAAATTCAACTGCTTTATCATTAAGAACGTTTTGCAACTTTTTAACTTCAACAATTAATTTTTTAATTTGTTTAATTATCGCAATCTTTCCAGCTGTTTGAATTACATCATTTGTAGATTGACATTTATTAACGTGGTCAATTGGATGAACAAATTCATACTTGCCTTTTTTACCACCTAATATTTCATTTGCTCTATTAGCAATTACTTCATTTGCATTCATATTGATACTAGTACCAGCACCACCTTGAATTAAATCAGTAATAAATTGTCCATGAAGACGTCCATTTAATATTTCATCACATGCAAGCATAATTGCTTGAGATACTTCATCTGTTATTAAATCTGCATCAGCATTAGCTTTAGCTGCACCTTTTTTTACATATGCTAATGCTTTTATCATTTGTCTAGGTATTCCACGTTTTGTTATATCAAAATTATTTTTTGATCTTAGTGTGTTAATTCCGTAATATACTTCTTGGGGAATTTTTATCTCTCCAATAGCATCTTTTTCAGTACGATACTTCATATGTACCTCCTTACTTGTTTAATAATCCATATATATGATACCACAAATTTTAAAATAATAAATAAAAAAAGACTTAAAAAAAATTATACGCATAAAATAGTTATGAGTATGAGGTGAAATAAATGAAATTAAAAATTAAAAAGACAACTAATATTTATGGAGAAATATCAATAAGTGGATCTAAGAATGCTTGTTTACCTATTCTTACTGTATGCTTATTAACAAAAGAACTAGTTCATTTACAAAATGTTCCTAATATTTTAGATGTTGAATATATGATTGAACTATTAAAACTAATTGGGGTTAATGTAAAAAGATGTATTGAAACAAATGAAGTATATTTAAAAAGGAAAAAAATTAAATCAAAAATTAATAGTCCATATCTAAATCAAATTAGAGCCTCTTATTATTTAATGGGAGTTTTATTTAGTGAAAAACGAAATAT
Source organism: Erysipelotrichaceae bacterium (assembly GCA_015059015.1). Classification (GTDB taxonomy): domain Bacteria; phylum Bacillota_I; class Bacilli_A; order ML615J-28; family CAG-313; genus UBA1737. The sequence continues at coordinate 32,165 of SVBG01000001.1, forward strand.
AAAGACTAAAAATCCTGGTGGATGTAATTTTACGTCAAGACCAATTGATTATCACCTAGATGCATTTAGAGAAATGGGAGCAAATGTAACTTTAGATAATGATAATATATTAATAAATAGAAAAAAGAAAAATAATATTAATGTAACGCTTAAAAATAAATCACTAGGGACAACAATTAATATAATACTTGCAACAGTTAAAACCAAGGGAGAGAGTATTATTAATAATCCATCACTTGAGCCCGAAGTATTAGATTTAATAGATATTTTAAATAAGATGGGAGCAAATATTAAAGTTAAAGATAATCAAATAGTTATTGTTGGAGTAAGAAAATTATTTGGTGTGACACATAAAATAATTCCAGATCGTATGGAAGCAGGAAGTTATATGTGCCTTGCCGCAAGTGTAGAAAATAGTAATGTTTTGTTAAAAAACATAAATATTAAACATTTAGATAGTGTAATAAATACATTTAAACAAAGTGGATTAAATATAATAAATGAAAATAATGATTTAAGAATTATAAAATACAAACAATTAAATAACATGAAAATAGTAGCAGATAATTACCCTAATTATCCAACTGATTTACAACAACCAATGGTGAGTACGCTTCTTAATTCTAATAATGTATCACTTATAAAAGATTTAATATATCCAAATAGATTTTCAGAAGTCTTTGAACTTTTATCTATGAAAGCTACTTTATATTTAAAAAATCAAACACTATTGGTTTTTCCATCAAAACTTGTTGGTAAAGAAGTTTATGCACCTGACTTAAGAGCTGGTTTTTCATTAATAATTGCAGGAGCAATTGCAGAAGGAGAAACTATAATTAATCATTCTGAAGTAATTTTAAGAGGATATGATAATTTAATAGAGAAATTAAATAATATAAAAATTGATGCAGAGATTGTTTAAAAAGACTTGTATTATTTGTAATAATATGGTATAATAATAGATGTGTAAAAGGAGGAAATTACCTTATGAATTATTTTTTTATAATAGATATAGTATTACTAGTTATATTAACTATTTCATTATTAGCAGGATTAATTAGAGGATTTAAAAAATCTCTTAGAAGATTTGTAGCATTATTAATTCCAACGATTTGTTTATTTATCTTTTTAGGACCAATTACTAATAAAGTAATGAAAACTAAAGTAGATCTTGAAAAAATAGATAACATTGTTCAATTTATTCCTGATGAGTATACAGAAGAACCATATTCTATTAATGATGCAGTTTCAATTATAGTAGCGGATAATATATATCCAGATAGTGAAGAATTACAAAAAGATTCAAAAATGGCTGAATTAATTTCTTCAGCTTCTTCAATGATTATTAAAGTTGTTGTTTATTTTGTAGGTTTATTCTTTGTTTGGATAGCTAGTTTAATATTAAGATTATTATTTAGAATTATCTTTAAAAAAGCAAATAGAAAAGGTAAACTAATAGGACTTGGCTTTGGTGCTTTACAATTTACATTAATTTTTATTTTATATTTATTACCATTATTCGGTGTTGTTTCTTTCGCAAGTTCAGTTCTTCACGAAGTAGACAAATATTATGAAGATGAATCTATAAAAGAAGTAATTGAATATGCAGATTTATATGAAAATACAATAACTAAAAAATATTTTTTAAATACTGCAACAAAAATTTTCTGTAAAGATAAATCAGTTTCTTGTGATGCTCAATTTGTAATGGGTGGTTTATCATTTAAAGTAGATGGAGAAAAAGTAGTTTTATTAGATGAATATTTAGAAATTAAAGATGCAATTCCATCAGCTATGAAAATTATTGATTTAGTAAATAGTTTAGATGGCGAAGAAAAAATCATTAAACTTTCAAATCTATCAGATGATGATATCGAAAATATATCAAGTGTAATTAAAAATACAAAACTTGTAAGAGTAGCTATTCCTGCTGTACTTGAGTATGCAGTTTATAGTAGTAATGATTCAGAAAATGATTATAGTGATTTAATTAATAAATTAAATCAATTAGATTGGGATAAAGAATTAAATGCTATTGCAGATTTAATAAATGTACTTAAAAATCATAATGATTTAGAAATTAATATTAGTTCATTTGATTATGCATTAAAATCAGCAGGTTTAATTGATCTAGCAACAGATCTTGTTAATGGTGCATTACAAATGAATATAGTTACAGAAGTTGCAATTCCATTTGGAATCAATATACTAGAAGAAGAGTTCTCAAAAGGTGAATTTGCAGAATATCAAATAGACTTTACAGCTATAAAGAATATTAACTGGAAAACAGATGGTTCTGGCTTTGTAACAACTCTTACTAATATATATAAAGAATACTTAAGAGTAGACATTAATTTTAGTGATATTAAAGTAGCATTAAATGATGCTAAATTACCTGATTTTGTTACATATGTATTTGATGAAATTGATAAATCAGTTATTATTACTGATACATTACTTCCAACTGTAATGCAAGTTCTTATTGCAAATTTAGAGCAAGATGAAGATATTATAGATTTAGGTATTGATTTTGAAGAATTGAAAAAAGTAAATTGGAAAGAAAATTTAAAACCAATTAAAAACTTATTACATGATTTAATTGAATCTTATCAAGTATTAGAAATAGATCCAGAAGATTTTAAAGCAGTTCTTAAAAATAATAAATTACAAATTGAATTAGATAAAGCCATCACTAATATTTTAGATTGTGATGTATTTGCAAATTATTTATTACCAATTGTAATGAATGTTTTAATAGAAAATTTAGAAACTAATGAATCTTTAGCTTCATTTAATTTTGATTTTGTTGCAATTAAAAATACAAATTGGAAAACTGAATTAACATACTTTAAAGATGTATTTGTAGAATTCCTAAATGCTTATCAAGGTTTAGATTTCAATAAAGATGATTGGATGGCTATTTTAGATAGTGAAAATCTAGCAGCTTATATTACTAATATATATAATGAAGCAAAAGAATCTTCACTTGTAAGTGAACATATTTTACCTAAACTTCCTAATAAATTACATGAATTAATTGATGGAGTAGATAGCTCACTAGATGTTTCATTCTTAAAAGAACTTATTACAGAAGATTCTATTGATACTTTATTAACAGATGATTTAGATAAATTAATTGTTTTATTTAAAGAAATTAAAGCACTTGGCTTATTAGATGGTGTAGAATTAAATTATACAGATGCTACTACACAAGATAGTTTAATTAAAGTAATTAAAGAAATATTTGATTTAAGCGTAGTTAATGGAAAAGAAAGTACAATTTTCAAATCAATCATTACAATGATTAATATTGAGCCAGTCTTAGAACAATACGATATTACATTAGATTATGAAAATGTTGAAAACTGGGATAATGAAGTAGATTATATATGTACAATCTTTAAAAATGCTATGACACTTACAGGTGGTTTAGAAGGCTTTGATTTAACAACACTTTTAACAAAGATTTCAACAGAAGAAGAAAAAAATAAAATCGCAGAAATAGTGGAAGCTGTTGGAAATAGTGATTTATTCGGAGACTCTATTTATACAATAATTGATTCAGTTTCAAAAGAAATTGATTCAACAATTGAAATTAATTTTACAAATGAAGAGAAAAACACAATTGAAAATGTAAATGGTTGGAAATTTGAAGCATTACATATTCTAGAATTAGTTGAAAAAATTGATCACATTGATTTTGGAGTGGATTATGAACACTTAAATGCAGATGAAATGAAAGAGATTATGGTGTATTGTTCGGAAAGTGTTGTTTCAACAAAACTATTTGGAAGTATACTTAATAATGTATTTAGTGGAGTAATTAATCATGACTTTACAAATCAAGAAACAATGAAAAATGATGCAGATGTAATATATAATGCAATTAAAGTAGCTTCAATCATTCAAAACGATACAATTGATTTAACAGATACAACTGTTACTGATGAATTGATTGAATCAATTGAATCTATCGCAACTTCAGAAGAAAATCTAGAACTTACAAATCAATTAATTAACGATATTGTTGGTAATGAAACTCATGTTGATTATACTAAAGAAGATATTACAGAAGCAGCAGAAGTAGTTGAATCAATTATTAATCAATATCAAGCATCAGATGATCAAGATAACTTTGATTTAGATAACTTATCAGAAGAAGATAAAGAAATGATAGAAAACTCAGAAATTGCTAAAGCAATTCTAGATGCATTATTTAAATAAACTATTTACAAGTTTATTAATTTATGTTATACTATAAGTGAAAAGTCCCATCAAAGGTGGGTAAGATGGATTTTTTTACACTTTATTTCTTTTTTGAAGGAGGCCTTTTTGTTTTGGTTCAAGTGCAAAAAACATCAACCTCCTTCTAATATATTAAAACATAATGAAATTGCTTTTTCATTTAAAAAAATTTCATGCAACTATTTACAAATGATTAAATTTATGATATACTATAAGAGAAGCAGTTAGTTTCAATCGTATGAAACTCTTCTTCATTTTTGTGAGAAAAGTCCCGGGTTTTGATTTATGTTTTTGTTGGGACTTTTTACACTTTATTTTCTCTTGTTCTTTATTATAGAACACAAGAATTTAAGCAAAATGCTTACCAACCGAATTATTTCGGTAATAAGTCTGATTAAATCAGACATTCTTAGCCTCCTTATTTCTAGGAGGTTTTTTATTTTGGTTAAAATGCAAAAACATCACCTCCTTCTAACATATCCCCTTACAAAGTTATATTTAGAAGAAGAGTGCATATCCCCTGGTTTATATAATGTTATTACGATATCATACAAACCGCTTCCATATACATAATTAGCAGAACTAGGTAAAATTGCTCTTTTTATTTTAAAAAAGTTTTCGACAACTATTAAAAAGTTTCATGCAACTATTTACAAATCATTAAATTTATGATATACTATAAGAGAAGCAGTTAGTTTCAATCGTATGAAACTCTTCTTCATTTTGTTGAAAAGAGTCCCAAATTATTTGTTATGTTTCGTTTGGGACTTTTTACACTTTATTTTCTCTTGTTCTTTATTATAGAACATAAGAATTTAAGCAAAATGCTTACCAACCGAATTATTTCGGTAATAAGTCTGATTAAATCAGACATTCTATGCCTCCTTATTTCTAGGAGGTTTTTTATTTTGGTTAAAATGCAAAAACATCACCTCCTCCTAACATATCCCCTTACAAAGTTATATTTAGAAGAAGAGTGCATATCCCCTGGTTTATATAATGTTATTACGATATCATACAAACCGCTTCCATATACATAATTAGCAAAAGGTATTAAAATTGCTCTTTTTATTTTAAAAAAGTTTTCGACATTTAAATACAAAAGAATTATTCATAAAAAATAAAAAAACTTGATAAGAAAACTCTTATCAAGAAAATAATGTGTTAATATATAATTTATGTTTAAAAAAGTCACAAAGGTAAACCTTTGTGATACCTTTATTTATACTATTTATTTTAACAAATAACCTCTTTTTTTTCAATAAATATAAACTTTTAGTTATATTTAATATATATTTTAATATGTTATAAAAGTTTACCTTTATGGATAGGAGGAAAATTATGAAAAAAGAATTTGAAACTCCCACAATAGAAATCATCAATTTTGATGAAAACATTAATTTAGGACCAAATGACGAATGGTACGATTCAAATGTTGATATGGGTGGGTGGATTTAATTATGAAAAAGAATTTATTTAAATTATTATTTGTAATGTTATTCGTATTAACAGTTTCATTTACATTTGTTTATAATAATAATACAAATGTTTTAGCTGATGAAACAGAAACTGAAGAAGTAGTAGAACCTTCACTTAATATATATAAAAAGAATATATCATATGCAAGTGAAATCTATATTATGTATGCAGTTTCATATGAAGGAATAGATGTAACAACTACTCCTGTTAAAATGTTATTCTATAATTCTGTTCAAGATGAATATACAACACAAACTGCATCATATGTTGCATCATCTCAAGGTAGTGTAAATATTGGTGGTGTAAGTTGTCAAATATTTGCATCTAATGGACTTGCAGCGAAACAAATGACAGATGATATCTACGCAAGAGCATATGTAGAAATAGATGGACAAACTATTTATTCAGAAGTAGTAAAATATAGTGTGTTAGAATATTATTATGAAATTAAAGAAGCAGGTACTGTTTCTACAAATATCTTAAACTTACTTGAAGCAATGGTTAATTATGGTGCCGCAGCACAAATTAACTTTAACTATAATACTGAAAAATTAGCTAACGCAACATATTATAAAGTAAGTGTAGAAAACGCAGTATTATCTGATGGCTTTACAAGTGGAAGATTTAAGGCTGAAGAACAAGTAACACTTATTGCACCTGAAAAAGAAGGTTATGTATTTAAAAATTGGACTAATGCAAATGATGATGTAGTATCAACTGATGTAACTTATACATTAACAGTAACAAAAGATGAAACGTTAACTGCTAATTATGAAGAAGAAGCAGGTGTAATACTAACTCTTTCAAAGGAAGCAGCGTATGACGCAACTCCTTCTACACTTAATCTTCCATCAACTGTAACATTTGATTATAATAACGAAACAGTAACAGAAAATGTTACATGGGACACAACTTCATTTGTAGTAAATCAAATCGGTAAACAAAAACTATATGGAACATTATCAAATGACTCATATAAAGTAAATGAACTTAGCATTGAAATAGATGTGCTTCCATATACATTTAGTTTAAATGAAGAAACTAATGAATATTCTATTACTAAATATTATGGAACATCTGAAGAAGAAACTATTCCTGAAACATTTAATAATGTATCTATTGTAGAATTAAAGCAATATGCTTTTGAAAATGTTTTAACACTTAAGAATTTAATTATTCCCACTACAATTAATAAAATAGAACAATCTGCGATTTATGGATGTAATAGTCTTGAAAGTATTACTATACCTTTTATTGGAGATTGTTTAGATAGTTATAGAACTTTTGGATATATTTTTGGAGCGAGTTCCGCCTCAAATCATTCTACCTATATTCCAACAAGTTTAAAAAATTTAACGATCCTAAATAGTGTAACAAACAGTGAATATAGTGCATTCAAAAATTGTAGTAGTTTAACAAATGTATATTATGAAGGAACAATAGAAACATGGTGTAATATTGACTTTACTTATCATGAGTCTAACCCGATGTATTATGCAGAAAATTTTTATATGAAAAATGAGGAAGGTAATTGGTATGAAGTAACTGAAATTTCAATTCCTGATACTATTACTGAAATTGGTGCTTATCAATTTGTTGGATTTGATAATTTAACAAGTATAACAATTCCAGAAGGAGTAACAAATATCGAGGCTTTTGCATTTAATAATTGTAATAGTTTGACGAATGTATATTATGAAGGAACAATAGAGTCTTGGTGCAATATGTCGTTTAATAATTATTCCTCTAACCCGATGTATTATGCAAATTATTTCTATATGGAAAATGAAGAAGGTAATTGGGACGAAGTGACAGAAATAACAATACCTAACACAATTACTAAAATAGGCAATAATCAATTTAGTGGATTCAAAAATGTAAAAAGCATAATAATTTCGGAAGGAATAATGAGTATTGAAAAATATGCGTTTGGTTATTGTGATAATTTAACAAATATAGAACTTTCAACCACTATAACAAGTATAGGAGAAGGTGCGTTCTATAGATGTAGAAGTTTAGTAAGTCTAGAAATCCCAGAAGGAGTAAAAAATATAGAATCTTATACTTTTTCTGATTGCAATAGTTTAACAAGTATAACAATTCCGAATAGTGTAACAAGTATTGGTTCACATGTTTTTGAGAATTGTATTAGTTTAATAAGCATAACTATTCCAAATAGTGTAACAAGTATAGGAAGTGGTACATTCAGTGGATGTAGTGTTTTAGAAAATATAGAACTTTCAAATACTATAACATTTTTTGGAACTAGTGTATTTTATAAATGTAGTAGTCTGACAAGTATAATAATACCAAATTGTGTGACAAGGATTAATTCATCTGACTTCTCAGGATGCACAAGTTTAACAAGCATAACAATCCCAAGTAGTGTAACAAGTATCATTTCTTCTGCCTTTCATGGTTGTACAAGTTTAACAAATGTATATTATGAAGGATCAATAGAAGACTGGTGCAATATCTCATTTAGTTCATATTTTTCTAATCCGATGTATTATGCAGAACATTTCTATATGAAAAATGAAGAAGATAATTGGCATGAAGTAACAGAAATAATAATACCAAATACAATTACTGAAATAGGTTATTGTCAATTCTATGGATTTGAAAATATAACAAGCATAACAATCCAAGAAAGTGTAACAAGTATTGTAGATTGTGCGTTTTCTTGGTGTAGTAGTTTAACAAATATAACACTTCCAAATAGTGTAACAAGTGTCGGATTAGAGGCTTTTAGTGGATGTAGTAGTTTAACAAGTATAGAAATTCCAAATAGTGTAACAAGCGTTGGAAATAGTGTCTTTTCTTGGTGTAGTAGTTTAACAAATATAACACTTCCAAATAGTGTAACAAGTATTGTAGAAGGCGCGTTCTTTAATTGTAGTAGTTTAACAAATATAACACTTCCAAATAGTGTAACAAGTATCGGATCATATGCATTTAATGGATGTAGCGGTTTAACAAGTATAACTATTCCAAATAGTGTAACAAGTATCGGCGAAGGTGCCTTCTATAATTGTAGTGGTTTATTGAGTATAGAAATACCTGAAGGAGTAACAAGTATTGAATCTTCTACTTTCTATGGTTGTAGAAGTTTAACGAGTATTACACTTCCAAATACTGTAACGACTATAGAATCTTCTACTTTCTATGGTTGTAGAAGTTTAACGAGTATTACACTTCCAAATACTGTAACGACTATAGAATCTAAAGCATTTTATAGTTGCGCCAATTTAACTTATGTATATTATGTAGGGACTGAAGAAGAATGGAATACAATTATAATAGAATCATCTAATGATTTCTTAATTAATGCTACTATTCATTATGAATATGTAAAAAATGAATGATAATTTATAATTTAAAGAATTAATCATATAAAATAGATAGACTTTTTGAATAGTGATTTTATATTCTATTCAAAAAGTCTTTTTTTTTGTATTAAATCTTAACGATATAAAAGATAGAACGTCTTTTATAGGATAAATTATTAAAAACTGTTCTAAAATTTCTATGTTAAAAATCGAATGTTAAAATTTATAATTATAAAAGTGTCTTTATAATATTTAAAAGTTATTTAATAATAGGAAATGAAAAATATAAAAATTATTGTTTGAAACTATGCATAGAGCATTATTTTTAATGTAGTTAGCGAACTTATAAAATGATAGGTCCATAATATTAGATATGTTTGTTGTATTTAAATTATATGCAAATTTTGAAAAAAGGAATTAAAGTTTGGAATTATAGTGCATTAATGATAGCTGAATTAGTTAACAATTAGTGTCTTGGTTAATTTTTTTACGAATGTTTAATATAGGTAAAATATTAGTGCTTTAATTTTCTAATTCTAAAGCATATTTTTGAAAGTGAGTGATTATTGAGTAACGATTTTAATTTAAAAATATGGACTATTTTACTATTTAATTTTTGACTGTGTTGTGCTTCATACTATTGATAGAGAGTATATAATTCGAGATATTGACTTATTAATAGTTGGTATAACGAGTAATAATGTAATATTGTTTGAGATGCTTTTTGCATCTCTTTTTCTGAAAAAGTGTATAAAATTATTTTTCTAATATTTCCTATTTAAATGTGCTTTTTGGTTTAAAATTTAATTATTTGTAATCCAATAATTGGAAAAAGTTTTAATTAAAAAAAGTAAAATCTAATTTTTTTGAATATTTTAAGGTAGGATTACTTGCAAAAAAAGAAGTTTTTTAGTATAATAAATGAGTAAAGTCATAAATAAAAGAGGTGAATTACAATGATGGATTTTAATCTGATATTGTTGCTAGTCGGGTTGGGATTACTAGTACTAGTAGCAGTATTTGTACTTTTAGGTTGTTTCGCTGGTCTAAAGAAAGAACTTAAATGTACAGCCATCGGCTTTGTGGTGTTACTTTTAACATTACTGGTCTTTGGTAACTCTTCAACAATCCTTGATTTTAATGGATCATTGTTGAAGGATTTCATTCAGGGAATTCCAAGCTCTGCAGAAACTGTTTGGGACTGCATTTTAGCACTTGTTCAAACAAAAGTTCCTGGAGGGGCTGAGATCTTTGCTGAAGGAACAAAATCCTATGCCTTTTTATACAGTGTTGTGAGTGGCGTTGCACGTGGTGCAATGTTAATCATTGGAACATTAGTAATGTTCATTCTATGTACTATCGGTCTTGGTATTTACCGTTTAGTTAGTAGAATTGTTGCTCACAATAAAGCTAAGAAGCGTGCTGAAGCTGGTGTTGAAGAACCTGCTCCTGAACAAGACAAAGTTATGAATGACAATGTCTTAGTAGCACAATCTGAAGCTGGTGATGACGAAGGAGTTATGATAACGGCAAACAAAGAGCCTGTTAAACCTGGTTCTGGTAAGCACCGTGGATGGGCTGGGGCCCTTGCGGGGCTTCGTGCTGTAATCGCAATTATCTTCTTATTCGCTCCTGTATCTGGCGTATGTTCGATTCTGGATGAGATTTCTCCTGAAACTGAAACACTTATTAATGAATCATTAAGCGGTAATAAACAAAACACTGCTGCATCAGAAACTATCTTAGATGTTGTTCTTGATTTTAAAGATGCATATTATGATAGTGCAGTAGGTAAGTTTATTGAAGGGTCTAAATTCTTCTTTGGTGAATCATTTAGTTTACAACTTTTCGATAGTGCATTTGTTATTGAAGGCGACAAAAATAACATTGTAGTACGTGAAGAAGCTATTGTCTTTGTTGATGCTGTAAATGCATTAGAAGGCAATCTTGATTTGAAAAAGTTAGAATATAGCCAAATCGCTAATGCTTTAGATGAATTGAAAGATTCTAAATTACTTGTTGAGGCTATGCCTGTTGCTATTGAAACAGCATACTACTATCCAATTAATGCAAAAGGAAACATTAAATTAATGGGTAGTAATGAATCTTTAAAAGATTTATTATTTGCTGCAAAACAACAAGCTGCATTCTTAGAATTAAGACAAGTAGATTGGGATAAGAACATTGAGATTTTACTTGATACTGTTAAAGAAGCTTATAAACTTGGTGTCTTAGAAGATGATTTTAATTTCTTAACTATGGATCCAGAACAATTAAGCGCTACAGTTGAAGTACTTCTTAAATCTGATGCTGTTAATAGTCTTTTAAATATCGCTGTTCAAACTGCATTAAAATTAGATGTTGTTAAAAATGCTGTTGGTGAATTACCTGCTGCTGACTTATCTGATTTTAGTTGGAAAGAAGAATTTGAAACTATTATTGACATCTATGAAATATTCCAAGGTTTAGAAATTACTTCATTAAACAATCTTGATATTAAAGCATTAGTTTCTGAAATCGTAAATGATGAAGACAAACTTGAAATTGTTGCAGATATCGTTAAAGAAGTTACTGAATTACAACTAGTTAACAAAGTTGGTTATGACGCATTGCTTGGATATGTTTCAAATATGAGTCATGTCGTTAATGCTGGTGATGATGTTGTTAAAGCAGTAAAAGATTTAAAAGATGTTAATTGGTCAAATGATATTAATATTTATGTTGAAGCAGCAATTGAAGCATTACCACTTATTGAAATTGGTGATGATTTAAAAATTAATGTTGATTATCTAAATTTAGATGTTGATACAATTAGAAATGTACTTGATATCTTATTTACTACTGAATCATTTGAAAAAGTACTTCCTATTGGAGCAAGTGTTGGTTTAAATATCGCATTATCTAACGAAAAAGTTATTGGTTTCTTAGGCGATATTAAAGTAGAACTTGATACTTCTGCAATTAATTGGAAACAAGAAGTTACAACTTTAGTGGATGCATATGATGAATTCCAAGATCTTGGAATTAAATCATTAGAAGAAGTGGATAAAGTATTACTTACTCAAATTCTAAATGATAGCAAAAAAGTTGAAATTATTGAAAATGTAATTGAAAAAGTTACTGAATTACAATTACTTAAAGAAGTAGTATATGGTGTTGCAATTGAATATGTACTAAACATTAAAACTATCCAAGATCAAGGTACTGATCTTGTAGAAACACTTACAGAATTAAAAGAGTATGATTGGTCAAAAGATATTAATGTATATGTTGATGCAGCAATCGCAGCATTACCACTAGTTGATATTGAATATGGATTCGAAATTAAAATTGATATTTTAAATTTAGATGCAGCACAACTTCAAGTTGTAGTTGATACATTATTTAATGCTGAATCATTTGAAAAACTATTACCTGTTGTTGCAAACATTGGATTAGATAAAGCATTATCTAACGAAAAAGTTAAAGAAATTATTGGTGAAGAAAAAATTGTTTATGATACTTCTAATGTTAACTGGAAACAAGACTTTACATCATTAGTTAACATTTATAGTACATTCCAAGTTCTTGATATCAATAGTCCAGAAGACTTTAATGATATGTTAGCTGTTGCAAAACGTATCTTAGATAGTGATGAAAAATGTGATGCAGTTGAATCGATTTTACTTCAACTTGTTGATATGACAATTTATGAAGGTGTTGTTATTCCATTTGCTGATGCTGCTGTAACTAATTTAATTAGTACAAGAGCTTCAAACTTTGAAGGTATCTTAGATATTACTAAACTTAATAAAGATGCATGGAAGAATGATTTTACTGATTTAGTTGCTATTGCACGAAATGTTTATGAAATTTGCGGGCTTGAATTTAAATTAGAAAATATTGATTTCGAAGTTCTTTGTGGAGTTCTTGGTACAGAAACTGTTGAATTATTATTTAACTTAAATTTACTTGATGGTAATGAAACTAAAAATCAATTAGTTATTGCTGTATTAAAACAATTTAATGTATTTGATGAAGAACAATTAGCAAATGTTGATTTAAGTGAAGTTATCTGGGTTTCAAATGGTGAATATTCAGAAGTTGCTAATTTCCAAGAAATTTTAACAATTTTAGGCAAAATGCTTGAAGTTAAGGGATTTGATTTAAATAACTTAAAATTTAATTATAATGACATTCTTGCTGATGAAAATGTATATGGATATGCAGTAGATTTATTAGATGTTGTTGTTGATTCTGAATTAATTCTTGCTTTGATGCCTAATATTCTTGATAAATATGTTGTTCCTCAAGTAGAAAAATGGGATGATGAAGATGCTACATTAAATCAAATTATTACTGGTTTAGATTCTGAAGAATTAGTACTTGAAGTTCAAAAACTAGTTGATGTTGTGAAAGCAGTTGTTGATCTTAATGTATTAAATTACGAAGATGAAGGTATCCAAGGAATTGATTTTGGTAATACAGATGCTCTTAGAACAATCGTTAATGGTATTTTTGATTCTAAACTTCTAGAAGGTTATGAATCAAGAGTAGTTCGTATCTTACTTAAAGTTACTAACTTATTCCCTGATCTTGCAAAAGGTACATTTGATAATGTTGATTTTGATAGTGAACAAGCAATTTTAATTGCTGCTATTGATGCATTAGAAGTTGTACTTAAAGATGAAAACTTCTTAACATTTGATGAAAATGGTAAATTCAAATTAGATAAAGAATTCTACTTAAAAGATGAAACTTTAGATGCATTCTTAAATACTTTAAAAGCTCTATTTGGTGAATACAAAGAAGGCGGTTCAGTATACGGTTCTGAAATTGTTGAAATTTTATTACCTGATTTATTTGAAAAATTTGTTGCTAAATTAATTCCTGAACAATTTGATGAATTAATGGCTATCTTAAATATTGATGGTGCTAATCCAGGTCTTTTAGCTGATGATGTTCGTAAAGTTATTTATATTGCTGAATTATTAATCGATGAAAAAGTTCAATCATACTTACTTGGAAATGATTATAATTTCGCTAATATTATTGATGCTCTTCAAGAAGTTGTTGTTACTGTATTTAACTTAAATATGGTAAATGGTAGTGAAGCTGAACTTATGGCATGGGCTCTTAACTATGTACAATCAGTTGCTAAATTAAATGTTGGTACATTTACAGCTGAAGATTTCGCAAATGTTGATTGGGATAAAGAAGTTGTTGCTATTAATACAGTACTTAATGATGTTGTTAAATTTACAAATATCAATAAGATTTCTACAGTTAATAAAGTTATTGAATTTATTAAGAATAAAGACTTCTTAAAAGATGATTTCTATCAAACTTATAACATAAATGTTATATTTGATACTATTGAAGATATATTTGATTTACAAACAATTGAATATACACTTCCTGTAGTATTAGAATATGCATTAAATCTTGCTAAAGAAAAGAACTTTGATGTTTCATTCTTAGGTGACAACATGACTGGTGAATTACTAGTTGAAGATGTTATGTCAATTGTTGAAGCATTAAAAGTTGCAGTTTATGATATTGAAATTTTAGAATATAAGAAAGCTAATTGGACAGGTGATCTTCCAGAAGTTGAATATGTTGTTGAAATTTTAGATATTATTGTTAATTTAAATATTTTAGAAAATAAAGAAAAACAATTATTACGTTATTTAGTAGATAAATTTATTCCTACTAATCCTTATGTTAAAGTAAGTGATTTCGTATTCGATTTACATTATGATTTTGATGCTGATTATGAAATTATTAAAGAAGCTTTACCATTAATTTATGAATTAATTTACGCTAATAACATGACTAAGATTGAACAAGTTAAAGCATTCTTTACTGAAAAATGGTATATGAATACTGATTTAGTTAAAGATTATAACATTAGTCTTGCATGTGATTTAGTAGAATTATTAAGTGATTTACAATTAGTAGAACAAGCATTATTTGGTCTTGCTAACAACCTTCCTGAATTAGATGCTCTTACTAAGATTGGTGATTTCTCAAGCTTAAAAACTCTTTCAAGAAGAGAACTTGTAAATGATCTTAAGACACTTGTAAGTATTGTTCGTCAAGGTTTAGATGCTAATTTACTAGATTATTATGAATATAAAGATTTAGATTATATTGATTACGAAGCTCTTGCTGGTATTATTGAAACTGTTGGAACACTTAACACCGTTAAATATTGTGGTTCTGATATTCTTCCAGAAGTGCTTAATTATCTTGTTTCTAAAAATGCTAAATTAAATATCGATTATACATTTACTAAAGCTGATTTTGCTGATGTAGATTGGGAAGAAGAAACAATTATTTTAGGTCAAGTATTAGTTGAAACTGGTGCATTATTAAATAATATTAATCTTGATTCATTATCAGATATCTTATTATTTATTAATCATAAAGACTATTTAGATACTACTATCTATACTGATGCTAATGCTAAACAAGTTGTTAATATTCTTGATATTGCAGTTGAAAGTGAAGTTATTAAAGCTGTAGGTATCGTTGGATTTGAATATGCATTAGATTTCGCAAAAGATAAAGGATTTGATATTACATTCTTAAAAGGCAAATTAACTAGTGATGAATTAATTAGTGATTTAGATGTAATTGTTGAAATTGCATTGAATGCTATTGAATTTGGTGCTGTTGAATATGTTGTTACTAAGAATATTAATAATATCGATACTACTTATCTTGTAAATATTGTTGCATTATTAGAAGAACTTAACATTCTAAAATGTGCACAACCTGAATGGACTGAACTTGTAGTTTCTAAAGTTGCTCCATTATTAAAACTTGAATTAAAAGTAAATGCTGCTAAATATCGATTCATTAACTTTGCTGATGAAAATGTATTGCTTCAAGAAGCTATCATATTAATTGGTCAAATACTAGAAAATGAAAATATTCATAGTATTGATGAAATTAAACAATTTATTGGTAATAAAGATTACTTAGATATTAATGCTTATAAAGATGAAGTTATTGCTAATGTACAAGACTTATTAGTTCTTGCAACTGAAAGTGATATTTTAGGTGTTCATTTAATTGAATTATTTGATTATGCTATTTCTCTTGCATCTTCTAAGACTAACTATGATTTATCATTTATGGAAGATGTTGTTACAACTAGTGAACTTCAAGCTGATATTAGAAAGTTAGTTGAAATTAGTGATTATTTAGTTGAATTTGGTATCGTTGAACTAATTCTTCTTGGTGATGTTACAATTAATCTTGATCCAATTATTGAAGTAGTTCCTCTATTAGAAGAAGTTAATCTTCTTACTAAGACAAATGATTATATTGCTGAAATCGTTTATAACATTATTCTTCCTAAGATTGGTTTAAAATCTGTTGATGTTGAACACTTTGAAGATATTGATTTCGCAAAAGAAAATGCTGTATTAGTTAAAGTATTAGAAGAAGTTAAAGTATTATTAGAACTTGAAGACTTTACTACTGTATCTGACGTTGTATCATTTGTTAAGAATAAAGAATATTTATACTCTGATAAATATGAACAAACATTTAATAGCGATGCTGTTGAATCAATGTTTAGACTAGTTCAATTAGCAGTTTCTAGTGAACTTGTTCAATTAGAACTTGTTCCATTATTCAACTATGGTGTAACTAAATTAGCTGAAAAAGTTGATGTTGCATTCTTAGAAGACAGTGTTAAAACATCTGAACTTGTAAGTGATGTTGATGTATTAATTAAGATTGCTAGACTTGCTATTGAATTTGGTGCATTAGAATATGTATTTACTAAGGATATTGAAGTTGTTAACTTAGAACCTGTAATTGAAATTGTTGCGTTATTAGAAGAATTAAATATTGCTAAAAATAGTAATAGACAACTTTCAGCATTTGTATTTAACTTAATTTATGATAAACTTGGTATTAACAAAGATGCTAATGAATTAGCTAAAGCTAAACAAGGTCGTTCATCTAAAGTTAAACCTAGCGAATTTGTATATGTTAATTTTGCAAGTGAAAACGTAATTCTTCAAGATGCTCTTGAAGTTGTTAGCTTATTACAAGCAGACTTTGGTCTAACTTCATTAAATGATATTATTGAATTTGTTAATAATAAAGAATACACTAAGATTAAAGAATTTAGTGCTGCTACTTATACTCATGCATTAGATTTAATTAATGTTGCTACTATTTCTGCATTAGTTCAATATGCACTTCCTACTTTAGCAGACTTTGGTTTAGATAAAGCTAGTGCAAAAGGATATGACTTCACATACCTTTCTGGTGTATTTACTGGTGCTGAACTTGCAAATGATATTAGAGTTCTTGCTAAAGAAGCTGTATTCTGGTTAAGAGATAATAACATTTTAAGTGTTCTTGATAATAAAGCTGTTGAAGCTTACTATTTTGATGAATTAGCTGAAACTATTAAAGCATTAAAAGATGTTAATATTCTAAATTATGAACAAGCTACATTAGTTACTAAACTTACTAATTTAATTTATGATAAAGCATTCAAGTATGAAGGAACTATTGATGAAACTTACTTTAATGGTATTAATTGGGATGTTGAATTTGATAATGTTGCTGCATTATTAGTTGAACTTGGTGATATTGCTGAAACATTTGGTATTGAATATGATTTATTATCACTTGATGGATTAAAAGCATTTAAAGCTAATGCTAAGAATCTTGAAATCTACAATGATGAAGAATTATTAAATAACCTTGCAGATGTATTATCAGTACTAGGAAATTCAAGTGCATTATTATCTGAACTTGAATTTGCTGAAGAATACTTAATTTCTAAATTAGCTGCAAAAGATATTACATTAAATTCAATCTATACTTCTAAAGAAGGTCTTGCTGAAGATTTAACTGCTTTAATTGATGTTCTTAATGTTGTATATCCTTCTAATGTTCTTGGATTTGCTACTGGTAAAGAAGAACTTAACCAAGCATATGTTGTTGAACTTGTTGCTGCTGTTGAATCAGTTCTTAACATGAACTTATTAGCAAACTCTAAAGCTGATATTCTTGATGTAGTATTTGACAAACTTGGTATTAATGTTGAAAAAGAAAAACTTGATGCTATTGTTTGGGATAATGCTGAAACAGAAGTTATTGGTGATTTATTACTTGCTGTTAATGATTTAATGGTTGAATTAGAAGTATTAACAATTGAAGATGTTAAAGGTATCAATGTAAAAGAATACTTAACAGTTAATTATGAAACTAACGATCGTTTAGCTGCTATTAGTGCTGTTATTAAAGTTGTATTAGAAAGCAAATTAGTTGAAGCTTCATTATTTGGTATTTCTGAAAAATACTTAAATGGTGAAAAAGTAAGCGGATATGCTGATTTACATGTTATTTATACAGATGTTGCACAAGTTAAAGAAGACTTAACTAAACTTGCTGCTACAATTGATGCTGTTATTGAATTAGATTTATGTAGTTTCTTAGTTGAAGGTTCTAACATTCCATATGAAAAGAAAGCTGCTATTGAAACTATTATTAATAATGTATTTACATTAAATTACTTAAATAACGAAGGTAGAGTTACTGAACTTATCGCTAAAGTATCTCCAATTGATACATCAAGCGTTGACTTTAGTAATGTTAACTTAGTAAGTGATGCTCAATTATTAATTGAAGCATATGAAGAATTATTCCCAATCTTAACTTCAGATGAATTCTTCTTAAAGACTAAGAATGATATGAAGTCTATTACTAAAGACGATTTAATGTTCTTAACTAATGATGAAAATATGCCTTCTGTTAAAGCTGCTTTAAATAATATTTTAGACACTACATTAGTAACTGAAACAAATGGTGCTATCTTCTTATTAGTAGTTCCACTAATTAAGAATGCTGCTCCTAAGTATTATGAAGCACTTGACCCTGAAAGATTAACAATTGATGAGTTAGGTGATGACGTTAATGCAATCTTTGATTTAGTTAAAGAAGTTATTAATGCTGATCTTAACGGAATCTTAAAAGGTATGATCTTTAATGATGATGTTGAAGATTTATTTACTAATGCAATTAATACAATCGCTAATCTAAATCTTCTTAATGAAAGATTTGATGACCTTGCATTAGTTATTGCAGATGATCTAGATTCTAAACGTGTTGGTAATTACTACTTTGATAAATCATTATATAACTTAACAGACGTAATGTATAAAGAAGATTTACTTGCTGTAATCGATATTATTACTGCTGTTTATGATTTCTTTGAAGTTGAAAATATCGCAACACTAGGTGATGCTAAAGAACACTTTGGTAATAAATCTAATATTACTGCTTTATTAAAGAACACTACTCAAGTTAATAATCTTGAAAATATTATTAAATTAGTTACTGAACTTACATTTGCTAAATACAATATCTTACCTGTTTATAATGAAGCATTACAAAGTAAATTTGCTGAATTAATCGGTGCTGAACTTGCTGATGCAACAAGTGTATATGCTACAAGTGAAGAAATGATTAATGACATTGTAAGAGGTCTTGATGTATTAAGAGATTTAATTGATCTTGGTGCATTTGATGCATTAGCTGGTGCTGAAATTAACTTTGATCAAGCTGATCTTGTTAAGAAACTTCTTGCTGATATTGCTTTAGTTGAATATGTAAATGTTCAAAAACAAAATATTTTAGAATTTGTTGATAGTAAAGTTAGATTTGATCTATCACAATTAGATATTTCATCAATGGATTTAGTTAATGATTTAACTGTATTTGGTGAAATGTATGAACAACTAATCCCAGTTCTATTATCTGAACATAATCCGTTTACAACTGTATCTGCTATTAAGGCACTTACAATTGCTAAATCTGATTTATATGCCCTTATTTATGATTATCAATCAATTTATCCATCAGTTGTAACATTATTAAGCGAAGTTTCTATTGCTCCACAATTAGTTAAATTTGCTGCTGATAAAGTGGAAAATAGATTAACTGGAATTGCTAAACAACTTGTTGTGACTCTTGATGTAGAAAATGCTAGTGATGCAGATATTATTGAAGACCTTGTTGCTGGTGCTATAGTATTAGGCTATGTTGAAGATCTTGACTTATTAAGAAAAGTTCTTTACAAAGAAGATATTACAGTTACTGACAATGAAACAATTGCTGCTTTAGTTGCAAGTGTATTTGAATTAAATATTGTTGACAACAAGTTTGTTGAACTAGTTGAAGTTGTTCTTGAAGAAGTTCTTCATTTAGACTTAACTGGTCTTGACTTAAATGTTAATGATATTGATGAAGAACAAGAACTTATTGTTGAACTTGTTAACAATGGTATTATTGTTATGAATGATTTAGGTGCTCTAAACTTATCAGACGTTAAGCCATTAATTAAAGATATTAAGAATACTTTAGTTAATAACTATAAGAAATTAAATGGCAATAGAATTCTTGATATTGTTGATGCATTAGTACAATCTGAATTATTCGAACAACTTGCAATTCCTACATATGAACAAAAAGTTTATCCTAAACTTTCTGGCACATTAGCTGTTGCTGGAGATATTAGTGGTTACTCTCAAGAACAATTTGTTGAAGACTTAGCATTAATTGCTGTAATGACTAATGATATGAAAGTTTCTGGACTTGCTGAGTTAATCTTTGATTCAGTTACTCCTGAAAGAACTTGTATCCCATATGTAGAAAGAATCATTAGAAATCTATGCATGTTAAATATTGTTGAAGTTAAGAAGGCTGATGTTCCTACTTGTCTTCAAGCTGTATTAGATAAATTAGGTTTAACTTCATTTATTAGAAAATATGATAAAGACTTTGATTTAGCTAAGTATGATTTATCTAATGTAAACTTTAAGTCAGATGCTGATATCTTTGCATCTATGGCTCAACAAGTATACGTTGTAATTGAATCATTAGTTGAAAGCAAATATACTTCTAAATTCTTTGCAGATAGAGATGCTATGATAGCTCTTGTTGAAATGTATGAAATTTCACTTGATACTACATTTGTTAAGACATTTGCTGCTAAAGCATTAAATGCTGTTAGCAAAGTTGCTAATAAAGTTAATGCTACTGTTAATGAAGATGATGAAGCAGTTCTAATTAACATCGCTAACTTCCTATATGGTTTAGTTGACTTAGGTGTTGTTGGTGCTGATGCTATCGATTTCACTGATAAAGATACTGTTAATATGATGGTTCAATCTATTCATAATAGTATTACACTTCCTGAAAAAGCTAAGACTTTAATTGATAAAGTTGCTTCAAGAATGTATGCTTACGGTGTTGTTCCATTTGATTGGGATGCAGTTTCTATTAAGTCTGAATTAAAACTTGTTAAAGAACTTATTTCACAAGTTACTTCATTCGAACATGAATTTAAGTTAGTTACACTTGTAAATCCTGATGCACAAGTTGATATCGATCAAATGATTTATACAATTAGTGATTCTTCATTTGTTGAACAATTATTCTTCCCATTCGTTGAAGGTACGTTTAAAGCATTAACATTAGGTTATACTGATGGTGAAATGGTTTATGGTGCTACACTTGATGATGTATTAGAATACTCACTTCCTAACTTCTGGAAAGTAGTTGATGCAGTATATGATATTACAGAATTTAATACTGCTAATATTAACGCAAACAACGTTTTAGCTAACCTAGATGCTGTTAGAGAAATTGTTGAAGTATTCGGAACTGATATTATGTTAAAAGATAATGTTGCTAAGATTATCGCTACAGGTATTGGTAAATATACTAGTCATGATTTATCAGATGCACAATTAGCTAAATTACTTGCAATTGACTTTGAAAATGAAGTTCAATATTCAGATGCATTCTTTACTGCATTAGAAGATACATATAATAATTATCCATTCTCATTAGATAAATCTATGTTAAAAGATGCTAATGTTGTTAAAGGATTAGCTGATGCTATTGAAGAAATCTTACCTAGTGAAACTATTAAAGTTCTTGGAAGAATTGCAATGAAGATTGCTAATAATCGTGTTATTGCTGATAGACTTGGTGATGCTTCAGAAATTATTAATGATCGTCTAAATGATGATGCATATACTGATGAATTAATCGTTGATGATTTATATATGTTTGTTGAAATCCTAAGAAATGCTGCTGATTCTGGTATTTTAAATAATAGAACAGACTTTGCAAGTTGGGATATGACTGCAATTAGACATATTGTTACTTTATGCTTCGATACTAACTTAGCTAATGGTTGTGAAAATGAACTTGCTGAAGCTTGTATTGATATCATTCCTGGTATTGATGAATATTATGACTCTTCAGTTGTAATTCCTAACTGGGAAACTGAAATTAATACAATTATTGATGTTATTGAAAGCTTAAAGAATGATGGTATTTATGATTTAGAATCTGCTAATGTTGATCAATTAAGCGGTACAACTATTGAATATATTAATGACTCAATTATCTTATCTGATATTTTAGTTGATGCAATTAATGATAAACTAGTTGAATTAGATTTAGATCAATATTATGTAGCTACTAAAGAAAAATTAGATCTTGTAGTTGATTGGGATGTAGAACTTGATGCAATTAGAGACTTAAATGATATCTTAGATTCATTTGATAATGGAACATATGTATTTAGTGAAGTTGTAAATGTTTATAACAACATTAGAACTAATACTGTATTAGTTAATGATATTGTTGTAAGCAGTGCTGAATATGTTGTACCTAAGATGCCAGTTGTTAAAGGTTACTACAATGATTCTATCGCTATTGATAATTGGACTAATGAAATGGATGCAATCGTTGCTGCTCTTGAACAATTAGATGCTTGTGGTGTTGATACAATTGATGATCCACTAGATACTAGAATTACTGGTGATTTAATGTGTGCATTAATTCAATCAAAGATTATTGTAAATGGTCTAGTTCAAGAAATTAACGAAAGCTTAGTTAATAATGATTTAGATACTTATGCTGTTACTGCTGATGATGTTTTAATGGTTCAAACTCCTGCTGAATGGGAAAAAGAACTTGCTGCATTAAGAAAGATTGAATCTGTAGGTATCTTAAACTCTAAAGATGATTTAACAGACGAAGATAGACAAAATGTTATTGATACAGTTAAATCAATTAAAGGTACTATCTTATGTGATAAAGTATTATCTGAATCTGCTGAAACATTAGTTCCTAAACTACCTGTAATTAAGAATTATCCTGAAACTCTAACAGGTATTTATGGTGATGAATGGTCAGTTGAATTACATATCATTATTGATGCATTAGATGTATTACCTATTGATATTACTACAGTTGAAAATCCAATTGAAAAATTAACTGGTGAAATGATGGTAGCTTCATTAAAATCTAAGATTTTAACTAGAGCAATTACACTTGAATTTAACCATCAATTAGTTAATTTAAATTTACCATTTACAGTTGCTGAAAGTGATTTAACATCTATTACAACTGCTGCTGAATGGGATACTGAACTTGACACAATTCTTGAAATCAAGGAAGTATTAGATAACTATCAACTTGGTACTGTAACTCTTCCTCAAGTTGTTACTCTATACAATAAAGTAGTTGCTGAAACTGTTCTTGCTGAAAAGATTTTAGTTAAGGCATTAGATGATAGAGGTATTACTATTGCATAAGTAATAAAAATTAGAAGCATTCATATTTTATGAGTGCTTCTTTTTTTGCTTGAAAAGATAAATGCCTACTATTTGACAAAACAGTAATATTTTGATATAATATATTCGTAAAATAAACTTACTATGGTTTGACGTGAAAACCATGGCGGAAGGAGAGTAAAGCATGAAAAAAGGGATTCATCCTCAATATAACAAAGTAACTGTTGTTTGCGTATCATGTGGTAATACATTTGAATCAGGATCAACTAATAAGGAAGTACGTGTTGATACATGTTCTAAATGTCATCCATTCTATACTGGTGAACAAAAGTTTGCTCAAGCTGCTGGACGTGTTGACCGTTTCAACAAACGTGTTGCTGCTGCTCAAGCTAAAAAAGAAGGTAAATAATAAATTAAGACTTAAAAGCAATTTTTAAGTCTTTTTTTTATTTGATTAAAAAACTTAATTATGCTATACTATAATAAAGGAAAAGAGTATTATGTTAATAAATGCATTTAATATAACAATTAAATATCTAGATAAAGTACTATTTAAAGATGCTTCATTCGTTATTAATGATACTGATAAAATAGGGTTACTTGGAATTAATGGTGCAGGAAAGAGCACTCTTATTAAAGCAATCATAGGTGATGCTGAACTAGATAGTGGTATTATTTCAAAGAAGAAAGATTTAAAAATAGGATACCTTCCACAAGAATCTAATTTTAATGAACTTGATACTATATTTGAAGCATTTAATAAATGTGTTAAAGTAGAAGAATTTGTTGCGAAATCTATGTTATCTAAAATGGGATTAAGTGATTATAATCGTATCGTATCTACATTATCAGGCGGTGAAAAGAAACGACTTGGTTTATCAATCGCATTATGTGAAGATGTGGACTTACTCATATTAGATGAACCAACAAATCATTTAGATATATGGATGATTAATTGGTTAGAAAAATTCTTGATTAAATATAATCGTGGATTATTACTTGTTACACATGATAGATACTTTTTAGAACGTGTTACTTCTAAAACAATGGAAATAGAACATGGTAATATTTACTTATATGATGCTAATTATTCTAAGTTCTTAGATTTAAAAGCAGAGCGACTTTTAGAAAAAGAAGCATATGAAAGAAAATTATCTGCCCTATTTAAAAAAGAAGCTGCTTGGGCAGCGATGAACCCTCAAGCAAGAACTACTAAAAGTACTGAACGTCTTGCAAGATTTAAAAAACTAGAAGAAGAAACGCGTGCTATTCATGCTGAACTTGTATCAAGTAAAGAACTAGAACTCTCGAGTGTTAAAACTAGAATGGGAAAAACAACTATTGAAATTGAAAATATTTCTAAAAGCATTAAAGGTGAAACTTTATTTAAAAACTTCTCTTATAATGTTAAAAAATTTGATAGACTTGGAATTGTTGGAGAAAACGGTGCAGGTAAAACTACGCTCTTTAAATCAATTCTGGGGCTAATTCCGGTTGATTTTGGAACGATTACAATAGGTAAGACAATTAATATAGGGTACTTTGCACAAGAAATGCCTGATTTTAATAAAAACATCAAAATGATTGATTATTTAAAATCTTTTGGTGAATATGTTGAAACAATTAATGGAAAACTATCAGCTTCTCAAATGCTAGAAAATTACCTATTTCCACCTTCAATTCAACAACAACAATTATGTAGACTTTCTGGTGGAGAAAAAAGAAGATTGCAACTGTTAACAGTTCTAATGAAAAACCCTAATGTTTTATTTTTAGATGAACCCACAAATGATTTAGATGTATATACTTTAGAAATATTAGAAAACTATTTAGAATCATTTATGGGGGCTGTAATTGTAGTTAGTCATGATAGATATTTCTTAGATAAAGTTGCTGACCATTTATTGGTACTTGAAAATAATGAAATAAAAGAGTATAATGGTATCGTAAGTGATTATATATCACAAAACCCTAAAGTTTCTATTGAAAAGGAAAAAAACAAAAAAGAAGTATTAAACATCCCTAGATTTACTTCCCAAGAAAAGAAAGAATTTGATAACATAGAAAATGTTATTGAAGAAATAGAAAATAAAATAAAACTGTTAAAAGAAGAACAAATTGTTTATTCAACTGATTATCAAAAATTAATTGAACTTAACGAACAAATAGAAGAATTAGAAATTCTTCTTTTAGAAAAGTTAGAACGCTGGGAATATTTAAATAATATAAATGAACAAATAATAGAATACAGAAATAATAAATATAAATAAAGGAAAGATATTATGGAAAAATATGTAAATGAATTACTGAATTTTATAGAAAGTTCTCCATCTGTTTATCACAATATTCATTTAATAAAAGCTATTTTAAAGAATTTTAAATTTATTGAATTAAGTGAAGACAAAAAATGGGACTTAGTTCCTAATCAGTCATATTATGTTGTACGTGGTGGTGCATCTATTATTGCGTTTAAAGTACCAGATGTAAAAAATGGTTTTCATATTGTTGCAAGCCATAATGATTCACCTAGTTTTAAAATTAAACCAAATGGTGAAATAAGTGCTGGAAGTTTTAAAAAGTTAAATACTGAACCTTATGGTGGAATGTTGATTAATACTTGGTTTGATAGACCACTTGGTATTGCTGGACGTGTTTTTGTAAAAACACTTGAAGGGGTAGATACACGACTTGTAAATCTATCTGGACATAATGTTGTAATACCTAGTCTTGCAGCTCATTTAAAAGGTGGAAATTTAGAATTAAATCTTCAAAATGATTTATTACCAGTAGTAGGACTTACAGGTGAAGATAATACATTTATGAACCAATTAAAAAAATGTTCGGTATTTTCTGATGATGAAGAAATCTTATCACATGATTTATTCTTATATAATAAGGAAAAGGGATGTGTAGCAGGGCTAAATAATGAGCTTATTATGTCTCCGAAACTTGATGATTTAGAATGTGTATTCTCATCACTTGAAGCTTTTTTAGAAGCAAAACCAAATGAAAATATTTCAGTTTGTGCAATATTTGATAATGAAGAAGTTGGAAGTGGAACAAATCACGGTGCTGCATCTACATTCTTAACTGATGTATTAGAAAGAATTTGTAATAGTCTTAATTTAGATAAATATGTTGCTTATGCAAACTCAATGTTAGTATCTGCAGATAACGCACATGCTGTTCATCCAGCACATCCTGAAAAAAGTGATCCAACAAATAATGTTCATATGAATAAAGGTGTGGTAATAAAATATCACTCTGCATTTAGTTATACAACAGAAGGATTATCTGCAAGTATCTTTAAAACAATCTGTGATAAAGCAGGAGTAAAATATCAAGACTATACTAATAGAAGTGATTTAAGAGGTGGTTCAACACTAGGAAGAATCCAATTAGAAAAGTTGTCTATAAAAGCACTAGATATTGGCCTTGCACAACTTGCAATGCATTCATCAAATGAAATAGCAGGTGCAAAAGATATTAAAGAAATGGTACTTGCACTAAAAGAGTTTTATCAATCTAATATTGAAGTTAATAATACAACATTTATAATTAAATAAAAAAGAAAAGAGAAAGGATGAAAAAATGAAAAACTTAAAATTTTTAAGTATTTTAATGCTTGTATTAGTACTATCTTTAACTGCATGTAAAAACAAACATGAACATGCATATGTTGGAGGTAAGTGCGAATGTGGTGAAACAGATTCAAATTATGTTCCACCTCATGTTCATGAATATGAGTCTGAAGTTATTAATCCAACATGCACAGAAGCTGGTTATACAAAATATACATGTGCGTGTGGCGATACATATAATGATTTAAGTGTAGCATCACTAGGTCATTCATATGGTGAATGGCAAGTTGTTAAAGAACCAACAGAAGAAGAAACTGGTCAAAAAGAAAGAATTTGTTCTTGTGGTGAAAAAGAAACAGAAGTGTTACCGAAATTAGAACATGTTCATAATTTTGTAGAAGGTGTTTGTAAATGTGGAGAAGTTGATCCTGATTACGTTGCACCTATTGTTGGAACACCTCTTGAAGAAATTGATGCTTGGATTAAATCTAGTTATACAGATGACTTGTTAATTGATAAAGGTGTTGATGTACTTCCTACAACTTACTTAGATAAAGATGTAACAATTACTTGGGTATCATCTCATCCAAATCGTGTAGATAATACAGGTAAAATTGTCGTACGTGATACTAAGAAAATAACTGAAGTAACATTAACTTATACAATTACTAATGAAGCTTTAGAATCAATGACTGGTAGTTTAATCTTTAAACTATATCCTCGTTCATTTGATTATATGAAGAGCCAATTTGAAGGACAATTTCCAGAACGTTTACAAGAAGATATGTCTGATTATCTAGAAACTGAATTTAATAAATATTTTACAATTACATGGGAATCATCTGATGAAAGTGTATTTACGAATGAAGGTTATTATATTAAACCACTTGTAGATACTCCTGTTACAATAACATATAGAATTGAAGTTGATGAAAATCATTATATAGAAGATTTCTTTGAAATGATTGTTTTAGGTGCTAGTGATGAAGAAAAACTTGACATTGTTTCAAGCTGGTTACAAAATGAAATTATTCCTGATTTAAATGTTACTTCTGATTTAACTTTACCTACATCTCATCCAGATCATGGAACAGAAATTGTGTGGTCAACGAGTAATGAAAGAGTTGTAAGCCTTGATGGTAAAGTTACACAATATGTCTTTGACCGTTATATCGATTTAAAAGCATTTATCTATTCTGGCGATATGATTAAAGATGTAACTTTCTGGTTAAAAGTTAAAGCACTTGATACTTCAAAAATGAGTGAAGAACAAGTTTTAGAAAACTTCTTAAGCGCAATTGCGGAAGAAGAACTAAAACGTGTAACATTCGATGAATATACTAATATATCTCAAACATTCAATTCTCTATTCTTCTTTGATAATAAATGGGAAGACAGAATTGAATACTTAATTCCGCTAGGAGCTGCAAACCGTCCTGGTAAAAAACTTGCAAGTGTTGAATTTATTGTATGTCATGATACTGCAAATAATAATGCAGGGGCACTTGGTCATGCAGGATATGTAACGGGTTCAGCAGCTGGTTCTACAAGTTGGCATTATAGTTGTGGTAGTGATGGAATTTATCATCACGTTCCAAATGATGAAGTAGCACATCATGCAGGTGATGGTACTTCAAAAGGATACAAACTACTAGATTCAGGTATTAAAGCAACAGTAGAACGCCCAAACCTTACACTTGATTCTGAAGGTTATTTCTGCTTTAACGGTGTAAGAAGTAACTTAAAGAAACCTAGTGATGCACCAGCAAACGCAAATATTACATCAAGTGGTTTATACTATGAAATTGGTCCTAATGGAAATTATTGGTTAAATGATAACTGGTGGAGTTCAAATTATAAATACATTGGTAACCGCGGAGGCAACTTAAACTCAATCGGTATTGAAAGTATGGTTGATGCAGGAAGCGATTATATGAAAACATATCGTATTTTTGCAGATTTAGTTGCACATCTTTTAATTGAAAATAATCTAGATGTTCTTCGTGTAATGCAACACAATAACATTTCTGGTAAAGATTGTCCTGCAGCAATTCGTGACCAAGGTTACTGGCAACACTTTAGAGATTTAATCTCATTAGAAAAATTTGGTATGGAAAACTTTGAAGGTTTAACATTTGAATGGAAGAGTGGAACTGATATTCTTTCTAATGATGGTTATATCGCAATGAAGTTAAACGGTGTAACTGAAGCTAAATATTCAGTAGTAGTTAAACGTAATGATAACGTAGTTATCGCAAAAGAATATATTACAAAACTTATTGATAGTTAAAAATGAAAAAAGAAGGTATGTATAGTACCTTCTTTTTACGTCTTCTTAAATTATTTTTCAAATACACCACTTTCAATTATTTTATTGATAATAGTTATCGCTGTTTCATATGATGTTTCATCAAATAAAATTTTTCTTGTAACCTCATTATAATCATCATAGTATGTGTTTTTCTCAATAATTTGTTTTAGTATGTATGGTATATCATATTTGTCTTGTGCAGTATAACAACGGTTATGTTTTTTTCTTTCTTCTCTAACAATGTTGACAAGATTCTTAAATGCATAATCGAGTACAACATATTTTGAAAGTTTGTAAAGGTCATATATATGTCTAGAAAATCCTGTTGTATTATTAGATACTGCATAATCACATATTGCAAAAACTTTATCAACAAATGTTCTTTCAAGAGTTTGTACTCGAATTTCAAATGGTTCCATTTTAAACTCACTAATTGCGGCTTCATCGCTAATTTGTTTCCAAAAATCATAAACCATACATGTAACTGGTTTTATTTCATCTGGAAAAGATTTTACCATAAACACAGTCTCTACTAATAAAAATTGTTTTATGCCAATACCATCAAATTGTATAGGATATTTAATTTCATAACAATTATAGTCTCTACGACTACGAATTTGTGACTCATTTAAAAGTTCAAATTCTAATTCGTTACATACTTCAATAATTTTGTGTTTAAGATTCTTTTTACAACTTTGTGTTTGATTGTCCATATCAAGTGTCAAATCAATATCTTCAGAAAATCTATTTATTACTTTATGACACTTTGAAAGAGATGTTCCACCCTTAAAAAGTATATTAGGAACTTTTTTCACAAGATGTTTTAGAAATAAAGAAACATAATAATCTTTTTCTACAATAGCAGGCGTAGTATTTAATTTACTACTGATCATTAGAATAGTTTCATAAAACTCTTTTTTATTTTTATGTAAATTCATTTATAATTTCACTCCCCATAATATTTTTCATTGTTTTAGACGGAAAAAATCCAGCTAGTGTAAGTACATCTTTACACTTTATATTCTTATCTTTAATAAAATTTTTAACTTCTCTTTGTGCTGACAAGTTATTTAAATATTGGTTTGTATCAATATTAGTAAATAATTCTAAAATGGTGTAAGCATCTACATTTTCTTTAGTGATTGGTATACGCGAT
The DNA here is from genome assembly GCA_015059015.1 of Erysipelotrichaceae bacterium. Taxonomy (GTDB): domain Bacteria; phylum Bacillota_I; class Bacilli_A; order ML615J-28; family CAG-313; genus UBA1737. The sequence goes on from SVBG01000001.1 coordinate 62,875, forward strand.
TTTTTTAAAACAATACTTCGATTTTTTATTTTAATTTCACGTACCCACATTGTTTCATTATTTGTAACTATTTCAATTGCAGTAGGCACTTGAGTAGTTAACATAAAATTTTGTTGTAACAGTAACCCACTATATATTCCAAATATCTCATTTTTATCAGAGATATATTTTTTTCTTATTACTTGTTCTACAGATATTAGAGATTTACCGTAACGAGTTTCAGTAGGAATATAGTAAATACCCTTTTCAAATTTAATTAATTCTTCATTGTTTTCAGCTAATTTCATCAGTTGAAATATGCGGGGACGCGAATATTCGCTCATTTCACTTAATATTTCATTAGTAAAAATAGGTTCATTTACACCAAACTTATTTTTTAATCTTTTAATCATACAAAGTACCTCCATTATATATTATGATTAATTCATAAAAAATTATACTTAAATCAAGAAAAAAACTATATTTAAGTATATTATATAGCATAACGAAAATACTGTCAATAATTATGATTTAAAAATAAGTTTTATAATTATTTATGATAATATTGACTATTGTTAAATTAATTATACATTTATTTTACCTCCTCACAAAACAAAAAGGGGTATCAACAATATAAAAGATTCTACTTCTAAAATTAGAAATAGATAATTCTTTTATAATGTCAATACCCGCGTAACCTCTAAAGCGCAATTCTCAAGTTACCTAAATACCTAGGAGTAGTAAGAATTTCAATATGATTATTACTTCTTTAGAGTAAATAATATCCTTTAAAACTTGAACTTCTTACAATATAATTATACCATAATCAATTATAAAAATCAATATTTATGTACTAAAATATAAAAAAATAAAAGTCATAAACCTACACGTTTATGACAATTAAAGTATAACATAAATTTCAGTGTTTTGCAATAGTTTAAAAGAAAAATTTTAATTTTTTTCTTGTTTTTTATATAAGTCAAAAAAGTGTAGGTTTATGTAATATATATTAAAGGAGAAAGAAATGAAGAAATTTTTTGTTTTAATGATTGTAGTATTTTTGTTTGTTTGTACTGGATGTAATTTCAGTAAAGATGATGTTAATGATATTACAGATAATTTATTTAATAATTATAATGAATTATCAAAAGGTGAAGTTGTTGAAGGATCATATAAACAATTTAAAAATATAAATATTGAAGCATCGTATTTAGGCTACGGTTATGATATTATAAATGATGAGTATATAAAGAAAGATTATATAAATTTTAGTGCTCCTATTTTAGATATGGAAAAAATTCAAGATGCTAAATTAAAACTGATAAAAGAAAATAATGCAGAAACTATTGAAATAGAAGGCGAAACTATGGAATCTTTTTCAGAAAAATATAGTGTAGCTATGAAAGTATACGGAAAAGCTGGAAAAGTTTTTTCTGGTGGTTTAGCTTTAGATTATGTTGGAAGTTCACATAGTAATACATATACACACTTTTATAAAAATATATTAGATGTTAAAACATTTAATTTGTATTTAACTAACTCAACAGATGAATTAAAAGAATTGTTATCAGATGAATTTAAAAATGATTTGTTAAATTTACATCCTGAAGCTTTATTTGATAAATATGGAACACATATGTTAAAGGAAGTATCAATGGGTGGTAGAATTGAGGTAAGTTCTCAATATAAATCAACAACAGCTGGAGCATCTGCTGAAGTAAAACTTGCGGTAAATTCTCATATGAAATTATTGAAAGGTTCATCCTTAAATACGGAACTCCTTACTGAATGTGAAACAGAATTATCAAAACAAAATATTGAGTATTATTATAATGTAAAACAAGTTGGTGGAGCGTTAACTAATATTAATTCAGTTGCATCATTAAATGAAAAGTATGACCAATGGTTAGAATCATTTGATGAAAAACTTGATTATTCAGCACTAAGTGGAATAGTTGGTGAAAATTCTTTAATTGCTCTTTGGGATTTACTTCCAGAAGGTCAAAATGATAGAAGAGAACTTTTATACCAAACTTTTAAAAAATTAAGTGGAGACTCTTTTGCTAGTTTATGTGAAAATTTTAAAATTAATACAAAACGTACTTTAAATGTTTTTACTGAAGGTACTGGAAAAGTTAATGATTATGGGTATGAATATGAAGATGGTGATGAAGTAACTTTAGTAGCGACTCCTGATAGTGATTCAAGATTTGTTGGTTGGTATGATGGAGAAAAACTTATTTCAAATAATCCTATTTATACTTTCAATATACATGTAAACACAAAATTAGTCGCAAAATTTAGAAAATTAAATGACAATTCCTGCTTACTTGTTGTTCATATTAATGGTTATGGAGATGTAGTTGGAGCTGAACAACAAATTTTCTCCCATGGTGATAATATAATTTTGACTGCACAACCTGCTTATAATAATGAATTCTTAGGTTGGTATGTTAATAATATATTAGTTTCGGATAATCATTTTTATACTTTTAGCATAACTGATGATACAACAATTGTTGCAAAATTCACTTCTAATGAAATTGAAAAGTGTTTATTAGTGGTAAACAAGTTAGGTGATGGTAATGGCGAAGTTTTATATGAAAAGGAATATTATATGAGATCTGTAGCAACAATTACTGCAATTCCAGATGAATATTCGGTTTTTGTTGGCTGGTATAAAGATAATGAATTAATTTCTACAAATAAAGAGTATACATTTATTATTAATAGCGATTCGATTTATTTTGCAAAATTTGAACCTAAATTAATAGAAGAATATACAATAAGTACTTCTATTCTTCCTGAAAACTGTGGTTCTATCAATGGAATAAAGGATACGTATTCGAAAAATGAATTAGTTGTATTAACTGCAAAACCAATTGATGGATATGTATTTAAAGAATGGTTAATAATGAATGAATCAATTTCTTCAAATCCATACAGTTTCTATATTGAAGAAAATATACATGTTGTGGCTGTATTTGAGGAAGATATATTAAATAATTATACTTTAACTTATAATTTAAATAACGAAAACTATGGCTTAAAAGCTGATATATCGCAAAGCCATTTGGATATAAAAGAAAATGAATTACCAATATTTACAGTTCCAACTTCAGACTATTTGGTGTTTAAGGGGTGGTATTTGGAAGGTGGAATTCAAATTAGTGATGAAAAAGGAAATGTAATTCATAATGTTCCTAATTATACTGATCAATATGGTAAATGGATCGCTGAAAGTTGTGAACTAATTGCAAAATGGGAATACAATAATGACTATGTATATGTTAAATCTGTAGATGATTTAGCTAAAATGGTTAGTAGTCCTGATAAAAAATATGTATTAACAAAATCACTAGATCTTAATGGAGCTGAATGGACACCTATAACTAATTTTACTGGTTTCCTTGATGGAAATGATTATAGTATATATAATTTTAAAATTACTAAAGAAGGTAAAGGTAGTGACCTACTTGGATTCGTAAAAATGAATAGTGGAACAATACAAAATCTTAAATTAGGTAATGCTTCATGCAAGAAATTTGATAGTAAATATTCAATAAAATATGATATTTATTATAAAGAATCATCTGAGCAATCAACATTAGTAATCGGCGGATTAGCAGCACGAAATAATGGTATTGTTAAGAATTGTGAAATTGATAATATATATATTAAAGGTACATTAGCAGATAATAATAATAACGAAAGTCTTGGTTTGACAATAGGAGGGCTTGTTGGAACAAACAATAGTTTAATAAGTAGTTGTAAGGTGTCTAATTCAAAATTTGAAGGTTATTGTCCTTGTTTAAAGGAAGATAATGGTGATAATAATCATGGTACTTTAGGTGGCTTGTGTGGATTAAACACATCGAATATTAAAGATGTTATGGTAACTAATTGTCAATTAAATCTTGATGTTAGAGGTGATGGTTTTGATACATTATTTGATTCACCAAATAAATCATATCCTGTTGGTTCGTTAGGAGAAATTATTGGTGTACAAGAAAAAGGTTCGTTACAAGGGTATGCGATTCTTAATAATAGTAGAACTATTTATGTATCAGAAGGAAAATATACTGATCCTGAGATCAATAATAATGAAATTATCGGTTTAAAATCAGGTGGGACTTGTACAAATTAATTGAAATAAGTAAAAATCTAGTTGATTTAAAAATTTTATTAGTTTTTCTATAGATTATATTTAGATAATTTATAGTATATTAAGTTAATAATAAAAAAAGGTTTGTTTGTTCGCAAGAACATTCAAACCTTTTTAAAAAGTCATAAACCTAAACCTTTGTGATACCTTTATTTATACCATTTATTTTAACAAATAACCTCTTTTTTTTCAATTAATATAAACTTTTATATAAATTCAATATATATTTACCTATGTTATAAAAGTTTACCTTTATGGATAGGAGGAAAATTATGAAAAAAGAATTTGAAACTCCCACAATTGAAATCATCAATTTTGATGAAAACATTAATTTAGGACCAAATGACGAATGGTATGATTCAAATGTTGATATGGGTGGGTGGATTTAATTATGAAGAAGAATTTATTTAAATTATTATTTGTAATGTTATTCTTATTCACAGTTTCATTTACATTTGTTTATAATAATAATACAGATGTTTTAGCTGATGAAATAGAAACTGAAGAAGTAGTAGAACCTTCACTTAATATATATAAAAAGAATATATCATATGCAAGTGAAATCTATATTATGTATGCAGTTTCATATGAAGGAATAGATGTAACAACAAATCCAGTTAAAATGTTATTCTATAACTCTGTTCAAGATGAATATACACCATCTACTGCATCATATGTAGTAGAATCTACTGGTAGTGCAACAATCAGTGGTGTAAGTTGTCAAATATTTGCATCTAATGGACTTGCTGCTAAACAAATGACAGATGATATCTACGCAAGAGCATATGTAGAAATTGCTGAAGAAACTATTTATTCAGATGTAGTAAAATATAGTGTGTTAGAATATTATTATGAAATTAAAGAAGCAGGTACTGTTTCTACAAATATCTTAAACTTACTTGAAGCAATGGTTAACTATGGTGCAGCAGCACAAACTAATTTTAACTATAATACAGAAAAGTTAGCTAACGCAACATATTATAAAGTAAATGTAGAAAATACAGTATTACCCGATGGCTTTACAAGTGGAAGATTTAAGGCTGAAGAACAAGTAATGCTTACTGCACCTGAAAAAGAAGGTTATATATTTACTGGATGGACTAATTCAAATGAAGAACTAGTATCAACTGATGTAACTTATACATTAACAGTAACACAAGATGAAACATTAACTGCTAATTATGAAGCAGAAGTAGCAGTTACACCAGTAACACTAACTCTAACAAAAGAAGCAGCGTATGACGCAACAGCAGATACACTTGACTTACCATCTACTGTAACATTTAATTATAATAATGAAACAGTAACAGAAAATGTTACGTGGGATACAACTTCATTTGTAGTAAACAAAATCGGTAAACAAAAACTATATGGAACATTATCTAATGATTCATATAAAGTAAATGAACTAAGTATTGAAATAGATGTGCTTCCTTATACATTTAGTTTAAATGAAGAAACTAATGAATATTCTATTACTAAATATTATGGAACATCTGAAGAATTAAACTTGCCCGCATCATTTAACTCTATTAAGGTAACGTCTGTTGGTTTATACGCTATTAGAAGCAATAATATTAGAATATTAAGAATACCTAAAGAAATTATAAACTTTGATGAAAATGCATTTTTTGGACCTAAGGAAATTTCTGAATTATATTATTATGGAACTCTAGAAGATTGGTGCAATATTAAATTTTATAACTATATTGCAAATCCGATGGGATGTCAAGATCATAATACATTTCAAATTGTTTATATGTTAGATGATAAAAATGAATTCTATTCTTTAAATGGTATTATAATACCTGATTCGGTAGAATATATTGGTAATAGTCAATTTTATAATATGGATGGACTTACTAGTGTATTTATTTCAAAAAATGTTAAAACAATTGAAGAAAATGCATTTAGTGGTTGTTTAAAATTGGAAAATGTTGTTTTTGAAGAAGATAGTGTTTTAACTGAAATTAAATCAGGAGCTTTCGGTTCATATACTAAAATATCTTCTATAAATCTACCAAAATCATTAGAAAAAATAGGTAGCAATGCTTTTAGTGGGTGTCAAACATTAACATCAATTACATTGCATAATAATATTGCATCAATAGGTTATAGTGCTTTTTTTGGATGCATTAGTTTATGCGATGTATATTTTGATGGGAATATTGAAGGTTGGATGAATATTACTTTTGGGGATGAAAGATCTAATCCTGTTTATAGTTCTAATAAAATTTTTATGAAAAATGATGATAATGAGTATTATGAAGTAAATGAAATTCAAATACCGTCTAATATAGATACAATAAATAATTTTACATTTTCGGGATTTAATTTTATTGAAAATATTAGTTTACCAGACAATATTATTACAATAGGTGATGGTGCTTTCCGTGAATGTAGCGGTTTAACATCTATCAATTTTTCGAATAATTTAAAAACAATTGGTGAAAGTGCTTTTTATAAATGTATTAATTTAGAAAAAATTGAAATACCATATAGTGTTCAAAATATAAATTATAGTGCTTTTAGTTATTGTACTAATTTATTAGAAGTAGTTTTTGAAGAAAACAGTAATTTAAATAAATTAGGTAGTTATGCATTTAGAGCATGTAGTAGTTTGAAAAGTATTAATATTCCTAATAATATAACTAAAATCGATATTTATACTTTTTATGATTGTGTAAATTTAATCAAAATCTCAATTCCAAATACTATTGAAGAAATATGTGATTACGCTTTTTATAATTGTAATCAATTACTAAATGTGGAATTTGAATCAACTAGTAGATTAACGAAAATTGGTCAATATGCTTTCTATAACTGTACAAGTTTACAAAGTTTTAGTATTCCAACAGGAGTGAAATTAATTCAAGCATGTACATTTACTAACTGTATAAGCTTATTAAATATAGTTATACCTTCGAGTATTACATATTTATCTGGTTTTAACGGTTGTGTTAATCTTAAAGTAATTTATAATTTATCTAATTTGGAACTTACAATTGGTTCTACTGATAATGGATGTGTTGCATATTACGCAAAATATATTCATAATGAACTTCCAAGAGAAATAGCATTAGAAAAAGAAGTTGCATATGATGCAACTTTAGATACTCTTGAATTACCTGAAACTGTTACATTTACATACAATGAAGAAGAAATAACACAAAATGTTACTTGGGATACAAGTACATTTGTTGTAAATCAAATTGGTGAACAAGTAATATATGGAACATTTAGTGATGATGAATTATATGATCAATATAATATTAAGCGCGGTTATTTATATACTACTATAGATGTATTACCTTATACATTTAGTTTAAACCAAACAAATAATGAATATACAATTACAAAATATTATGGAAGTGCTAGAGAAGTAATTATACCTTCAGTATTCAATGATATGCCAATTGTTGTTATTGGTGGGTCTGCATTCCGTAAGTGTAGCAGTTTAACAAGTATAGTTATTCCCAATAGTGTGACAAGTATAAAATATCGTGCATTTCAGGATTGTACTAGTATGACAAGTATATTGCTACCATCAAGTATAATAAGTATAGAAGAAGTTTCATTCTCAGGTTGTAGTAGTTTAATGGATGTGTACTACAACGGAACTATTGAAGATTGGTGTAATATTACTTTTGGTGATTATAGTAGTGGTGCCAGTGCTAGTAATCCGATGTATTATGCACAACACTTTTATATGAAAGACTCTAATAATGAGTATTACGAAGTAATAGAAATAGATATACCTAATACAATAATAAGTATAGGTGCATATCAATTTGAAGGGTTTGAAAATGTAGTTAATGTAATTCTTCCTGATAGTATAACAGGAATAAATCGTTATGCCTTCTATGGTTGTAGTAATTTAGCAAGTATAAAAATACCATCAGAAGTAAAAGGGGTTGGAGAAAATGCCTTCTATGGTTGTAGTAGTTTAGCAAGTATAAAAATACCATTTGGAGTAACAAGTATAAAAGACGAAACTTTTTATGGTTGTAGTAATTTAATAAGTATAGAAATGCCATTAGGAATAACAAGTATAGGAGTAGCCGCTTTCCGAGGATGCAGTAGTTTAACAAGTATAGAAATCCCATCTGGGGTAACGACTATAGGATCTTATGCTTTCTATGGATGTAGAAGTTTAAAAAACATTGTGATTCCAGAAGGGGTAACAACAATAGATTCATGGACATTCTCTGGTTGCGGGTTAAAAAATATCACACTTCCAGAAAGTTTAAAATATATATCTACTTATGCGTTCTTAACTTGCAGTAGTTTAACAAATATTGTAATTCCAGAAGGTGTAACAAGTATAGGAGATTCTGCATTCAGTGGATGTAGTAGTTTGACAAGTATAGAAATTCCATCTGGAGTAACAAGTATTGGTTATGAAACATTCTCTGGATGTAGTAGTTTAGCAAGTATAAAAAACTTATCAGGAATAACAAGTATAGGAGATTCTGCATTCAGTGGATGCAGTAGTTTAACAAGTATAGAGATTCCATCTGGAGTAACAAGTATAGGAGATTCTGCATTCAGTGGATGTAGTAGTTTAACAAGTATAGAAATCCCATCTGGGGTAACGACTATAGGAAATTCTGTATTTAAAGGTTGTAATAGTTTAATAAGTATAAAAATTCCATCTGGAGCAATAAGTATAGGAAATTCTGCATTCAATGGTTGCAGCAGCTTAACAAGTATAGAAATCCCATCTTTGGTAACAAGTATAGGAAATTACGCATTCAATGGTTGTAGCAGCTTAGTAAGTATAGAAATACCATTTGGAGTAACAACTATAGGAAATTCTACATTTAGTGGATGTAATAGTTTAACAAGCATAGTAATTCCAATTGGCATAACAACTATAGGAAATTATGCATTCTCTGGCTGTAGTAGTTTGACAAGTATAACAATCCCTGAAAGTGTAATAAGTATAGGATATTATGCATTTAATATTTGCACTAACCTTAAAACAATTTATAATCTATCCGATCTAGAATTAAGTATTGGATCTACTGATAATGGTTATATTGCGTATTACGCAAAATATATCCATACGGAGCTTCCAAGAGAAGTTGTTCTTCAAAAAGAAGTTGCCTATGATACAACAGTTGATGCTCTAGATTTACCTGAAACTGTAACATTTACATATATTGGTGAAGAAATTACTGAAAGTATTGCTTGGGAAACAAGTACATTTATTGTTAATCAAATTGGTGAACAAGTAATTTATGGTGTATTTAGTGATGATGAATTGTATGATAAGTATAATATTAAACGTGGTGGAATTAGTATCATAGTAACTGTGTTACAAGAATAGTTATTAATTTAAGTCTTTATAGTAAACATTTGTTTATTATAAAGACTTTTTCTTATGTGGTAAAATAAATAAGTTAAATTATGTTTTTTATTTGAAATAATAGTATAATATATATAGGTGATAAAATGGAAAAAACAATGGTGATGAAGATATTAGAGCAAAAGAAGATTAAATATAATGCTTATTATTATGATCCTGTAAAACTTGATGCGGTATATGTAGCAGAAGTATTGAATCAAGATAAAGATAGAGTGTTTAAAACACTTGTTACTATTGGATCTAAATATTATGTTTTTATGATACCATCATACAAAGAACTTGATTTAAAGAAAGTTGCTAGTATACTTGGTGAAAAGAAAATAGAAATGATAAAACAAAAAGATTTAGAACCTCTTACAGGGTATATTCATGGTGGATGTAGTCCAATCGGAATGAAAAAAAGTTTTCCTACTTTTATTGATAAAACAGTTGAGGAGTTTGATACTATTTTCTTTAGTGCAGGTCGAGTTGGAACACAAGTTGAAGTATCACCTAGTGATCTTAAAAAAATTGTTAATTATAGAATATTAGATTTATGTAAGGAGTAAATAAAAATGATTAAACATGTAGTTTGTTTTAAAATTAAAGATGAATATAAAAATAGAATTGAAGAAGCTAAAAAAACTCTTCTTTCAATGAAAGGGAAAGTTCCTACTGTTTTGGATATTAATGTAGGTATTGATTTATTACACAGCGAAAGAAGCTATGATATTATTTTAGAAGTTATCGTAGAATCTATGGAACATTTAGAAATATATCAAAAAGATTTATATCACTGCACTGTTGTTAAACCTTTAATGCATGAAATTAGATGTGCAAGTGTAGCTATTGATTTTGAGGTAGAATAATGAAATATCTAATTATTACAGATATTCATGGTAGTCCGGTTAATTTAAAAAAGGTTTTAGAGAATGAAACATTTGATAAATTATTATTATTAGGTGATATCTTACCACATGGACCAAGAAATGACTTACCTGTTGGATATAATCCAAAAGAAGTATTAAGTATTTTAAATCCATTAAGAAATAAAATTATTTGTGTAAGAGGAAACTGTGATGCTGAAGTTGATGATATGGTATTAGAATTTCCAATAATGAGTATTGCTTGTATTGAGTATAATGGTAAAAATATTTATTTAACACATGGACATAAATTTAATAGTAAGAGTTTATTAAATGCAGAAAACAGTGTTATTTTATATGGACATACGCATATAACTTCTGTTGAAGAAGTAGATTCTAATATATATATTAATATTGGATCTATTACTCTACCTAAAGATAATGTTGCTTGTTATGCAATATTAGATAATAATATATTAGAAATCAAAAATATTGATGGAGTTACTTTTAAGAGTATTAATCTTTAAGAGGTGATTAATATGTCATTACTTTTATATGAAAAACATTTTACATTAACAAACGGAATGTTTGATGAACACTATGGAATTAAACCTTATGCACTACTTGACATTTTTCAACGAATTGCGGGTGATCATGCTGATATACTAGAGTGTGGAACAGAGTTTTGTAATAAAAACAATTATGCTTGGATAATTGTACGTCAAGAAGTTTATATTTATAATAATCCAACACCTATGGAAACGGTAGTTGTTAAAACATTTCCACATGCTCCAAGTAGAGTAGAATGTAAAAGAGAATATGAAATATCTTCAATAAATGGTACTTTATATGCAAAAGGTTGTGCATCTTGGGTATTAGTTGACTTAAGTACTTTTAAAATGTTAAAGTCTGATAATATATATCCTTTAGGTGAGTTTGTAGAGTCTACTATATTTAAAGATAAACTATTTAAACCTATGAATGTAGTCAGTGAAGAAAATTATTTATGTGATTATATGGTTGTAAAATCAGATATTGATATATATCATCATATGAATAACGCAAAGTATGCTGAATTATTATTTGATTATTGTGATTATAAAGCTGTTGAAATTAATCACTTTGCGGTAAACTATATTAATCAAATTAAACAAAATATGGTTATGAAGATATATAAATATGTAGAAGACTTAAAAACATATATTACAGGTACATGTGATGGTGTAGTGATATTTACATCAGTTGTTGATAAAAAATAAATAATATATATAAGGAAGAAATAAGCATGGAATTACAAAATTTAAATAATTTATTTTCAATTTTTGGTTCATTTTTAGTTTTTGATGATGATGTTATGCCAAGAATTAATAGTATATATAGTGATTGTAATATCTCAATCAATCAAGAACCAAATAATCCACAAAATAAATCTGGAAAAGTTATGAAGGTAGTTAATCCTAAAGAACATTATTCTATTATATTAAGACCTAATAGAATTGATGTTCAACTACCTGGTGTAAAAGAAGATCAAATGGTAGAATTATTAAAACGTGTTCAAGCTGTTTTTAAACAACTATCAGATATTTTAGAAAATCCATCTGGTAATAGACTTGCATTTGTGACTAGTTATTTTACTTTTGATGATGACTCAGATAAGATGAATTATCTTGTTAATAAAGTAGGATTTGTTCCACGTAATACAAAAACTACAGAACTATCATTTAGAATAAATACACCAGAAGTAGTACAAGGTGAAGATGTAAATGTTGTTACAAATATTAATAACGTTTTAATTGGAAATAATGCTCAACCAGAAATTGGAAAAAGAAGATCACTAATGGTTACTTATGATATTAATACACTTCATAATAACTTAGATAATCGCTTTGATTTTAATCTAGTATTACCTTATTTTGATGAAATGGTTAATATTGCAGTTGACCATATTAATAATTTTAAAAATATTTAAGAGTGGTATTTAATATGTACGCAGAAAAGGCTTTAGAATTATTTGAACAAGGACTTAACTGTTCGCAATCAGTGGTAGTAGCGTTTAAGGATTTGATTAATATTGATGAAAAAGAGTTATTAAAATTATCCTTACCACTTGGTGGAGGTCTTGCAAGACTTCGCCTTACATGTGGTGCAGCAAGTGGACTTGCTATTGTAATGGGTTTAGTACTTGATAGTAGTGATAAATCCTATGTTTATGAAACAACAAGAGGATTACTTGAAAAAGTAGAAGAAGTAAACGGTTCTTTAATTTGTAAAGAACTTCTTGAAAGTAAAAATATTATTGCTCAAATTGGTGGAAAACCTGAAGAAAGAACTAAAGAATATTATGATAATAGACCTTGTAGTATAATTGTTTATAATACCGCAAAAATACTTGAAGATTATTTAATAGAACAAAATATTATAAAGCATTCTTCTTGAATTATATAGAAAAATAATATATAATAGTTTTGTTAGCGATTGCTAACAAAAAGAAAGAGGTGTGAGTTATGAATTTATCTGAAGCTACTCCAGGAGTAGAATACATTATTAAAAGTATTGAAACAGATGATGAAGAATTAGATTCATTCTTATTTACTTTAGGATGTTATAGTGGTGAAGTCATTACAGTAATTCAACATATTAAAGGTGGTTGTGTTGTTGTAATTAAAGATGCTAGATATAATATTGATAAAGAACTTGCACAAGCTATTATTATTTAAAACATAAAGTAAAGCCTATTAATAGGTTTTCTTTTTTGATATGTATGTTAGCAGTTGCTAACAAAGGAAGAGAGGAATTATTATATGAGAATTGCACTTGCAGGTAATCCCAATAGTGGAAAAACCACAATGTATAATGCACTTACTGGCCGTAACGAAAAAGTAGGTAACTGGGCTGGTGTAACTGTAGAAAAGAAAGAACATCAAATAAAAAAAGGATATTATAAAGGAAAAGAAGAAATAATCATTGTAGACTTACCTGGTGCATATTCAATGAGTCCATTTACTTCTGAAGAAAGTGTTACAAGTAAATATGTAAAAGAACAATCTCCAGATGCAATTATTAACATTGTTGATGCTACTAACCTTAGTCGTAGCCTATTTTTTACAACACAAATTTTGGAACTTGGTATTCCAGTAGTTGTTGCGCTAAACAAAAGTGATTTAAATTATAAAAAACATAATGAAATAGATTCTAAACAATTACAAGAATTACTTGGATGTCCTGTTGTAGAAACTATATCAACATCTAAAAAAGGAATAAGAACCCTAATAGAAGAGGCTGTTAAATTAAAAGGGACTAAACAAATTGCTCCTTATATTGAAAAAGATGTTGATTTATCAAGTAAAGAAAGTGTAGAACTTGCAGATAGAAAAAGATTTGAATTTGTTAATAATGTTGTACATGTTGTAGAAAAAAGAAAAACATTTACAAATGAAAATAATGTTCAAGATAAGATTGATAAAGTATTAACAAATAAATGGATAGGAATTCCAATTTTTGCGGTTGTAATGTTTTTAGTATTCTGGCTTTCACAAGTAGGGCCAGGCGCATGGATTGCAGAAGGTGTAGAAATTGGTAATATATCTATTCCTGGTCTTGTAACACTTTTAGAGATGTTTCAAGAAGTAGTAGCAGGTTGGTTAGAAAATGCACACCCAGTAATAAGTGCTATTATTGTTGATGGTATTATTGGCGGTGTTGCAGCAGTAGTTGGATTCTTACCACTTGTTATGGTAATGTATTTCTTAATTGCACTACTTGAAGATTGTGGATATATGGCGAGAGTATCTGTTGTACTTGATCCAATTTTTAAAAAAGTAGGACTTTCTGGTAAATCAGTTATTCCATTTGTTATAGGTACAGGTTGTGCTATTCCAGGTGTAATGGCTTGTAGAACAATTAGAAACGAAAAAGAACGCCGTTCTACTGCAATATTAGCGCCATTTATGCCTTGTGGTGCAAAACTTCCTGTTATCTCATTATTTACTGGAGCATTCTTTTCTAGTTCAAAATGGGTTGCTCCGATAATGTATTTTGCGGGAATTGTTATTATTTTTATTGGTGCATTATTAATTAACTTACTTACTGGATATAAAAAGAAAAAATCATATTTTATTATTGAACTTCCAGAATATAAAGGTCCAAGTCTAAAAAGAGCATTAGGTTCAATGTTACAACGAGGATGGAGTTATATTGTTAAGGCGGGTACAATTATCTTAGTATGTAACTTTGTAGTTCAATTAATGCTAACATTTACATTTAAGTTTACTGTTATTGACTATGATAAAATTACAGAGGCTGGTTCATCAACAATAACTGAAGAGTATTTAGATAAATATGCATATAAAGATTCTAGTGGTAATTATTATATGTTAGGTGAAAAAGATGTACTTGTTGTTATAGAATCAGAAGAAGATTATTCAAATGCTATTTCATATGTTGATGGTGTTATTTATACAGTAAATGATCACCCTATGTTACAAGAAGAATGGAATAATTTAAGTGAACAACTACAAGCTGCAGCTGAGTCATCAATTTTAGCTAAGATTGCAAAACCATTTGCATATCTAATTGCTCCAATAACTGGTAATGAAAAAAGTTGGCAACTATCTGCTGCTGCAATTACAGGTTTTATTGCAAAAGAAAATGTTGTAGGTACACTTGCAGTATGTTATGGTACGCCAAATAAAATTAATAATGAATTTGAAATTATTGGTAATGGAACTGATACATTATCTTCAGTAATGGGAATCAGTGCTGTTATAGCACTTGCATATTTAATGTTTAATTTATTTACTCCACCATGTTTTGCGGCAATAGGTGCAATGAATGCAGAACTTAAGAGTAAAAAATGGTTATTATGTGGCGTTGCTTTCCAATTTGGTGTAGGTTATTCAATTTCATTCTTAGTTGCGTTTTTTGGAAATTTGTTTACTAAAACAAGTTTTAATTCAATTTGGATGCCTATTATTGGATGGGCGATAACACTACTTTTTATAGGAGTACTAGCATTCTTAATAATAAAAAAACAAAAAGAATATAATTTAAATAAAAAATAAGGTGATACTATGAAACCTATAGATTTTATTATTATCACAGTTATATTATTAATAATTGGTGCTGCAGTGTTTTATATAATTAAAGCAAAAAAAAGTGGCCAAAAGTGTGTAGGATGTCCATATAGTAAAACATGTGGTAAATCCTCTAAAAATTGTTCATGTCAAAAAGATCAAGACTAAGGATAGCCTTAGTCTTTTTTAAATTTTATACAAAAAGTATATTTTACACTTGACAACAATATAATATTGTGATATAATTTTTATACAAAAAGTATATTTTTTAAATTAAAACATATAATAATTTAAAAGGAGCTGCTATATGAAGACTTTTATTTTAAGATTTGAAACATATGGAATTAAAAATATTGAAAATAAAATTTCAATAGACTTTGCTAAAGCAACTGTTTCTAAGAAAATAAATATAAAAAATAACTGTGTTACCGCTATTTATGGTTTAAATGGTTCAGGTAAAACTGCATTAATGTATTCTATTTATTTATATAAAAAAATCGTTGAAGTTAAAAATTTTTTAATTAAAGAAGAAACAATAAATGAATTTTATAATATAACAAATAAAAAAATAAATCAATGTTATTTTAATATGATTTTTGCTGTATGTAATGATGATTTAACTGTGAAGAATGTAATATCACATAGTATTACTTTAGAATTAAAAAATAGGGAAGTGCTAATTAAAAAAGAAACTATGCGAAATTTAATTTCTCAAACTATCAATGGAGAATACAGTGATATATATGTAATTGAGGATGGAAATATAGTTTTTGATTTAAACGAAAATAAAGAATTGACAAATTTATTAATTGATAAATCAAAAAATCTTTTAACAACTCGCCCTATTGCTTCTATTATTAATGATTCTCAAATAATAGATATATTTGATGAGAAGTATAAAAATAAAATTGATGTTAAAGAAAATATTTATGGTTGGTTAGCTTATTCGATTCTTCAATTACAATTTTCATTAGCGAACATAAGAATTTCATTTGATGAAGGTGAAAGAATCATTCAACCTTTATATGAAAATGTAATTAGTAATACATTGAGAGTTGAAGCAGAACCCCATGTGGTGAATAAAAATAAATTTACCGAATACAAAGAACAAGTAAAAAGATTAGTTGATTTTATTAAACTATTTAAGCCGAATTTAAAAAATATACTTATTGAATCAGATATCAATAAAGATTTTTATAATTGTAGATTAATATTTGATTATGGAGACTATAAAATTTCTAGTGTATATGAAAGCACTGGAATAAAAAGAATTATTACATTATTTAGTTATTTTCAAGATTTAATGAATGGAAAAATAATTTTTATTGATGAATTAGATGCTAATATAAATGGTATTTATTTAACAAAACTAATAGAACATTTTATGAAATTTGCAGAAGGACAATTATGTTATTCAACTCATTGCACAGATTCAATGGATTTAATAGCAAAAAATAATGGCACATTATATTTCTTGGGGGAAACAGGGAAATTAATTTCTTGGATTAAAAATGGAAATTATAGTGCTTATAAAAGATATAAGGAAGGGATGATTGAGGATTCACCATTTAATTTATCTATTGTAGATATGTTGAAAGTTTTTCCTCAAAATAATGAATAAGGATGTTATTAATATTAGTAGTAGAAACGAATATTGAGCAAGGTAGTGATAGACTTTATATTGAAGATTATATTAAACATTTTTTTGATATATCAGGAGTTAAGCTAAAATTTATACCAATGTCAGGAAAAGGCAATTATAAAACAACAAAAGTTATTAATAAAATTAATCAAAAAATAAAAGAATATACTAAGACTAATCCTAATAATCCGAAATTTAAAGTTATATATTTTATTGATTGGGATAATCCTAGATTTAATAATTCTCAATTTAATTTAAATAATCAAATAGTAGAGTATATTAATAAAATGAATTATGAATTAGTATATTTTAATAAAAATATTGAAAACGTATTTTTACAAAAAGATGTAGAATCAAATAAAAAGTTAAAAGAAGCAACTCGCTTTGTATCTAAAAAGTTAATTTCAGAATTTGATAATTCAAAATGTAAGATTGCACAAGTTGTAATTTTAAATAGTAGTAATATTGATCTTATACTTAGTAAATATTTAGAAAAATATAATTAACGTAATTTTTAAATACTTAACTTGAAATTAATTAAATATTATGATAAATTATATATAGGTGATAATTATGAAATATCGTGAATCAGAAGAAATGTATTTAGAAACAATTTTATTATTAAAAGAAAAACTACCAGTAATTAGATCGATTGATGTTGCTAATGAGTTAAATTATTCTCGTGCAAGTGTATCAAGAGCAGTAAATTTATTAAAAGAAAAAGGATATATTACAATTGAAAATGCTGTAATTGAATTTACTCCTAGTGGTTTGAAAATAGCACATGAAATCTATGAACGTCACGAAACTATTACAAAAGTACTTACTAAAATAGGAGTTCCGCTTGATACTGCAGAAGATAATGCTTGTAGAATAGAACACGTAATAACTCCTGAATTACTAGAATATTTTAAAAAATTTATAGGTGAATAAAAAACAGCAGATATTATATTTGCTGTTTTAATTTTTATAAAACAATCATAGAATTAATAATGGTGATAAAATGAAAAATAAAATATTAGAACTATCAAAATATATTGGAAATACTAAAATAATAAAAGCTAATAATTTAATGAAAAAATATAATCTAAAAAGCAATCTCTATCTAAAGATAGAATCATCTAACTATAGTGGTTCAATAAAAGATAGGCTTGTTTATTATATTATTAAAGATGCTATCGAAAAAGATATTATTAATAAAAATACAATTATTCTTGAAGCAACATCTGGTAATACTGGTATAAGTATTGCTGCAATATCTAATTATCTTGGAATTAAATGTATAATTGTAATGCCAGAAACAGTAAGTATAGAAAGAATAAAAATATTGGAAAATTATAACGCAGAAGTTATATTAACAACTAGTGAAGAAGGAATGAGTGGTTCTATTAAAAAAGTAGAAGAATTAGAAAGATTATATGATAATCATTTTACTTTAGATCAATTTAATAATCCTTTAGGAGTTTTAGCACATTATTATATGACAGGTCCAGAAATTTATAAGAATTTAAAAACGCTAGATATATTTGTATGTGGCATTGGAACGGGAACTACATTTACGGGGTGTTGTAAATATTTGAAAGAAAAGAATAAAGATATATATTGTGTGGGAGTTGAACCATTTGAATCAAATGTATTAAAAGGTAATAACAAAAGCTCTCATCTAATAGAAGGTATTGGGGCAGGGTTTATACCAAAAGTATTGGATATTTCTTTATTAGATGAAGTTATAGATATAAAAAGCCTTGATGCATATAAATATACAAATATATTATATAAAGAAGAAAATTTAAAATGTGGAATATCAAGTGGGGCAGCACTTTTTGCTGGAATTAATTTATGTAAGAAATATACTGATAAAAATATATTAGTAATTCTTCCAGATGATGGTAATAGATATATATCAAAGGGGGTATTTGATGAAGGATTTAAAATTAATTGAAACTAAATTAAATGAAATAGATAATAAGTATGTGGATTTAACAAATATAAATAAAAAAAATATAATAGAGTTTATAAATGAATTAAAAGCACTTTTATTTCCTAAAGTATTAAAAAGAAATCTATCAGTAAAAAGACTATATATAGAACTTTATGAAATATTAAATGGAATAGATGTAGAAGAAGTTGAAAGTATAACAAATCATTTCTTTGATAATATTATTGATATAAAAAGTATATTAATAAAAGATGTGTTAACTTTTGTTGAAAAAGATCCTGCTTGTAAAAATAGTAGTGAAGTAGTGTTTTCTTATAATAGTTTTCATGCAATATTTATATATCGTGTTGCACACTTGTTAAACGAGTTAAATGTAGAAATATTACCAAGATTTTTAACAGAATATGCTCATTCTATAACGGGAATAGATATTCATCCTGGATGCAATATTGGAGAAAACTTCTTTATCGACCATGGAACTGGTATTGTAATAGGAGAAACAACAATTATAGGAGATAATGTATCTTTATATCAAGGAGTTACGCTTGGTGCAAAATCATTAAAAGATGCACCTTTATTAAGAGGAAAGAAACGTCATCCAACAATTTCTAATAATGTAGTAATTTATGCTAACACCACTATTCTTGGTGGAGATACAATAATTAAAGAAAATAGTGTAATCCCAGGTAATTCATTTATAACTAAAAGTAATTAAATAAGAAAAGTGTAAAAAAATGATACGCAAAAATATGGAAAAGTGTATTTTATGAAGGTGTAAATTTAAGGAAAAGTGTAAAAAATAAGAAAATTAAATTAAATTTAGTATAATAATTGTATATATAATGAATAGAGGAATTATAAAATGAAATTTAGACCATTTAATCATACAGTAAGTATATTAGCATTTAAAAAAGAAAAAGAAATTTATGCAGCAACATATGCATGGTTTTCTCAAGTAGGAGAAAGCGAAGTAGTAGGCCTTCTTGGTGATCAAAGTGTTACTACACATAATTTAAAAGTAGGTGATTTTTGTGGTATATCAGTATGTTCAAAAGAACAAAAAGATGTAGCTTTATATATTGGAGATACACATTCTAATGAAGTAGATAAACTTTTAGGACTTCCTTATTTTGTTGATTCAACAGGAGCAATTACTCTAAAAGGATCTAAGTGTACCATGATTGCAGAAGTAATAGATATTATTCATTTAAAAGGTATTGAAGCAGATTCTTTAGTATATTTTAAAATTCATGAATATCATGAAAATGAAAAACTTGAACATTTATTAATGAGTGATATTAGATAAAAACAACCTTAAGGGTTGTTTTTTCTTTTGACAATGTTGTGTAATTATGTTTTATTATCTATATCGTTAAAACGAGGAGGATAAAGATGAAAAAAATAATTTACCATGGTTCTAAAGAAATAATTAATAAACCAAAAAAGAAAAAGGTAAAATTAATAATGATTATGGACAAGGTTTTTATTGTACTTTTGATATTGAACTTGCTATTGCACTTGGTGTAAGTATGGACGATTTATTAGAATTGCCGACTTTAATTTGAAACAATTATAAAACATATAAAAAAATTGTTACATATTTCTATTTATTTGAGAAAAATGAAATAATATGTTATACTATTAGAAAATGAGGAGATTTTTTATATGGTAGGATACTGGATAGAAACTGTTATTTTTATGGTTGCATCGATAGGTGCATTATTACTTGGATTTGACTTACTTAGTTCTAATATTACAAAACTATGTCATTCTGGGTTAAAGAGATTATTTAACAAGACACAAAATAAAGCAATTATTGGTGTTGGTATTGGTGCAATTGCAACTGCAATTATGCAATCATCTGGTGCTACGACAGTAATGGTAGTAGGTTTTGTTAATACAGGACTTATCAATCTTGCGCAAGCTACAGCTTTAATTATGGGTGCTAATATTGGTACAACTATTACAGCACAACTTGCAGCCCTTAGTTCGTTTGATTTTGGTGCCTATGCAATTTTAACTGCAGGTGTTGGTGCATTTGTAACTATGCTTGGCAAAAAAGATAAAACTAAAACAATTGGTAATGCATTAACAGGTTTTGGTATCCTATTCCTAGGCTTAGAATGTATGAGTCTTGCGATTAAAAATCCTGATAGTGATGGTAATTTAGTTGTATATGATACAATTAAATCTATATTACAAAATGTTAATGGAACTAGTGCTTGGATTATTTTATTCCTACTTGGTATTGTACTTACTGCCGCAGTACAATCATCATCATTAATTACTACTATCATTATTCAACTTGTAGGTGCTGGTATTTATATTGGTGCAGGTGATGATGCTACTTGTCTTACTAATAACGTTCTATTCTTAATATTAGGTTCTAATATAGGTTCTTGTGTAACTGCGCTTATTTCTTCAATGGGAGCAGGAACAAACGCAAAACGTGCTAGTATAATTCATTTATTATTTAATTCTTTTGGAGCAATTGTATTTGCGATATTATTACTATTATGGCCTAACTTTATGGAAGTTACATTTGTTAAGTGGTTTAAAGGTGAATCGACTCAAATTGCGATGTTCCACACATTCTTTAATGTGCTTTGTACTTTAATATTCTTACCATTTATTAATATATTTGTTAAAACTTCTACAGCACTTGTTCGTGAAAAAGCTACTAAGAAAGATGAACATCGCTTAATTTATCTTGATGAACGTATCTTAACTACCCCTTCTATTGCAGTTCATCAAGTAAGAAAAGAACTTGCTCTTATGTATTCTAAATCAGTTAATGCACTTAATGTTGCAGTTGATGCGTTTATGATTAAAGATGAAGAAAAACGTGAAGAAGTAGATGCAGTAATTGAAGAATTAGAAATAACTAATAAGTTAATTATTGAATTTATGGTTAAAATTACAAATCAAAATCTTGCATTAGAAGATGAATGTACATTATCAAGTTTCCATAGAACTTTAAATGATATCTTACGTATTGCTGAAATTGGTGATAATATTTGTAAATATACTAAATCAATGGTTAAACATGAACTTGAGTTTTCATCAAATGTTATGGTGCAACTTGGATTTATGAAAAATAAAATTAATGATTTATATGCTCAAACTGATGAAATTTTTATGACTAAGAATTTAAATAAAATGCATATTGCAGATGCTATTGAAGAGGAGATTGACCAAATGAGAAAATACTTAATTGATGATCATTTTGATCGATTAAATCGTGGTGAATGTAAACCTCAAAATAGTGGGGTGTTTGTAAACTTAGTAAATAACTTAGAACGTGCTGCTGACCATATGATCTATATTGCATATTCTGTAAAAGAAGCTGCTGATCAATTTAAAAAATAATAATTAAGAAGTAGAAAACGAACTTATTCGCTTGCTACTTCTTTTTTATTTTCTAGGAAAAATTTGTTTATAAAAGTGTTGTATATTTAGTTAAAAAATTAGAAAAAATAAAATAGCAATTTTTAAGTAAAATTTAATGTAAACGCTTACAATTAAAAAAATAAAAAAAAATCGTAAAATAAAAACGTTTTCAATAAGCAAATAGTTGACTTTTTTGTAGAATGTGGTATACTATTACCATAAAATCTTATTATTATCTGAAGGTAAGATATTTATAAATAATATTAAAAGGAGAAAAAAATATGAAATTTGGAAAAAAATTTTTATTTGTTGTTATTGCTGCACTTGTTCTAGTTGTTGCTAGCTGTGGTAATAATGAAAATAAACCTGACGAACCTAAAGAACCTGACACTTATACATATAAGAGTTGGACAACTGCATTAGGATCAAACTGGAACCCACATGCTTGGGAAACTAATGCTGATGATGCTATTTTAAGCTATATCTCAAGTCCTTTTATGACAATGTCAATCAAAGACTCTAAAGAAGGCGTTTACCAATGGGTTTATGAAATGGCTACTGAAGTTGTAGATACAACTAAAGAAAATTATAAAGACTTAGAAAAATATGGATCACAATTACCAGAAGGCGAAACTGCTGCTCAACAAACAGCTGGTTATGTATTTGATATTAAATTAAATCCTGAAGCTAAATGGGAAAATGGTGATAAGATTACTGCTGATGATTATGTAGAATCAATGAAGAGATTACTAGATCCAAAAATGAAGAATTACCGTGCTAACTTATACTATGCTGGTGAATCTGCAATTGCTGGTGCTGCAGAATATTATAATTCTGAATCTCCAATTTATGAACTTGCTATTAATCTAGATACTGAAGAAATCGCTGATGCAGATCAATATTACATTAATCTAAACGCTGCATGGGCTTTAAGTTCATCTTATTCAATTACTAAACTATATGAAATGGGTTATATCTATGATTCACAAGATGATCCTGAAACAGAAGAAGTAGAAGAAACAGCTTATGGTGAAACTTATTATAATGAGTTACTTGAACAAAAGAATGCTTATGGCTATGTTCCAGTTACTGAAGAAAACCAAGAAAAAGTTGCTTATGTTATTAATCAATTCTTAGCTGCTTTTGATGAATCTGCTTATAATGAAGATGGTTCACTTGGTGTTTATTATTGGACACTAGTATATTACATTAGTGGTATTGGTGAAAAAGTTGAATATGATTCAGTTGGATTATACAAAGTTGATGATTATACAATTCGTTATGTATTAAAAACTTACCAAGATGTTAACTACTTCTATACTTCACTTACTTCTACTTGGTTAGTAAATATTGAATTATACGATGCTGGTTTAGATACTTCTGGTGAATTAGTAACTACAAACTATGGTACTTCTAAGAGAACTTCAATGTCTTATGGTGTTTATAAGATTGAATCATTACAAGAAGGTAAACAAATCGTGTTTACTCAAAATGAAGAATGGTATGGATTTGAAAAATTAGAAGATGGTACATTATATTCTGAAACTAACTTCTTAGTTGATGGTAAAAAAGTTCAACAATATCAAACTAATAAGATCGTTATTGATGTTATGGATGAAGCTACTGCAAAACAACAATTCTTCGTTGGTGAATTAACTGATTACTCTCCAAATGCTGATGAATTATCAAGCTTCACTTTAAGTGATCAATTATATAAAGTTGATGAAACTTATACAATGAGTTTCTTCTTTAATACAAATCTTGCAATGTTAAAGACTATGGATGAATCAAAAGGTAATACTAACTCTGTTGTTTTATCTAATACAAACTTCCGTAAAGCATTCAGTTTAGCTATTGATAGAGCTGAATTTGCTACTGCTACTGCTGGTTACAAACCTGCTTACTCATTAATGAATGACTTATACTTCTACGATGTATATAATGATCCTACTTCAAAATATAGAGCTACTGATGAAGCTATGCAAGCTGTAGTTAACCTATATGGTGTTAAATATGGTGAAGGTGAAATCTATGCTACATTAGAAGAAGCTTACAAATCAATTTCTGGTTACAACTTAACTGAAGCTAAAGCATTAATGGTTACTGCATTAGAAGAATTAACTGAAGCTGGTTTATATAAAGCTGGTGAAAATATTCACATCCGTATTGGTTGGGCTAAAGGTGCTTTAACATCTGATGATAATGCACAACTTGCATTAATGAACAAATATATCAATGCTGCTGCTAAAGAAGCTGGATTTGGTGAAATCACATTAGAAGCTATTGGTAATATTAATGACCGTTATGGTGATGTTCCTAAAGGTGAATATGCAATCGGTTATGGTGCATGGGGTGGTGCTGCATTCTATCCATTCAGAAACTTCCAAGTTTACATGGATCCAGATCAATATGACTTAAATGAAGCTGCTAACTGGGATCCAACTACTGAAGAATTAACATTAACAGTTAATGGTGAAGAATACACTATGACTTACCAAGCATGGTCTAACTCAATGATGGGTACTGGTCAATTTGCAACTGCTGATTTCGAAACTAAACTTGCAATTACTGCTCAACTAGAAGAAATTTACTTAAAATTCTATTACAGAATTCCTCTATGTGCAACAACAGTATGTACATTATTATCTTACCAAGTTAAATACTATACTGAAGATTATAATATTATGTACGGTTTCGGTGGTTTAAGACTAATGACTTATAACTACTCAGATGCTGCTTGGGCTGACTTCGTTGAAGAACAAGGCGGAACTCTAACTTATAACTAATATTTAATTGGTTATTCAATAGATTAGATTTTAAAGTAATGCAAGGGGCTTATGCTTTTTGCATTACTTTTACTATGTAATAGTATTACTCTAAAATTACACATAAAAATATTACGATGTAATACTATTACATTGTAAAAAAATAAAATATAATTATTAAAAATTGAAAGGAGTTACATATGTGGAAATACGTTTTGAAAAGAATACTACTAATGTTAGTTACGTTTTTTATCATCTGCACGATATGTTTTGTCCTAATTAGAATTTTACCAAGAGAACTTCCAACAGATAAAGTAAAACAAGAACAAATCTTGGCACGTTGGACAGCGTTAGGTTATTTTGAACCTTTACCTATTCAATTTTGGATATATCTTAAAAACATATTTACAAAATGGGATTTTGGTACTTCATGGTATATTGAATATAATAAACCAGTTACAGAAGTTTTAGGAAAAAGATTATTACCTACTGTTTTAGTTAACTTTTATTCATTAATTGTTTCAATACCACTAGGAATCGCATTAGGTATTTTTGCAGCTATCAAGAAAAATAAATGGCAAGACCATGTAATTAGTATTGTCGTAATGTTATTTGTTTCTATACCAAGTTATATTTATGCATTCTTAGTGCAATATTTTATTTTCTTTAAGTTGCGTTTAATTAATACGCCAACCTTATACTCTATTGCAGACGTTGGTTTTGATCCTGATGCTACAAATGCATGGCAAGCATATTTTACACCAATGATGTTTAAGAGTATGATAATGCCTATTGTTGCGTTATCATTTGGTGAAATTGCAGGTCTATGCCGTTTTACAAGAGCTGAATTAACTGAAACTTTAACGCAAGATTATATGTTACTCGCTAGAACAAAAGGTTTAACAAAAGGACAAGCAACAAGAAGACATGCACTTAAAAATGCAATGGTCCCTATTTTACCAATGATTATTTCAAGCTTTATTGGAATTTTAGGTGGATCAATGATTATTGAACAAATATTCTCTATCCCTGGTGTTGGGGGACTATACATTCAATCTATTCAATTATTTGACTATGATGTATTTATGCTAGATACAATATTCTATGTACTTATTGGTTTACTTGCTGGTATAGTTGTTGATATTAGTTATGGATTTATTGATCCAAGAATTAGAATGGGAGAAAGATAATATGTCAAATGAAGATATTAAAATTGTAAATATTCCATCTGAAAAATTTGAGTTTGTTAACTCAGGAGACAAAATCCATGATACAAAGTTTGAAACTAAACCAATTGGTTATTTTAAAGATGCGTTAATTCGTTTCTGTAAAAATAAAGCTAGTGTTGTTGCTTTTATTATTATTATATTTATCGTTTTATTTGCTTTAATAGTTCCTATCACTACTCCTAAATCAAAAGCAACTGTTATGGATACTTATTATAAAAAGAATGCTCCAAGAAATGTTTTTTTGAAAGAGACTTTAGGCATTATGGGTGGCACTAAAAACTTAGAACAAAATGAACGTGCTTTAATATTAGAACTTGCTAAAGGTGTTGGCGCTGAATTTAATGTGAATACTGATACTATTACAATTGGTGAATCTATGAATAGCTACTATCAACCAGTAACTAAATATTCATATGGTGGAGAAAACTCATTAGGTGTTAATAGTAAAGCATTTTATAACGTTAAAATAGATAATTATTTAAGTGTTGGTTTTGAATATATTGCTATTGAACAAAGTAAATATCGTGAAATTCTAGAATGGGAAGAAGAAACAGGATTAAAAGTTCTTTATCCACTAATTGCTGAAAATGAATATTGTATTGATCCGACTGATGCTAACTATTGGTATAAATCAACTAGTAAAGGTGTTCCTGTTTCTACAGCAAAAGGTAAAGATGTTCGTCTTGAATTTTCTGAAGATCTTGTTTTAGAAGACAATTATCTTCGTGATAAAGAAGGTAATCTTGTGTATTATCGTTACTCTGGTGGTGGTGATGCGAACACTGCAATGTATTATGTAAGAGTTCTTTATTATAACTATTATCGTTATATGCATGGATTTGAACCAAATTATTTCTTAGGAACTGACAGTCAAGGTTATGACCTTGCATATCGTATGGCTACTGGTATTCGTTTAAGTTTAATTTTAGCTGTTGTTGTATCTGCAATTAACCTTGTGCTTGGTGCACTTATTGGTGCTGTTGAAGGTTATTATGGTGGCTTGACTGACTTAATTATTGAAAGAATTAAAGATGTATTATCTGGTGTGCCATTCATTATTTTAGCTACATTATTCCAATTACACTTAGCTAAACAAGTTGGACCACTTCTTAGTTTAATCTTTGCATTCGTAGTCACAGGTTGGCTTAGTACATCAGCGCGTGTAAGAACACAATTTTATCGTTTTAAAAATCAAGAATATGTTATGGCTGCAAGAACACTTGGAGCAAAAGATTCAAGAATTATGTGGAAACATATCTTCCCTAATACCTTAGGTACACTTATTACTTCTTCAGTACTTGTTATTCCAGGGGTAATTTCTAGTGAAAGTATGTTAAGTTATTTAGGTATTGCAACACTTGGTGATGCAAAAACTACAAGTTTAGGTACATTGTTATCAGAAGCAAGTAAGTTATGGACAGATCACCCTCATCTTATGATTGCTCCTGCAGTTGTTCTTTCATTATTAATGATTTGCTTTAACTTATTTGGTAATGGTTTACGTGATGCATTTAACCCAACATTAAGAGGATCGGAGGAATAGAAAATGGCTGATAATATTTTAGAAGTTAAAAAGTTAAAAATATCTTTCAGAACTAATAACGGTACTGTTAAAGCTATTCGTGATATTTCCTTTGATTTAAAACGTGGTGAAACACTTGCAATTGTAGGTGAATCTGGTTCGGGTAAATCAGTTACATCTAAAGCAATCTTAGGTATTTCTGCTGGTAATGCAATTATTGATAGTGGTGAAATCCTATATGATGGTAAAGACTTACTTAAACTATCAGAAGAAGAAATGCAAAAAATTCGTGGTGATAAAATTTCAATGATTTTCCAAGATCCATTATCATCTTTAAATCCAATCGTTAAAATTGGACCACAAATTATCGAAGCATTAATCTTAAAAAATAAAGTTTCAAGAAAAGTTGCTAGAAAAGAATTTAACCAAAAACTAGAAGTGTTAAAACAAAACATGAATGCTTCTTTTGGTGAAGAACAAAAAGAAAAAATTAGTAAATTAATTAAAGATTATGATAATTTTAGTATTAAATCATTAGAATTAGAAAATAATTATAATCATTCTCATGCAACAACTCTAGAAGTAATTTCTAAATTAGAAAACTATTTATTCTTAGTTTCTAAAGAACAAAAAGTTAATTTAAATGAAGATATCAAATCATTTATTGGAAAACTTAAAGATGTTACAAATGGTTATTTAATAAATAAATATATTGATGAATATAATTTAATTAAAAATGATTTAAATAATTTACTTGTAGAATATAAACAAGATAAAACTAAAGAACATCAAGTAGTTTTAAAATCTGTTGAAGTAATAACAAATTTAAAAGCATTATTAACACGTATGATTAGTGATGAAAAACCTGATTTCTTTAGTTTAGGTTTCTATTTATATTTAAATCCTGATGCAGATTTCTCTGCTAATTATAATGCCGATACTAAAGAAATGTTAACTGAATATTTAAATAAAAACTTTTTAGATGAATTCTTAGTATATGTTGAAAAGGCAATTATTAATTCACATAAAAAATCAATTGAATTAAAGAAACAAGTACTTGATGAATTAAAAGAATTAAAAGCTTATTTTAAAGCAGGTAATTTAGTTAAGAGTGAAGCATTAGCTAATGTATCTAAAGTTGGTGATTTAGTAACTCAGTCAATTGATCAGCTAGAAGTAATTAAAGATAGTTTAGCTTATACATTTAAAAGCAGTATGATTGCTAATACTAAGAGTTATTTCTTTAGTGAAAAATCAAATGTTAAAGAACAAGTAAGATTTGAAAAACAAACTGCTAAATATGAAGCATTAATTGCTAAAGGCAAAAAAGTTGATTGGAAAGTAGTTCCAATGAAAATTGTCGATTTAGATGATCTAATTGAAAACATCGTTTCAAAAATTGAAAGACTTGAAGCAAGCTACTTATCTAAAATTGAAGTTAAAGATATTGATTTTGCTAAAAAAGCAAGCTTAGATTTAATTGAATATTTTAAAGCAAAAGCATCAGAAGTTGTTTATAAAGTTACTAAACCAATGGCTAAAGAACAAGCTATTAAACTAATGGAAGAAGTAGGTATTTCAGAACCTCGTCTTCGTTATAAACAATATCCATTTGAATTTTCAGGTGGTATGAGACAAAGAATTGTTATTGCAATCGCTCTTGCATCAAACCCTGATATCTTAATTTGTGATGAACCTACTACTGCTTTAGACGTTACAATTCAATCACAAATTTTAGAGTTAATTAATAAACTTAAGAAAGAAAGAAACTTATCTGTAATATTTATTACACATGACTTAGGTGTTGTTGCAAATATGGCTGATAGAATTGCTGTTATGTATGCTGGTAAAATTGTTGAATATGGATTGAGTGAAGAAGTATTCTATTCACCTGCTCATCCATACACTTGGGCTCTTTTAAGCAGTATGCCTGACTTAGAAACTACAGAAAAATTAGATGCTATTCCTGGTACTCCACCTAATATGATTTATCCTCCAGTTGGAGATGCCTTTGCTGCTCGTAATAAATATGCAATGAAGATTGACTTTGAAGTTCAACCTCCTCTATTTAAGATAACTGACACTCACTATGCTGCAACTTGGTTATTACATCCAGATGCTCCAAAAGTTGAAATGCCTAAGATTATTAAAGATAGAATTGAAAGAATGAAACAACAAGGAGGAAACTCACAAGATGGAAAATAGAGAAGTACTATTAAAAGTTGAAAACCTATGCCAATATTTTAGAATGGGTAGACATGTAAATAAAGCTGTTGATAATGTATCATTCGAAATTTATCGTGGTGAAGTTTTTGGTTTAGTTGGTGAATCAGGTTGTGGTAAAACAACAACTGGTAGATCAATTATTAAATTATATGATATTACATCTGGTGATGTTTACTTCAAGGGAAGAAGAATTTGTGCGGGTATTCAAAGTTATAAAAATGCTATTTCTTTAGCAAGAAAAGACGCAAGAGAAAAGATTCAAAACTTAAATAATGATTCAAAACTAAATCCTGAAAATAAATCAGCTAATGATGGAAAAATTAAAGTAATTAAATCTCAACTAAATGAAATAGTAAAAAATAATAAAACTTTAATTGATTTATGTAAGATAGATCAAAAATATTGCGATAAACTATACGCAAAAGATTTAGTTAAAGAATTAGAAGAAGAATACAAAAATAAACCAAAAGATGATGAATATTATAAGTCTTTAAAAATTGCTAAAAAAGCAAGATTAGTAACACAAATCCAAATGATTTTCCAAGACCCTATTGCATCACTTAATCCGAGAATGACTGTTCAAGAAATTATTGCAGAAGGTTTAATCATTAAAGGTATTACTGATAAAAAATATATTCAAGAAAAGGTTTATGAAATTCTTGAACTTGTAGGTTTAGTTAAAGAACATGCTACACGTTATCCACATGAATTCTCAGGTGGTCAAAAACAAAGAATTGGTATTGCACGTGCAATCATCATGCAACCAGATATGATTATAGCGGATGAACCTGTATCTGCTCTTGACGTATCAATTCAAGCACAAGTTATTAACCTACTTAACGAATTAAGAGAAAAATTAGGTTTAACAATTTTATTCATTGCACATGACTTATCTGTTGTTAAATATTTCTCAGATCGTATTGGTGTTATGTATTATGGGAAACTAGTAGAACTTGCATCATCAGATGAACTATTTGCTCATCCAATACATCCATATACACGTTCACTACTTTCTGCAATTCCACTTCCTGACCCAGTTTATGAAAAGAAACGTGTAAGAATGGTTTATAATCCGATTGCAGAACATGATTATCGATATGATAAACCGACATTTAGAGAAATAAGACCTAATCACTTTGTATATTGTAATGACGCTGAAGAAGCTAAATATAAGGAGCAATTCTAATGGAAGAAAATAAAAGTAAACAAGTTACCATGATAGGTTATATAATTACTAACGTTATTTGTATAATTGCAGTATGCTTACAAGTATTTGGTAATGATTTATTTCATCAAACTGAAATTTTAAGAATATATCATATTCTATGTGATGCATTTGTTTTACCTGGAACTTTATGTTTACTAGTTGCTGCTTTAATTGCACTTTCAAATGAAGGATCACTTGATGCTATAGGCTATATGCTAAGACGTCTTGGACAATCACTTATTCCTTTTAGTAAAAAAAATGATGAACGCTATGCAGATTACATCGCAAAGAAAAAAAGAATAAAAGGATATAGTTTTATAACTTGGACAGGACTTGGTTATTTTACTATTGGTATGATCTTTCTAGTTTTATACCTTACAGTATAAGAAGATAAATCTCTAAAGTGAGAAATCACTTTAGAGATTTTTATGTTTTAAATGATATTCTCACTTTATGTAAATTATTTTCATCAATTGAGATATGGTAATATTTTCAATTAAATGATATACTATTAGTGTAACGTTACTAAAAACAAAATAATTAAGGAGCTAAATATGGATTTAGGAAATAAAATTAGAGAATTAAGATTAAAGAAAAATTATACTCAAGAAGATCTAGCAAACCTTTTAGGAACATCAATTCAATCTATTTCAAGATGGGAAAATGGTACTACATATCCTGATATTAGTTTATTACCTTTAATCGCCAGCACATTTCATGTAACTGTTGATTATCTTCTTGGTGCTGATATTATTCATAATGCTAAAATATTAGAAGAAATAAAACAAAAAGTGAAAGAATATCGTAAAATTGGTAATAATGTTAAATGCTATGAATATGTAAAAGAAATGTATGAGAAATATCCTAGTATTGAAGAATTGCAATTAATATTTGCAGAAGTATGTTTTGAAGCTGGAAACTTTAATAAAAGTTACACAGAAGAAGGAATTGTTGTTGCAAAAAAAGTTATTGAAACAACCCTTGATGAAGATATAAGATTTAAAGCAGCAGATGATTTATTTTATCTATATTTAAAAAACGATCGAAAAGATAAAAAAAGATTAAAAGAAGTATATGATAAATATTTAAAAAAATACTTAAAGAAAGATTATTATAAAGATGATATTTTAGTAGGTGATGAACTACTTAAATATTATCAAAAAGAATCTTTATCACTTCTTTCGTCTTTTTGGAATATCTTAATGGGGCTATATAATGATAATTTATATTGTAAAGAAGAACTTATTGATATATATAAAAAGTTTAATATCATAACAAAAACTTTATTCGATAATGAAGACTATGATTTAGAAACAATATGGTTTTTACAAACAATTAATGATCGTATCGCAAGACTTTATGTAAAACTTAATGATTTTGATAATGCGTACATATATTTAAGTATTGCTGCAGATTATGCGATTCTGCACGATACAAGAGAAGATAATATTAAACATACTTCATTATTATTTAATAAACTAGAAGATAAAAGAGATGACATATCATGGAGTGGCAATTTAGATGAATTTGGTAATCAATGTTTTGAAATGTTATATAATTTGAAAAGACCTGTGTTTGATCCTATTAGGGAAGATTCTAGATTTAAAGATCTTATTGATAAAATAACAAAATATAGTAAACAATATAACTAAAAAATATAAGAATTTTAAAAACTCCTTGACATTATACCTTAATTATGGTATAATATAGGTATAAAAGAAAGGAGATTAATTATGAATTTTGTACCTAAAGTTATACCTATTAACGAACTAAAGAATACTGGAAATATTTCTAGAATTTGTAAAGAAAGTAATGTACCAATTATAATAACTAAAAATGGTTATGGTGATATGGTATTAATGAACATTGAATTTTATGAATCTCTTATTGAAAGAATAAACACAACAATTTTATTAAACGAAGCATTAAACGATCCGAAAAGAGAAGAAGAAAAACAAGACTTTAATGAATTTATGGATGGTTTAATAAATGATGACGAAGAAAAATAAGATATTTATTGATAAAACAGCAAGACGAGATATTAATTCTATTTATAGTTATTATGAATTTAATTATGGTAAAGCTTATTCGAATAAGTATATGAAAACATTTAAAAATAAAATTAACATTTTATGTGAATTTCCCTATATTGGTGTTTTAACTGATTATGATACCACAGTTGATGTCGATATTAGAAAAATTATTGTTGGAAGATATAGTGTGTTTTATACTTTCTTAGAAGAGAATAATGAAGTAAGAATAATAAGAATAGTAGAACAAAAACTAAATCAATTTGATGATAATGAAATTGCGTAAAATGATTTAATTACCATGTATAAAGAGTGGATATCATTTGACAAAATGATAAAAAACGTATATAATATTAATATAAAAATATAATAAACGTTGAACAGGATACGATTATTAGATGCGTGTTTTAAAGTGAGGTAGGATAGTGAGAACTACTAAAAAATGGCTAATGGTTACTCCCTGAGAGTTTTTCTTTAGAAATTTAGAACGTATATCTGCGTTAAAGATAATAAAGGGCATAAGAATATTTCTTATGAACTAAGGTGGTACCGCGCCTGTTTAGTTAAAGCCTGCTAAACATACGTCCTTAGATAAATGTATTTTTTCATATACAATTATCTAAGGCTTTTTATATTATTTGGAGGTATATAAAAATGATTAAAATTACATTCCCAGATTTATCTGTAAAAGAATTTGAATCCGGAATTACTGCGGAAAAAATTGCTGAAACAATTTCTTCTAGTCTTGCTAAAAAATGTATTATTGCAAAAGTAAATGATGAACTTTATGATATGAGTCGTCCTATTTTAGAAGATGCAAAATTAGAACTTTTAACTGATGTATCAAGTTATTATGATTTACTTAATCATTCTTGTGCTCATTTACTTGCTTGGGCATTAAAAGAATTATATCCAAACGCTATGTTTGGTGTAGGTCCTGCTATAGAAGAAGGATTCTATTATGATGTTGATTTAGGTGATGTTAAACTAACAGAAGAAGACTTACCAAAACTAGAAAAGAAAATGGCATCTTTAGTTGCAAGTGGTGAAAAAGTTAAGCGTTATGAAGTGTCAAAAGAAGAAGCACTTGAATTATTTAAAGATGACATTTATAAAACAGAATTAATTAATGAACTTCCTGAAGACTCTGTTATTACTGTTTATGAAGAAGGTAGTTATAAAGATTTATGTCGTGGACCTCATGTTGCAAGCGTTAAATTCTTAAAGAACTTTAAACTTCTTGCATGTAGTGGTGCATATTGGAGAGGCGATTCTAATCGTCAAATGTTACAAAGAGTATATGGTACTTGTTTTGGCACTCCTGAAGAATTAAAAGAACATCTTCGTAATCTTGAAGAAAGAAAAAAACGTGATCATAGAAAATTAGGTAAAGAATTAGGATTATTTATGATGAGCGAATATGGTCCAGGTTTCCCATTCTGGCTACCTAATGGTATGACACTTAAAAATACTTTAGTAGGTTTTTGGACTGATATTCATACTAAACATGGTTATAAATTTATTCAAACACCTACAATGTTAAATCGTGAACTTTGGGAAACAAGTGGGCACTGGTTCAATTATAAAGAAAATATGTATACTTCAACTATTGATGAAGCTGAATTTGCTATTAAACCAATGAACTGTCCAGGTGGTATGCTTGTTTATAAAAATGATATTCATTCATATCGTGACTTCCCACTACGTCTTGGGGAATTAGGACTTGTACATCGTCATGAAGCAAGTGGTGCTTTAAGTGGTTTATTTAGAGTTAGAACATTTACTCAAGATGATGCTCACATTTTTATGACAGAAGATCAAATTAGAGATGAAATTGCTGAAATTATTCTTCTTTATAAAAAAGTATATTCAGTGTTTAACTTAAACTTCCATATTGAACTTTCAACTCGTCCAGAAGATAAATATATTGGTGAAATTGCTGTATGGGATAAAGCAGAAGTTGCACTTGCAGAGGCTTGTAAAAAAGCAGGCTTTGATTATAAATTAAATCCAGGTGATGGTGCATTTTATGGACCTAAACTTGACTTTAAGTTAAGAGATTCAATGAATCGTATTTGGCAATGTGGTACAATCCAACTTGATATGAACTTACCTGAAAGATTTGATTTAACTTATATTGCAGAAGATGGAACTAAGAAACGTCCTATTATGATACATAGAGCATTATTTGGTTCTTTAGAAAGATTTATTGGTATTTTAATAGAACATTATGGTGGTGCATTCCCTACTTGGCTTGCTCCTGTTCAAGTTAAGATTATTCCAGTAAACAATGAATTCCATTTAGATTACGCAAAATCAGTATTTAAGAAACTTGAAGATTTAGGAATTAGATGTGAAATAGATGATCGTGATGAAAAACTTGGATATAAGATGCGTGAAGCTCAAATGAAGAAAATTCCATATCAACTAGTACTTGGCGATAAAGAAGTTGAAGGAGTTTTAGTTAATGCTCGTAAATATGGTGAACAAGCTCAAAATGCTTATGCATTAGATGAATTTATTAATCTTCTTGTTGATGAAGTTAAAAATTTAAAATAATTAAAATTATATAATTGGTGTATCTAGATATTAAATTATCTATACACCTTTTGTATTTAATTTGACAAATAAAGTCAAATAAAGGCATAAAATTAGATTTTTTATCTAATTATGTCTGATTAATCAAATAATAAGTATCTTTTAAAAATAAGGCTTTAATAAGTCTTTAAATTGATAATAAAAATATCTAAAAAATATAAGTAAACATTGAGTTTTTTTATCATTTAAAAAAATTATTTTATTACTTGCATATTTAGAAAATAAGTGTATAATAAAGGCATAATTATATGCATTATGATTTAAAATTTATGATTTAAGGAGGAATAATACTTTGAAAAAAGTTATTATTGAATTAAAGAACGTATCACTAAGATACGATGACGATCCAGAAAACCCAATCGTCAATAATATTAATTTACAAATTTATGAAAATGAATTTGTTACACTTCTTGGACCATCAGGTTGTGGTAAAACTACAACTTTAAGAATGATTGCTGGGTTCCAAACACCAACAGAGGGTGAAGTTATTATTGATGGAAAAGTATTTAACGATATTCCACCATATGCTCGCCCAATCAATACAGTATTCCAACGTTATGCATTATTTCCACATTTAAATGTAATTGATAATGTAAAAATTGGACTTAACAATCGTCCACTTAAGAATTTAATCGAATTCTTTGGTGGAGAAGAAAAAATTTTAAATGAAATTAAAGAAGATAAACTTGCAAAAGGATTATCAGAAGAAAAGGCATCTAAAGTTAATCGTTTCGAAATCAATAAAAAGATTAATGAATATATTGATAAAGCAGCTAAAGATGCATTAGCACTTGTTAAATTAACTGATAAAGCTAATCGTAAGATTGATCAAATGTCTGGTGGTCAACAACAACGTGTTGCTATTGCAAGAGCTATTATTAATAAACCTAAAATTTTACTATTAGATGAACCACTTGCAGCACTTGACTTAAAACTACGTCAAAACATGCAATATGAGTTAAAAGAAATGCAACGTGCCCTTGGTATTACATTTATTTTTGTAACACATGACCAAGAAGAAGCAATGACAATGAGTGATCGTGTAGTTGTAATGCAAGATGGTATAATTCAACAACTAGGTACTCCGGAAGATATTTATAACGAGCCTGTTAACCCATTTGTTGCAAACTTTATTGGTGAAACAAATATTGTTAGAGGTACATATTTAGAAGAAAATTTAATTGAATTCTTAGGAGTAGAATTTCCTATTCAAGGTTATAAATTTGAAGATGGTGAAAAAGTTGATGTTGTTATTCGTCCAGAAGACTGGGACGTTGTTCCACTTGATCAAGCAAAATTAGTTGGTACAGTAACATCAAGAATATTTAAAGGTGTTCATTATGAAATTTGTGCAATGTTCGGTGAAAAAGAAATCGTAATTCACGCTTATGAAACACCTAATATTGGTGATAAGATTGGTCTAAAAGTAGACCCATACGAAATTCACTTAATGAAAGTGGATCCTGAAGAAGAAGTTGAATCAAACGAGGAAGAAGTAGATGAATAAGAAGTTTGCGCGTTTATCTACGCCATACTTATACTGGTTGTATATTTTAGCATTATTCCCAGCATTATTTATGTTTGTTTTAATGTTTTTAGATATTCCAGAAGGTTTAGACGTTTCTAATGGATTAAAATTTACTTTAGATAATTTTAAACAACTTACAGAACCTTCAACATTAATTGCATTTGGGAATAGTTTCTTATATGCTTTTATCGCAACAATTCTTAGTATAGTATTTGGCTATCTTGTAGCTTTCAGATTATTTAGATCAAAGTTTAAAAATAAATTCTTAGTATTAGTAATTCTTATTTTACCAATGTGGACTAATATCTTACTTAGAACAGAATCACTTGCTGGATTTTTAAATTCAAATGGTAACGTAGTTTTAAGTTTACTTGGAATTGAAAGTGCAGATTTTGACCTTTTAGGTACACCATTTGCAGTAATCTTTGGATTATTTGTAACATATGTACCATTTATGGTAATGCCTATTTTTAATAGTTTAGAAAAAATTGATAAATCTATTGAAGAAGCAGCACTTGATTTAGGACTTACACATACTCAAAAATTCTTTAAAGTAATCTTACCGATGTCTTCAAAAGGTATTGTTACTGGCTCTATTATGGTATTCTTACCATGCTTATCTGGTTTTGCAATTCCAGAAATCTTAGGTCGTGGAAATATCGTATTAATTGGTAATGTAATTGAAGCATCATTTAAAAACATGAGTTATACTATTGGATCACTACTTGCAGTAATTATTTTAGTTGTAATCCTACTTAGTATCTTCGTTGTTAGCAAAATTGACAAGGAAGGAGAAACACTACTATAATGAAAAATCAAGAAATAAAATATATAGATGGTGTTCCTGTAGCACGTTTACAAGATTATGGTTATCGTGATTTTAGTATCCTTCATAAGATTTGGAAAGTTGTATCAACTATTTTAGTATATATAGTAATATTTTTAGTATATTTATCAGTACTAATTATTGCAGTTAAATCATTTAACGCGGATACTGCTCAATCAGAGTTTACTAAGTTTACATTTGATCACTATATTAATATGTTTAAAGATGCATCACTTTCTTATGCAATTTCTAATACATTTAAGATTAGTCTTGTTGCAACACTTGTATCAACAGTTGCTGGAACGCTAATAGCTGTAGGTATTCATTATTTATTTGGTAAAAAACGCCAATATATTATGATGTTAAATAATATTCCACTTCTTAATGCGGATATTGTAACTGGTATTTCTATTATGTTAATTTTCTCAATTATAATGAGAATTCCAGGGCTTCAATATATCTTTGGTTTTCCTACAATGCTTGTTGCACATGTATATTTCTGTTTACCTTATGTAATTTTAAATGTTTTACCAAAACTAAAAGAAATTGACCCTAATATGATGGATGCAGCACTTGACCTAGGTCTTAAACCTCATAAAGCATTAATTAAAGTAATTGTACCTGCAATTAAATCAGGTATCTTTGCTGGTTTAATCTTTGCATTCACAATGAGTTTTGATGATTTCGTAATTAGTTATTATACAACAGGTAATGGTTTCAATAACTTATCTATTTGGATATATAGTTCAATTGGTAGAAAATCACTTAAACCTCAAGTATATGCATTTAGCACAGTTATTACTTTTGGTGCAATGGCACTATTACTTATTGCTAATTTCTTATCTAGCAGAAAGGAAGTTAAATATGGCAAAAAGAAGTAAAAAGTATTTGTTATTAGTTGCTTTAATAATGATGATTAGTGTATTTGCATCTGGATGTTCATCTAAAGAAACATTACTTTTCTTAAACTGGGGTGAATATATTAATTATGATATGGTTGAAGCTTTTGAAAAAGAATATAATTGTAACGTTATTGTAGACTTAGCAGATTCAAATGAATTATTCTATGCAAAAGTAAAAAGTGGTACTACTGCTTATGACCTTGTGTGTCCTGCAGAATACATGGTACAAAAAATGTACATGAACGATTTACTACAACCACTTTATAGTAATGATGAAGAATTAGCAAAATACTTCCCTACTCTTGCAAGTAATGAAGTAACATTTATGGATGGAGTTAATCAAATTGCAGAAAAGCTAGATATATCTATGAAAGAGGCACTAGGAGATAGTTACCAAACAGGTGAAATCGAAAAATACTATATGCCATACTTCTGGGGTACATTTGGTTTAATGTATAACAAACAACTAGAAATCTTTGAAGATAAACAAACTTGGGATACAAAAGATATGGATAATCCAATTCTTTTAAGTGATACACCTGATGGACATCCAGATATCTTACAAAGAAATAACGCATGGAAGATTTTCTTCTTTGATGAAACAGCAGATGAAGTCCTACCTACATCAATTAGAGTTGGACAGTATAGTGCTGTAAGATTTACATATGGTGCTGTAATGACATATCTTGATGGTACACCAAATACACCTGTAAATGATGGTATTGAAAGATTTAGAGAAACACTATCAAGAAGAAAATACACTCAATGGGCAGCAGATGAACTTAAACACAGTATTGAAGCTCATGAAATTGATATGGCATTTGCATATACAGGTGACTGTTTAGATATGGTATATTTAAGATTCTTAGAACGTGGACTTACATATGAAACACTAGACTTCTTCACATATGCACCAACAGAAACAATGGCACATATCGATGCGTTAGTAATACCTAAAAATGCGCGTCATGCAGATCTTGCAAGAAAATTTATTAACTTCTTATTAATTCCAGATAACGCATGGCTTAATAATAGAGACATTGGTTACCTTCCACCACTTGAACAAGTATATGATATGATTGTTAACCAAAAAGCTCCTAACGTATCTGAAGATAGTTACTTATACTTCGAAGAAACAGAAGAAGAAATGTTCTGGAGAGAAAACTGGGCTAAAGCTATTCAAGCTATAGAACCACGTGAAGGAATGGATCTTACACCATTCTCATATTTCGAAACTGAAGATATTAATAAACTTAATAATATTGTAAATAATATTAAAGTTTCTAAATAAAAAATAAAAGGTATACCTTTTAAACTTGCTAAAAAAACACAATAAAGGATATCAAATATAGCGATATCCTTTATTTTTTATAGCAAAATCTTTATGTCATAAAGGTATACTTTATGACAATAATAGAAAGCAAGAAAAGAGGAAAAATAAAATGGGTTTAAAAGAAAATGCTGCACTAAAACTTAGTGTACTACTTAATTTAAAAGCAGAAGGTGCTACTGTTTATGGAGAAGTAAACGATTATCATTTCTCTATAAATCAAATACCATATGGTAACGCAACAGTATGGCAACTTACAATGTTACTTGATAAGACATTATCAACTGATACTCAAATAAATTTAAAGAAAACACATAAAATAAATATTCAATATACTGCACTAGATATTACTCCTACGTATCAAGCAGTTGCATATAATATCGTTCTTAATATGCCAATGTCTAAAGAAAAACAAGTAAATTATTTTAATAATTTAATAACAACTTTAACAAATATGCTTGCAAATGAAGGTATTAGTAATATTGAAAATTGTGGGCTTTGTGGAGTAACAAAAGAAGATGAAGATGTTGAATACGCTGTATATAAGGGATTATACATAAAACTTCATAAATCTTGTATAGAAGCAGCTTATGAAGAACAAAGAAGAGAAATTGAAAAAGAAAACAAAAATATTAAACGTCTTCCAATCAGTATTGTTTTAGCATTCCTAGGTGCTGTTGTAGGGATTATTCCCTCAGTTATTTCAATATTTGGATTTGGTTGGTTATTTGGAATATTATTTGCAATATGTCCAATTGCATCATTCTTTGGTTATAAACTTGGTAAAGCTCCTCTTAGATGGTATGCAACATTAATTGCTGCTGTTTGTTCATTGATTGTTACAGCCTTAGTAATTATAATCTTTGGTTTATTAATAGCTACAGCGGCTAACGCAACACTTCAAGAAGTGTTTGCAGATGCAGAACTTGGTTTAGGTGCATTACTAGGACAAGCATTATTATTTGATATTGTTGGTATTGCTTGTGCATTTGGATATATATCTAAAACAAGAAGTGGAAAGGTTTCTAAATAATAAACTTGCTTGACATAAAACAATATATATGATATACTATCAATGTGGGGAAAATTCTTATACTCTAAGATAGTTAAAATAATCATAAAGTATGTAACTTAAAAAAATTCAAAAAAATAAACTTTAACTCTCTTAGAAATAAGAGAGTTTTTTGCATACATAGCATACAATATAATAGTAGGAGATGTGATAATATGAAAAATACATATTTGGTAAATATGTTGATTATCCTCAAAAGGAGTGATTTAAAATGAAAAGAATAGCTATACTTTTTCTAAGTTTGTTATTTATTTTTAATGTGATAAGTTGTAAAGAAAATAACAACTCAAATAATGATATAAAAAATAAAGAACCAGATAGTAATATAGAAAATAAAGAACCTGATAATAATGTAGAAAATATTAATCTAGAAGATTATAAAATAACGTCAAAAGAATTAATAGAACAATCTTTAATATATAAAGAGTTTAACTTTAAAGAAGATGATTGGACAAAAATTGTTAATTGTATTAGTAATGGAAAAGAACAAATAGATTTGGCTTCTTCTAAAGAAGAAATAGATAATATTGTTTATAATGTGAAGACTTTTTTAAATAATGTATATAACGATAGAATATATACATGGATTGGTGGAGGAGAGCCATTTACAGAAGGTGATGGAACAAAAGATAATCCATATATTATTGATAATGTGAGGAAATTTATCTATTTTTCAGATTCCATAAATAATAAGACTGAACCAGATGCATATTATGAACTTACAACAGATTTAGATTTAAAAAATATTTATTGGATACCTATTGGTATTTCTGATGATAGAAGTTTTAAAGGTCATTTTAATGGAAATGGTTATGAAATAAAAAATTGTAAGATATCTGAATATATAATTATGTGTTATGTAGAATTAGACGTTGTAGGTTTATTTGGTTATAACGATGGTACCATAGAAAACTTAGGAATAGATGATGTAAATATAAATGTCCAATTTCGTTATAAAGAAGCTAAATATTGTGCTATACGTGCAGGTGGAATAGTTGGGGTTAATAATGGAATAATTAATAATTGTTATACTATTGGAAATATGATGCTAAATTATATGGGAGGAAGATCAGGATGTACTTCGCCTTGTCATATTTATTCTGGAGGAATAACTGCCATAAACGAAGGTGTTGTTAGTAATTCATATGCCAATATCAATATTAATATTGAATTCGATGAAAATAGTGGTGGTGTTTATGTCTATGGAATTGGAAAAGGAGGTAAAATTGAAAATAGTTTTGTTATTTTAAATTATGATATTTATGATAGACTTTGGTCACTAAATGATGTACAGGTGTATAATATTGGTGGAGATAAAGAAATTAATTGTTATAGATATCAATATGATAATAGAATAACTTCCAAAATTTGTATATCTGATGAATTAAACTCTAAAGAGTTTTATGTTAACAAACTAAATTGGAATCCTGAAATATGGGATTTGGATAATATTGTTTTCGATAATGATAATTATTTAGATAATTGTTATCCAAGATTAAAAAAACAAAAATAAAAATTATAATATAGGGAGAAAATATGATATATATGAAAAAAATATTTAGTACAATTGTTATTATTTTTTTGATTTGCTTTTTAGCTACAAATATTAAACTATCTGCAAATAATTTGTATGATGAATATGAATCTAAAACAATTATTCAACAGGTAACAGAAAATTTATTTGGTGATGTTATTATAGAGTCAGTAGAGGATTTATATAATTTAGATGATTCTCCAGATTATCTATATGTAAAGTTTGTAGATTCAGGATATGCTATATATTCAAGTCAAACATTAGATTTATTGGAATATTCATTGAATAGTACTTTGCCATATTCAGGTGTTAATAAAAAGTATTATGCAGGTCCTGCTAATTATTTTATTAAAATCAATAATCAATATGAAAATTTGACTACAAAAACTTTTTTATCAAATGATGAAAAAAACACAATTGTTGAACAATCAAAAACTGTTTTACTTGCTGCAGAAACTAATACAGGAAAATTAAGAAAAAGTAATAATTTAAGTTTGTCTTCAAAAATAAATTCAAAAGAAAATGAAAACATAATGAAAACATAATATCTAATTCTAATGAAATCGATTCATCAACTAATAGTGGCGAAAATGAAATTCCAGCAGCTGGAATAAGTTTAGATGCTACTTATATAGAAAACTATGAATATTTTATAACTGGACCCCATCATGGAAAAAATCGAAATGGTACATGTAGTGCCGTTGCAGCACAAATATTGCTTGGATATCATAATTATTATAGTGATAGAAGAATAATTGATAATAAATATCTTTTTTCTGGTGAAGATGGGCCTAATACTTGTGCTAATCCTATGAAAATTTCAAGTGAAATAATTGGTACACGAGGAATAGAAGAGGAAGCAAGTGGTGATTCAAATAATTATTTTTCTAAAATCATAGATGATATTCCTGTTGGATCTAACACTAATATGACTTCTAATGGCATAAGTCAAATTTTAAAAGAGCGTGCAACAGAATTAGGTATTAATAATAGCTTAGCAAATGTTTCTG
The DNA here is from genome assembly GCA_015059015.1 of Erysipelotrichaceae bacterium. Lineage (GTDB taxonomy): Bacteria > Bacillota_I > Bacilli_A > ML615J-28 > CAG-313 > UBA1737. The sequence goes on from SVBG01000001.1 coordinate 107,057, forward strand.
TGAGTTATGAGCTAGAATTAATGAAAAATGAAATTGATGCAGGAAGACCCATTATAATTAGTATGAAATATACTAGTTATATAAACCATGCTGTTGTTGCTTATGGATACCAAACTTTAGGTGGTACTGGTACTACAGAAGATGAACAATTTGGTTATATAGCACATTTTGGTTGGGGGGAACAAGGTAATTGGACTAAAAGTTCTAACGTATGGGTTAATCAAGCTTGGTGCAATAGTTTTGTTAAAATGGAAGTTGGGCATTCGCATGAATATGGAAATCCAGTAGGAGATTACTACGAATGCGTTTGTTCTTGTGGTCATAGAATATCAAAATTTCCATTTACGACTGATATTTCAGATGGTAAACTTACAATTACAGATGCAAATTTTGAAAGTCCAAATGATTTTATTATTCCTTCAAAAATTGATAGTTTTCCTGTTGTAAATATTGCTCCAAATGCTTTTTCTAACCATAATAATATTAAAAATTTAAAAATTCCTAATAGTGTTGAAAATATTGGTTTAGGTGCATTCTCAGGATGTACTTTTTTGGAAAAAATTACTTTACCTTTTATAGGAGAAAGTGTAAATAGTTCTAATGTTTTTTCGAATTTCGGATATATTTTTGGAACAAATAGTTATTTAGGAAGTTCTCCTACAATTCAAAATGGTGATGTATATTATATTCCTTCTAGTTTGAAAGAAGTTGTTATAACCAATACAACTGTAATTAAAAATAAAGCATTTGAAAATTGTAATAATATAAGTAAAATTATATTACCACATGGGCTCAATAATATTGAAGATTATGCCTTTTTCAATTGTTCATCTCTTGAAAATATAAATATTCCACAAACTGTGCATACGATTGGTGATAATTCTTTTGAATGTTGTAGTTCAATTGATAGTTTAATAATCCCATATAGTGTAACGAGCATAGGAGTTGATGCATTTCCAAATGATGTTAGTTTGACGTGGCATTATAACCCTATCATTACTGCTAGTGATTTAAGAATTAATGAAATTTTAAAGAGTGTAGAAATAAATACAGGTGTAACAAAAATTAATAACGATGCGTTTAAAGATTGTTATAATTTAACTAAAGTGGTAGTAAAAGAAAATGTTTCTTATATTGGAACATCTTCTTTTGATGGGTGTACTTCGTTAGAATCTGTAACATGGTACTATAATTCAAATTATACTGCATCGCAGCTTGGAGAAGAATTTACTAATTTACTTACTGATGTTGAAATTTTAAATGGCGTAATAAAAATTAACGATAATGCTTTCAGAAATTGTGTAAATTTAAAAAGTGTTTTAATTAGTCAATCTGTTATTGAAGTTGGTGAAAATGTATTTTTCGGTTGCAATTTGTTAAATTCATTAACATGGAATTACAATCCTCAAGTAAGTGCAGCTGATTTAAAAATACAAAATTTATTGACAAGTGTTACATTCGTTGATCAAATAGGGTGGAATAAAATTGATAGTATAAGTTCAGATGCCTTTATTGGGTGTACAAAACTAAATCATTTATCCATACCTTCTTTTATAACAAATGTTTATAGTACTAATAATTCTAAATTAGTAAATATTGATTTATCTTTTGTACCAAGTACAACATATGTATCTTTAGATATTCCAAATGAAATTAATAAGATTAAAATAAATGAAATTGCAAATGGTTGTTTTGATGAATGGAATAATATAGTTAGTATAATAATCCCTAATAGTGTAACTAGTATTGAGGCAAGAGCATTTAATAATTGCACAAATTTAAATAATGTAACATTGTCAACTAATTTAACATCAATAGAGAATTATACGTTTAAAGGTTGTAATAATCTAAAAAGTATAGTAATTCCAAATAGTGTAATAAGTATAGGAGCAAATGCATTTAAGGATTGTACAAATTTAATTGGTATAACATTGTCAGCTAATTTAATATCGATAGAGAATTATGCATTTAAAGGTTGTAACAACTTAAATAATATTGAAATTCCAGATAGTGTAACTAATATAGGAGCAAATGCATTTGAGGATTGCACAAATTTAAATAATGTAACATTGTCAACTAATTTAACATCAATAGAGAATTATACGTTTAAAGGTTGTAATAATCTAAAAAGTATAGTAATTCCAAATAGTGTAATAAGTATAGGAGCAAATGCATTTAAGGATTGTACAAATTTAATTGGTATAACATTGTCAGCTAATTTAATATCGATAGAGAATTATGCATTTAAAGGTTGTAACAACTTAAATAATATTGAAATTCCAGATAGTGTAACTAATATAGGAGCAAATGCATTTGAGGATTGTACAAATTTAATTGATGTAAAATTACCAAATAATTTAATAATCATAGAAGGTAATTGTTTTGAAAATTGTAAAAATTTAACAAGTATAATAATTCCAGATAGTGTAACTAGCATGGGTGCAAAAGCATTTAAAAATTGTATAAATTTAACTAATATCACATTATCAAACCAATTAACAACAATAGAAAGTAATTGTTTTGAAAATTGTGAAAATATATCAGATATAATAATACCAGATAGTGTAACTAGTATAGGGGCAAGTGCATTTAAAAATTGTAATAAATTGATGATTCCTACATTATCAAAAAGTTTGATAAAGATTGGCGATTCAGCATTTAAAGGATGTGAAAGGATTACAAGCATAGTAATTCCAGATAGTGTAGTTAATATAGAATCAAGTGCTTTTGAAAACTGTATTACTTTAAGAGTTGTAACATTATCAAATAATTTGACAACAATTGGAAATTCAGCATTTAAAGGATGTGAAAAACTTAAAAAAATAAGTATTCCATATAATGTAGTTAATATTGGTGAGAATGCTTTTGAAAATTGTAATTGGTTAGAAACGGTTACTGTATTAAGAAATGAATCAAATATTACTAATATTGGTGAGAATGCTTTTGATAATTGCAGTGAAGGTTTTAGAATTATAGTTCCTCAGTTTAGATATGTTACATATAAAAGTGCAACTAATTGGAACGAATATTCTAATATAATTGAACCTAATATTCCTTTTGAATATTTAAGTTTAGATTGTTTAACGATTAACAAAGAGTTTTCAAAAGATGAATATACTGGTATTTATAAAGTTACAATTGATTGTACAAGAAGTTATAAATTTTCAAGTGTATCTGATGTTGAAATGACATTATATGATGATGCGATGAATGTTATTTCTTCTGAAAGACAAAATTTAACTAGATATTTAACACCTGGAATTTATTATTTTGATGTTAATTTTGATAATAATGAAAATAATGAAGAGATTATTGTTAATTATGGACTTACTTGGCCGAGTGATGGAACTTTAATTTATTTAGATGAGATAAATAATATTAATAGTTTACATTTAAGATGTGACGATACGAAACATGGATTATTCTCTTTTTATAATGATCAAGGAGCTGGGTTTTATAAGATTTTATTAGAATCGGGGAATAATAGTTCTTATCCAAATGGAATGATTAAAATTTATTCGGATAGTTTAAGAAGCAATTTATTAAAAAGATATAATGTTAATGATGTTGATGTAGAATCATCATCAAAACTAAATGAAAATGAAATGTATGTATATTTACCTGATATCGGATATTACTATATTGATATTCTTATGTATAATGATGTATATTCTAATATTACTTTATTGATTGAAAAAGTTGAAGAAAATATTGTTGATTATTCTAATGAATTGGATAGTACTTGCTTTGATGTAATTTTTGAAGGTAAGACTTCGTTGAGTTATTTTGAAAAAGTAACAATTAGCCATAGATCAAAAATTGAATTAGATATTATTACAAGTGGAATATTTAATGATTCAATTCCGGTATTTGTGTTTGAAGAATTATTAGAGGAAGGGTATGAAGTAGGAGACAATCATTACTATTTGGAAACGAAGTTTATAGATGAGATAACATATGTTAATAGAAGTCCTGTATTTACTGTCATCTTAGATCCTGGAACATATTATATGGGTTATTATAATAATATAGATAATGTAAGCATTAATTTTGCATTACGTAGAATAGTTGATTATATTGAAAATGCTAGCAATATTTTGGTTGCTGATCCATATTATGAAGGATATGAACTAGGCAGTGAAGTAAAATTTAATGATGGTGTTTGTGATAACTATACTATCACTGAAGGCTTTACTAGAAATATTTATTTAATGGTGAATGATAGATTAAGTGATCCAATGTCTCGATTAGATTATGATTGGTATTCTAGTAATGAAAGTGTTGCTACAGTAACTAAATATGGAACAGTATTAGGATTACCTGTTAATAGCGATACCGAAGTTACTATTTATGCTGTGTTGAAGTCTAATCCTAGTGTTGTATACTATAGAACATTTACTATTTTAAATGATTTGAAGGAAGAATCTGTTATAATTGAAAGTAATATGAGTTATTCATATAGTGGATATAATGGTAGATATAAGTTGGAACTTAATAATTCAAATTCAGCATATCCAATGATACAGAATTATTCATGGAATATTATAAATAATAGTGATGAAAGTGTAAATATAGATTGTTGGGGATACGTCACTTCTACTGGACCAACTTGTGTAATGATTGAAGGCGTTTATAGTTTAAATCCAAGGGTTAAGTTATTAATTACTTTAAATATAACTTAATAATATCAAATATAGCGATATCCTTTATTTTTTATAGCAAAATCTTTATGTCATAAAGGTATACTTTTGATGAAGATTTGATTTGTACATTGTGTGGTTATGAGCATTTAAATCATACATATAATTATTCTAAATATTCGAGTTCGAAACATATTAAATATTGTTTATGTGGAGAAGAAATTTATGAATCTCATTCATTCAATATAGGATTACTTGGTAATACTTGTAAATATTGTGGGTATTTTACAACAGGTTTTGTAACAATAGATAGTACTATAGGTGATGTAGAATATGATTCTAATAGTATTTTGTATTGTGAAAGTATAAATCAAAAGGAGGAAGAAAATAATGAAAAATAGGTATTTAAAATTATTTATTATATACATCTTACTTTTACTTTGCGGTTGTACTCCAGGTGATGTAGCGCCAATTAAAATTCAAGGTAGTGGAAATAGTTTAGAAGAAATTATTGAAGACTATGAAATTCAAAAAGATTTAAGGTTTTATGAGTATTCTTGTCCTTATGAACCTAAAGATTTTAGGGGGAAATTTTTTCTTCCTGATTATAACAATATAAATTATGTTCCTCATAAAAATTATACATTTATATTACAAACTAAAATGTATGATAAGGTCTCTTATACTGATCGAATTACTGGAAAGGAAGTTATAGATTACTATTTAATTACTTTTTTACATGCTCGTTTCTCACTTGATACATCTGATATAAGTAGTGTTGATAATTATATTGATATTAACGTTACTGCAAGTTATTATAATGCATACTCTGAATATAAAGTCAATTTAGATGATATTGAACATAAACGAACTATTCAACTGAGAAAAAATTTAAATTTTTATGATATGTACACATTAAGTTATGGTTATTTGCAATTAAATGAAAAATCGGAAGACAAGTTTGAATATTTATATATAAATGACGAATATTTCATTATAAATGATAAAAATGAAAAAATAGTTATTAATAATGATGTTATAACTATAAATTATACAAAAGGTTTTATGTATAAAGATTTTCTATATTTATATTCTGATGATTACAGCATTAATCCTGATTTAATAGGATTAAAAGAAAAGTTGGATAATTTGTATTCAGAAGGGTTCAACGAATTTAATGAAAAAGAGATGTTTTTTGAGAAATAATTATTAAAATGAATAAAGAATATCGTAAAATATTTTAATTAAAAAATTATTGATTAGAAGCACTAAAAATGATTAATTTATTTATAATTATATAAATAAATTAGTTTAATAATATTAATTTCTGTAACTTAATATTTGTAGATGCAGAACTTGGTCTAGGTGGATTACTAGCACAAGCATTGTTATTTGATATTGTTGGTATTGCTTGTGCATTTGGTTATGTATCTAAAACAAGAAGCGGGAAGGTCTCTAAATAAAAATTTAAAACTCTTATCTATTAATTTAGATGAGAGTTTTTTCTTTTGAAAGTTTATGTGTTAAAAAACTTTTATTAACAAATACTAATAAATATAGGAGGATATAAATGAAAAATTTTGGTTTTAAACATAAAACAGGAATACTTCTTCCAATTAGTAGTTTACCATCTAATTATGGAATAGGAAGTTTTGGAAAAAGTGCATATGAGTTTATTGATTTTTTAAAAGAAACTAATCAAACGTGTTGGCAAATCTTACCACTAAATCCAACATCATATGGAGATAGTCCATATCAGTCACCATCACAATTTGCGGGAAATCCTTATTTTATTGATTTAGAGTTACTTTATGAAGATAAGTTATTAACGAAAGAAGAATTAGATATGAATATAAATAAATCAAAAAGTATTGATTATGGATGGTTATTTAGTACAAGAATAAATACTTTGAAAATAGCATTTTCAAGATTTAGTCAAGATGAAGATTATTATAAGTTTTTAATAAAAAGTGATTATTGGTTAAATGATTACGCAAAATTTATGGTATTGAAAGAAAAAAATAATTATGATATATGGCAATACTTTTCAAATTTTGAAATATTAGATGAAGAATTAGAATTTTGGTATTTTGTTCAGTATAAATTTGATAGGCAGTGGAATAATATTCTTGAATATGCACATAAGAATAATATAGTAATTATTGGAGATATGCCAATATATGTTGCACTTGATAGTGTAGATGTATATACGAATAAAGAGTATTTTTTATTAGATGATGCTAATTATCCAACTATGGTTGCAGGATGTCCACCAGATGCATTTAGTCCAAAGGGACAACTTTGGGGTAATCCAATTTATAACTGGGATAAATTAAAAGAAGATAATTTTTCTTGGTGGATAAAAAGGTTTAAAAGAAATATAGAACTTTATGATATTATTAGAATTGACCATTTTAGAGGCTTTGCAGGGTATTATGCTGTTCCATATAATGATACAACAGCAGAATTTGGCAAATGGTATGCATCACCTGGTAAAGAGTTATTTAAGAAAGTAAATGAAGCATTTCCTAATTTAAGAGTAATTGCGGAAGACTTAGGATATATAACACCTGATGTTATAGAGTTATTAGAGTTTACTGGGTATCCTGGAATGAAGATACTACAATTTGCTTTTTATGATGATGATGCACCATTTTTACCAAGAATGTATGAATCATCTAATTGTGTAGTTTATACAGGAAGTCATGATGCAGATTGCACACTTTCTTGGATTAATAATTTAAGTTTTGAAACTAAAGAAAGATTTGAAAAAGAGTGTTTAAGTAAAACGTCTTATACAGATGTATATGCACTTATATATTTAGCACTATCATCTATTTCAAATCTATCTATCATACCAATTCAAGATTATCTATGTTTATCTAATGAAGAAGGAAGAATTAATACCCCAAGTATTGCTTATGGAAACTGGACTTTTAAATTAGATGATAATTATATTACTACTTCATTAAAAGAGAAAATTAAAAATATAACACTACTTACAAGTCGTGCTTAATTATGTGTATAAAATTAAATTGAAAGGAAATAATATGAAAAAACTATATAAATGTTTATTACTTACTTTATCTTTTATGTTAATCTTTATAGCTTCATGTGATAATAAATGTAATAATAAAAATAATTCAAATAAAATAACTCTAACTATTTGGGGAGCAGAAGAAGACCAAGCTATGTTAAAAGAAATGTGTAATAGTTTTGCTGCAGCTAATCCTGATAAAGAATATAATTTCTTATTTGGTGTTGAAGGTGAAGGAGATATTGCCGATAAAGTATTAAATGATGTAACCTCAGGACCAGATGTTTATTCTTTTGCGAGTGACCAAATTAATAAGCTTTATGCAGGAGGTGCACTTGCTAGAATTGGTGGAGAAAATGAAACAATAGTAAAAGAGTCTAATACAAGTGGTAGTGTTGATGCTGCAACTATTAATGTTAAAAATGAAAATGCACTTTATGCATATCCATCAACAGGTGATAACTGTTATTTCTTATATTATGATAAAAGTGTATATAAAAATGAAAGTGATGTTGCTACACTTGATAGCATTTTAGATAAGGCTAAATCTTCTGGTAAAAAGTTTCATTTTAGATTAAATGATGATGGATGGTATTTATCAAGTTTCTTTTTTGCAAAAGAAAGTTTAAAATATAATGTAACTTATAATGATAGCATGGTAGAAGAAAAAGTTGAAATCAACTTTGACTCTAATGATGGACTTGAAGTAATGAAAGCACTTCGTACATATTTATCTAATGATGCAATGGTTGCACAAACAGATGATTCTAAAATTATTGCAGGACTTACTAAAGATGCTAGTGGTAAAAGAACTATTGCTGCTTGTGTAAGTGGTACATGGAATGCAAAAACAATAAAAGAACTTCTTGGAGATGATTTTGGTGTAGCTAAACTTCCAACTGCAAATATCGGTGGTAAAGAGACTCAACTATCTGGTTTTATGGGATATAAATTAATTGGTGTAAATGGCTATAGTAAAAATAAAGCAGAAGCACATAAACTTGCACTTTGGCTTACTAATGAACAAAATCAATTAAAAAGATATGAAGTACGTGGATTTGCTCCAACAAATAAAGTGGTAGCAGAAAAAGATGTAATTAAAAATGATCAAGTTATTTCTGCAGTAATTAATCAATCTAAATTTAATAGAACACAAAAAGGTGTACCAAGTAACTATTGGACTCCAATGGCATCTTTAATTACACCTATTATTACCGCAAAAGATCAAGGTAAAACAATAACTGATAAAGAATTAATGGATTTACTTGTTGCAACAAGTAATTCAATTAGAAAATAATATAAGCTGCTGCAATAAAAGCAGCAGCTTATTAATCAATAAGGGGGATTTCTATGAACTTTGAGATATATAAATATAGTTTGCCAAAGAGAATTTTTATAAGAATAAAATCTTTTTTTAAAAATATTGGAATTGGTTTTATTAATTTTTTTATTAATCTTGGAAAATTAATTAAATCATTATTTTCAAAGATTAATAAAGGAATTAAAAATTTTATATATAATTTTAAAAATGGAAACATGTTAACTAAAACCTCATATTTTGTAATGGGGTTATCACACTTATTTAGAGGCCAAATAGTTAGAGGACTTATTTATTTGATACTACAAATAAGTTTTATAACATATATAATTTTGTTTGGTGGAAACTATCTTTCAATGTTTTTTGAAAACTTTTTTATTGGTGGGCACATTGGTAGAAATGAAACAAGTGATTTTTGGAATGATGAATTAGGTGTATTTGATAAAGTAGCTGGAGATAATTCATTTCATATTGTTCTTTATGGGATTCTCAGTCTATTTATTATTATATTTTTTATAATGGTATATTTAAGTTCTGTAAAAGAAAGTTATAAATTAGAACAAAATGAAATTATAAAGAAAGAAAATAATGGTATAAAAAAAGATATTAATAATTTACTTGACAATAAGTTTCATAACACATTATTAATAGTTCCAATGTTAGGTTTATTTTTATTTACTGTTGTACCACTTGTAACAATGATTTTAATTGCGTTTACAAATTATGATGCAAGCCATGAAGTTCCAGAACATCTATTTAGTTGGGTAGGATTTGCGAATTTTAAAGAAATGTTTTCTGCTAATTCTAGTCTTGGAGCAACGTTTTGGAGAGTACTTGGCTGGACACTTATTTGGGCTGTTTTTGCAACATTCACAAGTTATTTTTTTGGAATGATATTAGCACTTTTAATTAATAAAAAAGGAATCAAGTTAAAAAAATTATATCGAACTTTATTTGTTGCGACAATAGCAGTACCTCAATTTGTATCACTATTAATTATGTCTAAAATGTTAGATACTGGCGGTGGAACATTTGGTTCTGGTGGTGGGGTAATAACACAAGTTATTGAAAGAGTATTTAATTATCATTTAAAGTTTGGACTTGACATTAATACTACAAGAATTTGTATAATTTTAGTTAATATGTGGATAGGTGTTCCATATAGTATGTTAATGTGCTCTGGAATACTTATGAATATTCCAGAAGATTTATATGAATCTGCAAGAATTGATGGTGCAAGCGGTATAAGACGTTTCTTTAAAATAACACTACCTTATATGATTTTTGTTACTGGACCATATCTTATTACTCAGTTTATTGGAAATATTAATAACTTTAATGTTATATATCTTTTAAGTGGTGGTGGTCCAGGCGATCCTTTAAAGTATACAAATGGAGCAAAAGGGACGGACCTTTTAATTACTTGGCTTTACAAATTATCACTAGGTACAGATAGAAACTATAAACTAGCATCAGTAATAGGTATATTAGTGTTTATAATATCTGCTGTATTTAGCTTAATTGTATACAACAAATCAAGTGCTGTGAAAGGAGAAGAAAACTTTCAATGATAAATACTTTAAAGAAAAGGAAAAAAAGAAGTATGAAAACAAAAAGACTATTTGGAGTCACTACTACGCAAATAGTTCTTACAGCTCTATCAATAATTTGGATAATTCCACTTATATATTTATTTGTTCAATCATTTAGAGCAGAACCAGGTGCTTGGAGTCCAACATTTTTCCCTAAAACGTGGACACTTGATAATTATAAGAAACTATTTACTGAAACAAAGTTTTTAAGGTGGTATGGTAATACATTACTTGTTTCAATAATTAGTTGTATTATTACAACAATTTTTGTATTAGCAGTAGCATATGCATTTAGTAGAATTAGATTTAAATCTCGTAAACCAATGATGAATATTATGTTAATTCTTGGAATGTTTCCAGGTTTTATGAGTATGTCTGCTGTATATTTTTTATTAAAAATTTTACTTCCAAATAATTATCAATCTCTTGCAAGTTTAATAATTGTTTATTCTGCAGGAGCAGCTCTCAGTTATTATATTGCAAAGGGATTTTTTGATACAGTACCAAAATCTTTAGATGAAGCCGCAAGAATTGATGGCGCAAGCCGTTTTAGAACATTTTATAAAATTATCTTACCCCTTAGTAAATCAATTATTATATATACAATTTTAATTAGTTTTATTGCACCATGGTGTGATTTTATATTTGTTTCATTTATTATGTCAGGTGTACCTGATACAGGCATGTACACTGTAGCGCTTGGAATGTATAATTGGTTAGAGCGTGAGCAAATTCAAGCGTATTTTACAACATTTTGTGCAGCGGCTGTTATTGTTGCACTACCTATCACAATTCTTTTTATGTGGTTACAAAAATACTATGTAGAAGGAGTAACTGGTGGAGCTGTTAAAGGGTAATGTTATGAATAAAAAGAAAGGAATTAAAATATGGCAAGTTTATCACTAAAACATATTTTTAAAGTATATAATGGTGATGTAAAAGCAGTAAATGATTTTTCAATGGATATTAAAGATCACGAATTTATTGTTTTTGTTGGACCATCTGGGTGTGGCAAATCAACAACACTTAGAATGATTGCAGGCTTAGAAGATATAACAGCAGGAGAGTTAAAAATTGATAATGAAGTAGTTAATGACTTTGAACCAAAAGACAGAAATATCGCTATGGTTTTTCAAAACTATGCATTATATCCTCATATGACTGTATATGAAAATATGGCTTTTTCATTAAGAACAGCTCATGTTCCGAATGACTTAATTTATGAAAAAGTAACAGAAGCAGCAAAAATTTTAGGAATTACAGAGTATCTTGATAGAAAACCAAAAGCTTTATCTGGAGGACAGCGTCAACGCGTAGCACTTGGACGAGCACTGGTTAGAAATCCAAAGGTATTTTTGCTAGATGAACCACTTTCTAATCTAGATGCAAAATTAAGAACACAAATGAGAACAGAAATTTTAAGACTTCATGAAAGATTAAAAACAACATTTATATATGTAACACACGATCAAGTTGAAGCAATGACAATGGGAACAAGAATTGTTGTAATGAAAGATGGATATATAAAACAAATAGACACGCCAATTAATCTATACAAATATCCAAACAATATGTTTGTAGCAGGATTTATTGGAACACCGCAAATGAATTTCTTTGATGCAGTAATATCAAAAGAAAAAGATATCGTAACTTATCACTTAGAATGTGGTACAAAAATAACTATGGATTATACATACACAAATAAAGTTCCACTTAAATATATGGATAATAACAAAAAAGTAATTTTTGGAATAAGACCAGATGATGTAAGACTTAAAAGTAATAAATATACAAATGACGGTACTTGGATTTCATTAAAAGCGATAGTTAGTGTTATAGAAGTATTAGGTGGAGAAACAATAATTTATGGAAACTTAAATCTTAATACAATAGATAGTGAAGCTGGACAAATTATTATTAAAGCAGAACCTGATTCACTTATTAAGCGTGGTGATATTATTGATATCGAACTATCTTTAAATAAATTTCACGTCTTTGATAAAGAAACAGAAGAAAGTATTAAAAAAAGAATTCCAATTAATAATATAATTAATTGTAATATTAAAAATAATAATTTAATTATTGAAAATGAGTCTTTAAAACTTCCTAAAGTATTAAATGTTTCAGATATAAATAATACAGAAATTACTATTCCTGTAAAATCTATTATGTTGGGAAGTGGACCATTAACTGCAAAAGTAGAATCTATAGAACAAATAGAAGATAAAGTCTTATATTATTTAAAAATAAATGATCTTATTTTATTTGCAGAAGAACAAATGAAAAAATATAAGATTGGTGAAGTAGTTAAATTAAATATTGATTTATCGCAAGTATCTATTCCAGAAAAAGATATATATCCAATTAATTTAGAAAATAGTTTAAATGGTTCATTTATAAAAGAAAAAGTGAATAAAAAGGAATATAAATTTTACATAAAAATAGGTGATATAAAAATATCACCTACTAATGTAATATGTGAAAAGTTATTTACTTGTAAGGGGCATAAAATCTTTAATACACCTTTAGTATATAGATTTAATACTTTAGATATAGTTGTTACCAAAAATAGTAATTTATGCAAACTAAAAGGGAACATTATAGAAGTATATGATTATGGTAATAAGATTTTTTCAAAAGTAAATATAGAAGATGAAAATATCATAATAGAATATAATGGTACTATTAATGAAGAAGTTATGCTAGATATTAATTTAGATAAAGTTACTATTATTGATAAAAAAATAGATATTATAATAGTTTAAATGTAGATATAATGAATGTATCTACATTTTTTCTTGTAAAAAAATGACATAAATTTCTTTTTTCTTGAAGAATAAAAAAAAATATGCTAAAATTAGACAAACTATGATTGGGGGATTAAACCATGACAGGAAAAGAAATAGATAAATATATAGAGCTGTATAAAAATGGTGATCAAGAAGCGTTTAGCGTTATTTATCATGAAACATATCAAAATGTTTATTATACAATTTATTTATTAACTAAAAATAAAACATTAATTGATGACTATGTTCAAGACACGTATCTAAAAGTAATAAAAAATATTAATGCATATAAAATTGGTACTAATTTTAAAGCATGGATTTCTAGAGTTGCTCATAACTTAACAATTAACGCATTGCTTGTTCAATCTAAAGAAATTCCTGTAGAATTATCTCCACAAACAGAACATATATTTGGGCCTGCAGTTGAACCTGATACTAAAATAGATAAAGCATTAGATAATTTAACAGGTTTAGAAAAAGAAGTCTTTATCCATTTAATTATCGAAGGTTTAACTGTTAAAGAAACTGCTGAGATTATGAATGTAAATATTAATCGTATATATTATTTAAAAAAACAAATGGAAGAAACATTAAAAGTAATATTTCAAGATTAAAAAGCTAGTTCATTACGAACTAGCTTAATTTTTTTAATTACTTAATTCTTTTTCTTGGTTTCTAACAATTAAATCCCAAACATAAGAAATAGGTCTACAATAGTTAACATCTTGATACATTGCGCCATCATGACTTAAGTTAGCACCACATAGAACTCCGATTGCATAACCTTGTTCAAGGTTAAGTACACCACTACCTGAGTTACCAGATTTGGCAGTTAAATCAATGTTAATGAAGTCAGGACCATCAGTTCGTTTTTGATAAGAAACAATCTTACCTACATTAGTAGATACATTATCAAATCTTGATACACCAAATGGATAACCAAGCATGATGATGTTATCTAAAGTATCATAATCAACATTTCCATGAGGAAGTAGATCAATATATGAATTATCTCCAGTTAAATCAAGAATCTTAATAATAGCTACATCAGCAGGAACATCCATTGCAACAAGTGCTGCTTTATAGTAAATATCTACTTCATTACCACGTCTATCAAGAATTCTTCTACGAACTTGAATGCCTTTTTCACCATTTACACAGTGAGCACATGTTACTGCATAACCATCAGGTGTAATAATGAAACCAGAACTTTCAGATTTACCACCTGGCATATCTACTTTTAATGAAATAACTGCTTCTTTAACATCCACCATGTTATCAACAACATTTTTAGCAACATGTTTTTGAGCAAGCTCTTCAAGATAAGATAGTTTTACCATTGGAACTTTAACTTCTTTTGGTTCATCATCAAGGTTGATATTGTGTTCTTTTGCGAAAGTTTCAATATCTTCTTTAAGAATTGTACGATTTTCAAATTCTTCTTCGGTACGAAGTGCTTGAATGATTGCTGTTTTTTCTAGAATGTTTCTTACTTCACGAGCATTCGCAAAGTTAGGTAGTTTATGTTTGTTATAAGCAATCTTTATTGCAAGGCGTAAAGCTTCATCATCCATTGTATAATCCATATTCTTTAACATTAGTTTACCAATTTCAGTAAGTTCTGTTTCTGAATAGTCGGGGAAGTTAATAAAGAATTGAACACGTGATTTAAAACCAGGGTTAGCTTCAAATAATTCCATCATTTCATTGCTGTAACCAGCCATAATACAGCAGAATTCACCACGTGAATCTTCCATAGCTTTTAATAATTCTACAATAGCTTCTTTACCGAAGTCTTTTTCGCTACCTTTTTGATATAAAGAGTAAGCTTCATCAATGAATAAAACCCCACCCATAGCATCAGCAATTACTTTTTTAGTTTTAATAGCAGTTTCACCAATATACATACTAATTAGTGTTTCTCTTGAACATTCAACGAAATTATTATTCTTTAGAACACCAGCTTCATAAAGAATTTGACCAATTAGTCTTGCAACAACAGTTTTACCAGTACCTGGATTTCCTAAGAAAGCCATATGGATATTGATGTTTTTATCTTTATTTTTAACAGCATAAGCTTTAATACGTTTTAATTCACGTTTAACACTTTCAAGACCGATTAAAGCATCTAATTCTTTACTAGCATCTTTACTACTTTGTTTAACATTACTTGAATTACCGCTATCTCCAGCAGGTTTACCTTTAGAGTTAGAATTTGTAGCATCTTCAAATACACGATTAGATTCATTACTATCGCTATTATTATTGTTATTATTATTTGAATTAGATTCAATACTGAACGGGAACATTCTATCTTCACTAATATATTTATTATCTCTATATGTGTTATAAGAAACACCAAAGTTTTTATCAATAATAAATACATTACCTTCTAAAACGCCATTATTGAAATTACCATAATATAATTCACCAGATTGATAGAAGATGAATGCATGTCCATGTTTTGCATCTTTTTCATATGTTGCAAGGTAAGCCTTGCCTTTACTTGTCATAAGGTAGAAACCTTTACCTTCAAGCATTTGATTTTTGAAACAACCAAAGTGCATATCGTTATTTTTATATTTAAAAATACCAACACCATCTCTTGATCCATTTGCAATTTCACCAAAATAATACGAACCATCTACCCATTCCATGGCACCAACACCATTATAATTATTTTTAGAATCTTTTTGGCAGTTAAATTCCCATTTTAAATTAGAAGAGTTTGTGCCAGATGTATAGTCAAATGGATTATTCATATAGTCTTTTAACATTATTGGTGAATTATTCCATTTACCTTCAATAACAAATGGTTCTTTAATTAATACTTCTTGTTTTTCTTGACCATTTTCATATAGATTAAATTCAAATTGATGTGAGTCTGCATGATAATAAATAGCTTTACCATGAACTTTACCGTTTTCAAATTTACCATATAGAAAGTCACCATTAGCAAAAACATAAACACCAAGTCCAGTACGTTGATTGTCAATAAAATTACCCAAATAGAATTCATTCTTTTGTAATGAACTAAGACCTAATCCATGTTTATTTGCAGCTTTAAAGCCACCATAATAACAATCACCACTTGGAAATTTGTAAGCTCCTTGACCTGTTCTTACGCCATTAAACCATTCACCAAAGTAATATTCATTAGAACTATTCCATACAATATGACCTAATGCGTCAAATTCATTACGTGAATTTACATAACCACTATAGATATATGGGTTTTCATTATTTTTGCTTTGATCAAAAATTTTAAATTTTGCCATATTTATTACCTCCAAACATAATATTATTATACTATTTTTTTATTAAAAATCAATTATATAGGTAATAAAAATAATAAATATGTAAAAAATTAACAAATATAAAACTAATAAGGCAAATAATGACTTAAGAAATAAAAAATATGTTAAAATAATATAAATTTGACTAAAACAAAGGAGGACTAAATGGTATTTGGAAAACATTTCTATAAGTATTATTTTAGATATTTTCATACATTCTTACTTGGTGCTATTGCATTAGTAGTTGTGGACCTTTTTCAACTTGATATTCCTGAAATTGTTGGACAAATAATAGATGCAATAAAAGATCAAACACTTACTAAAGATTTACTATTAAATTTTGTAGAAAGATTACTAATCGTTGCAGTTATTGTATTTGTTGGTAGATTTTTATGGCGTATATGTATATTTGGAAATGGTTGTAAAATAGAAGCTGATATTAGAAATAAAATGTTTAGACATATGGAAAAGATGTCACAAACATATTTTTCTAATAATAAAACTGGTGCATTAATGGCTCTTTATACTAACGATTTACAAACTATTAGACAAAGTTTTGGTAGTGGAACACTTATGCTTGTTGATGCACTTGCTCTTGGAATACTTGCTGCTATTAAAATGATTAAATTAAATGTAACAATGACACTTATTTGTATTATTCCTTTAATTATTGTTGGGATATTTTCAATGTTAATGAGAAGAAGAATATCTAGAAAAGTAAAAAGAAACTTAGAAGCATTCTCCTCTTTATCAGATTATGTTCAAGAAACTTATTCAGGTATTAATGTTATAAAAGCTTATGTTAAAGAAAGAAGAAAAGAATTATTATTTGATGGCTATAATAAAGAAAATAAAGATACTTGTATTGACTTCGTAAAAGATCATGCTTTTGTTCAAGTAACAATTAGTGCAATTTTATCAATAGTAATGGTTACAATTATTTTTGTAGGGGGCCTTCTTATTTATCAAGCACAAACTGGTAAAATAATAACTAATTTTACACCTGGTAATTTAGTAACATTTAATGCTTATTTTGGATCACTTATTTGGCCTGTAATGGCAATAGGTGATTTAATAAACCTTCGTGGTCAATCTAGTGCAAGTGAAAAGAGAATTTCAGAATTACTTGATGAAAATGTTGAAATTAATGATTTACTAGTAGAGTATAACGATATTGATCCTGCATCTATTAAAGGTGAAATTGAATATCGTGATTTGACATTCAACTATCCAGATTCAAGTGTAACTGTACTTGAAAATGTATCATTCCATATAAAACCTGGTGAAATGGTTGGTATTATGGGGGGGACTGGATGTGGTAAATCAACAATCGTTGAATTAATGTTACGTCTTTATAATATTGATGATGATAAGATTTTTATTGATGGATATGATATTATGAATATGCCTTTAAAACTTGTTCGTGATATTATAGCCTATGTTCCTCAAGAAACATTTTTATTTAAACAAACAATTGATGAAAATATCGCATTTTCAGATTCTAACTTAAAAAGTGAAAGAATTGCAGCAGCAGCTACATATAGTGGTGTCGCAAAAGATATATTAGAATTTAAAGATGGATATCAAACTATTTTAGGTGAACGTGGTGTAACCGTATCAGGTGGACAAAAACAACGTATCGCAATAGCTCGTGCGTTAATCAAAAATGCACCTATTCTTATTATGGATGATTCGTTAAGTGCAGTTGATACAATAACAGAAAGTTATATTTTAAATTCATTAAGAGAAGTTAGAAAAGGAAAAACTACTATTATTATTGCACATCGTATTACGACACTTGAAACACTTGATAAAATTATTGTTGTTGAAGATGGTAAAGTTACAAATATTGGAACTCATGAAGAATTATTAAGTGTAAGTGAAACATACAAAAAAGAAGTTGCTCTTCAAGAACTTGAAAAAGAAGTGGAGGGTAATCTAGATGAAAGATAAGAAACTATTTAAACGAATATTTAGTTATATGCGCCCTTTCTGGTTAAATTATTTAATTGCTTTAGTACTTACAGGAATAGTTGTTGTATGTGATATTTTAAATCCAATTGTTATAGGTAAAAGTTTAGCTGAAATCGGTGAAGATAATATTAATTTTAATAAAGTAATATTATTATTTGTTATTGGTATAATACTTGCGATATCTCAAAGTATTGTACAATATTTCCAAACAATGTTACTTCAACACACAGGTCAAAATGTTGTATTTAAAATGAGAAAAGAAGTATTCACACATATTCAATCACTTTCACATAATCAATTTAATAATATTCCAGTTGGAACACTTGTAACAAGAGTATCTTCAGATATTAATGTATTATTCCAACTATATACAAATGTTCTAGTAAATATCATTAAATGTGTAGCTACAATGATTGGTGTATTAATCGCAATGTTCTTATTAGATGTAAAACTTGCATTAATTATTTTATGTGTATTCCCTATCATATTAACACTTACAATTGTATTTAGATATTTCTTAAGAAAAATCCATAGTAATGTAAGAACTGAAGTATCTAATATGAATGCATTCCTATCAGAAAATATATCAGGAATGAAAGTTACTCAAATATTTAATCAAGAAAATAAGAAATATAATGAATTTAATACTGTAAATACACGTCTTAAAAAAGCATCACTTAAAGAAATATTTACATTTGGAATTTTTAGACCTAGTGTATATTTAATATATATTCTAACAGTTATATTTATTCTATATACAGGAAGTAACGATGTAATTAATGCAGGATTTGGAACAATTACAATTTGTATTACTTATGATGCATTATATACATTCTATCAACTTATTTCTAAATTCTTTAATCCAATTCAGACACTAGCAGACCAATATAATACACTTCAATCTTCATTTGCAGCAGCAGAAAAAATCTTTACTGTTTTAGATATTGAACCAGAAATTAAAGATTCACCTGTTGCAATTGATGTTGACATTATAGGTAATATTGAATTTAAAAATGTATGGTTTAGTTATGTAGATGATGAATGGATTTTAAAAGATGTTTCATTTACTATAAATTCAAAAGATGTTGTTGCCTTTGTAGGCGCAACAGGAGCTGGTAAAACAACAATACTTAGTCTGATTACAAGAAATTATGATATTAAGAAAGGTCAAATTTTAATTGATGGTATTGATATTAAGAAAATTAAACTATCATCTTTAAGAAGTCAAATTGGCCAAATGTTACAAGATGTATTCTTATTTAGTGGAACAATTGCTGATAACATTAGACTAAATGATGAAACAATTACAGATGAAGAAATACTAAAAGCTTGTGAGGAAGTTAACGCAATTCACTTTATTAATAAACAACCAGATGGAATCTACGCAAAAGTAGGTGAACGTGGTAATAACTTATCACTTGGAGAACGTCAGTTAATTAGTTTTGCTAGAGTACTTGTACATAAACCAAAACTAATGATTCTAGATGAAGCTACTTCTAATATTGATACTGAAACTGAAATGTTAATTCAAGATACACTTGAAAAAGTAATCAAAAGTAACACAATGATTATGGTAGCTCATAGACTTTCAACTATTCAACATGCAAATAAAATTTTTGTATTTGATAAAGGTAGAATCATTGAAAGTGGATCTCATCAAGAATTATTAAAACAACGTGGAAGATATTATCAATTATATAAACTACAATATCAAAAAAATCCATTTCTAGATGAGTAAAGTAAAAAACATTTATTAGGTGTAATATCTAATAAATGTTTTTCTCTTTTATAAAAAATTGACATTAAAATTAAAAAAAGGTATAATATAAATAGAAATATTTTTATAAAATGTTATTAATAAGGAGTATCTATGAAAAAAGCAATTGGTGTAAAAGATAAAAGATATTTAATTGAAACAATTATTACTTGTTTAATAATATGTTTACTTATTGGTCTTTGTATATACAGGTTTATTGAAAACAAAAATGGTATTTCAATGCAAATAGTATTTGCGGGGCTTGCAGTAGTAGGCGTAGTATGGCTATTTATTGAATCAAAAAATGCATATAAATATATATTAGTACCATCGAATCTAATAGAAATAGATGATGAATTTATATATATAAATAATTCTAAAGATTCTATTAAAATATCTATAAAAGATATAAAAGAAGTTAAAATTACAAGTTATGTAAATAAAATCTTATCTCATGAATCTATTCTTACAATTAAAGATGAATTAAATGAATATAATATAAAATATTTAAAAGATGTAAAAGAAGTTGAAAACTTGTTAAAGGAATTATAATATGGAGTATCTATTTATTGATGAGTCTGGTTCTTTAACTAGTGATTTTGCATTTGTTCATCCTAATTTTGTAATGTGTGTAGTAAGAGTTAAAGATATAACAAATTTAAGAAAACTTCTTAAAAGATTTATATATGAAAATTATCAAGAAATTAAAGAATCTGATGAAAATAACCATATATTCTCACAAGGTGAATTTCTTGAAATAAAAGGTTCTTCACTTACACCAAGTTTAAAAAAACGTCTTGCTAAGTTTTTATGTCATGGAAATATTTTAGAAATATATTATATTCACGCATTTAATGAAGATGTTAAACAACACTTCTACAATGATCCATCTCTTATTTATAATTATTTATTATATTTATTATTAGAAAAAAATTTAGAAAATAAAAACCTTCCATATGATGATTATTTAATTGATATAGATAATAGAAATTTAAAACAAGTTTCAATTAATTCTTTAGAAGATTATTTAAACATTGAACTTAAACTAAAAAAACGAATGGTTAGAAGTTTAAATGTAGCATATTATGATTCTAAAGATAACCTAATGGTGCAAATTAGTGATTTCTTTTCAAATTTATATTTCTCATATTTAAAGAATAAAAAAATTTATAATGATTTAATTGAAGATTTGAAAAAAGATAATTATATTAAAGATATTTATTATTATCCAAAACAAGAAAACTTTAGTTAAATTTATTGGAAGCCAAAAAAACTATTTAAAAATATATAAATTTATGCTATATTATAAGAGAAAAGCAGTTAGTTTCAATCGTATGAAACTCTTCTTCATTTCTGTTGAAAAGTCCCTAGTTATGGGACTTCTTCACACTTTATTTTCTCTTGTTCTTTATTATAGAACATAAGAATTTAAGCAAATTACTTATCAACCGAATAACTTCGGCAATATGTCTGATTAAATCAGACATTCTTTACCTCCTCATTTGTAGGAGGTATTTTTTTATACAATTAAAATGCAAAAAAATATCAACCTCCTTCTAAAATATCCCCTTTAAAAATTAAGTGATAATTAGAAGAAGAGTACATATCCCCTGGTTTATATAATGTTATTACAATATCATAAAAATCGCTTCCATATACATAATTAGCAGAACTAGTGGAAATTGCTCTTTTTATTTTAAAAAAGTTTTCGACATATATTTTATAATAAGATAAGTTATTAATTTTTTTAGAAAAAATCTCTTTTTCTTTAATACTTAGATAATATTAATAGTTATTTTTTAAAATATTTGGTATAATATTTTAGAAAGGTATTTGATATTATGAAAGAAATCAAGAATATATGTTCATCAATTCTTTGTGTAATAAAAATAAAACCAACATACCTAGTTGTAAAAATATTAACAATAATAACAAGTGTTATTTCTTCACTAATTCCTGTATTTGTAGTAAATGAGATTGTTAATATATATTACGAAGATAAAAATATTGGTAGGATTGCGATATTAATAGGTATATGTTTTATTATTCTTGCATTTATAAAACTATGTGATTTTATAATAGAACTATATGATGCTCATGTAAGAAGAATATTTGTTGCGGAAGAATCAATTATATTTTATAAGAAATTATCAAGTTTAGATTATGAACTTCATGAAAGTCCAATTTTCTTAAACGATTATACAAGAGCATTAGAAGAAAGTGTAGATCATATTTTCTCAACTTGTAATGGAACATTTAATGTTTTAAAAATTGTAATTACAAGTATTGGAATGTTTTCTATTATTGCTACAATGCATTATAGTGTAATAATAGTTGCAGTTGGCCTTGCAATAATTTATACAATATTAAAAGTTTTAATGGCTAAAGTTCAATTTAAGGCATCAACTCAGCAACGTCCATTTAGAAGAATGACTAGATATAACGAACGAAGCTTTACTTTAAAAGAATCTATGTCTGAACTTAAAACTACTGAAATTGGTGATTTATTACTTGAGAAAAACGAAATTGCTCATAACAATATTATTAAAGTATTTGATAAATATATTTTCCCTAAAACAATTCTTTCATTTATTTGTAATTTACTTTTAACACTTCTATACCCTTTAATAATTTGTGTTGTAGCTTATTTTACAATTGATAATTTAACAGAAGAAGCTGTTGCATGGTTTGCATCGATGACTGTTGCTGCAACTACACTATCAACTTTAATAACTCAACTTGCTCGTGCATTTGGTGAAGTTGGTCAATCAATGGTAGAGGTAAGTGTTGCATTTGATTTATTAAAGATGGAAGGAACTATTGAATCAAAAAAAGGTATAGATGTTAATGAATTTAATAGTCTAGATGTTGAAAACATTTCATTTTCTTATAAAGGTGATGTTAATCAATTAGAAAATATTTCAATGCATATTAAAAAAGGACAAAAGATTGCAATTGTTGGACATAATGGTGCAGGTAAAACGACACTTGTCAAACTACTATTAAGACTGTATGATGTAAAAAATGGTGCTATTTTATATAATAATACTAACTATAAAGATATTAATGTTAATAGTTTAAGAAAAGAAGTAGGTGCCGTATTTCAAAATGTTGAAGTATATGCGGTAAGTATTGCAGAAAATGTCTTACTTAGAACACCTAAATCAGAAGAAGATTTTGATTTGATAAATAAAGCACTTAAATTTTCTGGTCTTGATGAATATGTAGAAAAACTTCCAAATGGAATTAATACAATAGTTACAAAAGAATTTGATAAAGATGGTGTTGTATTATCAGGTGGTAATAATCAACGTCTTGCTATTGCAAGAGGTTATGCTTTAAACTATAATTTATTTATACTAGATGAACCATCAAGTGCACTTGATCCATTAGCAGAAGCAAAAGTATATAATAATATGTTAGCACTAGGTCGTGATAAAACTATTATCTTTATTTCTCATCGTCTTACAACGACAGTAAATGCTGATTATATATATTTATTTGAACATGGCAAGATTATTGAACAAGGAACGCATCTAGAGTTAATGAAACTAGATGGTAAATATAAAGAAATGTTTACATCACAAAGTAAGAAGTATTTAGGAGGTGACTATGATGAAAAGTAAAACTCCTAAATTAAATACATTCTCTAAAAACTTTAAAGTATTAAGACTTGTATTTAGATTCTGTCCACAGTTATTATGGCTTGCTGTTATATATATTATTTGTTCTGTAGTTGCAAGTATATTAAAAGTATATTTAATCTCTGAAGCAATCTCTTATGTTCTTAGTGGTGGTAGTTTTATAGGACTTATCACTAAAGTATTATATATATTAATAGCTGAGGTTATTTGTTTATTTGGTAATGTTCTTTATGAAGATTTCTTTGAACCAAGATATCGTAATATCTATGTAAAAAAAATACAAACACATTTATTTAAAAAAGTAAAAGAAATAGATATGCTTGAATATGATAATCCTGTATTTTATAATAAATTCTCTCGTGCTTTAAGAGATTCTCAGTGGCGTGGATTTAGAGTATATAGAACAATAATAGACTTTATTAAATCAGTTTGTATTTCACTTGCACTTGGAACATATGTTATTATTACAGATTCATTATTAATAATCGTAATTTTAGTTTCTTCTATTGTTGGTATACTTGCGATAAATGAAGTACATAAATTATGGTATAGATTATTTAAAGAAACTGAATTAGAACATAGGTTTTCATGGTATATTAATAGAACATTCTATAATGTTAGATATGCAGCAGAACTTAAAACTACTACAGTATCAGATTTATTAATTGATAAATATAAAGACTCTGTAAATAGTCTAGAAAAGAAAACATTTAATATAAATAAAAAGATGATACCTCATCAAGTAGTATTTAATTTATTTGATCAATTTCTTGCACAAGGTGCAACATATCTATATCTAGGGATTAGATTGTTTAAAGGACTAATTGAAGTTTCAGAATTCTCTTCTTCAATTAACGCAACAATGTCTTTCTATAATAACTTTATGGCTGCTATGACAACAATCACAACACTAAAAGAACATGCAAGATATATTGATGATTTTCTATGGGTAATGGATTATAAGCCTAAACTAGAGAAAAATGAAGGGTTTGAAATTGATGAATTTAAACAAATAAAAATAGAAAATATTAACTTTAAATATCATGAATCAAAAGACTATGTAATTAATAACTTATCATTTGAACTAAATATTGGCGATAAGATTGCAATAGTGGGACATAATGGTAGCGGTAAAACAACATTAATTAAATTAATATTAAAATTCTATGAGTTACAAAGTGGTAATATTTATATTAATGATATTAATTATAATGATGTAAACCCATTTAGTTTAAGACGCCATATGGCTGTTGTATTCCAAGATTATCAAATTTATGCAGTTAGTATTGCGGAAAATATCTTAATGCATAAAGTAAGAAATAAAGCTGATGAAGAAAAGGTTTATGATGCTTTAGATAAAGTAGGACTTTTAGAAAAAGTTAAATCACTAAAACAAGGTATTTATACTGAAATGACACGTGAATTTGACACATCTGGTGAAGCCTTTAGTGGTGGAGAACGTCAACGAATTGTTGTGGCAAGGGTATTTGCAACAAATGCAGATTTATATATCTTAGATGAACCAACAGCATCTTTAGATCCTCTTGCAGAAGAAAAGATTAATAAGCTTATTTTAAATACTGCAGTTGATAAAACAATTATAATTATTGCACATAGATTATCCACTGTTGTTGATACAGATAAGATATATCTAATGAAACAAGGAACTTTCACAGAAATTGGAACACATCAAGAATTATTAAAACTAAATGGTGATTATGCTTTAATGTTTAATACTCAAAAACAATTATATGAAAGTAATGAATAGGACCAAGTTTAAACTTGGTTCTTTTTAATTGAATAACAATAAAAAAAGTAGTATAATATAAACAAGGGTGTTCCTTGCCTAACCACCCTAATCAAAACAAGGAGGACAATATGAAAAAAGATAAAATTATGTGGATGGCAAGAATAGCAATAGTAGCAGCATTATATGTTGTTTTAACGCTTATAAGCTATCCATTTTCTTATGGCATGATTCAGTTTAGAATAAGTGAAGCTTTAATGCTTCTATGTTGTTATGATAAAAGATATACTTGGAGTATGGTAGTAGGATGTATTGTTTCAAATTTATTTTCATTTGATTTAATAGATTGTATATTTGGTACCCTTGCTACACTTCTTGCTTGTATAGCAATGGTATTAATTAAGAAAAAAATTATTTCTAGTTTTGCCCCCGCTATATCTAATGGTATTATTATTGGATTAGAACTATATTTCGTAATAGATGCACCATTATTACTAAGTATGATTGGTGTTGCAGTAGGAGAGTTAGTAGTTGTAGTTTTACTTGGTAATATTATTTTTTATTATATAGAAAAAGATAAAAAATTAATGGAAGTAATTGGTATAAAAAAGTTATTAAAATAGTAGATAAAAAAGTAAATATTATGATATAATATTAATGCCTGGGGAGTTCGTGTTTTCATTTAATGGCGACCCGAACAATTTTTCCAAGGGAGCTATGGCAATGATGTGTTGAATGCCTCCACGCCTTTTTAGGCCTGTAGATGGAATCCTAATTCTATGTCTCGTGCTTACCACCTAGTAGCATGCGGTCTCGCATGGTGATAGCGGCTCATCCGGGTATTTTTTTTATTTGGAGTATTAAATATACTACATATGAAACCATTATTATTAGCAGAGGTTACTGATCCATTTGGTCGTAACCATTTAGTTTTTATTGGGATATGTATTTTATTAATTATAGGGTTATGTATATTAATTTCTAAAACAGAAATTAAGTTTGAAACAATTATTAATATAATGTTAATTGCTTGGATTTGTTCTGAAACAATTAAATTAGTATCTAATATGAGTTATTTGTTAAGTGATGGAACAGTAGTTAAAATACTAGAGTATGAAGCAAAAGAAGGAATAAGTATTTTAAGTGCTTATTATCCAAGAGAAGCACTCCCTTTTCATTTATGTTCAATTCAACCATTATTTATTTTAACAGTTAAATTAACAAAGAATGAAAAAATAAAAGATACATTACTTAAGTTTATCTTTCCAACGGCTACACTTGGAGCTGCAATAGCAATCATAGTTGGTTCAGAAGGTGCTAATCTTATAAACCCACAAACATATGAGTATTTCTTTTTCCATGCATTTTTAATTGTTTTTGCAATATCTATTGTAATAAAAAAACAAATCACAATTACTTTAAAATCACATTTACAAACATTATTAATGATACTATTAATGTTTGTAGGATCAATCTGGTTAAATTCAATTTTAAGTGATACAGGAACATCTTTACTTAGTTCATATACTAATTTTTTCTATTCAATGAGACCACCAATTGATGATATGCATTTACCATTACTTAATTTAGATAATGGATGGTTTGTTTATTTCTTTACTATTATAGGAATAGGTGTTACTGCAATTACATTATTACAACTTCCATTTATAATTAAAAATTATAAAAATAACAAATAAAAGGTGAAAAGCAAATAAGCTTTCACCTTTTTTGCATTTAAATTAATGCTTTAAATTTTTGAAAAAATCAAATAGTTTTTTTAAAATAGTTTTAATAGTTCTATTGACATATTGGGGACTAACATTATTTTCACGTGCAATAGTTACTTGCTTTTTATTATTCTGATAATATTCAATAAGAATATTTTTTTCCATATCAGATAAAACATCTGGTGGAAAATCCAAAATTGTTTTGCAAAATTCAACTTTTTCATTAGAATAAGAAAAACTATCTTGACTAGGAATACTATTTATTAATTCTTCATTATTATATTCATTTTTTATATTTAGAGAAATATATTTTTCTTTTTTTCTTTCTTTAAGGAAAGAAATTTTTTTGTTTTTTAAAGAAATATAAATATATGAATCTAAATTTTTAATTTTTGCAATATCTTCATTTTGAATATTAATAATAGTTAGATATAATTCTTGCATTAAGTCTTCTTTATAATTTTCCTCAACGTCTAATAGTAAACTACTAATAATTTTTTTATATTTATCCATTAGTTCTTCCTCCTTTCTATAATATAAAGAGAAAAAAATATAAAAAAATAAACTAATTTTTTAAAATTTTTTATATTCTCTTCACTATTAATACAACTCTGATACCCTCATTTCGCTCAAAAAATTTAAAATTTTTCATTTTTTTGGTTGATTTTTTGCGTTTTTTTTCTCTTTATTAGTGTAAGGAGTTGATATAATGCTGGTTATATAAAAATTTTAATAGTTTTAATTAATTTATTAATGGAGGAAAAATGATTATGAATAATGATAATTTAAATGAAAATAATTATTATAATGTAATTTTAAGAGATGAAATAAATAGTGATGAAGATAAATATTTAGGTAAACTGATTAAAACTTTAAGGGTTAAAAATAATTCTTTAATAGATTTACCTAATGCTGAGCGAAAAGTTTTTAAACCAAGTTCAGAATTTTTATTTGATTACTATAAAGTCTTCGATAAATGGTTAGATGATGAAGGAAATGCACATGGTAAAAACTTTCTAGTTCAATCAAATATTACAT
The DNA here is from genome assembly GCA_015059015.1 of Erysipelotrichaceae bacterium. Taxonomy (GTDB): domain Bacteria; phylum Bacillota_I; class Bacilli_A; order ML615J-28; family CAG-313; genus UBA1737. Next base: position 135,615 of record SVBG01000001.1, read on the forward strand.
TAAATGCAAGTTATAATGAACTTAAAGTTCCTAAAGTTGCCAATGTTCAAATAATTAATGATACTCAATCAATGATGAATACTTTTATTATTAGATCTACATTTCCGATTTATTTAAATGATGAATATCAAATAGAAGATACTGTAATTACTATTGCACAATTATGTGTTTATGAAAGTACTATGGATGAGTATCAAACAACTGTAGAATTTGCTTTAAAAGAATTAGATGATTTTGAAGGTAATACGTTGGAACTAAATGGTCAATTTTTATTATTTGATCAAAATAATTATGATTATATCAATGATGATTTATCAGTTGATATAAAGTTAAATTTTTATAGAAGTGATGCTTCAACAGGAGATTAATATGAGAATAGAAAATTTAAGAGATAAGTTAAAACAAAATTTAGAAAAAGAAAATAAAAAAATTAAATTAAAAATTAATAAAGTAAAATCAAAAGACGTAAAAAAAGACCCAATTATCATTGGGGTAACAGGTTCTAGAGGAAAGTCAACTGTATGTTATATTATTCACCAATATCTTAAAAGCTTAGGTTATAAGTCTATCCTTTTTTCAAGTATAGAAATAGATAGTGAATTATCATATGTGAAAAAACATAGTGCTGTAGATAATCCTTTAAAATCAAAAAAATCTTTATTTAGTGCTGTAGTACAATGCATTAATAGTAATGCTGATTATTTAATACTTGAAGTGAATGAAAGAGCAATTGATTTAGGATTAATTGATGATGTTGAATTTGATATAAAAGTATTAACAAATATAGTTGAAAAACAAAATGAAGTATTTTATCCTGATTATGTAAATATTAAGAAAAAATTTTTAAGAGATTCAAGTGGAGATGAAAAACTAATCTTAGTAGTGAAAGATAATCATTGTAGCGATTTAATTAATGAGTTAAAAGCAGAAAATTTAAGATTAATTACAAGTCCTTACTTAAAGCAAAGATATAATGTAAATACTAATTATTTGGATTATATCATTAATAGTACTAAAGAACCTTTTGATTCTTTAAATGGAGTAAATTTCTGTATTGAAAATAAAAAAGAAATTGAATTTTTTAATTCTAAATTATTATTTCCATATAGTACATTTAATATAGCGTGTGTATATGCAGTAATAAAAGAACTTAATTTATATGATTATGTAAAATTTAAAGAATTGCTTCAAAAAATTAATATTCCAGGTAGAGATGAAGTAATTAAGTTAAATGATAGAACAATAATCATAAGTGTTAATTTAGTTCCTCAACTAGAATACTTAAAAAAATATATCCCAAATAATAAATTAATTGTAGTAACAGGTGCTACTGGAATTGGTTTTAAAGGCTGGTTAAATGAATTTGATGAAGAAAAAGTTTTAAAAGATAAAGAGTTATCCATAAATTTTGCATATAATTACATTATAAATAATGCAGATGAACTTTACATAACACTTAGTGATTCAGGTAGTTCTAACAAAATTGAACTTTTAAATAAACAACAAAAAATAGTTAATAATAAAATTAAATGTTTTGTAGACTTAAATAGAAAAAATGCAATTAAATCAGCAATCCTTAATTCACAACCTAGTGATATTATCTTTATTTCAGGAAGAGGTAATAGAGAAATTCTATGTGATTCTAAAGATAATATTACCTTGTCTAAAGATATTGATTTATTAAATCAAATTTTCGCAGAGTTAAATGGAGGTGAATTATAATGGTAATACCTTTTCAATTATATAATGGCGAAGAAACATTAAAAAAAGTTGAAGCAACAATTGAATATTCAATTCCTTTAATGGAACTTACAGAAGGTCGTAATATAAAAATGCCTTATTTTCATAAAGATAAAAAGGGTAGAGAAATACTTAATAATCCTTTTATTGATTTTAAAATTAGTAATTTTGATTTTGGTACAGATGAAAGTATTAATTATATAGATTTTTATTTATTAATGGAATATCCAGATAATATAGATGATTATTATTTAAAACAAGAAAAAGAAAATAGAATATCATTTGGTGAACAATTTAATAGTAATCATTATTTAATATTGAAAGAAATAGATGAAAGAGAATATGGTGAATTTACAGATTTAACAAGTGATTTAAAAATTGATGAGTATACATTTGTTACTAGTGTTAATGAAATGAATTGTTCATCAAATATAAAATTCAATATTACTGAACTTGTAAAAAAGAAAGTAAAAAACAATTATAAAAGAATTTGTTTTAGAATTTTTAGGGTGGATGATGAAAATCGCACATCAAGGCCATCACCTAATTTGATCTATAATGTAGAGACACCATTTAATCTAGATACTAAGTTATTAAATCATTATAATGATAGTAGAAAGGTATATTTTAATGTACTTGAAGGTGAATTAGTAATAGATGAATATGATGTATCTAAAAACATTTTGGAAAAATATGAGAGTGACTTTTTAAATGTCTATCATAATATTCCAAAACTTGATACTTTTATTGAATTTCCTATTTGTAGAAATAAAAGTAATAATTTAAATTTAAATGTAAGTTATGTTATAAAGAATAAAGAAATATTTAGCAACCTAAATATTTATATATATAATACAGGTGATAAAATACAAATAAAAGATATTTATGATAGAATAAATGATTACATAAAAATTGATGCTAAAATGGTTAATTCGAAATATAATACAAATATTCCAGCAGGGGAACAGTATATTAATTTAAATGATTTATCATATATAAAAAAATATGGTGATATTTATTCTTTGTGTATTAATAATAATATATTTTATGAATTTGCTCCTTTAGAAGAGAATTTATATAGTTTAAAAAACGTTTATTTTGGGAATGTTCATGTTTTTTCTATATTGTGGCAAAATAATTTTATCATTGACGTAAAAGATTTAACTTTGAATAGTAATCAAAATTTGTTATGTGGTTTATTCGATAATAATTTATCAGATTTAGAAAATAATAAAATATTTACTATGAAATTCAAAAATTCTACTATAAATGTAAAATTTTATTTAGATTCGAATAATGTTTTAACAAAAATAATTTATGAAAGAGAGAAAATAACCAAAGTTCAAGAATCTAGCACTATTAATGAGTTGATTCTTGAATATAATGATTTATTATTATCAAAAGTGTATGATAATAAAACGAAAAAAGGAATTTGCATTACAAAGACTATTTCTTCAGTAGAACTGTATACATATACTAATAACGATATAAATAATTGTTTGAATAAGGTAATTTATGAAAAATATGATGATAATATTAAAATGATTTATTCAGATGATTCAATTAAAACTATTTATTTTGATGATTTAGGTGTTCCATTTTTAGTTTTTAATAGTGACAAAAATAATTATAATAAAAATCCTGATGAAAGAAGTAATGAAAATACATATTTATTAAATAATAATTATTTCTTGTTTAATGAAAATAAATTAGTTAAAACATTTATAAAAAGTTTTAAAAATATTGATTCAATTATGTATTCGATTTTTGATGGTGGTGAAGATGAGTGGAAAAAAACAGGTATAAGTTATAAAACGAATTGCATTGTTGAAGATAATTATCTAGATAAAATTTTAGGGGAACATGCTTATGTTCTTTGTAATAATACATATGATCTTGAAAAAGAAATAGATCATGAATTTAAACGAGGAGATATTTGTAGATTAGAATTTTGGATAAAAAAAGATGAATTTGAAGTAGAAAAAATTGATGATTTACAGTTTACTTTAAAAATAGAAAATAATTCTACAAAAATTTTAAATAAAACATTTATTCTAAGTAATTCAAATTATGTTCCATTTGTATTTTATTTTGAAAATAAAGATGATAGTGATAAATTGTTCTTTAATATTTCATATAATTCATATAATTCAAAATTTTTTATAAAGAAATTAAAATTACATATTGTAGGAAAAAAGGATTATAATTGTAAAAATGAATTTACAAAATTAGCAAAATATGATAGGGAAAATAGATTATATTTTAATAAAGATGGTTTAAATATATTAGAATATACATATAATGAGAAAAATTTAATTACTAAAATAAAGAATCATTTTTATGGAAATGAAGTATTATATGAGTATGATATAAATAATAATATAATTCAAGAAACAAAGTTGCATAATTCAGAGCTTGTTTGTGTAACAAAATTTAATTTTTATCCAAATGGATTATTAAAAAAAATAATAGATAACAATAATCTAGAAACAATATATAATTATGATATTAATAATAATATAATAGATATTGTAAATAGCGACGGAACTTCATATAAGTATGAATATAATGGACAAAATAAAAATACTTCAATTAAATCGGCATTGAGTGACGATGATAGTTTTATTACATATGATTATACTAATGAAATTTTAACTTTAATGAGTATAAATAATAAAGAAACATATCAATATTTATATAATGATTATTTGCTTTATGCAGGTTATAATTATTGCACCTCAAATAAAGAAGTACCAATGAAGATGATAGAATATGTAACAACAATTGATAAACAGATTTCTAAAATCACCAATAATGAAACTCCGAATACTATTATTGAAGATAATATTGAAAATCATTGCGAGACATCTATTGAATATGAATATGATAATACTAAAAGATTAGAGAAAATTAATATAAATAATGATTATAAAATTATATATAATTATTTTAATAATGAAATTAGTGAAATAGCATATACATATTGTAACGATTATAATAGTAAAGAAATTGAGTATGATAATTATCACAATTTAAAATCAATATCACAATGTTATAGTGAAAATGATGAGAAACTAGAAATAACTTATTATATGAATAATAATAAGAGTATTAATTTAGATAAAAGTAATTTCAAACAAATGTATTTATATAATAATTTAAATGAATCATCAATACTATATGAAATTGAAAAATATAATACTGTTAATATAAATGATTATATGATAGGGTCAATGCCTCAACCATTATTTTGTGATTACTCTACTAGTTACAATGTTTTGAGCGAATTTGATCCAATATTGCATAGTAATGTATTATTGTTTAATAACAAAAAGCATTATTCAGAAATTAATTTATCAAAAATTAATAATTATAGAATAGATGGTAAACTTTATGGAAATATAAACTACTCGTCATCTAATAATAGTGTTAAAAATAAATTAGATATAATTATGCTCTTTAAACCATGTGGAGACAATGTTGAATTGTTTACTCTTAAAACAAATAATGAAATTAATTTTAGATTTAAAATTTATAATGGCCTAAATATTGAATTATTTGATGAGAATAATTCTAATTATAGTGAAAAAATTACTAATATTGAATTGAGTAAGTGGCATTTGTTAAGAGTAGCGTTAATATATGATGATATAATTCAATTATTAGTTAATTTAGATGGGCAAGAAGTATACAATAATTTAAATGATGTAACAGATGAACAGACAAATAATATCATATTTAATAAAATTATTTTAGGTAATTATAATCATGAAGAAGATCTAACTCATTCAAATCTAAATGTGGGCTATTTTTCAGTTAATTCAAAAATTGAATATTCTAATACTGATAGAACAGCTACAGATAACTTAATAAGTAAAATTATTAATTATTTAAAAAATCCTAGTTATGTTTCTAATATTGATATTATTTCATTTAATAAGAATTATGATGTAATAGATTTTAATAATAATTTATTTTCAGTTAATGGTATAGGCCCTGATATAGTAAAGTACGATGAAAATTATATAGATGGTATATTTGAATATGATTATGAACTAAAAAAGAATGTTTTGAATATGACAAAGAATAAGTTATATAATAATCAAACTTCTCAAAATATTATTTGTTATCAATTGTCATCAAATAATCTTAAAAATCTAAAAATTAAATTTAAGTGCACAAAATGTGGGTCAAATAATAGCTTGTTGTATTATGAAAAAAATGATTTTGAATTATATTTAGATGAATACAATAATATAAATTTGAAATATACAACTAATGAAGATAGTGTAATTGTATTACAATTATGTAATATTACACTAAACACTTGGCATGAATTTTCTTATCGTTTTAATAATGGAGTATTGTATTATTGTTTAGATGGAGTGGAGTATTCTCAAAATATTATAGAACCTTATTTAGAAGATAGTGGACATTTGTACGTTGGAAATTATGATATTAATAATTGTTTAAATGGTTATATTGAATATATTAAATTTAGTAGTGATAGTGAAGTTGACTTAGATAATAATAAAATTATTTATTATCAGAAAAAATATTCTAATCAAAATTTTGTTTCTAGTGAGAGTATTAAATATGGGAATAAAACGTTAACAAAGACTTATGAAAAATTGCAATCTAATTTCAAAAATAATGTACCTAATGTAGAAACTAACTTTGATAATACTAAAACTCATTATCATTATAATAAAGATGGAATGTTGGTAGGAGTAATTGTTTATGATAATTTTAATAATATGATTATTGAAAAACATTATTTTTATGATTCATATAATCAAATCATAAAAGAAGAATGTTATAATAGTGTTGATAGTAATAATAACTATATTATTCGTTACGAATATGATTTTAAAGGAAATATTGTTAAAAAACAAGAGTATTCGACCGAATATGATCTTATTTGTGAGTATGAGTATGTTTATGATACTTATATTCCTAATAATTTATTGAGCGTAGTTAAAAGATTACCTGATGGAACTGAGACTACTGAATATAATGTTACTTATTTTGAGAATTTTATTAAAGCGATTCAGACTATTAGCAAAAAAGGTACAAATTATAAAATTAAGTATTTAAATAATTGGATCACTAGTATTGGAAATAATAAGTATTATTATGATAATCAAGGATTAAGGATAAAGAAAATAACAGAAAATAATGAAGAATTTACTTACTATTATGAAGATAATAGATTAGTTCATATGACATTTAATATAAATGACATTTCAGAACATTCTATAACATATTTGTATAATGATACAAATCAATTAATAGGATTAAATTTTAATGATAAACCTTATTTTTATAATCGAGATTTAACTGGAAATATTAACTCTATTGTTGACATTAATGGTAAAGTTATGGTAAAATATTATTATGATGCTTATGGTAAACCAACTATTCAATGTTTAGATGAAGAAGACGGCGATTATTCTGTATCTTATGCATTAAGTAAGTGTAATGTGTTTATGTATAAAGGATATATTTATGATGTTGAAACCAATCTTGCGTTGGTATCCTCAAGATACTATTCTCCAGAACTTGGAAGATTTATCCAACCTGCAGATGTTTCTAGTCTTAATCCACAATCTATTAATGGACTAAATCTTTATACTTATGCTGTTAATAATCCAATTAGTTTTGCTTATAATAGTTCAGTTGGTAACATTGAAACTGCTATTGGATCAGTTCACTCAGTTGCAAATTCTGGAGTCTCTAATAACAAACAAGGTAATTTATATTCTAATAGTATAAATATAATGGGTGGTTTACATGCTTTGTCTAGTGCTTTTGCTTTTTTTGATCAATGGTCAGGATTCTTAAGTGGTGGACTTGATGGCGGATTAGGTTATTGGGGTACAAAAGGATTTGGTATTAAATCGCTTGGCCCATATTCTGATATGGTAAATAAATTTGGAAAAGGAATGATTATTGCAGGCTCTATTCTTTCTTGGGGAAGTAGTGTCTATAATAATTTTACAAATCCAAACTACACAACGGGTGAAGCGTTAGGTGCTAGTGCGATGGATGCAGGATATTATACATTAAAAGGTCTAGGTACATACTACGCAGGTGTTGGAGTCGGAAAAGCTGCTGTTGGATTAGGATTTGCTGCAGCAGGATTAGCAATTACATATTTAGAAGTAGGGTTTGTTGGTGCACTTGCAATTGGTGGTGGAGTAGCGGTAGTTGTAGGTATAGCTGGGGCAGTAGCAATTTATTATTTAGGAGAATTATTTGATTATGGATGGTCAGAACTTAAAAAAGCATTGTTTGAATAGAAAAGTAATAATTTATCAAATGCCTTTGTTTGAAAGAATAATGGGAATATTTTCAGCGATTGGATTGACATTAATACCAATAGTTTGTTTATTTATTGGTGTTGAAAAAATATTTGAAATGGTTATTCTTTTATTAGTTATGTTAATGTATTCTGTTTTTATGTTTTTTTGTGCATTTAAGACATATATTTGCTTGGATGTAGATAATAAAAAAATAATAATTAGAGAATTTCCGGGTATAAAAAAACAAGAATTACCATTAGATAATTTAAAAGAAATTAAAATATCCGACGACACGCAATATAAAAATTTATTTACATTAGATATAAATTATGTTGGATATTCTAAAAAAATAAATTCTTGGTCTACACATCCATCATGTAGGTTAGCAATGTTCAATGTTTATGGAAGACAAACAAAGCGATTAAAAAAATTTATTCTAAAATGCGAAAAATATTTAAAAAACTGCTAAACTTTATCTAGCAACAATAACAGGTATATCCTAATGGGTATATCTGTTTTTTTATATTGCCATAAAAAATTATATTATATTTGTGTAATTGTATTAATTTTGCTCATAGTGTGTTATAATGATAAGTGTTAAACTATAAACTCTATTTTAATGATGTATGTTATTTGTAGGAGGTACAAAGTGAATAAAAAAGTATTTGATGTTGTCTTGAATGGATACCAAGAAAAAAAGGAGGAAGAGCTGAACCCATTCCTATTGAAGAAATGAGATATGCTCCACATATTGGTATAAATGGTGAAAGAGTTATTAATGGTTGTGGGTGGTCTATATTATGTTACGTTTATGATTATTTAGATTTTGAACCTCTAAAAACAAAAGCATACATTAGATTTTTAAATACTGATTCTGCACCAGATATTTTAACTATAGGTACGAATATTGAATTGTATGAAGGAGTCAAGAAAGTAGCAATGGGAACAATTGTAGATAATTCAAATTTTGAATTTATTTTAAATTAAATCTTTATGAATAAACATCATTTTTGTATGGAAATTGACAATAAGCAAAAGCTGGGTATCCCAGTTGCGCAAGTATTTCAAAAATGCAAATGAATGTTGTATTTTTCTTATCCTGCATTAATATTTAGTCAGGATACAACAATTAAATATTAAATTAACGATAGATATGTCATGTAAGGTGGCATATCTTTTTTTGTAATATTTTGACTTTCGTTCGACAAATCATATAAAAACGTAAAACTTTTTACTCCTAACTTTCCATATATAGTGTAGGGAGTATTTTTATTTTCCTTTAATAATGATTGTGGAAGAAAAAAATTTTAATAAATTTTTCTAAAAACAACCCTACAAAATATAATAAACTTTCCATATATAGTGTGGGGATATTTTTCACCCACAAGAAATTAAATATTAGAAGTTAGAAAAAAGGAGTTGATGCTAATGATTTAAATTCTTAATTTATTTAATTAAAACGAAGTAATACACAAAGCAAATATATTTCAGCCACAAGCAAACATACAAAGAAAAGAGATTAAAATTAATAAAGAAAGTGTTACAAATTTGCTTATTTTATAGGCAGGATAAGGAGTTGCCACAACTGATGTTACCAGTTATGACAACTCGACTGTTGCGAGAACTGGGATGCCCAGCTTTCGCTTTTAACCAATGAAAGAAAGAGAGGATAAGATTATAGGTAAAAAAGAAGTTAAAACTGAATATTATTCAGAAAGTAAAGAAATAACATATTTTGTTATTGAAGAAGTGGAAGTTGAAAATAAGTTAAATTATAGAAAAAATGTTAGTTAATATTATTTTAACTGGTTGTAATGGTGGACTATGTTAATAAATTATAGTATAATGAAGTTACTAAAATAAAAAAGAACTAAGATAATTGTTTGAGGATACTCGTGAGAGACCCGTTGAGACTTCGTTATTTTGGTTATCCTCAAGGTATTATTCACCCGAATTATGTAGATTTATAAGTCCTGATGATGTAGAATATCTAGATCCTGAAAGTGTAAATGGATTAAATTTATACTGCTACTGCAAAAATAATCCGATCATGTATGCCGATCCAAGTGGGCATATTGCAATAAGTACTTTCTTAATAGGTTTAGCTGCTTCATGGGTAATATCTTCAATAGCAAGTTATTATTTAGGAGAGCATTTGGTAAGTGGAGCATCATCAATATATGGTGGAGCTCAAACAATTGCTACAGGTGTTTCATTGCTAGCATATGGTCCAGTTGGTTGGGTTCTTGGTGGAGCTGCTATTGTTTTAGGTGCTGTAAATATAGCATTTGGTACTGCTGAAATTCATCAACATTTTACGGGAAATAACTGGATAAATGATATTGGTATAACTGGTGGATTATATACAGGATTATATGTAGGTTCAAGTATAGCCTCCGCAGCAGTTAGCATTGGTGGTAATTACTATAAAACAACAACACATGGACAAATAGCATATAATGCTAAACACTGGGATAAAGGAACGTTTAAAAATTCAAGAGCTTCATTGAAATATCATTATGGTAAACATGGAAATGGAATGTCTGTTTCACAATACACAAATGAAGCTTTAAATTTTATGAATAGTAATTCATCAATGTTACAGTATACTTACAATTACAACTATAATAATACTTCGTGGTATTATAATTATCCAAATGGTCGCGGTGGCTATTTTACAGGAGATGGACACATAATTACTTTCTGGTGGTAAAGGAGTGAGATTTAATGATTAAAAAATATGAAAAGAAAATCTTAGAAGAATATTTGGAATTGCCTTCTAGAAAATTATTGAATCATAGATTTGAATTAGAGGAAGATTATTTAGCTGGATACGTAACAAGATTTCTTCATGGAGAAAGGTTTAATAAAGAATTTATACCTTTTTCTGAATATGAGTTAGAAGTTATTCACCCCTTATTAGAAAGTAATTTGAATAATTCTGATGGTCAAGATTTACAAATTGCAGTTTTATTAACAAATGCAGTTTGTGTGATAATGAACAAATATAAAAAATAAAACAAACATCACTTTAACATTAAGGGTGGAGCTGTATTACGCAGTTTCATCCTTTCTTACATTTAGTGGACAAGAGCGAAAGCTGGGTATCACAGTTGTCGCAAGAGTCGAAAATGCAACTTGTTGCTTTTTCCTTATCCTGCATATAAAATAAGCAAATTTGCAACACTTTTTAAGTTCAGTGGTTGAGTGTAATCTATTGAATTGTTTAATTAATTTTGATATTATATAGTTGTTAATATGGAAAAAGTACTAATTTGTCATATACAAATCTGTATAGAAAACTAATAATTTAACAATTCAGTTTGTCAAATCTATTAAAATTACAAAATATTACATATTTTACCTTAAACTTTTACTAAAAACGTAAAAAGATTTAGGCAAAATTGTGTTTTTAATTGACATTTTTATTTTGAAATGATAAAATAAAGTATCTTTAAAATATTTGGGAGTGATAATATGATAAAAAGAGATTATTATTTAAATCAAATTATAAAAAGAGAATGGGATGGAAATATCAAAGTAATAACTGGAATTAGAAGATGTGGTAAATCTGTTTTATTATTTGAATTATTTAAAGATTATTTAATATCTAAAGGAATTGAACAAGCTCAAATTATTGAAATTAAATTAGACAAAATTGATTATATTAAATATCGTAATCCTTTTTATCTTTATAAACAAATAAATAAAACTATAACTTTAAATAAATATGATAAATATTATTTATTTATAGATGAAATTCAAATGGCCATTAAGAAAAAAGATAGACAAACTGGTGTTATAGCCACAATATATGATATTTTAAATGGATTTAGAGATAATAAACTACTTGATGTTTATGTTACTGGAAGTAACTCTAAAATGTTATCAACTGATATTGCAACAGAATTTAGGGGTAGATCTAGTAGAATAAATGTCCATCCACTTTCATTTAAAGAATATTTTGAATATGTGGATGGGAATGAACAAAAAGCACTTAATGAATATATGATATTAGGTGGTATGCCTGGATTAATCCATGAGCAAACAGATGAAGATAAAAAAATTTATTTAAAAAACTTATATGATGAAATTTATATTAAAGATATCGTTGAAAGAAATAAAATAAAAAGAGAGGATATTTTAAATGATGTTCTTAATTATTTAGCTTCTCAGGTTTCATCACTTACAAATATTACGAGAATTGCTAATGCCATATCTACTTTAAAAAAAGAAAATATAACGCATGAAATGATTGATAACTATGTAAAACATATTAAAAATGCTATGTTAATTAGTGAATCTCAAAGATATGATATCAAGGGCAAATCATTTTTTAGCTATCCGAGTAAATTTTATTATGAAGATACGGGGCTTAGAAATGCAAGATTAAATTATAGACAAACAGAACCGGGTCATTTAATAGAAAATATCATATACAACGAATTAATTAGAAGGGGGTTTTCAGTTGATGTAGGAGCTGTTCCTATTAGAGAAACAAATAATATTGAATATGTGGAAATTGATTTTATAGTAAATAAATTAGACACAAAAATTTATATTCAATCTGCTTTTCAAATGTTAGATGATGATAAAGTAAAGCAAGAAGTTAGACCATTTACGTTGACAAATGATTTCTTTAAAAAAGTTATTATTAGAAATGATATAATAAATAGTTTTTATGATGAGCAAGGTGTTTATCATTGTAGATTAATAGATTTTCTATTAGATAAAGTAGATTTTTTAAATTAAAAGGATAATAAAGATTATGACGTCGAAACCAATTTTGCGTTGGTATCCTCAAGATACTATTCTCCAGAACTTGGAAGATTTATCCAACCCGCAGGTGTTTCTAGTCTTAATCCACAATCTATTAATGGACTAAATCTTTATACGTATGCTGTTAATAATCCTATTGCTATTAAATATGATATTTCTGATTCCAGTATGGGTAGTGTTATGGATAACTCTTTTATTGGAAATGGTGTAGTTAGTGATGGAGATTATACATCTGATCCAAATACTTCTGTAAAATTTCCGAAACCAAAATTATATACAACCTTGGCTGATTTTATATCTAGTATGAGTGGAGCAATAAGTGTAATTAACTGGACTTCTAAAAATCCACAATTTTTTGAATTTTTTAATTATAATTATGGAATTTCAAAATATCAAATGTTGAATAATCTAAAATCTCCATTAGTTAAAGCTGCAAAATGGCTTAGTTACGGAATAGTTGCATATGAAACGTATGATGACATAAAAGGACATATTAATGTAGGTGATTCTTGGCAAACTACTATTTCTAGTGGAATTGTAACAGCTGGAGTTGGTGTACTTAATGTATGGGCATCTGGTGAACTGGGTGCGGCAATTGGAGGTTTTTTTGGAGGTGTGCCAGGGTTTATTATTGGTACTCTTGCAGGTGTTGGTATGGGTATTATAATTAATGGAATATTTTATACAGAAATTAATGGTAAATCAATTGCTGGCCATATCGAAGATGGTATTGAAGGATTATTAGAGTGGTTATTTTAAAGTTTGGAGGAAATATGAAGAGGATTTATTCGTTTAAAATTATTATTTTATGTTTGTGCATAATGATAATTTGTTTATTAACAGCATTACACTTTTTTATTAATTATAATACTAATGGGTTTATGATATTTATTGCATATTTTTTTCTTACATTTGCAATTGCGATGTTACTCAAAATTTTTGGATTGCCTGATTATATTGAATTAACAAAAGATAAGATTAAAGTTTTTAATAATCCACTATTTGCTACTAATAAATTTTACGATAAAAAAGCAAATTTAATTTTATGGAATAATGAAATTAATTTAAAAGAAGTAGAAAAAATTGAATTAGTCAAATTAACAAAAAAAGAGAAAAAGAAATATATTGGATTCAATCATTTATTTAGTAGGTATATAAGAATATATATAAAAAATTCAAATCCAAACAAGCATATTTATATTTCAATATATACTAAAAAACAAATAATGAATCTTTTAAAATTTTTAAATAAACAATGTAATTAAACTTTATCAACCAATAAAAGTAGATGTACTTTAATCTGTACATCTGCTTTTTCCAGTTGCTACAAATATTTCAAAAATACTAGCATAATTGTTGTATTTTTCTTATCTTTCTTAATATTAAGGCAGGAGATTACAATTAAATAATATAAAAGAATTTCCTGCGTATAATCAAAATTAATGATAAAACAATCCTGCGTATAGTACTGAATTTAGAAGTTATCTTTAAATAATGGTATGATTATATGATAATTTAATAGCTTAATGTTGAGTTGTAAATAATTGGGATTATCTTCTATGTTAATTATATTGTTTTAAAAATAGACTAATTTAAAAGATTTTTGTATTTAGTAACTAAGCATATCTTTCTTTTTTAAAATATTTATTGTTTTTACACTTTTCTAGTTTTTAAAGTGATATAATAATACAAGAAAGAAAAGAGGTAAATTATATGAAATGGGATTTAACTTATTTATTTGAAACTGAAGAAGAGTTTTTAGCATCAGTTGAAAAGATGAAAGGATATGTTGAAAAACTTGCAAGTTATAAAGGAAAATTATGTGATGAAGAATCATTTGTTGAGTATTTAATTATTTCAAGAGATTTCGAAGAAGCACTAGGCAGAACTTATTTATATGCTCATTTAAAGAGTGATTTAAATAAAAAAGATATTAATGCTTTAACTAATTTAAATAATTGTCATATGCTTTTATATACATATAGTGAAGCATGTTCATTTCAAGATCCTGAAATTCTTGCGATGGGAAAAGAAAAAGTAATAGATATTATTGATCGTCACCCAGAAATTGAAGAATTTAGATTTATGTGTGTAAAATTATTTGATTTAAATGCTCATGTTTTAGATGCTAAAAGTGAACAATTATTATCATATTATTCTCCACTAACAAGTGCAGGAAGTGAACTTTATTCAAGTTTAGCTGTTGCAGATGGTAAGGGAGAAAAAATCACTTTATCAAATGGTGAAGAAGTAGTTGTTACTACCGGTAATTTTAGAGCATTAATTCAAAATGCAGATAATGCAGAAGATAGAAAAGCTATTTTTGAAGCAGTATATAAAGTATTTGATACACATAAAAATACATTTGCTAATATATATAAAACAGTTCTTGATGCTGATAAAGCTACAGCTAAAGCAAGAAATTATGCATCTAGTTTAGAAGCACACTTAGATCATAATAACATTCCAACAAGTGTTTATCATACTTTAGTAGAAGTTGCAGGTACTTGTAATGAATCGCTAAAGAAATATTTAAAATTAAGAAAAGAAGTTTTAGGACTAGAAGAATATCATACATATGATAGATTCCTAGAACTTGCAAAATCAGATAAGAAATATTCTTATGAAGAATCTTGTGAATTATTCTTTGAATCAATTAAATGGTTACCAGCTGACTTTAATGAAAAAGCACATGAAGTACTACGTGAAGGTTTTGTAGATGTTTATGAATCAGAAGGTAAAAGAAGTGGAACTTATTCATCAAGTATGGCAAATCTTCATCCATTTATTCTTCTTAATCATGACGATACGCTTGAATCTGCATTTACAGTAGCTCATGAAGCTGGTCACTCAATTCATTCTATGTATTCAGCAGATCATCAACCTACAATGCTACAAAATTATACAATCTTTGTTGCAGAAATAGCATCGACATTTAATGAACATGTCCTACTTGATTATTTCTTAAAGAGTGATAATGCATCTAAAGATGAAAAAATTATGGTTATTGAAAAAGCAATTGACTCTATTATGTCAACATTCTACCGTCAAACTTTATTTGCAGAGTATGAACTTATAGCTCATGATATGAATGAAAAAGGTATGCCTATTAATCATGAAGTCTTATCTAAAATTATGATTGATTTATATAAAAAGTATTATGATTTAGATATTGATAAAGAAGTAGTTAAAAAGTATGTATGGGCATATATTCCACATTTATTCTATACACCATTCTATGTTTATCAATACGCAACAAGTTTTGCTGCAAGTTTCAAACTATATAAAGATGTAAAAGGAAACGTTCCAGGTGCATTTGAACGTTATATTGGACTTCTTTCATCAGGCGGTTCTAAATATCCAATGGAACAAGCGCGTGAGGCTGGTGTTGACTTTACACAAAAAGAAACATTTATGGCAGTTGTAGAAAGAATGGATTATTTATTAAAGGAATTAGAAGAATTATTAAAATAGGAAATGTTTATGAAAAAGAATTTCTTTAGAATTTCAATAATACTTATTATCATTTTTGTTTGCTTTTTATCATCTTGTAAAAGTTGTAATAATAAAAACTATACAAATAATGATGATGAACAACATGAAAATAACGAAAATAATAATAATCAACAAAATAATCCAACAAAAAATCCAAAATTAAATGTTGATAAATTAAATATTGAATTGCTACCTAATGAAACTTATGAATTAAATATTACACTAGAAGATGCTGATGTTGAAAATATTGAATATAATTTTGAAGTGTCTGATGTGTGTATTGTTAAGATAGAAAATAAGGTTATAACAGCTTTAAATGTAGGAACTGCTACTATTAAAATTTCTGTATTAAACTCGAATGCAGCACCTGTTTTAGTTAATGTTCAAGTAAACGAACCACCAGTTCCACCGGTAATTGTTACAGAAGAAACGATTGATTTAATTATTGGTTCATCACATAAAATAGAATATCATGTTGAACCACTTGATGTAGATCAAAGTGTAACCTTTACATCTTTAGATGAAACAATTGCAGCAGTTGATGAATTTGGTAATATAAATGCTCTTACAGCTGGTACAACTAAAATTGTTATAACGTTAACTTTTGATCCAAGTATTTATTATGAAATAAATATTACTGTTAGTGAACCGCCTATTCCATCAAAGATAGTATCTGAAACATCTTTAGAATTAATAATCGGTACAACATATCAATTAGAATACTATGTTGAACCACTAACATCATCACAAGAAGTTACTTTCTCTTCTTCTGATAAAGCGGTTATTACAGTAGATGAAAACGGATTAATCACTTGTCATGATTTAGGTGATGCATTTATTACAATTAAATCAAAAGAAAAAAGTAGTGTAAAATTAAGAGTAAATATAGAAGTAGTTTTACCTGAAGTAGAAAGTATTGACTCTATAGATGAGTTAAATCTTGGATATTATGAAACTAAAGAGTTAACTTGCAGTGTTATTCCTTCTAATGCAGTTCAAGATGTTACTTACAAATCATTAGATGAAAATATTGTAATAGTTGATGAATTCGGTAATATAACCTCTATTAAACCTGGTACTACTAAAGTAGTTATAAGATCAGTTTATGATGAAACTGTTTTTAAAGAAGTTATAGTTTCAGTAAGTGGTACACTTGCAACTTCTCTTACATCAGTTAATAATATTGATTTAAACATTGGTGCTACGTCATATATTAATTATGAGCTTCTACCAAGTGGTGCATTTAAAACAATTGAATATGTAGTATCAGATAGTAGTGCTTTAGAAGTTAATGATGGAATCCTTGTCGCAAAGAAAAATGGAACATATAAAGTGACTCTTAAAACTATTGATGGATCTAATTTAGAAACTGTTATAAATGTTAATATTACAGGAGATTCTATCCCTGTATTATCGCTTTCTGAAAGTTTTGAAAAAGATACAAATATTGGTTTATATGAATCATTTGATCCACTTGAAGGTATAAGAATATTTGATGCTGAAGATGGAGAATTAACAAATATTACTAAAGTTACAAGTAATGTAAACGTATGTGAATATGGAAAATATATAGTAACATATGAGGTTAGTGATTCTGATGGAAATGAATTATACTATGAAAGAGACATTGAAGTAGTGTGGGATTATAGTGTTACTTTTATAGGCCATGCAGGAAGTTTGTATGGTGGAATGAATTCAGAAGAAGCTATTTTATATGCCGCAACAGTATTAAAATATACTGCAATTGAAATTGATGTAAAACAAACAAAAGATGGTGTATTTGTACTTTCTCATGATGATACATTTGCTGGATATAATTTAACAGACTATGATTGGGATTTCTTAAAAGATGTTGAAAGAACTGGTACTAGAGGTGCTGGTGTAACGGGTTTAAAAGATACTTCATATACCGCAAAACTATGCACATTAAAAAGATATCTAGAAATATGTAAAGAATATAATATAACAGCTGTTATTGAACTAAAAACATCTCCTGGTATTAGTAATTGGACAGAAATTAATGCGCCACAGACATCTAGAATGCCAGCTTTAATAAAGGTAATTGAAGACACTGGTATGATTAACAATGTTATATTCCTAGGAAGTCAATACGAATGTTTAGCATGGACTAGAAGAAACGGATATGACTTTATTCCTTGTCAATATTTAGTAAGTTCATGTGAAAGTGAAACTTATTTAAATAGATGTATTGAATATAATTTTGATATAAGTATTAATGTTTCATCTGGTTCTAATTCAATAGAATGGATCAAAAAATATAAAGATGCTGGACTTAAAGTATCTACTTATACATTTGATCAATATACAAGTTATAAAGAAATTCAAAAATGGATTGATAAAGGTGTTGATTTTGTAACAACCGATTGGCATGATCCTAAAGAATTAAATTTACCAAAATAAAAACTTAAATTGTGTTACCAGTGGTGACACAATTGTTTTTTACGAATTTGTATCACCACTACTGACACAATTAAATGGTGACATTTTATTAATGAAAATAATAGATATATTTAATTTTTATATATCTTTAATATATATAAATTTTTTTAATTATGATATAATAAACATAGCTAAAAAAGGAGTTGTATTATGAAATTTTTACATATTGCGGATTTACATATTGGTAAAAGTTTAAATCAAAAATCATTACTTGAAGATCAAAAAGTGGTATTAGATCAAATTATTAAACAAATGGAAGATAATGATATTAGTACGTTGTTACTTGCAGGCGATATATATGATAAACAGATTCCATCTAAAGAAGCAGTTAGTTTATTTAATGAATTTTTATGTGATTTAATTTTAAAACATCATTATAAAGTTTATATTATTTCAGGTAATCATGATAGTGTTGAAAGACTTAATTTTGCTTCTTCAATTCTTAAGAGTGAAGGATTATTTATTGAGACTTACGCAACTTCTCCTATTACAAAATATGAACTTACTGATGAATTTGGAAAAGTAACTTTATATATGTTGCCATTTTCTACACCACTATATACAAGAACTAAGTTTAATACAACTTGTAAAACATATAGTGATATGATTAAGTATTATGTAGAATCTTCTAATATTGATTTTAATGAAAGAAATGTTTTAATGACTCACCATACATTACTACATGAAAATGAAGCAAAATTTTCAGATTCAGAAATAAGATTTAATATTGGTGGTACTGAAGGAATTGATGCTGCTTATTTTAATAATTTTGATTATGTAGCACTTGGACATTTACACTGCCCTCAATATTTAAGTAAAGAGTATATTAGATATAGTGGCTCTATTTTAAAATATTCTGAATCGGAAATAAATACACCAAAAAGTTCAGTTATGGTAGAAATAAATGAAAAAGGTAATGTAATTATTAATTTATTACCACTTGTTCCTTTAAGAGATTTAAAAGTATTAAAAGGAACAATTGAAGAACTACTTATAGACCCATCAATTATAATTGATGACTTTGTATATGTCATTTTAACTAATGATAAAACAGTTCCTTACGCAATGAAAAGAATTAAAGTAAAATATCCTAATGCGGTAAGTCTTACTTATGATAATATTTTAAAAACAATTGAAAAGAAAGTAATTGTGAAATCAGTTGATTTTTCAGAAAAAAATTATTTAGAACAATTTAATGAGTTTTATAATAATGTTACTGAAGACTCACTTAATGATAATCAAATAAACATATTAACAAAACTTATAAACAAGGCGGTGGAAGATAATGAAACCAATTAAATTAGTAATGAATGCCTTTGGCTCTTTTTTAGAAACAACTGAAATTGATTTTACAATTTTAAACAATTCAGGTTTTTATTTAATAACAGGTGCAACAGGTAGTGGTAAAACAACAATATTTGATGCGATTATGTTTGCGTTATATGGTGAAGCAAGTGGTGATGTTAGAAGTAGTGAAGGTTTTAGAAGTGATTTTGCGGAAGATAAAAACCCTACTTATGTTGAGTTTACTTTCGAAAAAGATAATATAATTTATAAAATTACTAGAAGTCCTAGATATAGTGTAGAATATCGTACAACTCCAATTGAATCTAAAGTATCACTTGTTTATGAACAACATATAATTGAAAAAACAACTAATGTTGCAGAAGCTATCAATGAGATTCTTGGCTTAACTGCTGATCAATTTAAACAAGTTATTATGCTTGCACAAGGTGAATTTATGAAACTAATTCACGCTAAAAGCATAGAACGTGATGAAATATTTAGAAAGATTTTTGGAACTGAAATATTTGAAAAAGTATCTAAACTTTTAAAACAAGAAACAAAAGATATCAAAGATGAACTAAAATTAAATGAAGAATTAATTAAACGCTTAATTATTAGTATTCCAAATTATGAAAGTTATCAAAACTATTTACCTGTGGTAACAGATTTATATAATACAAGTTTCTTAATAGAAGAAATAGATTCTAATATAAATTTATCTAAAAATTTAATTGTTGAAAATGAAGAAAAACTTAGTGTTTTATCAAATGAATTAATTAATTTAAATACTGAAAGAGAAACTGCAAAGCTTATTAATGAAGATTTTAATACTTTAAAATTAGAAACTGATAAACTACAAAAACTTGAAGATCAAAAAGATACTATAAAATTAAAAACTAAACAAATAGATATATTAAATGAAGTATCAAAAGTTAAACCTCTTTATGATAAATTAATTAATATTAATCTTCAAGTTAATACGCTTGTTAAAACATATGAAACGAATGTTGCGATATTAGAAGAAAAACAAGAAACACTTAATTTCTTTATTGACCAAACAAATATGATTGAAATAGATCGTTTAAGTTTAAAGAATCTTTTAAAAGCCAAAGAAGAAATTGAAAATAATATAAAATTAAAACAAGAAATAGAAACACATTTAACTAAAATTACTACAATTCGTCAAGAGCTAATTAAATTAAAAGATGAATTAGATAATTTAATTAATGAGAAAAAAATCGTTATTCAAAATATTGAAGATATAAACTTAACAATTAAAGAACTATCAAAATATCAGTTAGAACATGACATAACATTAAATAAAATTAAGATTCAAGAAGAGATTATTAAAGAGTTTGATAAAAATCAATTATTATTTGAAGATGCAAACGCTCTAAATCACAAACTTAAAGAGTCAATAGAAAAATATCAACAATATGTTAAAACTTATGAAAATGCTCACACAAAATATTTAAGTCTAGAAAACAGTTATTTTAAAAATATTGCAGGAGTTTTAGCAAAAGAATTATGCGATGGAACTCCTTGTCCTGTATGTGGTTCAAAGACACATCCTAATCCTACAAGTATATCAGGAGAAACTATATCTAAAGAAGAACTTGATAAAATGTTTGCAGATGTAGAAGGATATAGAATTATTAAAGATGAGCAGCTTATTAAAATTGAAACATTAAAAGCTAAATATAATTCTATTATTAAACAATTACTTGATAATCTGAAAATAAATGATGAAACTATAATATCTGATACAATTAGTAAAAGATCTAATGAATATAATGAAACTTTAACTAATTTTAATAATTATCTAAATGAATGTTTAAATAAGTTAAAAGAACTAGTTGATTTAGAACAAACTAAACAAACATATGAGCAAAAATTAATTGATATTGAAAATGAGAATATTAAACTTACTAAATCAGTTGATGAATTAAATAATAAAATATCTTTAACTGAAGGATCTGTTGCTGCATTAGAAGCACAACTTACATTTAGCAATCCAATTGATGAATTGATTATAGCAAAAGAAGAAAGAGCTGAAGCAATTTTAATGTTAGAAGAAGCAATTAGTGGTTTTGATAAAGAACATACTCTTGCTAAAGAAGAACATCAATTAATTAAAGGTAAAGTAGAAGAAAATCTAAATCAATTAACTATCTTAAAAGCTGAGCAAGATAAAATTATTAAAGAATATAACGAGTTTATTGAAAAAGAATCTATTAGTAAAGAAATATTAGATAATATAGAAATCTATATAGCTGATTTAGTTAATTTATCTACTTATGTAAAAGAAGTAACTGAGTATGAATCTATATATAAAACTTGTAAGAAACAAGTTAACGATCTTTTGAAGAAATTAAAAGATAAACAACAACAAAATATTGAAGAATTTGATGAATTAATTATAGTTAAAGAACAAGCAATTAACTCTTTAAAAGAATCTCTAACTAACTTAAATAATATATATAATAAACAAATTCAAGTATCAAGCGAACTAACTATTGCGTATACTGAATATAAAGAATTATGTAAGTTACACGATGATTTAAGTTCAATGTCACTTGTTGCGAGTGGGCAAAATAAAAAATACTTATCATTTGAACGTTATGTTTTAGTTGAATACTTTGATAACATATTAAATCACGCTAATATTAGATTAAAGAAAATGACTAATGGTAGATTTATGTTATATCGTAAAGTAGATAAGACTAAAGGACGTGCTCAACAAGGTTTAGATATGGAAATATTTGATTTTGAAACAGGAAAACGTCGTGATGTTAAAACACTATCTGGTGGTGAAACATTTAAAGCAGCACTTAGTTTAGCACTAGGACTTGCAGATGCTATCGAAAATAAAGTTGGTAATATTACAATTGATACATTATTTATTGATGAAGGATTTGGTACTTTAGATGAAGAATCACTTCATCAAGCAATAGAGATTTTACTTGAATTAAATAGTGACAATAAATCAATTGGTATTATTTCTCATGTTCAAGAATTAAAAGATATTATTCCAACAAAACTTATTGTTACTAAAAGTGATAATGGATCTAGTGTAAAAATAGTAGAGTAAATACGAATAATTTGAATATTTAATAATAATATGTTATAATGAATATATAAAAATTTTTAAAAGGAGTACATATGGAAGACGGTTGTAGGCTCAATAAAAAAAATATATTGAAATTCTTTTGTAAATTTAAAAGATAATTTAAAGATTTTTTTAATTATTATAATGTAAACAAAAGAAAGGAAAATATATGAGCGAAACATTATCTATTATAATTATTTTAATATGCTTAATTCTGTCAGCTTATTTTTCAGCTTCGGAAACAGCATTTTCAACGTTTAATAAAATTAAAATAAAGAATTTAGCAGAAAAAGGAAATAGAAAAGCTAAACTTGTTTTAAACATTTCTGAAAACTATGATACAATGTTATCAACGATTTTAATTGGGAATAATATTGTTAATATCTTAAGTGCATCACTTTCAACAATTCTTTTTATAAGTTGGATAAATGAAACATCAGGTCCAACAGTGTCTACTGCAGTAATGACAGTAATAGTATTAATATTTGGTGAAATTACACCTAAGACACTTGCTAAAAAACGTCCAGAAGCATTCGCAATGTTTGCTGCACCATTTTTAAAATTCTTAATGATTATCTTATTTGCCTTTACATTTATTTTTAAAAAATGGCAAGATTTTATTTCTAAGCTTGTTAAAGATAAAGAAGAAGATCAAGTAACAGAAGAAGAAATCTTAACACTAGTAGAAGAAGCTACAGAAGATGGTGTCTTAGATGAAGATGAAAGTGAATTAATAAAAAGTGCTATTGAATTTGGTGATTTAGAAGTTATTGATATTTTTACACCTCGTGTAGATGTTAAAGCATTACCACTTGACGCAACATATGAAGAAATAGATCAAGCATTTATAGGAAATGCATTCTCGCGACTTCCTATTTATGATGAAGATATTGACCATATTGTTGGTATCATTTATTATAAAGATTTCTATCAAGCAGAAGAAGAAAATTTTAAACTATCAGATATTATAAAAGAGCCTATGTTTGTAATGAAACATAAACTAGTAAATGAACTATTAAAAGAATTCCAAACAAAGAAACAACATTTTGCGGTTGTTTCAGATGAATTTGGTAGTGTTGCAGGTATTGTGACAATGGAAGATATCTTAGAAGAAATCGTTGGTGAAATCTGGGATGAATATGATGAAATTCATGAAGATGTAAAAAAAGTATCAGAAAATGTTTATATTGTTTCAGGTAAAGCAAATATCGATAAAGTATTAGAAATTTTTGATATTGAAAAAGATATTGAACCTGTAACAGTAAACGGTTGGATTGCAGAAGAGTTAAAAACTCTACCTTCACGTGGTGCAAAACTACAATATGAAAACTTAAAAATTGAAGTTATTAAAATGAAAGGTAGACGTATTGAATCTGTTAAAATCACAGTAATACCTAAAGAAATAGAAGAATAAAAATAACTCTACAACTAAAATAAATAGTTGTAGAGTTTTAATTTTCGGAAAAACGTGTAAATTTATACTCTAAAAAGTCGGAAAAACGTGTGAAATTACATTTAAAAAGTCGGAAAAACGTGTAACGTTATGCTTGAAAATATTAAAAAAACGTGCTATACTATTTATGTAAAGTAGAAAAGGGTGATTATTATGTATAGAAATTCAATGAAAGATTTAATAAAATGGAAAGATAATATAAATAGAAAACCTATGATTCTTCGTGGTGCAAGACAAGTTGGTAAAACTTGGTTGATGAAAGAATTTGGTGAAAAGTATTATAAGTCATATGTGTATTTTAACTTTGATGAAGAAACACAATTAAAAAGTATTTTTGCACAAAATAAAGTACCAGTTAGAATTATTGAAATATTGTCAATAATATCAGGAGTTAAAATATTGCCAAATGAAACATTAATAATTTTTGATGAAGTACAAGAATGTGCTGATGCTTTAAATTCTTTAAAGTATTTTTATGAAAATGCAAATGAGTATCATATTATTTGCGCTGGAAGTCTTTTAGGAACATTATTATCAACACCTAAGTCATATCCTGTTGGAATGGTAGATTTATTAGATATCAATCCATTATCATTCGATGAATTTTTAAATGCGGTAGATGAGAATTTATTTAGTTATTATAATAACTTAAATAAAGATAGTATAGTAGAAGACATCTTTCATAATAAATTGTTAGAAATGTACGATATTTATTTAATTATTGGTGGAATGCCAGAATGTGTTTATTCTTGGATTAACAATAAGGATCCATTTGAAATTCAAAAAATTCAACATAATTTAATTCAAATTTATGAAAATGATTTTTCGAAACATAATGGAAGAATAAATAGCGGAAGATTATTAATTGTATTTAGGAGTATTGTATCTCAACTTGCAAAATCTAATGAGAAATTTATATATAATACATTAAGAGAAGGAGCAAGAGCTAGAGATTTTGAAGAAGCAATTGAATGGTTAGCTTCAGCTGGTATGATAAATAGATTATATGGATTATCTAAAGTCGAACACCCTCTTAATGCATTTAAAAAACTTGACGCATTTAAATTGTTTTTGTTTGATACAGGTTTGTTAAAACAAATGGCTGGATTGGATAACTCTGTCATTTTATTACAAGAAAACTATCAATTTAAAGGTCCTTTAACTGAGAATTATGTTTTACAACAATTAATTTCTTCATTCAGTGTTAATCCCCATTATTATTCAAATAAACATTCTGAATTAGATTTTATTGTAGAGTTAAAAGGTGAAACAATACCTATTGAAGTAAAAGGTGGTATAGATAAATCTTCAATTTCTTTTAAGAAATTTATTACTGAAAATAATCCGAAAATTGCAATTAGATATTCTAGAAGACCATTAAAAAAAGATGGTAGAATAACAAATATTCCGTTATATCTAGTCAATAAAACATTTGATTTAATTGGTTAAACATCAAGATTTTTCTTGATGTTTTTTTCTTTATATTCTTTTGCATATTTTAAAAACGTGGTTCTTGCCATATTAAGTTTTTTTGCTGCAACAACATTAGTTATTTCTTTATTATAATATTTTACTACAATATCATTAAAGTTCTTAGGTAATACCATTCTAGGACGTCCCATATGAATACCTTTTTCTTTTGCAATCCTAATTCCTTCTGCCTGACGTTGTCTAATATTTTCTCTTTCGTTTTGAGCAACAAAACTTAATACTTGTAAAACAATATCACTAATAAATTTACCTACAAGATTTTCTGCATCTATTCTTGTATCTAAAAGAGGAAAATCAATTACGACAATATCACAATTAATTTCTTTAGTTAATTCTTGCCATTCTTTGATAATCATTTCATAATTTCTACCAAGCCTATCAATTGATTTAATAATTAGCAAATCATTTTCTTTAAGTTTTTTTTTCATAATTTGATAATTTGGTCTTTCGAAATCCTTTCCACTTTGTTTATCTACATAGATATATTTATCATTTAATCCCCATTTATGCATTTCCTCCATTTGTCTATCAATATTTTGAGTCATTGATGAAACTCTTACATAACCATAGTTCATATAATTTACCTCCTTTTTTGGTTATATATAAATTATAACAAAAAATTTTAATAAAAAATTTAATCAAATAAAGTTTAAAAAATATTATATTTTGTTATAATAAAAGTAAAGAAAGAGGTGATATAATGAATTTAACAATATTTTCTGTACAACAACTATGGCCATTAACAATTTTAGTTGGAGTGGCGGTTATAATTCCTATTTTATTATCAGTTTTCAAAATTAAATTTATTCCATCTTTAGTAATAGAAATCATCATGGGTATTATCCTTTCAATTATTCCTCTTACAAGAAATATCTTTTCTACATCAGAAGGAAGTGTAACAACACTTTCAACATTACCTGAAGGTTTATATATATTAGGTATGTCGATACTACTTTTTATGAGTGGTTTTGATACAGACTTTTCAGTATTTAAAAGAAGAAAAAAAGATGAACCAAAGTATTTAAATGTTCTTTTATGTTCATTAATTATATATATATTAGTTGTAGGACTTAGTATAGGTGGAGCATACTTATTAAAAGATTATGTAAAAGGAAATCAAATAATTGGTATAGCAATTATAGCTGTATTTTTCAGTTCAACGTTTGCATCACTTGTAATTCCTTTAGTGCATAATTATGATTTAAAAGATACATCACTTGGTAAAATTATATCTACATATTCAACAATTTCAGAATTTTGTTCCATTATTGCGTTAAGTGTCATTATGTTGCTTCTTGGTGTATCTAAAGATCCATCTTATATCGCGGTTATTGCAATAGTATGTGTATATATATTAATATTTATCGTTAAGAAGTTTATTAAAGTAGATAAAATTTTTGGTAAAAGATTAGAAGGTATCGTTCATTTATCAACAAGAATTACAGTTTTTGTTTTATTACTTGCAATACTTTTATCTGATTTAGGTGGAGTTGAATATATATTAGGTGCATTCTTATCTGGTATGATTATTAGGCTATTATGGGAGGATCATCACGCTAATAAATTAGAATCCATTGGTTATGGATTGTTTGTTCCTTTATTTTATATTCTTGTTGGATTTAAAGTAGGGTTGCTTGTTATGCATACAGGAACTGCTAATTTCTTTAGTTTAAATACATTGCTATTATTTATAGTGATACTTTTAGTGATGTTTATTGTTAGAATACCATTCTTATATCTTTTAAGGTACTATAAAGTGAAAACAGTAGTTTCTTCTTTATTAGTTACAACTGCTACGATTATTGTAAGTCTTGCAATAGAACACATTTCAGCTGAAACATCATTACTTGATGAAAGAATTGTTACAATCTTTATTATAGCAAGTATTATTTCTTGTGTTATTCCACCAATTTTATTTGGTAATAGTGATGATTTTTCGGAAGCAAGACTAAAACATAAGGATTATATAATTGAACTTTCTGATTTTGAATTACAATCTAATGAAAACGAAAAATAGTCAACCCGAAGGTTGACTATTATTTTTTCTCATAAAGTAGTTTATTTAATGATTGTACTACTAAACATGTAATTATCATACATAAAACCATTGAAGGTAGTAAGTATGTTCCGTTATATGAAACTGAAGCCCAAAATGGAGTTTCAAAGAATAAACAACCTGATAGAGTTGCGAAAGCAAGTCTAAACACACAGCCTATTAAAATACCTAAACATATATATAAATGGCGCATAAATCCTTTATTATTTTTAACTTGATTAAAGAATAAACTAGCCATTCCACAAGATACATAAGCAAGTGGATAATCAAGCATTACTTGTACAGGATGATAAATATATCCCCAAAATATTTGAATTGTACCTGTTAGTAGAGCTGTTAAGAATCCTCCTTTAGGTCCCCATCTATAACAAATAATAAAGATTGGTACCATAGCGATTGAAATGCTTCCACCATTTAACCATGCGAAACTAAGATATAGTCCACATACAAAGTCAAGTGCAAGAGCAAGTGCAGAAAATATTGCTACTTCTGCAATAAATAAAATTAATTTCTTTCCTTTCATAAAAAAACACCTCAAAAAATAAAATTTTTCAAGGTAAGCTAATAGTATTTAAAATATATAAAAAAGTGTATATTTTTCCTACGCTAGCATTACCTAGATCAGGTTATCGGGTCGTTAATATCATTAACCTCTCAGCCCATAAACTTGAGCTCCCCGTAATATGACACTATTATTATATCAAAAAATTATCTTTTCTGCAATCTATAAACTTTATAAATAGTTTTATATTGTCGAATCTCCACTTGTAACATGAGTCCATAGATATTTTCCGTTTTGTTGTTTTTCTTTTATCCAAGAAAAATCTTCTAAAGTAGATGAAGCTGGATAATTTGGAACTGCATAACCAGTGATAGTTTTATTATTAAGTTTAATACGCCATACCCCGACTTTATTACTTCTATTTCCTTCTATTGTATATATATATGTTCCATCACAATATGCAACTATTCCTGTATGAGATGCACCACTGTTTAAGAAGAAGACTATATCACCAGTAATTGGAGTATAGTTTTTCTTATATTTAAAGATTCCTTTTTTCTCGCACCATTCTTTGCCAGTATAACAACCTTGATATTTTAAAAGCAAATCATGACTTAGTCCTGCATGATGCCAGTTCCAAGATACAAACATTGCACACCAAGGTTGACCATTATTGCCATACCATGCACCATATTTTTGAATATTATTATAATTACCTTTTGCATCTTTTCCTTCATATATCCCTACTTGAGAATAAGCTAATTGAACTAGTTTTGCACGATAATCAATATCATATACTTTATTTGTATTATCTTCTTCAATATTATCATCAGTAATAATTTCATCGTTAATATTATCATCTATAACCCCATCTATTATGATATCATCTTCAATACTATCATCAATTATAATTTCATTGTTATTATCTTCATTATTAGTATTGTTGTTTATATTAGTACAACTACTAATAAGTAATAAGCATAAAAGCGATATTAAAAATAGTAATTTATTTTTCATTTAAGTCCCCCTATAAGTTCTAATTTACGATATAATTATACAATATTAGATATCTATTTTCAATAGATATTTAGATAATATTTTTGGTAAATTATGAAAAAAAGGAGCAGTAAATGCTCCTATAATTTTATGTTGTTGAATCTCCAGCTGAAACGTTAGTCCAAAGGTATGATCCATCAGGTTGTTGATCTTTAATCCAACTACAGTTATCGTATTCAGTAAGTCCAGGATAGTTTGGAATACCATATCCAATAATTCTAGTATTATCTAATTTTATACGCCATACACCCACACAATTACTTCTATTTCCTTCTATTGTATAGATATATTCTCCATCACAGTGAGCTACTATACCAGTATGAGAAGAAACTCCATTGTATGTACTACCACTTTGGAAGAATATAATATCGCCTGTAGTTGGTATGTAATCTTCTTTATTTTTGAAGATTCCTTGTTCTTTACACCACTGCATTCCAGCTGTACATCCTTGGTATTTTAGTAGTAAATCATTACTTAGACCAGCATGATACCAACACCAAGAAACAAATGTTGCACACCAAGGCTCACCATTATTTCCATACCATTTACCAAATTTAGTATCATTATCATAGTCACCATTTGGTTTTAATCCTTCTTTAATGCCTACTTGTTCAAATGCAAGATCAACAATTCGTTTACGGTAGTCTACTAATACTTCACCTTTTACTGTAATCATATATTTAGTTCTAATTGAAGGATCACTTTCCTTATAACAAGTTATTGATGATCTACCTTCTTTAATACCAGATACTTCTAAAGCAGTATCATATTTAGTAGGGCGAGCAATTTCTGAATCATCACATAACCATACAAAATCACTAGGAATTTGGTTATTTGTTAAATTCATAGGTAAGATTTCACCAATTTTAATTTGACCTAATTCTTTAGTTGGTCTAATCATAAATTCAGTAGTAGGATCCCCAACTCTAATATTAATAGTTTGTTTTACATTAGGATTATGAATTGATGTTGCAGTAACAATAACATCTCCAATTTTTTTTGCTGTTAAAACTCTGTTTTCAATTTCTGCAACACTATCATCATCAACAGTATATATAAAATCATCTTCAGTTGTTTCATAAAGATCAGTAAAATCAAATACCCATATTTCAACTTTATCACCAACTGCAGTAATTGAAGTTGTAGAATCAAGTTGGAATGATGATTTATATACTGTAAATTCAAGTGATATTGTTTTAGATGCATCTTCTTTTAAGGTAAGAGTTGCAGTATATGTACCAACTCTTCTTGCGGTAATTGAACCATCAGTATTTATCTTTACACCATTTGTTGTATCAAATGTAATATTAAATAAATCAACGCTATCGTAGTTTTCTAAATTAAATCCAATTTTTTCTCCAACAACATAATAATCTTTATCCATTTCTGCAATAGGATCTGGTAAAATAATATCATTATAGCTTGGATCAACTTCACCACATTCGCACTTGCCTTCTACAAAGTTATGTACATGAGGGGAAACATAATTTGGGTCTTCAGCACCACATTCACATTTGCCATCTACATATTCATGTACATGTGGAGGAACATAATTTGGATCTTCATCGCCACATTCACATTTGCCATCTACATATTCATGTGTGTGAGGAGGAACATAGTTAGGATCTGCTTCACCACATTCACAAATTCCTTCTATAAAACTATGCTCATGTGGTTCATTATTATTTTTGTTTTTACATCCAGTAATGAATAAAAAAGCTAATAATAATATTAGAATTAGAAATTTATTTTTCATATCAATTCTCCAATTTCTTTAAATTTACGATATAATTATACAATATTAATTTATTATTTTCAATTAGATTAATCAAATTTAATTGACTATTTTAAATTATAGCAAATCTATCATAAATATGGTATACTAATACATAGAGGTAAAACATATGAAAAAATTTATATATATTTTATGTTTATTATTTATATTATTAATTAGTTCATGTACAAATGTAAATAACAAAAGAATTCTACCTGATTTAACAGGGAAAAGTAGAACTCAAATTGAAGAAATTATGGAAGATGCTGATATTGATTATATATTTAAGTTCTCTGATCAAATTATTGAAAGTAGTTTAGATTTAGATATATTTGTTTCATATAATGGCGATTATAAAGCAGGCGATGAGATTGATGCTAATTATCAAATTTATGTGTATACTACTGTCCTTCCAATTACATATGAAATTCATGATGAAGTTAAAATGGATTTTGAATATGTAGATAAAAGTTTTATAAATGATGGAATAGGTGAAGTAGAACTTGTATATTCAATTGATGGTGATACCGCAAGATTTAGAGATATTATAACTGGAGAGGTATTTTCTTTAAGATTTTTAGGTATTGATACACCTGAATCTACAATTGACAAAGACCCATGGGGAAAGGCTGCATCTAACTACACTAAAAAGAAATTAGAAAGCGCTAAAACAATTGTCTTAGAAGCAGAAGGTGCTAGAACTGAAAATTATGGAAGATATTTGGGTTTTGTCTGGGTAGATGGAGTTTTATTAAATTTAGAACTTGTTGAACAAGCATATTCTAATTCAACACTAAATAATAGTAAATACGCAGAATATTTTAGTTTAGCATCTAGTCAAGCTAAAAAAACAGGTAGACGTTTCTTTGGTGAAACTGATCCAAATTATGATTATGATAGAAAAGAGTTCAAATAAGATGTATAAAGCAGTAATTTTTGATTTAGATGGAACAATACTTAATACACTTGATGATTTATATTATAGTACTAATTACGCATTAGTGAAATATAATTTAAATAAAAGAACTTATGAAGAAATAAGATGCTTTGTGGGAAATGGTGTAAAAGTTCTAATAGAAAAAGCTGTTGGAGAAAACCACCAACATTTAGTTGATAATGTTATATTAGAATTTAAAAACCATTATAAGGAACATTCCCTTGATCATATAAAAGAATATGATGGTATTAAAGAAGTATTAATAGAATTAAAAAGAAAAGGATTAAAATTAGCTGTCGTAACGAATAAATTCAACCAAGCTGCACAAGATATAATTAATAAATACTTTAATGGTATATTTGATATTGTACTTGGAGAAACTAAAGAATTAAATAGAAAACCACATCCAGATATGTGTAATTATGTTTTACAAAAATTAAAAGTAAGTTCAACTGAAGCACTCTATGTTGGCGATAGTGATGTTGATATAATGACAGCAAAAAATGCTAATTTAAAATGTATATCTTGTTCTTGGGGCTTTAGAACTAAAGATGAATTATTCTCTTCTGGTGCAAATATTATTATTGATAACCCTTTTGATATTATAAAATATTTATAATAAAAAAAATTTTATTTATTTTCTTATAAAATCTTGACAACAATATTATAATTTAGTAAAATAGTATAGTTAATAAAATGGAGGTACTATGCAAAAAACATTTGAAGAACTTAAAAAAGAGTTCGGTATAGAAAATTTAGATGGTTTAAATGATGCTAAGGTATTAGAACAAAGAGAAAAATATGGTGAAAATGCCTTAAAAGAAAAAAAGAAACAAAGCTTATTTATTAAATTTTTATTAGAGTTTAAAGATGCATTAATAATTATTTTAATGATTGCAGCTGTTGTATCATTAATTGTAGATCCACATGAATGGGTTGAAAGTTTAATTATTTTTGTAGTTATTATTGTTAATGCGATACTTGGTGTATATCAAGAAGGTAAAGCGGAAAAATCACTTGATGCTTTAAAGAAAATGTCTTCACCTACTTGTAAAGTATGGCGTAATAATGTCCTTGTAACTATTCCTACAAAAGATTTAGTTGTAGGTGATGTAATTGTTGTAGAAGCTGGTGACTTTATTCCTGCTGATGCTAAAATCATTGAATGTTCAAATCTTAAAGTTGATGAATCAGCACTTACAGGTGAAAGTGTTGCGGTAGATAAAGATGCAACAGAAATCCTAGATCATATTGTTGGTTTAGGTGATATGAAAAACTGTTTATTCTCATCTACATTTGTTACAAATGGTAAAGCAAAAGCACTTGTTACAGGTACTGGTATGAATACAGAAATTGGTAAAATCGCAGGTGCACTTTTAGAATCAGAAGATACTGAAACACCACTTCAAAAGAAACTTACTCAAGTTGGTAAAGCAATCGGTATTATGGCACTTGGTATTTGTGCTGTTGTATTTGTGTTAAATGTTTTAAAACCAACTGAAGATGGTGTTGAACTTGGTGATAAATTACTTGATGCATTTAAGATTGCGGTATCCTTAGCTGTTGCTGCTATTCCTGAAGGACTTGCAACTGTTGTTACTATTGTTCTTGCTATTGGTGTTGAAAAGATGGCAAAACATAATGCTATTGTTAAAAAACTTCCTGCTGTTGAAACACTAGGTTCAACTAACGTTATTTGTAGTGATAAAACTGGTACTCTTACACAAAATAAGATGACAGTTGTTAATGTATATTTAACTGAACTAAAAGATTTAAAAGACTTAACTGAAAATGAAAAAACAATGTTATTATATTTTGCAACTTGTTGTGATGCATCAATCAGTTTTGAAGATGGTAAAGAAGTAAGAATTGGTGATCCTACAGAACTTGCTTTACTTGATGCAAATAATTTATATGGTAGAAAGAGTAATTTAACTAGAGTTCTTGATTTACCATTTGATTCAGATCGTAAGCTTATGACAACTGTTGTTGAAATGAATGGTAAATATTTAGCTATTACAAAAGGTGCTCCTGATATTGTTATTTCAAGAAGTATTAATAATCAAGAATTATTAGATAAAGCACTTGATGCAAATAATACAATGGCTACAAATGCAATAAGAGTACTTGCTCTTGGTATTAAATGGTTTGACTCTCTCCCAGATGCAGATGTATTAGAACAAAATATGGAATTTATTGGTTTAATTGGTATGATTGACCCTGCTCGTGATGAAGTAAAAGATGCAATCGCTGTTGCTAGTAAAGCAGGTATTTCAACAGTTATGATTACTGGTGACCATGTAACTACAGCTAAAGCAATCGCATTACAACTAGGAATTCTTCATGAAGGTGAACTTGCAATTACGTCTTCAGAACTTGCTAAGATTTCTGATGAAGAACTTTATGAAGATATTGAAAAATATCGTGTTTATGCTCGTGTATCACCTAATGATAAGGTAAGAATTGTTTCTACTTGGAAGAAAAAAGGCTACATTGCTGCAATGACTGGTGATGGTGTAAATGATGCGCCTGCACTTAAAAAAGCAGATATCGGTTGTGCAATGGGTATTACAGGAACAGACGTTTCTAAACAAGCTGCTGATATGATTTTAACTGATGATAACTTTACAACAATTGTTGAAGCAGTTAAACAAGGTAGAGGAATATTTGCAAATATTCAAAAATGTGTTAAATACTTATTATCTTCAAATATTGGAGAAGTTATTACAATCTTTGTTGCATCATGCTTAGTATTAATTCCAATGTTTGCTGGACTTGGAACTCCACTTTCGCCAATTCATCTACTTTGGATTAATTTAATTACAGACTCACTTCCTGCATTTGGTCTTGGTATGGAAGAACCTGAAGACGATGTAATGGATAAAAAACCTCGTGGTGCTAAAGAAGGATTCTTTAGTAATGGATTAATGGGAAAAATTATCGTTGAAGGTATTATTATTGGATGTTTAACACTTGTTGCTTATCTAATTGGTCACTTTGTATTTAATCATGTAATTGGTCAAACTATGGCATTCTTAACACTTTCATCTACTCAATTATTCCATGCATTTAATGTTAAGAGTGATCATACAATTTTCTCTAAACATACATTTGATAATAGATTCTTAAATATGGCATTCATTATTGGCTTTGTATTACAATTATTTGTAATTTATTGTCCAGGACTTAATACTGCTGTATTTAAATTTGAAGCACTAAGCGTTGTACAACTATTAATTTCTATTGGTTTAGCACTTGTAATGGTTGTTATTATGGAAATTTCAAAATGTTTCTCAAAGATATGGGACAAATTAAACATATTTGAAAAATTAGTGTTAATTTTAGTTTCTATAATTATACCTATTTTATTAGTGTTTATAATTAAACCAGTTATAAAACATGTATCTAAAAGATATGATAATTGATAAAATATTTATATAAATTAAATGAGTAAATCTAAATGATTTACTCTTTTGTTATTAATTAGTTGACATTTATAAAATTATATGATAAAATACTATTGTTAGCAATTGCTAACAATTTAGACAAGGTATTATATAATTTATTTTTGGATATATTTAACCTCCGATTTAATATAAAAAAATATAAATTATTTAATTATCAATAAATAACCTCCGTAAAATTAGGCGATGTAATATTTCATCGTCTTTTTTTTGCATTTTTATAAAAATAGTGTATAATAATAAAAAAGAATATTTAAGGGGGCTTTATGAAGTATTTAAAATATTTATTTTTGGTTTGTTATATTTTTATAACATTTGTAATATTCATAAAAGCATTTGAAGATGGTGAGACATCTGCTGCTTCATCTGATCAAGTGACTGATATAGTTGTAGATATGATTGATGGAATTACTCCAGGTGATGAATCAATAACTGATAAATTTGATATTGAAGATATAAAACTATTTATTAGAAAAGCAGTAGGACATTTTGGTTTATTCTTAGTGCTTGGTGTATTTGCGGTTGCGACATATTATTTGTTTATTAAAAATAGATTATTATCACTTATAATATCAATTATAGTGGGGTTTGTAACTGCAGGCTTATCTGAAATCGTCCAAGGAATACCTGCTGATAGGGCTCCAACATTTACTGATGTATTAATTGATTATGCGGGATATATGATTGCAGTATTACTATTTAGTTTAATTTTTTATTTACCATATTATATTAAAAGAAGAAAAGTAGGAAGTATGTAAAAATACTTGCTACTTTATTTTATTTTTATATAATTATTTGATATAATATTTTTATGAAAGAAGGTATACTATGAAAACAATGGATTTAGAACTTAAAAAAATATTAGATAAATATGAATATGCAGGAATATCAGTGCTTCATGCTACAAAAGAAGGTGTTGATTTTCACATGTGTCTTGGCAAACAAGATATTGAAGAAGATATAGATACAAATGAAAATACGATTTATCGTATTGCATCTGTTTCAAAAATTATTGTAGCACTTTGTGCAATGAAACTTGTTGAAGAAGGTAAAATGGATATACATGAAGATGTATCTAAATATTTAGGATTCACATTAAGAAATCCAAATCATCCGGATAAAAAAATTACACTTGAACATATCATGACACAATCATCTTCTATTACTGATGGATTTGATGATCCTAATAAAGGATATGATGCTGTTAATGGTCCAAGTATTTATGTTCCTTTAAAAGAGATTTTAACTAATCCTGATTATGAATATTATAATCCTAAAACATTCTTAGATGCAGCTCCAGGTGAAAAGTGGTTATACTCTAATTTTGGCTGTGGAATTTTAGGTTGTATTGTAGAATGTGTTAGTGGTAAATTATTTACTGATTATGTTAAAGAAGTTTTACTTGATCCACTAGAAATTGATGGTGGTTTTAGAGCGGGGCAAGTTGTTAAAAAAGATATGATTGCTTCACTTTATAATTATAATGATAATGGTTATAAAAAATCTAGAAACAGTGAGCAATTTGTTAAATATATGTTCCCAGTTTATCCAATAGGTGACAACTTTAGAGGCCCAGCTGGTGGATTATTTATTAGTCCTAAAGATTTATCAAAGATTATGATTATGATGATGAATAAAGGTGTTTATAATGGACTTAGACTTTTCAAAGAAGAAACAATTTCAGAAATGGAAAAAGTACATTATGATGGTTATATTTATGATCGTCAGTATAAAGCAAAGGGGCTTCAACTTTGTCATTTACCATTCTATACAAAAGAACCTTTATTAGGTCACTTTGGTACAGCATATGGCTTAAAGAGCTTTATGTTCTATAACCGTGAAAATGGTTATATCTTTATGTGTAATGGTTCTAATTATAAGATTCTTCCTGATAAAAATATTTCTTCAATGCAAAATGATATATTTGAATATTTAACAAAGAAATACGAGAAATAAGATATATATGAATAAATGTAGAAAAATTAAACCAGGTTCAGTGCTTGGGATTATTTGCCCATCTGGACATCCTAAAACAATAGACGCAGTAAATAAGTTTTGTGAATTACTAACTAGTCATGGCTATAACTTTAAACTTGGAAAATCAGTTACAGCTGTTGAAGGCTATTTAGCTGGAAGTGATATGCTTCGTGCCGAAGACTTAATGGAAATGTTTAAAGATGATACTGTTGATGCAATCCTTTGTTTTAAAGGTGGATATGGAGCTCAAAGAATTTTACCATATCTTGATTTTGAAGAAATAAAACGTCATCCTAAACTTTTAATTGGCTTTTCTGATATTACAGTATTACTTAATACGCTTTATCAATTTTCTAGTATGCCTACGGTACATGGTGAAATGGGTGCTTGTATGCAACATTATGAAAAGTTTACTTTTGAACATTTCTTTGAAACTTTAGGAAGTGGGTTTAAAACTCCATTAAAAAATCCAACTAAAGAATTAAATGTTATAAATGAAGGTGTTGCAGAAGGAGTACTTGTTGGAGGAAATTTAACACTAGTATATGCTTTAATGGGTACACCATATGAAATTGATTTTAAAGATAAGATTTTATTTATTGAAGATGTCAATGAAGCTCCTTACTCAGTTGATAGAATGTTATCGGCGCTAAGTTTAAGTGGTAAGTTAAAAGAAGTAAAAGGTGTTATCTGTGGTTATTTCACAGGATGTGATTCAGAAGAAAATCAAACTGTTGATGAACTTTTAGTTCATTATTTAAAACCATTAAATGTTCCTGTTGTAACTAATTTTCAATCAGGACATAATAAACCATTTATTAATGTTCCAGTTGGATTAAAAGTAAAACTTGATACTTATAATAAATGTGTAACCGTTTTAGAAAGTTTATATGAAGATTAATTTATTAAATAGGCGTATAATATATATAAATATTTATGTTAAGAAAAGAGACTTTTATATATGAAAATCAAAAATATCGCAATCATTGCACACGTTGACCATGGTAAAACATCTTTAGTAGATGCACTTTTAAAAACAACTGAAACATTTAGAGATAATGAGGTTGTTGATACTTGTGTAATGGATTCAAATGACTTAGAAAAAGAACGTGGAATTACTATTTTATCAAAACCTACTGGTGTATATTATAAGGACTATAAAATTAATATTCTAGATACTCCAGGCCACGCTGACTTCTCTGGTGAAGTAGAAAGAATTATGGGAATGGTAGACGGAGTACTTCTTGTTGTTGATGCTTATGAAGGAACAATGCCTCAAACAAGATTTGTATTAAAAAGAGCTTTAGAACATCACCATAAAGTAGTAGTAGTAATTAATAAAATTGACAAACCTACTGCACGTCCTGCAGTAGTAATAGACCAAGTATTAGATTTATTTATTGATCTTGGTGCAGATGATGATCAATTAGAATTTAAAGTTGTATATACATCAGCAGTAAACTTTACATCAAGTATATCTGATGATCCTGATGCACAAGAAGAGGGAATGGAAGCATTACTAGATATGGTATTAAAAGAAATTCCTGATCCCGAAAACGATATAGAGTCTTCTCTTCAATTTCAACCAGCACTACTTGATTATAATGATTATGTAGGACGAATTGGAATAGGTAGAATTAAACGTGGTAAAATGGCTCTTAATCAAATGGTATCTTGTGTAAGAATTGATGGAAGTATTACAAACTTTAGAGTACAAAAATTATTTAACTTTGAAGGTATAAAAAGAAATGAAGTAGAAGTTGCATATGCTGGTGATATTATTGGTATTGCGGGACTTCCTGATATATATGTTGGTGAAACAGTTTGTGAACAAAATAAAATTGATCCCCTACCTTTAATTCATGTATCTGAACCTACTGTTCAAATGAACTTTGGGACTAATACTTCTCCGTTCGTTGGTCGTGATGGTAAAATATTAACAGCTAGAAAAATAGAAGAACGTTTATTTAAAGAAACACAAAGTGATGTATCGTTAAAAGTAGAACGTGTTGAGAATAAAGAAGAATGGGTAGTATCTGGACGTGGAGAACTTCACTTATCAATTCTAATAGAAAACTTAAGAAGAGAAGGCTTTGAATTTCAAGTATCTCGTCCAAAAGTTATCTTAAAAGAAATTGACGGAATTCTTTATGAGCCATATGAAGACGTAGTAATAGATGTACCTGATGAATATGTTGGACCTGCAATTGAAATGTTAGGAACAAGACGTGGAAATTTAATTTCTATGGATTCAAAAGATTCTCAAACAAGACTTACATATGTTGTTCCATCAAAAGGATTAATTGGTTTTTCAACTGAATTTATGACTGCAACTCATGGTTATGGAATCATGAACCACGTATTTAGTGAATTTAAACCTGTAACTCCAGATACTTATGTAGGTAGAAAACAACACGTGCTTGTTTCAATTAATTCAGGGTCTGCAACAGCATATGCCTGTGGTCAAATAGAAGATCGTGGTGAATTGTTTATAGCACCTGGTGAAGAAGTATATGAAGGAATGATCATTGGTATTTGTAATAGAGAAGAAGATCTAGCAGTAAATATTACCCGTGCTAAACAAATGACAAATCAAAGAAGTTCAACAAAAGATTCAACAGTTGTTTTAAAAGCTCCTAGACAGTTATCATTAGAAAATTATTTAGAATTTATTGATGATGATGAACTTGTAGAAATTACTCCTCATCATATAAGACTTAGAAAAGTAATACTAGACACTGTTGAAAGAAAGAAATATGATTCTAGAAATAAATAAAAATGTAGAAATTGTTTCTACATTTTTTGTTTTTATAATTTATTTGAAAAAAAAACTAAAATATGATAAAATATATTAAAGTTTGGGCAAATTTTTCCAAACAAAAAATATTTAGATATGGAGTAAAGAAAATGAATAAAAATTATGAAAATCCTATCATTGAAATTATTAATTATGAAACTGAAGTGCTTACTGCTGGTGGAAGTGTTGTAATCGAATTCCCTTGGGCAGAAGGTGAATCAGATTATTTTGAGTAGGAGTAAAAATGAAAAGAATAATTTTAAGTTTAATTACAGTTTTTATGGTACTTTTTCTTACTGGAGTATTTGTAAAAGCTTCAACTGTTACAACTATTAGTTTAGTTGATGGAGTACAAATAAGAACTGATGGAAAAAATGGTTTGAAATGGGTTGCGAATATAACAAATCATAATGATTCAAATCAATATGGCTTTTTATTTGCACAAGGCGATTTAAATGAAGTTACTATAAGTACAAGTGGTGTATATAATGTTGTAGTAGAAGGTGTAACAAGTGATGAACCTACTATGAAAGCTACAATGATTAACTTCCCTAAATCTGCAGTTGGAAATGACATTAGTGTTGTTGCATATGTGTTTGATGGTGCTAATTATACGTATTCAAATATTGTAGTTAGAAACCTTGCAGAGGTGGCTTTAAAAGTGAGAGGAACTGCTAATGCTGGTGAATTCTCTAATTCGGTTGCTGATTATGTTAGTAATAACTACAAAAAAATGTTTACTGATGTAAATGGTGTAATATGTATTGATGATGTATTATATGAATCTAATCATAAAGTTTTAGGAAAAGAATTTATTAATGACTGGAATGCAATGTTTGGAACAACGCTTGATGCAGAAACTGCATTTGTATCTAGTGAAAGTCCTAATTATTCATCACCATTTAAATCTTCTGCAAAGAATAATTCTACAACTGATCCTGAAGGAGCTAAAATTACATCATTTTTCCGTGATGAAACTATGAATGCTAAATGGGGTTGGATATTAACTTATATTGTTGAAGAATTAAATTCTGAATATGCAGTTAATGGAACAAAAGATGCTGTTTCATATTCTCCTTGTGTTACGCAAATTAATTGTATTTTAAATAATACAACTGATGAATCTGGAAACTGGTATTATGGTTATACATTGGCATCTTATTTACAAAGTATTTTTAATGGTAAAGGAACAGGGTCTTCAACAGGCTAAGGAAGATATAAATTTGAAAATAATTTAGATAAACTTGCATTAATAGCAAATTATAATAATACAATTAAAGCAAGTTATGATAATGTAACATTCGTTAAAAATAATGCTGAAATTACTTTGCCTTCACCTACAGAAAAAACTGGTTATAACGGAAACTGGTCATTAAATGGTGAATCAGTTGATGCTAATAGTGAAGTCCTAATAAATGGTAATGCTGCATTTGTACCAACTTATTCTCCTAAAAAATATAGTGCTAAATTCTATGCAAATGATTTTGAAATAACTGAATTAGAACTTTCATATTATATTAATTCTAACGATATTACACTTCCTGAATATGAACTTGATGGATACATTTTCAAAGGATGGTATACATCTTCAACATTTGAAGATAGTACTTTAGCAACTACTATTACAAGTGGTTCTTATGGAAATAAAGTTTATTATGCACTTTTAGAGGAATCTGATTATGCATCAGTTAATGTTACATTTGATTTAAATGATGGTTATTGGAATAAAGACACACTTCTTAATAATTCAACAATTTTAAAAGAAGCTAAAGCAACAAGATATTTAACAAGAAATACTGGCGGATATGAAGTTTCTATTATTACATCTTCAGTTCCTGCATGGTGGTATTATATTGGTTTAGAAAAAACTCCTGTTGAAAATGTATATGAAATTGCTGCATTAGGTTATGCAAGTAGTAATAGTAGCATCACTCATACACATGATTATATTATTACATGGCATGATAGTTTAACTGATACAGCAAGTAAAACTGTGTTAGATTCAATTAGAACTACATCATCTTATAATGGAAAATATGTTGTGTTAGAAAACGTTCCATCTGCATCATCAACTGCATGTTCAATTGATATTAAAGTTATTGATAAAACTACTCTTAATGAAACAATTTCTAAAAAATATACAACAGAAGAAGTTCTACCTACACCTTATAAAGAAGGTTATAACTTTGTAGGATGGAAATCAAGTATTGACAATAGAATCTATACTGTTTATCCAACATATACTAAAAATCCAGGGGCTATTACTTATACTGCTTTATGGACTACTGCAACTGTAGTATCTTTAACAGAAGCAGATAAAAACGCTTTAACTTATATTGGTGCAACTAAATTTGTAAGTTCTAATTTTACTAGTGGTACATATTCTATAAATAATACAGAATATGAATATGGTGTTTCCGTATTTAGTTCAATAAGTGCAGCACTAGCTGCTTCAAGCGCAAATGATGTTATATATGTATTTGCAGGAACATATTCAGACGCATTAACAATTTCAACTCCTAATATTTCAATTTATGGTCCTAACTTTAACATTGATGGAACTGCAACAAGAAATACTGAAGCTGTTATTTCAAATGCAATTACAATTAATGCAAATAACGTAGTAATTAATGGTCTTAAATTAACAGGAACTTCTACTGCAGTAACATTTGGAAACGTATCTAATATTACAATAGCAAATATTTATAGTGATGCATCTAAGTCAATTACATATGGTTCTTATACTTATCCTATTACATTCTTCTCTCAAAGTAATGTAACAGATTTAGTAATTAAAAATTCACTAATAAGAGCTGACCTTTCTAGTGATGCTAATTATCGTCCATTCTATTTAAATGGTGGAGTAGTTACTAATCTTATTATTGCAAATAACTATGTAGATAATGTTGATGTAACAAATGGTGTTGCAGTAGGTGTTTATAACACTGCTGGTGTATTTAAAATTGTTAATAATACATTTAATTTCCAATCTGGTAATAACACATTCTATTTAGGTTATACATCTAATAATTGTACTGAAATGTGGATTAAAGATAATTACTTTACATCTGACCAAGCGTCTAATGCTAAGGTTGCTACAATTTCTGTATTTAATTTTACTTCTACATCAGGTGATTGTTATTTAGTTGGTAACACATTTGAATATAGTACTGGTGGTAATACATTTACATTTACTGGTTCAACTAGTGCTATTCATGTTAAATATAATTATTTTAAAGATTGTTCTTATAAATTAACAAATGCTGGTTCTAAGACAACATTTGCATATAACTATTATAATGTTGTACCAACTGTAACTCCTTTTTCAACTGAATATAATAATAACTCATCTTATACAAACGAACAACGTATAATTGATTATAAGAATTTCTTAGATGGAAATTATACGGTTGATGAAGAAGAACTACCAGGTGATCCTAATATTGAGTTAAATGAATCTGCAAATGTAAAATTTAATTTAAATGGTGGTTTCACCGAAGAATTATTAGTTTCAAAAGGAACTTTAAACGGTTCATTAATAGCAAATAATTACAATGGAACATATAATGATACAACAGCTGCAAATTCAATCTTTATCTTTGACCAAGCAACAGCACCTAGTGCTCCTTGGACATATCG
Source organism: Erysipelotrichaceae bacterium (assembly GCA_015059015.1). Lineage (GTDB taxonomy): Bacteria > Bacillota_I > Bacilli_A > ML615J-28 > CAG-313 > UBA1737. The sequence continues at coordinate 179,936 of SVBG01000001.1, forward strand.
AATCTTTATCACAAAAGATAATTCAATTGGAATGTACAAAATAGTAAAAACAGTTATGTATGGTGTTGAAAGTTCTTGGCCAGATGATGCTGATTTTGTAATTATGGTTTGGGTTGGTTATTCAGGAACAGATAGTGCAAATATGAATTTTGAAACTTTAGCTGCTGGTGATTATGTATTATTTGATAAATCATTCTCTACAGCTGCTACTAGCCCTGTTACATTTAAGTTCTATGATGCTGTTTTACCTGAAATTACATTAGAAGAAGTAATTACACTTTCTTCTACTTTACCACAAATTGTCAAAACAGGATATAATTTTGGTGGTTGGGTTGATGGCGAAGGTAAAATCTATAATTCAATTACAGCCTTCTTGTTAAAAGGTGATGTTACTGTTACTGCAAAATGGGTATTTGATGGAATTATGGTAGGTTCATTTGAAACTGAATCATGGGTTATAATAGGTGAAAGCGTTAAACTAAAGGCTTCTATTGTTGGAACAAGTGGAAGAAGTGTTAGTTATAAATCGAATACTCCAAGTATTGCGGAAGTAGATTCTAATGGCAATGTTACTGGTCTAAAAGAAGGTCTTGCAGAAATAATTGCATATGACACTCTAGTTCCAGAAGTTTCATTCACATTCTATGTGACAGTTGTTTCAAGCGATAGTGGTGTTGTTGGACTTTTAGTAAATAGTAATAATGAATCTTTATATACAAGAGATGAATTATTAATTGGTGATGCTGTTGGAAGTGATGGTGGATACTTATCTGATTTAATTATTTCAAGTGTATCTAAATTATTATTTGTAGAATATAAAGAAAACACTGGTTATTATGTTGCTTCACCAACTAATAAAACTACATTAACTGGTGCAGGTACTGGTGGTGTTGATTTCATTACATTCCATTATGCTGCTGATATGCCTTATTCTGCAACTTCATCACCAAAAGGTGGTAGTGTTCTTGCTTCAGTAAATAAATCTTACAATTCTAATGGAACAAGTGCTTCATGGCATTATTCTGTAGGTAACGATGGAATTTGGTACTGTCAAAATACAGCTTATGGTGCATGGCATGCAGGTAGTACTCAAACAATGAGTTGGGTTGCAACTGGTGTTACTACGTCTGATGTAGGAACAGAAATTTATTCAACAGATGTAACACTAAAAAGCGATAACTATTTCTATATCAAAGGTGTTAAGACAAGTGTTACTAATAAAACAGGTTATGCTTATACATATATGAATAAGATGGGATTAGGTGTTAAATTAGTTGGTAATGAATGGTATATAACTGGTCATTACTTTAAATCAGGTTATAATAAAATTTGTTCTGTAGGTGGAAATCAAAACTCAATCGGTATTGAATCATCAGTTAGACAAGCTTCTGACCTTTGGTTAACATGGCAATACTCTGCTCAACTTTGTGCTCAATTATTAATTAGATTTAATTTACCACTTAATAGACTTGTGGGTCATCATTTCTTTACAGGCAAAAACTGTCCTCAACCATTATTAGAAAATGACCTAGAAATTTGGTATGAATTTAGAGAAATGGTAGAACAACAATATAATTATTATAAAGATTATTCAAGTTATTCATTTGCTCTTTCTTCTAATAGTAGTTATATTCAATCAAATGGTAGAGTAAGTGGTTTACCTGAATATTCTGAATGTGTAACTTATACAGTTACTTATGTTACTGGTTCTACAAGTAAGACTATTACATTATCATCTATCTTACCTGGTACTGTAGCTTAAATAGAAATAAGATCTTCATAGTTTTATGAAGGTCTTTTCTTTAGCTCCCTTTACTTGAAGAAAACTAATAAATTTGATATACTATATAATAAGGAAGTGATTAAATGATACTACATGATCAACATATTCATTCAAGTTATTCAGAAGATTCCAATGAACCATTAATTAATTATTATAAACTTGCAGAAGAATTAGGTTGTAAATATTTTGTAACAACCGAACATATTGATTATATGCCAAGTATGGATAATCATCATTGGTTATGCGATTTTGATAAATTACAAGAAGAATTAAATAGTATATATAAAGCAAATGGTCCAATTCCTTTACTTGGTATTGAAATGGGATATAGAATTGATTATTTAAATGAAATAAATGAATTACTTAATAAATATGAATATGATATTATAAACTTAAGTATTCATGATAGTGGAAAATATGAATATTATTATATATCTAATTTTGAAGAACTAGGGATTAAACAAACTATTAAAATGTATTATGAACAAATGCTTGATGCTGTTAAACGAATTAATAAATTTAATGTTTTAAGTCACATTGATTATTGTTATAAAACAGTTCTTAAGATAGATAGTAATTATGATTTCTTAAGTGATTATCATTTAATTAAGCCAATTTTAGAAGTGTTAATAAAAAAAGAAAAAGCATTAGAAATTAATGTAAAAGTACAAAAAGCATTACCAGAAAGACATTTATATACACTTCTTGATTTATATAAGAGTCTTGGTGGTACGCGTCTTACTTTATCAACTGATGCACATACAGTATCTAGATATAAAGAAGACTTTGATAAATATATAAAAATAATTAAAGATTGTGGATTTAATTATTTATGTTATTATATTAAACAAAAAGAATATCATTATGATATTTAAAAAGGAGTGTTATTTTGACTGAAAAAGATTTTAGAAAAGTAGTTACTAGTTTAGAACTTACAAAAACTGATAAAGAAGAAATTAATTCATTTATTATAGAATTAGAAAATAAAATTAAACAAAAACTAAATTATTTAAATGTAGTTGAACTTAAAAAAGCAGGTGCTTTATATACTAATACTATGTATCATGGTTCAAAAAACTTAGAACTTATGTTAGTACTAGATATTCCAAAAATTAATTCATATCCACTTATGAATCAAGCAGCATTAAATGAGGTTTGGAATTTCTTTGTATTTGAATATAGTTTAGATAAAATTAATCAAATAGGTGTGAATACACAAATTAATAGTATAGATGTTGTTTTAGATAACTATAATCTAAATGTATTAATAAGATTTAAAGATATATTAAACTATCAAACTAGTAATTTTATTAAGACAGATGATTTAAGATGTGCATTTGTAAATCTTGCGGGAAGTGAGTTTAATTTATATAAAAATACAATTCAACTATTAACATATTATAAAGATATAAACAATCTTAATTTAATAAGTGATTATGAAATTGAATTATTATTATATTATGGTCTTTCTGAAAACTTCACAAAACATACATATGAAGCATATTTAAAAGAATTTGTTCATGCAATTGATGATTTTACTAAAGGAATTAAAATTGATCAAGATGACGAGACTTATCGTAATTTAAATATTGAAAAAGTAAATGTCTCTAAACAACCTTATATGATTATAGATATTGCTAATCCTTCAGTTAATTTAACTAGTAAAATAGGTGAAGCATATTTAAATGAACTTAAGAAATTTAAGAAAATTATTCTAAAAACATTAGAAGCAAAAGTAGAATAAAAAACTAATAATGCTACTTACTTTTATAAAAGTATAAAAAGTGGTATAATAAATGAGGTAAAAATTTATAAAGGAGAATTTATTATGGGTAGAGCGCATGAAGTACGTGCAGCATCAATGGCAAAAACAGCTGCAGCAAAAGCTAAACTTAACAGTAAATGGAGTCGCCTAATTTATATGGCAGCAAAAGCTGGAGTTCCTGATCCAGATCTAAATCAAACATTAAAAAGAACAATTGAAAGAGCTAAAAGAGAACAAGTAACAGCAGATGTTATTAAACGTGCAATTGATAAAGCAAAAGGTGCTGACCAAACATCATATGTTGATTTATTACTTGAAGGTTTTGGACCTGGTAATTCACAAGTTGTAGTTGAATGTTTAACAGATAACCATAACCGTACACAAACTGATGTAAAAGTTGCTTTCCAAAAAACTGGTGGTAAGATTGCATCAAGTGGAAGTGTTACATATCAATTCAAACATTTATCAGTATTTGTATTTAAAGGTTTAAGTGAAGAAGATGCAGTAATGGCATTATTAGATGCTGACTGTGATGTTCAAAACACTTATACAGAAACAGATGAAGAAACTGGTGATGAACTTGTTACTGTTGAAGCTGATTATTCTGAATACAATAAAATTAGACAAGCTCTTGCAGATCTTGGTGATGGTATCGAATTCTTAGTTGATAAAATCAGTTGGGAAACAGATAACATGGTTGATTTAACAGATGAAAAGGAAATTGATCAATTCGAACGTTTACTTGCAATGTTAGAAGATCTTGATGATGTACAAGATGTTTATCATAACGTAAACTGGGAAGTATCAGAAGAATAATTAAAACATTTTAAAAGCAATATACTTGCTAATATCATAATAATTTGATATACTAATATTGCTTTTAATGATGCGGGTATAGTATAAAGGCTATTATACCGCCTTGCCATGGCGAAGATGCCGGTTCGATTCCGGTTACCCGCTCCAAAAGAAATTAGAAAGTCACAGTAAAATGTGACTTTTTTTCTTTATCAGTCTTCCTCAACCTATGGTTGAATAGTAGTAGAAATTTAAGTTATTGACCTATATAAAAATATGTATTATAATGTTAGTGTAACCGGTTAAAAATATATAAGAAAGGAATAGAAAAATGACAATTGGAGAAAAGATTAAAGAGTTAAGAATTAAAAATGATTTAACTCAAGAGAAACTAGCAGACTATTTATTTGTATCATATCAAGCAGTGTCAAAATGGGAATGTGGCCTATCTAATCCAGATTTAAGTTTAATTGGACCACTTACAAAATTATTTAATGTTACTGCTGATGAACTTTTATGTATTACTTCTAAAGATAAAGTTGATGAAAGATATAATGAATTAAAAAAATTATATAATGAGACATGGCGAACTGGATCATTAGAGGATAGATTTGAGATATGTAAAAAAGCAGTTATAGAATATCCTGGTGATATGTTTTTCTTGTGTGAGTTAGGGTATTGTGAAGCAATGTTATCATTTAGTTATGAAAGTGATGAGGATTATAATGCAGCTCAAGAAAGAGCAATAAAATTATTTGCACGAGTAATCGAGGACTGTACAGATACTATTATTAGAAATTCAGCAATATCTGGAATAGTTCAATATCTTTCATATCAAAAAAGATATGCTGAAGCAAGAAAATATTTAGAATTATATCCTGAAGATACGATAATATCTAAAGATGATTTACTAGAATATTGTCTAGTTGGAAAAGAAAAGGAAAAACATCATCAAAAACAATTATTTAATCAACTAAATAGTTTGTTAAGAGTGATGAATGAAAACGAAATGTATCAAATTGAAACAAAAGAAAAGATTATTGATTTAATAATTACTGATAAAAACTATTTGTGTTTTCATCAAGATTTAAATTACTTAAATATTAAAAAAGCATCTCTATTTGTTAAACAAAAAGAGTATCTTAAAGCAATTGAATGTTTAAAAACTGCAAAAGAACATGCAATTAAATATGATGAATTAATGAAACAAGACAAACATATTTTCACAACACCATTTCTAAATTTATATGATATTGATTTAAAAGAATTTGTTAGAACAGGTGAAAAAACTGAATTAGAAGAATTTATGAAAGATGTAAAAGATAAGAGGTTTGCTCCATTAAATAATTTTGATGAGTATCAAAAATTAATTAGTGATTAAATAAAATATGTTTTCAATAAAAAATAAGCCGAATGAAAATGTCAAAATGTATGAATAGGATTATATAACTATTTTATTAGTAAATTAAATAAAATAGTTACTTATAAAATATTGATTTATACACAAATTTATTGTATAATATTCATATATATAATATAAGGAGTATAAAACAAATGGAAAAAAAGATACTTGCAACAAAAGGTCCTACTGGATTTGTAGTTGGTGAAATAATTGGTATGATTTCAACAGGAATAGTTGGAATTATGTGGTTATTTATGGGCCCTAGAATTCCTATAATGCCTTTATTTAGTTTAATTTTTATTGGCGCTTCAATTTTTTGTGGTTATCTTGCTTTTTCGAATATTAAAAATCCATATGAAATGTTATATTATGATGAAGAAGGAATTTATTTAAATTATAAAAATAATGAATTTATTGCATTTAAAGATATATTATATGTTAAACAAAAACATTCTCATTCTAGATATCATACTCATGAATATGGTCATATTGAAATTATGACAAAAGATACAAAATATAAGATTGGCGTAATCGATGATATTGATAATGTTGCATATGTAATTAGAAGCAATATAGATAGAGTAGCTAAAGAATAAAAATATAAAATACCTTGTGATTACAAGGTATTATTTTTTTCAAAATTAAAAATTTATAATTACGAATATTTTAAATTAATCATATAATTAATAATTTGATTACAATATATGAATTAAATTATTATAATAATATAAAAAGAAAAACACCATATAGGTGTTTAATATATATAATTACATTATATAATTTTGAGATTTATTAAATTCAATACATTTTATTTCTGCCTCTTTAAATGGTGTTATACTTTTATAAAATTTTTCATTATTTGAATTAATATTATTGGCTTCATTGATCTTAAGATTGTATAAAGTTTTTGCAGCTTTTCGAATTTTTCTTGTATTTCGTTGAATCCAATATAACTCATCAATAATTAAATTTTTATATTTGTTATTAGGTTCAATATTAAAATTATACTGAATAATTTCACTGTCAGGAATTGGAATCATATTGTTAAGTTTAATTGTACCGAGAAGTTGTGGTTTATTGTTATAATCTTTCACCATTCTAAGAACAATAGATGTAGATTTTTTAATTTCTCCATTTAAATCGTAATCTGATTTTTTTGGAGATGATAACGGAGCAAAATAGTTAATACCATTAATGCTAATAATTATACCTAAATATTTTCTAGTATTCTTTCTATAGTTTTCTTTATTATCAAGCATTGTTTTATAGAAAAATTGTTTCATGTAGTTAATGTACCTATCGGTTACTTCGATTAATTTCATATATACCCCCTAAAAATAAAGTGGTAAGATTACTCTTACCACTAGCTTCCTTATTTATGGCTAGGATTACCTGTTGTTATAACTTCCTCGCTTATGGTGGGGAATCACCTGTTGTTATAACTTCCTCGCTTATGGTGGGGAATCACCAAATGATAGGCTTACCTATACACTAAAATTATAACATATTATACAATTAGTGTCAACCATTTTAATAAAATAAGTGCCATTATTATTATATGGAAAAAGACAAATTTTAATAATTATTTTGATAGATAATTGTTGGAAATTATGATATAATTTATTATCATTCTGTAATTATGAGGTGTGGCATGAGTAAAACAATTGATATTAAAAAAGTAGATAGTAATTTTATTAATGAAGAAGTTCAAGATGGTATTTTATATATAGATCCTAGAATTAATAATTCTATTAAAATATATGGATTAAATTATTTTAAAAGTGATAAAAGATATCACCGCCTACCAAAAGAACTTGATGAAGTTTTACCTAAATTAGAAGGTAGTGTTGATGTGCTTGCGGGAAATAGTAGTGGTGGTATTGCAGCTTTTTATTCTAATACTAATGTAATAAAGATTAAAGTGAAACTTAGTTTTAAATTTCATATGGGACATATGCCTTATACTGGTCAAGCTGGGTTTGATTTATATATTGGTGAAAGTTATCAAAATATGTATTTTTATAGAACAAGTAATTTTGATTTTAATAAAAATGAATATGAATTTACATATTTTAATCATGATAATTTAAGTGATAATAATAAACTATTTGTTCTTAATTTTCCTCTTTACGCAACAGTTGAAGAAGTGTTAATTGGTGTTAATCCAAATAGTAATATTATTCCTTGTAATGATTTATTTAAAAATAATGATAAAATAGTTTTTTATGGTACATCAATTACTCAAGGTGGATGTGCTAGTCGTCCTGGAATGAGTTATACTCAAATATTATCTAGAATGCTTGGGATTGAGTGTTTAAATTATGGTTTTTCTGGTAATGGAAAAGGTCATATTGAAATAGCACAAACTTTAAGCAAAATTAAAGATGTAAAAATGTTTGTGCTTGATTATGAAGCAAATGTTACTTTTGATAGGCTTAAGGCAACTTTAGATAATTTTGTAAAAGCCTTAAGAAAAAACTACCCTAAAGTTCCTATTATTATAATGAGTAAAATACAAATGTATTTAGAATTTCATGATGAAAACTATATTAAAAATGAAAAGAAAATTAGAAACTATCAAAAGAATTATGTGAAAAACTCTAATGATCTAAATATGTATTATATTGATGGTGCTAAAGTATTTGGAAAAAGAAATATCTCTGAAATGACTGTTGATGGGTGTCATCCTACTGATTATGGATTTATCTCAATGGCGGAATACTTATATCCTATTATAAATAAAATATTACTTAAATAAATGTGTGGATGATTATATGATAGGTGTTTTAATAAATAGTGTTGCTATAATTGTTGGTTCTTTAATTGGATTAATATTTAAAAATAAAATATCAGAACGTATTAATAAACCAGTAATGATAGGACTTGGTGTTTGTATTTTATATATAGGAATTAGGGGAAGTCTTGATGGAGAAAATGTTCTTATTGCAATTACTTCTATTGTACTTGGTGTAATAGTAGGAACAATTCTTAAAATAGATGATTCGTTAAATAAATTTACAAAAAAGATTGAGGAAAAGTTCAAAAAAGAGGTTGAAACAGAATCATTATCAGAAGGACTTGTTACTGCAACACTTTTATTTTGTGTTGGAGCAATGACAGTAACTGGTTCTATTCAAGCTGGGTTATCAAATGATAACTCCATCTTAATAACTAAAGCAGCTATTGACTTAGTATCATCAATTATGCTTGCTGCAAGTTTAGGGAAAGGTGTTCTATTATCTTCAGTATCTGTTTTTATTGTAGAAGGACTACTAGTGTTACTTGCTAGTATTATTGCTCCTTATATGAATGATATTGTAATTAAAGAAATTACTTGTGTTGGGTCATTACTTATAATTCTAATTGGTACAAATTTAATAGGAATTACAAAGGTAAAAGTAGCTGACTTTTTACCTGCTATAATATTTACTCCAATAATATATTATTTAAGTAGTTTTATAGTACGTTTACTTTAATAATTAAAAAGATTTTCTAAACAAGAAAATCTTTTTTGTCACAAATATAGTTTTTTCTTTGTTTTATATTTAAAAATAGATATATCTTTTTTGGAGAAAAAACTTATGAAAAAAATAAAATTATTCTTTCTAATGATGATTTTTTTATTAGTACTTTCATCTTGTGCAGTAATTTATCCATCTTTACCAAATAAAAAAATAAATACTACTTGTGAAAATAGTGTAATAGTATATTGTTGTAAAGAAAGTAATATATATAAATGTAGTGCCACAATAAATGATAATTTAACGGATGAACAAGTGTTAAGTTTAGAGTATGTTTCTTTATTAGAAATGAAAAAGATTTTAAAAGTAAAAGGTTTTGAAAATAGTTTTGAAGTAATCATTATAAAAATATCAGATAATAAAATAGAATATTTAACAGACAGTGAATATGACGAGGAAAGAAATTATCTTATTGAACAATTAAGTTATTAAATTATGATAAAATATATTTAATTATTTGTAGGTGATTTTATGTATAAAAAATTTAAAAAATTATTTGAAAAGTATAATATTATTAAGTGTGAATGCCTTACAAAAGGTTTTTCAAAGGATGAAAAGTATATTATTGAAAGTAGTATAGGTAATAAATATATATTAAGGGTTTCAGATATTAGTTTAACCAATAAAAGGAAAAATCAATTTGAAATATTAAAACAACTTAATGATTTAGATATATATTGTTCTAAACCAATAGAATTTGGAATATTAGATGAAAATAATTGCTATACGTTATTATCATGGCTTGATGGTGTTGACGCAAGAATCGCAATAAAAGAATTAAGCAATGAAGAGGCTTATCAACTTGGTATACAGGCTGGTAAAATATTAAAAGAAATTCATAAAATTAAAATAGAAGAACCAATTGTATCATGGCGGGATAAATATTTACCAAAGATGGAAAGAAAAATTAAAGCATTGCTTGAGAGTTCAATGCAAATACCTCTTCAAGATGAGTTAATTAAGTATTATAGAGATAATGTTTATTTAATGAAAGATCGTATGGTTTGTTTTTGTCATGGTGATTATCATTTAGGGAATATGATTGTTCATAATGGTAAAATTGGAATTATAGATTTTGATAAATGTGGAATAACTGATCCTATTGATGAGTTTAAGCCTTTTTGTTGGAACACAATGGAGAGTGAATATTTTGAAACAGGATTAATTGATGGATATTTTGATAATAATATCCCTGATGATTTCTTTAAAATATTAAAGTACTATACAATTGAATCAATGATATCTCATTTACCTTGGGCAGTAAATTTTGGAGAAGAAGAAGTTATTATTATGAAAAAGATTAATAATCTTCAAGTAAAGTGGTGGAATAATTTTAAATTAGATATTCCGACTTGGTATAAGAAAATTAAATAATTTTAAAATAGAAGACTCTTACTGGTTATTTTGCTGGTAAGAGTTTTTTGTTTTTAAAAACTCTACCATTGGTTTATATCTAAATTAAAATTAATGTCGAAAAATTATGATATAATAAAGTATAAAATTAAAAAATAGGAGAATTTTAGACAGTTTTTTGTCTATTTAATGAAGATAATGAATGATTTTAAATTTGGGAATTATTTAACTGAATTAAGAAAAGCAAAAGGTTATACTCAATATGAATTAGGCAAATTACTGGGTGTATCAGATAAAGCCGTAAGTAAATGGGAAAATGGTAAAGCAAAACCATCTACAAGTATTTTATTAAATTTAAGTAAAATATTAAATGTTAGTTTAGAAGAACTATTACAATGTTCAACTGAAACTTCAAATAATATTTTTGAATTCAATACTTTTGTTTTTTTAAATGAAATTGAAATTAAATTAAAAAACAAATATGGTAATGAATTACCTATAGAAATTTGGAATTTATTTTTAGAAGAAAAAAGTGTTTTAAAAAATGAACCATATGTTTGTTATATGCTAAAAAATTTGTATGAAATTGGTAATGCTTTAAATAGTAATGATATACCATTTGCTTTAAATATAATGTTTAGCGGTTCATTAATTGTAAATATTCTAGGTTTATGTGATGTTAATCCTTTAAAACCTCATTATTATTGTCCACACTGTAAAAAAATAGAATATGTAAAAGATGTTAAGGATGGCTGGGATTTAGAGGATAAGGTATGTTCTTGTAATAATATGTTTATTAAAGATGGACACGATATTCCATTTTTAACATATAAAGATAGTTTTAGTAATATAGCTAATTATTATATATTTATTGCGAAACATCATATAGATAAGGCAAAACAAATTGTTGAAAAACAATTTAGTAATATAAATCATATAGCTTGTCTAAGTGGAATCAGTAATTTTAACTATAAATTTATTGATATTAGATTAGGATGTTTTGGAGTGAAAAGTATTATTGATCATATAAAGTATCCAATGAATTATGATGAATTCAATAAAAAGGTTAGAAGTAAAGAAAAAGATAAGTATGTAGATTATCTTGAAGATTGTTTTTCAATAGTTTTACTTGAAAATCCATATTTTAATAAAATTTTAAATATGAATATCGATACAAAAACTGCTAATTATCTAAGTAGCAGTAATATTAGTAAATTAGTTTCAAATATAAAAAAAATAACTAGAAATAAAATACTTTCACAGATTATTGATGTTATAAATCCAATTACAATTAATGAATGTATAAAATGCGTAAATCTTATTTATAGTGATTTTGAAAAGAGTTATTATAGCGATTTATTGTTAAGTCTTAAAAATAATAAAATTGAATTATATGATGTTATTACTTGTAGAGAGGATTTATTTTCAATACTTATTAAAAAGTTTAATTATAATGATTTTAATGAGGTTGCAAATTTGATTACTAACGAAATTAGAAAAGGAAGAAAATTTTCAAAATATGGTAATCTTATTAATGAAAAATTATTTGAAATGGATGAAGTGTTTAAAGAAGTCAATAACTTTGATAAAGTGAAATATTTAACATCTAAAAGTTATTCAATAATATTATTTAAATTGATGTTATATATACTAAATTAAAAAAAAAATGAAGGGAGAAAATATGAACTTAGAATTTATTAATAAATTAAATTTTGAATTTGATAATTTATCAGGATTTACAAGTATCAGTTTTGGTAATCAATGCGGTGGAAGTGACTGTGATTGCTGGACTGGAAATAATTGCAATTGTGATTGTAATTGCGACTGTTCATCTGACGATTAGATTTTTTGAGGTAATATTTAAATGAATAAAAAATTTACTACTTGTTGGATTACAGTTAATCGAGCATGTAATTTAAGATGTACGTGGTGTTATGCTAAAGAAACTGGATTTAAACTTAATGACGAATTAAAAATTGAAGATGGTATTAAAATTGTTGATTTATGTGTAGAATTAGGTATTAAAACAATTATTTTAATTGGCGGGGAACCAACAATATATTCAAAGATATTTGAATTAATTCAGTATATAAAAAGTTTTAATATTAGAGTAGTATTAGTAACTAATGGAGTGATTTTAAAAGATATTAATTTAGTAAGAAAATATATTGATTGTGGAATCGATTCTTTTTCTATTTCATTAAAGGCATCTAATAGTCTACTTTATAAAAAGGTCACAGGATATGATCAATTTAATAATGTTATGAATACTATAAATAATTTAGCTGTTTTAGGAGCCAAATTTAGCGTTACTAGCGTTTTAACTAATGAAAATATCAATAATTTTTTAGCCGGTTTAGTTGAAGCAAAGAATAATGGTGCAAAGTCTTTTGGATTATCTTTTTGTTATAATTTTGACATAAATAATGAAACGAAGCAAGAGTTTTTACGTAATAATAATCCATATATATTAGCAAAAAATTTTAGTAATATTTATCCCGAAATATGTGAAAAATTAAAAGGATGCTCATTTTCATTAGAACAGTCGTTGCCACTTTGTGTTTGGGAAAAAAGCTTTATTGATGAAATGAATAATAACGGACATTTACGTTCAATTTGTCAACTTTTAAAAGGTAATGGATTATTATTTGATACTGATTTAAACTTAATCCCGTGTAATGCGATGTATAAGTTAAAGTATGGTAAATTTGGAATAGATTTTAATAATGCAGAAACATTATTTTCATATATAAATAGTGAAAAAATAGTTAAATTTTTCAATAAACTAAGGGGGGTTCCTGATGAAGAATGCCTAAAATGTTCTATTTGTAAATATTGTGGTGGAGGATGCGTTACTAATTGGACTAATTATAGTTTTGACGAGTTAAAAACATTAAAAGAAAGGAGCTAAACATATGGAATTAGATTTTTTAAATAAATTAGATATTAATCCAACATGTTCACTTCAAGGCTTTGGGGTTAATAAAAAGATGAGTGTTAATGATTGCTCGTGGCAATGTGTATGCGATTGCGATTGTCATGATGAAGGAATTTGTCAATGTGCTGATTGTTCTGGTGAGTGAAACAATTTCAGTAAAAAACTCTATTAATTTAGAGTTTTTTCTTTTATAATATTGCAAAAATTTTTAATATAGTATATATTGATCATAAGAGGAGGAATTAAAATGTCTGGAAAAATATATATTTTGATTGGTGTTGTAATATTTATCCTTGTTTTTGCTCTTATAAAAGGATTAATTCTTTCAAAACATAAATTTAGATGTTGTATGTGTAATAAAGAGTTTTATCCTAAATGGTATCAAGTAATGTATGAGTTACATTATTTTGAATATTTTAGAATTAGATGTCATCATTGTGGTAAGAAAGAGTATCATCGCTGTATTGATTAAAAAGTCAGTTTAAATAACTGATTTTTTTCTTTTTAAATTAAGTGTAATTAAAACTTAAAAATAGTATAATATTTTTAGAAAATTTACCAATAAAAAAAATACTTTTGCAACTATATAAGTGAAGAGGTAATAGATATGAATAAAAATGAACTTAAAGAAAAAGTAATAGAATACGTAGATAGAGTATTTTTCTTTTGTATTAAACGCGTTAAGAATAGAATGGATGCAGAAGATTTAGCACAAACAATTATTCTTGAAATATTAAAAAGTATTGAAAAAGGCTTGGTACCAGCTAATTTTGATTTCTATGTATGGGGTGTTTGTAGAAATCAATACAATATGTATTTAAGAAGAGTAATTAAAGATCGTGAAAATATTGAATATCTTGAAGAAATTACTACTAAAGATGATAGCATGTCAATTTTAGATGAATTAATCGAAGATGAAAAACTAAGAAATATTAATTCAGCAATTAAACTTCTTAGTAAGGATTATGCAGAAATTTTATATGCATATTATGTAGAAGATAAAACTTTAAAATTCATTTCACAACAGTTAAATTTACCTCTTGGAACTGTAACTTGGAAATTATCCAAGATAAGAGAAAAGCTTAAGGAGTATTTAAAAATGGAACAATTAAATGGAAAAAAAGCATATATACCAACAAATTTTTCAACTATAGCAGGATATGATAAAAAGCTACCTTTTGATTTACATGAAACAGTAATGCATTTGTATGTTAAAAACTTATTATGGCATACATATGATAATCCTTGTACAATTGAGGACTTATCAATTGAGATGGGTATGGCAAGACCTTATGTTGAAGATGTTGTAAATACATTAGTTGTAAGAGGATTTCTTTTAGTAGAAGATAACAAATATAAATCAAATGTAGTATTTGTAACCAAAGACATTGTTGAAAAGGTAAAGAATTGTCTACAAAATTATGAATATACATTTATTGATAAAGCAATTAGTTTTGCAGAAGAACATTTAGAATATTATAAAAGTATTGTAGAAAATAAAAATATCCCAGATAATTTATTAATGTGGTCATTACTTATGAATATATTATCATATACTAATACGCCAAAAGATATACATACTAAACATTTTGGTGATTATAACTGGTCATTTTGTTTATTAGAAATGGAAGACGATTATGATCATAATGATTTCTATATTTCTTGGAATGGTTTTGGTGATAAAGAAAAATATCATTTCTTTGGTAATTCCTATCCTGCAGCACCAAATAGTAATAGATATTTACACGATGTTCATAAATGTATTTCATATAATAAAGCAACTAATGGTTCTAATTTAGATGCAACTGTTATTTCTAAGATTTTATTTGAAAATTTAGAGTATAATAACTTAACAGGTGCTTGGAAAGAAGAAATCGATAAAGGGGTAGAGTTAAACATTTGCAGAATAGAAGATGGCATTGTAAAATTTGTCATTCCAGTTATTAAAAGTGAAGATTTTAATGCATTAAAGAAGATGTGTTTAAATAATGATGATTTAAAAAATAGTTATTTTGAATTATTTAATAAAGTATTAAAAGTAGTTGAAAATAACATTCCATTATACTTAAAAGATGATGCTGGATTTGTAGTAAATTCATTAATTAATCCACTTCGTAGTCATTTATTAGTTAGCGCATATAAAAAAGGTCTTTTAGGTCTAGATGAAGAGCATGATTTCTTTGTTTATAATACTGTAATTGTTAAGTGCTAACAAATTAAATATATATTATATAAGTGTGATAATATAACATTATAAAAATTGATTGAAAATTATAGTATACTTTATATTTTTTAAATTGATATTTTAGGATATTTAGGCTAGGAATTAATGGTTCCTAGCTTTTTATTTTTCTTAATACATAATAAAAAAACATTAAATATGATATAATAAAACTATTAATAAAATATAAAAATTTAATTTTAATAGGAATATGCTTTATGAAAGAAATTAAAGGATTTAAGAATAGCTTAATTTTAACTGAAGAAGGAATAGTAAAAACTAATCTACTTATTAAAAATGGAATAATAACTAAAATTGGAGAATTTGAATGTGATGATTTAGTTATGTTAGAAGAAAATAAAATAGTAATACCTGGTTTTATTGATCAACATATTCATGGAGCAGCAGGAAGTGATGTAATAGATGGAACTATTGATGATTTGAAAAATATTGCTTGTAATATAGCTAAAGAAGGCACTACTGCTTTTCTTGCAACAACAACTACTGAGAGTAAAGAAGTACTAAAGAAATCTTTATTAAATGTTAAAGAATATATTGATAAAAATTATATTGATGGAGCTTTAGTTATAGGTGTTCATTTAGAGGGCCCGTTTATTTCAAAAGAATATTCAGGTGCTCAATTAGAAGAGTATATAGATAATCCATCCATAGAAACATTTATTCATTATAATAATGTAAGTGGAAATAATATAAAAATAGTTACGCTTGCACCTGAGATGGATGGTGCTATAGAGTTAATTGAATATTTATCAAAAAATAAAATTGTTGCATCTATTGGTCATTCTGCCGCAACATATAGCGATGTAATGCTTGCTGTAGATAGCGGACTTACATGTTCAACTCATACATATAATGCACAAAAACCAATTCATCATAGAGAAGTAGGAACTGTTGGTGCTGTACTGTTATGTAATAATTTGTATGCAGAAATTATATGTGATGGAGTGCATGTGTCGTATCCTGCAGTTAAGTTTCTACTTAAAAATAAAAAACTTGATAAAGTTATTTTAGTTACGGATTCATTGCGTCCTAAATATTTAAAAGATGGAATTTATATTGAGCCAAGTGGACAAGAGATAATAGTGAAAAACTCTGTTGCAAGACTAACTGACGGAACACTTGCAGGAAGTACCTTAAAGATGAATGTAGCAGTTAAAAATATGATAGATAATTTGGGATTATCATTTATAGATGCTGTAAAATTAGCGAGTGAAAATCCTGCTAAAAATCTAAGTATTTTTGATAAGATGGGAAGTATAAAAGAAGGTAAATATGCTAATTTATTAATTGTTGATAATGATATAAATATATATAAAACAATTAGAAATGGTTATGTAATTTATGAAAAAAGTGAGGAATAAGATTATGATTAAATATAAAATTAAATCAGCAAAAGATATGACAATTGAAGAATTAATTGGTCAAGTTATTATGGTAGGTCTTCCATTTGATCATTTAGATGATGATTATAAAAAATTTATAAAAGAATATAAAATAGGTAACTATATTTTATTTGCAAGAAACTATACTGATTCAGTGCAAATGAAAGTATTTATGAAAGAATTATATAACTATACGCTTTCTATTACTGGTTCTTTTCCGTTAGTTTCTATAGATCAAGAAGGTGGTATGGTTGTAAGACTTTTTAAAGATGTAACTTTTCCTGCAAGTCCTTTAACTACTTCTGCAACTATTGTTCCCAATGCACCACGCGTAACTGGTAAAATCATTGGTACTGATATGTTAAAACATGGGTTAAGTATAAATCTAGCACCATGTCTTGAAATTAATGATAAGTTGTCTAATCCATTAGTTAATGTAAGGGGGTATGGAGCAACAAAAGAAACAGTCTTAAAAAATGCAAGCCTATTTGTTGAAGGGCTTCAAGAAAGTGGTGTACTTAGCTGTATAAAACATTTTCCAGGAGCAGGATCAAGCACAAAAGATTCTCACTTAGAGCTTCCTATTATAGATGATTCTAAAGAAGATTTATTAAATTATAATATATATCCTTTTGTTCATTTAACAAATAGTGATGCCCTTATGACAAGTCATTGTATTTATAAAGCATTTGATGAAATCCCATCTACATTATCTAAAATAATGCTTTCAGATTTATTAAGAAAAGAAATAGGTTTTAATGGTCTAATTATCTCTGATGGAATGGAAATGAATGCAATTAAAGATTATTATGGACTTGGAAACGGATCTATAATGGCACTTAATGCAGGATGTGATATATTACTTTTATGTCACGAATATGAACAACAAAAAGAAGTTTTTGATGCAGTAAAAGAAGCTGTTAAAAAAGGAATTATTTCAAGAACTATATTAGAAGAAAAAGTTGAAAGAATCAATAAAGCTAAAGAAAAAGTTCTTCCTTATTTAGAACAATATTTTACAAGTGATGATTATATTGTTGTAGATGAAGAACATAAATTAATGGAAGAAATAGTTGATAATTCATATACTTTAATTAAAGGTAAAGCTCCTTATATAAGTGATAAAACTCTTATTATCTCAACTAACGCAAAAGTAGGTAGTATAGTTGAGGATGAATTTGATGATCGTAATTTAACTAATGAATTAAAACATAATTTTTCAAATAATTTAGTTTTAAAATTTATATCTGATTCTTCTTTTAAAATAGAAGTATTAAACTTAATTAAAAATTATGATAATATAATCTTTTATTCATATGATGCATATAAAGATGAAATACAAAAAGATTTAATTAATAGTTTATTAAATACAGAAAAAGAAGTATTCGTTGTGTCTATTAAAGGACCTATTGATATGAAGTATTTTAATAATTTAACTAATTACGCATGTCTATATGAATATACACCTAATTCTATTAAGACAATAATTAAACAGTTAAAAGGAAAGATTAAATTAAATGGAAAACTACCATTTTAAAAGAAAATATTAAAAGTAACTACCTAAAAGTTATGAGTAACTACCACATTTTCTATTCTTGTGATATAATTTAAGTACTATCGGAGGTAATATTTATGTTCAAAGACAAACTAAGAAAATTAAGAGAAGAAAACGGACTATCGCAATATGAACTAGCAGATAAAATATATGTATCCCGTAGTGCTATTGCAAAATGGGAAAATGGTTTTGGAATGCCCGGTAAAGAATCTCTAGAAATACTATGTGAATTTTTTAATGTCACTAAAGAATATTTATTAGAAGAAGATGAACCAATAAAGATTATTGAAAATGTTAATAGACGTTCTAGAAAGAAAATATTGTTACTATCTTTATTACTTATTCCACTTATACTATATTTATTAGTTTCTACTGGATTTTTTATAAGTAATAGAATTAATCAACGAAATTTCCCACAACATGGCTCTTTTTATACTACAAAGTATTTGAAAAAGTTTGGTTTAAAAGATTTAGAAGTGATTGAATCAAATAATTATGGTACAAAAGGAACTGCATCACCATATTTTTTTGCAGAAATAGATTCTTATGAAGTATTTGATAATTATGTAAATTATGTGTATAATAAGCTATTTTATTCACCTGATTATGCTTATGTTGGATATTCAGTAAAGATTTTACCTGATTCTCAAAATTATATTTATAATAAAAATGTTTTTCTATTGCAAAGTTTTAATCTTTCTAATCATATTGTAAGTTGTGATAAAAATGATGGTAAACCTACTGAATATATATTTTATTTTATGACTAAAAATGATTATAGTAGGGATTCTAAAGATTCCACAAAAATAAATTACTTAAAATTAACATATCATATTACTCAAAATTTAAATAATACTGGGAACTATGAAAAATATTATGAATGTTCAATGGATTTAAGAAAATGTTCAACTGTTGATGGTTTTTCTCAACATTATTTGATAAATGAATATTACGATATTCAAAAGATACCTGTAACAAAAAAGAATATTGATTTATATATTGATGTTAAGTTTAATTGGCTCTCAATTAGTTTTAGTTCTAAATATGATAATTTAGTATATAATGATAAGATTGCAAGTACCCCTTACGATATTTTTATTAAGGTAAACTATACTTTAACACCTAAAGGTGAATATGAAAAATTAGGAGTTAAAAATATTGTTAGATATTATAATTTACAAAATTTTGATCATTTTCAATTATCTGATATTGACGTAGGAATGGATAATCCTAATAGTTATGTAGAGTTAGAAAAATATAATATTGAAATTGAATATGAGGTATTAGAAAATTCATATTTTTATTCATTAATATAAGTAAGTAATTAAATTTAAAAAAGTAACTACTGTTATTCTTAAAGTAACTAACAGTAGTTATTTATTTTAATATATAATGTAAGTGTATTTACTTTTTAATTTAGTAAATAATATTAAATATAACGGAGGAATTAATATGATTTCAAATTGGAAAAAAACAGGTAAACTTAGTATAGTAGGAAAGTTAGGGATTTTATTTGTAATTGGATTAATATTTTATATACCAAATGTATTTAATGTTGATTTAAGTGCATTTGATATACTAGCAAAAGATGCAAGTGAAGATATTAAAAATATATTTTTAATATTAGGAATAGTAACTTCAATTTGCTTATTTCTTCTTACTACTTTTCTAAGAGCACCATTTTATTATAGTCAGCATTATATATATTTACGTGTAGTAAGAGAAGAAAAATTTCAGATTAAAGATGCATTTATTGGATTTTCATTTTATAAACAAGCTTTAAAACTATATATATTAATGTTCTTATATATATTTATTGGTTTTGTACTTTTTGTTATTCCGGGTATAATTTTAATTTACAAATATAAAATGGCTTTTTATTTATTATGTGAAGAACCTGAATTAACGCCTAAAGAGTGTTTGAAAAAATCAAGTGAAATAACGGCAGGATATAAAATGGATTTATTGTTAATGGATCTATCTTTCATAGGTTGGGATTTATTAGCATTATTGACATTAGGTATTTTATATATATGGCTTACACCATATAAACTTGCTTCAACCACTGCTGCATACTTAGAGTTAAATCCTAGTGCAT
This sequence comes from Erysipelotrichaceae bacterium, assembly GCA_015059015.1. GTDB lineage: Bacteria > Bacillota_I > Bacilli_A > ML615J-28 > CAG-313 > UBA1737. The sequence goes on from SVBG01000001.1 coordinate 200,770, forward strand.
ATCTTGAAGAGAAAATATAAAATTTATTTTCTTCTTTACAAAATAATTATAATTTGATATAATTTGTATTGTAAAAACAAACACACATAGTCTTATTCATACCATAGTTTGTTAGTAACTATAAGGTATGGGTAGGACTTTTTTGTTTTTATGAAAGGAAGGTCATAAAATGAAATTTGAAGAAACTCATAACGTAGAATTAAAGAGTGTTTTAAACGATTCAGTTGAGAAAGAAATAGTTGCTTTTTTGAATACAAATAATGGGACTATTTATATTGGTGTTTTAAATAATGGGGATATTATTGGAATAAAATCTGATAAACTAGATGAAATAATGAAAAAAATATCTGATATAATTACAGATAAAATTCTTCCTAACCCACAAGAGTTTGTTACTTCATCTGCAATAATGGTTGATGATAAATGGATAATAAAGATTGATGTTTTAAAAGGAAATGCGTTATATTATATTAAGAAATATGGTAGAAGCGCATCAGGATGTTATATGAGAATTGGTACAACTGCTAAATCAATGACAGAAAAACAGATTGAAAACTATTTTCATAAATATATGACTAGAAATACAAAAATAATAGATATAGAATCAAGAGAACAAAATTTAAAGTTTCAGTATTTAAAAATGCTATACACAGAAAAAGGATTATATATAAATGATGATACTTTTGAAAATAATTTAAAACTTTTTACTGATAGTAATAAATATAATTTACAAGCTAATTTATTAGCAGATGAAAATGATACATCTATTAAAGTAGTGGTATTTGATGGGTCAACAAAAGCAAGTAATATAAGATACCGAAATGAATATGGATACAAGTGTTTAATTGTAGCAATGAAACAAGCATTTGATTACTGCGCTGATGTAATAAACTCCACAAAAACAATTTTCAAAAATGGTATTAGAGAAGATATTAGATTATTTGATGTAGATGCATTTAGAGAAAGTTGGTATAATGCTTGTTTACATAATAATTGGATTGATGGGACACCACCAGCTATATATATATTTGATGATCATCTAGAAATAATTTCTACTGGAGGTATACCAGATGGTCTTACTAAACAAGATTTCTTCAGTGGTATTAGTAGACCAGTTAATGAAGTTCTCGCAAGAATATTTATTCAACTTGGTCTTATAGAACAAACAGGGCATGGTGTATTATTAATTGTAGAAAAATACGGAAAAGAAGTATTTGAATTTTTAGATAATTTTATAAGAGTTAAAATTCCATTTGCTTATAACATTGGAGAAGATGTTCAAAGTGTGGGTGTAAATGTGGGTGTAAATGTGGGTGTAAGTGTGGGTGTAAAACTTAATAAAACTCAACAACAAATTTATAATATTATTTCGAATAATCCACATATTACATATTTACTATTAGCAAAAGAAATAAGTAAGTCAGAAGAAACAATAAGAAGAAATATTAAATATTTGGTTGAAAATAAACTTATCGAAAGAATTGGTTCAGATAAAACTGGATATTGGAAAATCATAAAATAATTAATATATATTTGTATAATTCAACTATTATTTGATATAATGATAAATGTATCAATTAGTAGTTGAATTTCTCAATTTTGCGTCCATTGACATATACTTTTAGTTGATATATAATGTTAGTGTAAATAGCTAGTTACAAATAAAAATTAAAAAAAGGAGTATTTTATGGAAATCGGAATTAAGATTAAAGAATTAAGAGTAAATAAGAAAATTACTCAAGAAGAACTTGCGAAAGCATTACAAGTATCAACTCAAGCAGTATCAAAATGGGAAAATGGCGGATGTCCTGATTTAGAATTAATACCAGATATTGCAGCATATTTTAAAGTATCAACTGATTATTTATTTGGTGTAAAGAATAATGACTTTTTAAATATTGAGGAAAAAATATGTGATTATATCGCAAGTTTTCCTGTAAAAGAACGTTTTGAAAGAATTAATAAATTAGGTTACTTAATGAGTATCGCAATAAATGGAAGATTTAATTTAGAAGATTATGATTATGATAGTATTATTGAAGAAAACTATCACTCAGAAATTGAAAATGATTATGGAACAACTGTTACTTCTTTACAAAAATCTAATCAATTCTTTGCATGTTTCCCTAAAAATGATACATGTGATTTTACAGGTGTTTTAAAATCTAGAGATAAACAAATAGAATTATGTAAATTATTATCAGATCCTTTATTTTATGATGCAGTAGTGTTTGTTTATTCAAGAGGTGATTCTAAGTTTACTGAAGATCTATTTGTTAATAAATTTAATATATCTAAAGAAAAAGCTTTAGAATTATTAGATAGTATGTTAAAATTTAAATTAGTTGGTAAATCAGTTGTCGAATTAAATGATAATTCTATGAGTATTTACGAAAAGGTATCAATACCACATTTAATTGGTTTATTTGCATTTTTAGACATATGTGTAGAAAAACCTTATCGTTTTTATTATTGTAGCCATGGAGTAAAGAAAGTATTTGGAAAATAAAAGTCACAAAATATAAACGTTTTTTGTTTTATAAGTGATAAAGGAGGAATCACTATGAAGAAAAAAATAATTATATGTATAGTAATAACATTTGTATTAATGTGGACTGTGTTTTTTACAACTGATTCGATAAGATGTAAAAATAATTTAGATCCTATATTTTCTATAGAAGTTGCAATGTATGAAGATGGTGGAAGTATTTATTATGTTGGGTTATTCTATAATTACTATAGAGTAAGAGAAAATGTAGAAAATAAAGATGTTATTACTGATTATGTTATTACCCCATGGTTTTTTGGTCTTGACTATGCAAAGGAAAAAGCATTTAAATAATATATAAGGAGAGAGTATTATGAAGAAAAAAATAATTATTAGCATTGTAATAACTTTTGTATTATTATGGACAGTGTTTTTTACAACTGATTCGATTAGATGTAAGAATGATCAAGAACCGATCTTTTGTATTAAAACAAGTGTTTATAATGATGGGGGTAGTAAAAAGTATGTAGGTTTATTCTATAATTATTATTGTCTAAAAACTTTAAATCCTAACAAAACAGATGATAATAATGAATCAGAATACTTAATAGATAAAGTAATTACTCCTTGGTTTTTCTCTATTGATTATGCACAAAACAAAGCGTTTGGTGAATAAGTATAAGAAGCATTGCACTTTTGTGCAGTGCTTTTCTTTAAAAACACAATACAACTAATAGTTGTAAAAAAAGGGTGTTTTTCAACTTTTGATATGTAGACTTCAACTAAGAATAAGTGTATACTATTAGTAGAAACAATTGTTTCATGGTTATTCTTGCAAGGAAAACAAATATTAAAATTGAAAGGAATTAAAATTATGAGTATTAAAATTGCTGAAAACATTCAAGCATTAAGAAAGAAAAAACATTTAACACAAGAAGAACTAGCAGAAGTATTTGGTGTAACTAGTCAAAGTATTTCTAAATGGGAATTAGGTTTATCTTGTCCTGACATTTCTGTATTACCTGAAATAGCAGATTATTTTGAAGTATCAATTGATGAATTATTAGGTTATATACCAGAATCATCAGTTAATAGCATTTATTTAAACATTAAATCACTAATTGATTCTAAAGAAGATTATAATGATAAAACAAGTTTAATCTATCAAATCGCCATGCTTGCATCAACATGTGTAGCAGAACAAGAAAAGAAATCAGTTAACGATTTACTAGAAGGCAAGAAATATAGAAATAAAGCAATAAGTCAAAGTCATGCTGGTGTAATTATGAAAGGTGATAATTCATTATTTATCGCATCTTTTAAAGATTATCCAAAATTTGATATTAATAAAATAAGAAAAGTTCATCGTTACTTAACATCTATTAATAAGATGAATACATTAAGAGTATTATTTGCGTTACATAATTTAATGGTAGAAAATGGAATTACAAAATATTATACAATGAATGAATTAGTTGAAAAAACTGGTATAAATGAAAATGATATTTGGCTTGCATTTAATGATCTAAATATTGAATTATCAATTCTAGATAATGGTGAACAAGCTTGGCAACTTGAAACGTTTAATGAAGTTCCATTATTAGTTACATTAATTCTTCTTCAAAATATGTAGGAAAAATATTGTTTATAAATTTAAATTATTTTGTTTTTGAAAGCGTAAAATGTAAATTAATTTTTTAAAAACCTCTTTATTAAAAAAATAAAGAGGTTTTTATTCATTATATATATTTAAAAATGTTAAAATAATTATATATATAAATAAAATGTCACCTTTTAGTAAAATAATTGTCTTATAAGTGAGAGGGAATAATTATGAAAATAACAACCGATGTATTTAATGAAGCATATTCTTCATTTGCAAAAGAAATATTTAATGTAGCATATGGTTATTTAAGAAATAAAGATGATGCAATTGACATAGTTCAAAATGTATTTCTTAAATTACTTAGTACAAAAGAAGAATTTAATACGCTTTTAAATATCAAATATTATTTAATTAGACTTACAATAAATGAATGTATTAATTTCTTAAAAAGTAAGAACTATAAAATGGTAATTTTAAATAATGAAATAATTATGAGTACCCCTCAAATTAATAATGATGATGAATTAGTTAAAATTGCAAATGCAGTAATGTTATTACCAAATAAATATAAGAAGGTAATAATTCTTCATTATTATGATTCTATGAAGATAAAAGAAATTGCAGACATTTTAAAAATTTCTGAATCTGCAGTAAAGAAAAGGTTAGAACGAGCAAGAACTTTTATGAAAGAGATTATTGAAAGGAGTGATATTGAATGATAGAAAAAAGATTAGAAGATTTAAAAACTTTGATACCTGATTTTGATGAAATAAGTTTAACGAAAAAAGAAATATTAAGTAAAAATATTTCTAATGGTAATCAAAATAAAAAGTATTTAAATAAAAAAAATATTTTTTGTATTTCTTTTCTTCTTCTTTTATTAGTAACAGTAATATCTTGTATAATATTTAGTGATTATTCAAGTAAGAAAAATATTGAAAAAAATAAAGAAATTATTAAACAAGAGATAAATGCATATATAGATAGTTTAGAAGAATCAAGTGTAATACCAAATAGTGAAGAATATATTAAAGACATTATTAATGAAAAAGTTGAATCAGTATCTAAAACAACTAATGATGAAGAATTAAAAAATATAATAGAAGATACAAAAGAAAATGTCACAAATGTTATTATTACTGAGGAAAGTTCAAAGGAATTGATTGAAACATTATATGCTAGTGGACAATTAACGTTCGTCGAATCTAGTTTTGATTCTCTTGAAATTACACCATTATATTCAAGTTTTGTTGAATTTAGAAATTGTTTTAGATTTTATGGTTCATATAATGGAGCATCAGTTTTATTTTCTGAAACAAAAGAAAATTCTGAAATAGTATTTGAAATATTAGGATATGAATTCTATTTTAAAAGAGGATTTGAAATTTTAGTAACCAAAGATAAAAAGACTTATAAATTAAATGATGAAGAAGATTTAAGATATATGTTAAATAATGGAATATTACAAGAAAGTGATATAAAAGAAATTTATCGAATTCATAATACTTGGGAAAATGAATAAAATTTGGAGGAAAACAAAATGATTAAGCGTTATTTTATTTTTATATTAGTTGTATTTTTATTCGTATCGTTAACTGCTTGTAAAGATGATTCACATAAACATAGTTATGTTGAAGGTAAATGTACTTGTGGAGAAGTAGATCCAAATTACGAACCACCACATACACACGAATTTGTAGAAGGTAAGTGTACTTGTGGAGAAGTAGATCCAAATTACGAACCACCACATACACACGAATTTATAGAGGGTAAGTGTACTTGTGGAGAAATAGATCCAAATTACGAACCGCCACATACACACGAATTTATAGAAGGTAAATGTACTTGTGGAGAAGTAGATCCTAAATATAAAACGATAGAAAAAACTTATGTAGGTGAAAGTGAACATAGAAATGAAATTAGTTTTAATTTAGATAAAACATGTGAAATTATTTTTTCTTCAGTTTTGCAAATAGAAATAATTTATAAAGGTACATATGATTTCTATGATAATGAAATTAAAACAGTATTTGTAGATGATAATGGAAATGTTGTTTTTGAAGTAAAATTTAATGAAATTGATAATTGTTTAAATAAAGTTGAAGAAAAATTTTACAATGAGTATGATTTATCATATACTTGGAAAATTGAAGATAAGTATGTTGAAAAAGATTTTGCTAAAATATATTATGGATATGTACCATTATATTTTGATTCAGATATATATACATCTCTAGGTTTTGTTGATGATAGATTATTAATTACTTCTCAAGAACAGTTTACAAATTATTTTGAAACATTGAATATTGATATCAAGTTTTTTAGTCAAGAAAATCTATTAAACACTGATACTACTGATGATGAAGTAATTACATCAATTGATTTTGAAAGGTATGATTTATTAGTATATAAAACTTCTTACACGAGTTCTTATTCAATAAGAAATTTAAAAGTTGTTGCTGTCTTAGGGAATGTAAATATATATGGAGGTGTATGGCCTATTGTTTCTGATGATTATGTAATGAATCCATTTTCTATATACAAAGGACAAATTGCGTTTTATTGTCTTGTGGAAAAAAATAATTATGTAGCAAGTGATATTGTCGATAATTTAGAAGAACGAACATTAGTTATACCTTCGCTTCCAGAGGATGGTTATGAAGTGATATATTGCAAGCCTGTAATTTATTTATATCCTGAAGAAGAAATGGAATTAATTATTAAATTTTTGAATGAAGATAATTTACTTACAACATATCCAAAGTATAATAATGAGTGGAATGTTATAGTTAAAGAAGATGGAACTATTTATGACAAATCAGGAAGAAGTTATTATGCTTTATTCTTCGATGAAAAAAACACAAACTCCTGTGAATTTAATGAAGGATTTTATGTGACTAAAGACAATGCGATAGAATTTTTAGAAGAAAAGCTAGATATTCTTGGTTTCACTGAAAGAGAGGCAAATGAATTTATTATGTTCTGGCTTCCAATTCTTGAACAAAATGAACAAAGTATTGTTTATTTTGAGCAGACATTAGAAAGAAACGAAAATTGTCCTTTATATTTTTCTACTACTCCTGATAGTATGTTAAGAGTTACGATTCATATCAAGAAAGTAGATGGTTATGTTGATATTAATGAACAACAGTTATATAGTTTTGAAAGAAACGGATTCTGTGTTGTTGAATGGGGTGGAGTTTCTTATAATTAATCTATATCTTAAATATATGAAAAAACGATTTTGGACTCGGTGAGTCCAAAATCTTTTTCAATTAAAATACATACAAATAAATAATATTTTTATTTAAATAGTAATTATGGAGATAACTTATAATTTAAGATTTTATAGTCACTGTTTGGAAAATGTTTATAATATTATCTTAAGATTGTGGACACACTGTGTCGACAATCTTTTTAGCAAAAAAAACGAATTTGCTCTTGATTTTTATATCATTAAATGGTATAATATTATTGTAAAAAGTCAAGGTTTAAAATTTATTATCTAGTCTTTTGGGATAATATTTATATTGATGATTTACTAGCCCTGATGTACTAGGTAAGTTTATTTTTGCGCAAAAGACTATACGCGGAGTTTATTTTATAAAAGATATATCTATTCTTATTTTATAGGAGTAGAATCTTTTGTAGAGTAAGCTCCGCTTTTTAATTTTAAAGAAGGGAAAAAGAGGAAATGAACAATTTATTAGATTTAAGAATTGATGCTTATGAAACAAGTGATATCATGAATGATGTTAAACAAATTATTGATGATAGTAGAAATATTGTTTATAAAACGATTGATATAGTTTTATTACAAAGAAATTGGTTAATTGGTAAAAGAATTTATGAAGAAGAATTAAAAGAAACTCGTAAAGAAAATTATGGTCGCGAGATAATTGTTACTTTATCTAAAGAATTAACAAAAATTTATGGAAAAGGATTTGATCGAAATAACTTGTATAATTATCTTAAATTTTATAAAATATATCAAAACATTTTCTACACAGTGTGTAAACAATCTTTTTTGAGTTGGTCACATTATAGACTGCTAATAAGCATTAATGATAAAAATGCAAGAATTTGGTATGAAAAAGAAGCATATAAGAATGCTTGGAGTGTTAGAACATTACAAAGAAATATTAGTACGCAATATTATTATCGAATGTTATCATCACAAATAAAAGAAAATATTAAAAATGATGATGAAGAAGCAATCGTAGAGGAAAAAATAAAACACTTAGAACATATTAAAAATCCTTTGATTTTAGATTTTCTAGGAATTCCTGAAAATGCGAAATTACGTGAAAGTGTTTTAGAACAAGCTATTCTTTCAAATTTACAAGTAATATTAATGGAACTTGGAAAAGGCTATGCTTTTGTAGGAAGACAATATCACATCCGTACTGATAATGGTGATTATTATGTTGATTTAGTATTTTATAATTATATTTTAAAATGTTTTATTTTAGTAGATTTAAAAGTTGGCGAAATAACTCATCAAGATATAGGACAAATGGATATGTATGTAAGAATGTTTGATGAACTAATAAAAGATAAAAGTGATAATCCAACACTAGGGATTGTTCTGTGTTCTGAAACAAATGCAGATATTGCAAAGTATTCTATCTTAAAAGGGAATGAACATTTATTTGCAACAAAGTATAAATTATATTTACCTAATGAATTAGATTTAAAAGCAGAAATAGAACATCAAAAAGAAATATTTTATAGTCAACAAAATGAAGAAAAGTAATTATATAAATTCATCGGCTTTATGAATATTCTCATTATAGTTGAACTCTATTCATCATTTAAGTTATGGTAAAGTATATTTATTAGGTGTATACTATTAGTGTAAGCTTACAAATAATATATATGAAAGGAAGAAATTTATGCAATTAGGTAAAAGAATTAAAGAACTAAGAATTGAAAATAATTTAACACAAGAAAGTTTAGCAGAACAATTAGGTGTAAGTTTTCAAGCAGTATCACGTTGGGAAAATGATTTAACATATCCAGATATTACTTTGCTACCAATTCTTGCAAATATGTTTGATGTAACAGTAGACTTTTTACTTGATGTTGATGTGATGAAAAAAGAAGCAGAAATAGATGCTATAATAGAAGAATATATTGTTTTATTAAATCAAGGTAAGATAGATGAAAATTTAATTTTATTAGAAAATGCTATAAAAAAATACCCAAATAGTTGGGACATTAAACACGCTTTGCTGCACATATATTTTACAAAAGGATTAGATCCTGATTTAAAAGAGTATAATGATAAAGCTATAAAATTAGCAAACGAAATACTTGAAAAATGTGTTGATGATGCTATTAGATATGGTGCAATGCAAACTTTAATTTTAATTTATACATCTAGAAAAGAACTTGATAAAGCAAAACAAATTGTAGAAAAACTACCAATGATGGTTATAACTAGCGAATGGCTCTGGCCTGATGTTTTAACTGGTGAGGATAGGATTCGTGCGACGCAAGAAATCTTTAAAAGTTTTGTCGATATGTTTTATATAAGATTAATTACTACATTTGGAAGAAAAGAAGTAGGTAAAAGAGATGAAGCGCTACTTAAATTTAAACAATTTTTAGATATTGTTTATGAAAATGAAGATTATGGGTTTTATCATCTAAGACTTGCTGATATATATAAAAAGTGTGCATTTGATCAAGCAAGAATTCAAAATAAAGAAAAGACTTTAGAGTATTTAAGTTTTTCTCTAAAACATATAAGACTATGGACTAAGATGTATGAAAATAAAGAAGTTTTAAGCCATACTTCATTTTTAGTTGATAGACTTGTAGATGATTCTACTAAGTGGAGTTTTAGTGGAGAACCTGATTATGAATTAGATTTAAAACAAGATTTAGAAAAAGATATTTTTGATTTTTTAAGAAATGATCCTCTATTTATTAATTTGTTTAAATAAAACTATCCCCTATTTTAAAATAGGGGATTTTAAATTATTAATTATAACAAGTGTAAAAAAATTAATTATTTGGTATAATATAAGTAATATAAAAATAAGGAGAATGAATGATGCTAGAAAAATATCTAAAAATTAGTGAAGAAGTTAAAGCAGCATTAGAAAATAATTTACCTGTTGTTGCGCTTGAATCAACTATTATTTCTCATGGAATGCCTTATCCTAAAAATGCAGAAACTGCACTTAAGTGTGAAGAAATTATTAGAGAAAATGGGGCGGTACCTGCTACTATTGCTATTATTAAAGGGGTACTATGTGTTGGTTTATCACGTGAAGAAATTGAATACGTTGCTAAAGAAGGACATAATGTTGTTAAGGTAAGTAGAAGAGATATTCCAGTTGTAGTTGCTAATAAATTAGATGGTGCTACAACAGTTGCTGCTACAATGTATATTGCATCGCTTGCTGGTGTAAAAGTATTTGCTACAGGTGGTATTGGTGGTGTGCATAGAGGAGCTGAGGTTTCAATGGATATTTCGGCAGATTTAGATGAACTAGGGGTAACTAGTGTTGCAGTTGTTTGTGCTGGTGCAAAAGCTATCCTTGATCTTGAAAAGACATTAGAATATTTAGAAACTAAAGGTGTTCCAGTAATTGGTTATGGAACAGAAATGCTTCCTGCGTTTTATACAAGAACAAGTGCATATAAAGTAAATTATAGAATGGACACTCCACTTGAAATTGCCAAGACTTTAAAAGTTAAATGGGATTTAGGTCTTGATGGTGGTGTACTTATTACTAATCCAATTCCAGAAGAATATTCGCTTGATGAAAGTGTTATGAATGTTGCAATCGATAAAGCGATTTTCATGATGAATGAACAAGGTATCAAAGGAAAAGATCAAACTCCATTTCTACTTAAAACGATTGTTGAATTAACTGGTGGAAACAGTTTAGAATCTAATATAAAGTTAGTGTTTAATAACTGTAAACTAGCTGCACTTATTGCAAAAGAATACACTAACCTATAATATGAGATTAGATAAATTTTTAAAAGATACTGGATATGGCTCTAGAAAAGAAGTAAAAATATTAATCAAACAAAAACGTGTATCTGTTAATGATATTATTGTAAATAATGAAGGCTTAAGTGTTGATGAAAATAATGATGTTATTAAAGTAGATAATGAACAAGTAATATATATAAAATATGTATATATTATGCTTAATAAACCACAAGGAGTAGTTAGTGCAACATTTGATAATGTTCATACAACAGTCATCGATTTAATTAATGATTTTAAATATTTAGAACTATTTCCTGTTGGTAGACTTGATATAGATACTGAAGGCCTTTTGTTAATTACGAATGATGGTGTTTTATCACATAATCTACTTTCTCCTAAAAAACATGTTGATAAGACATACTTTTTAGAAACTGACAGAGAACTTACAAGTGAAGATATGAATACAATTGAAAATGGTGTGCTGATTGATGGACAATTAACACTTCCTGCTAAAATAGAAAAAGTATCTAATTGTTCATATCATTTAACAATTCATGAAGGGAAATTTCATCAAGTAAAAAGAATGGTTGCATCAACTGGTAAATGCGTAATATATTTAAAACGTATATCATTTGGCCCTCTTAATTTAGATGATACTTTAAAACTTGGAAGTTATAGATTATTAACAGAAGAAGAAATTAATTTATTAAAAAATAATAAGTGATAATATGAAAATAAATATTATAGAAAATAATCATACTTCGTACCACATTGTTCATAATGTAAACTCTACTGAAGCTGAACGATATGCTTGTATGGAACTTCAAAAATACTTATATCTATCAACGAATACACTATTACCAGTATTTTCTGATAAATGTCAAAAAAGATCAAAAGAAATTATTATTGGTAATGCAAGAGATTCTAATATTAATATTGAATTAAAAGGCCTGTCTAATGAAGCATATATTATTAAAGAAGTAGATGAGGATATTTATATATCGGGTAATAGCTCAAGAAGCATTCTATATGGTGTATATAAGTTCCTAGAGGCATTTATTAATTTTAGATGTTTTACTAAAGATTGTGAAAAGTATGATAATATTAATAATTTAACTATTGATAAAGATTATAAATTAATACAAGACTTTACATTTGAATATCGTGAAGTGTATTTTAGAGATGCATTTGATGGTGATTTTGCTGCAAAAAATATGTTAAATAGTAATTTAGCTGACTTATCTAACAAACATGGTAACAAAGTTAAATGGTATAACTTCCATCATTCTTTCAGTGATTTATTAAATCCTAAAGACTATTTTGATACTCACCCTGAATATTTTTCTTTAATTGATGGAAAAAGAGTAAAAGAACATACCGAACTTTGTTTGTCAAATCCAGATGTATTTAAGATATGTTTAGAAAAGTTAAGAAGTTGGATTATTAATAACTCTGAATGTGATATATTCAGTGTTGCACAAGATGAATGGATGGGACACTTTATTAAGATGGCATGTGAATGTGAAAACTGTAAAAAAATAGATGATGAAAACAATTCGCAAAGTGGTTCTATTATTACATTTGTTAATAAACTAGCAAATGCTTTACAAGAAGAATTTCCAAACAAATTAATTCATACATTTGCATATCAATATTCTAGACGCACTCCAACAAAGGTTATTCCTCATGAAAATGTAATAGTTAGACTTTGTAATATAGAGTGTTCTTGGTCTAAATCAATTGAAGAATCAGCAACAATTAATCCTGATGGTAGGGATGGAATGTTCTTAAATGATTTAATAAACTGGAGTAAAATTACAAATCATTTATATATATGGGATTATGCTGTAAACTTTAGAAATTATTTACTACCATTCCCTAATTTTAGATCGATGACTAAAAATATTGAATTATATAAAAAATACAATGTTAAAGGTCTATTAATGCAAGGTAATTTCTCATATGGTGGAAAAGGCTATTTTGACGAACTTAAATCTTATGTATCTGCAAGATTACTCTCTGATACTGTTGAATCGTTAGATACTCTAATTAAAGATTTTTGTGAAAATTATTATGGAATAAAATCATCTCATTATATAATTGATTATCTTAATATGTGGGAAGATGAGATTTATGATAAAACTTTATGGCTTTATGATGATGCAGATAGTTTATTATATACAGATGAATTAGTTGAAAAGGGTTTAAATTTATTGACACTTGCATATAATGAAGCTGATAATAATATATATAAGGAAAGAATAGAAAAGTTACAACTTGGTATGGAATATGCATATCTAGTAAGACTTGAAATAGATTACCCAAATCGTGATAAACTAATTGATGAATTCTATGAAAAAACAAAGAAACATCATATTACAGAAATTATGGAAAGAACATCGTTAGAATTTTCTATTGATGTGATGAAAAAAAGTCGTTATGCTAAGGATAGACCTAACTGGTATTCCTTATATTATATAATGAAATAAGGAGAATAAAAATGGACAAACAAATATTTGATTTAATAAAAGAAGAGTCTATTAGACAAAATGAAGGTATTGAACTTATTGCATCTGAAAACTATGCAAGTACTACAGTAAGAGAAGCTTGCGGTAGTATTCTTACAAATAAATATGCAGAAGGTTATCCTAATGCTAGATATTATGGTGGATGTGAAGTAGTAGACAAAGTTGAAATGCTTGCTATTGAAAGAGTGTGTAAATTATTTAATGTAAAATATGCTAATGTTCAACCACACAGTGGATCTCAAGCAAATGCAGCTGCATATCATGCATTACTTCCAAAAGGTGGAAAAATCCTAAGTTTAGTCCTTAATGATGGAGGGCATTTAACACATGGTTCAAATGTAAGTTTCTCAAGTCATTTTTATACATTTGTTCACTATCCACTTAATAGTGAGGGAAGACTTGATTATAATAAAATTGAAGAGATTGCAAAAGAAGAACAACCTGATTTAATTCTTGCGGGGTATAGTGCATATCCATATGAAATTGACTTTAAACGTTTTAAAGAAATTTGTAATAAAGTTCAATGCTTCTTTATGGTAGATATGGCTCATATTGCAGGGCTTATCGCAGCAAAAGAACACCAAAACCCATGTGATTATGCTGATATCGTAACATCAACTACTCATAAAACATTAAGAGGACCTCGTGGTGGATTAATTCTTACAAATAATGAAAAGTTAATTAAAAAGATTAATTCTGCAATTTTCCCATTCTATCAAGGTGGACCATTAGAACATATTATTGCAGGTAAAGCAGTATGTTTTAAAGAAGCATTAGATGATAGTTTTAAAGACTATGCTAAATTAGTTAAATCTAATACACTTACTTGTAGAAATACTTTATTAGAACTTGGTGCAAAAGTATCTGGAACAGAAAACCATTTATTCTTACTAAATACTCTTGACACATATGGCATAACAGGTAGAGAAGCTCAAAATAAATTAGAAGAAATTGGTATTACGACTAATAAAAATATGATTCCAGGGGATACATTATCACCAAAAGAAACAAGTGGTTTAAGAATAGGATTTGCAGCTGTAACAACAAGAGGTTGTAATAATATTGATGCAAAAGTTGTTGCATCTCTTATTCATAAATATTTAAAAGAAGAAATTACTCAAGCATCTGCGAAAGAAGAAGTTAAAAACTTAGTTTCTAATTGGAAAATAATAGAAGAAATATAATTTATTAATGTTTCAATTCGGAACGTAGTGCGTTCCAAATTAAAATAATATACTAAAGTTTAAATAAAAAGGGCCTCGGTGAGGCCCTAATTTATTTTTTTAATTACCCTATAGTGTGGGATATATAATTCATTATATGTTTTTGAATGTCTAACTGGATTAATTCCATTTGATAGGTATTCTTTAATATAATTCATTGATTCTTTTTTAGGAAGTTTAATACTTCCTTTTTTTATTAGTTTAATTAGAATGTTAATTTTGCGATAAAACACTCTAATATTAGTTTCAGTATATGTATCTTCATTCATTGAATTTAAAAAATGATTAGATAGGTTTTCAATATTAGTTTCCTTTGATAAATACACTCTTATATATCCATTACCAATATCTTCTATTATTTCTAATTCGTTTGTAACAATTTTCATTTCTTCAGTTAGATATTTTAAGACTGTTTCTTCTGAAGGATTATGCATATGTCTTGGTCCAAATGAGTTTTGATAAATTAATTTTATAAAATCAGTTATTTCCATATTTGGATATTTATTATAATGTTCAAGAAGGATTTCTTCGATACTTTCTGCAAGCCTATCTAATTCTTTATTTATCTTTTTTTCTTCCTTAGTATAAGGAACAGGATCATAGAATTTTCTATTAAGTGGTGTACAAAATAGTATTCTTTTAATTGTTAGGAATGTGGCTTTAAAGAAATTAAATTTCTCATAACATTCAATTGAATAATTAGAACAACTAGGATAATGTACACATCTTGCAGGTGTATCTGGTCTTTTGTTATTTTGATATTTTTTTATTAATTTTATTAGTGAATCATTAATACTCATATATATTTTCCTCATTAATAATTATATCAAAAAATATCTCATTTGTAGTATAAAATACAAAATTATGTAAAAAATATATATATGAAAGTTATAATTATTATAGTAGTTATATTATTTTTAATATGCATATGTTCGATTAGATTAAAAGTATATAAATATAATGGTGGAAAATTAAAAGTTAATTTGATTATCTCAAAGAGTTTAAAAATTAAAATAGATTTAACTAATTATATTAATAAAAAGATTGATTCATATATATTTAATACATCAAGTGAAAAGAAAATTCATGATATTAAAGCATCAATTGAAACATTTAGATATCATAAAGATTTAGTTCAAAGTTTTATCCATATTTTTAATGGTAGGGTTGTATATTTAAGTATTAATTCTCTTTATTATTTGGATAATTTAGAATTTTATTTAACATTATATTATTTATACAGTTATATCCAAAATCAGTTATATATTAATTTGAATAAAGTAAGTGCAACTTGTTTTAAAACAAGACTTAAAAACACACCATTTAATACTGAACTAAGTATTGACTTAGAAACATATGTTTATAAAATAGTGATATTGATTTTTAAAAGAAGAAAAGAGTTATTTAAAATTAAGGAGGAAATCAATGAACAACCATCAAATAACCGAATTATTAAAAATATCTATGGCAAGTATTAAAGAGATTGCAGATGTAGATATGATTGTTGGAAGTAGTATGGAACTTGGAAGTGCTGTAGTAATTCCAATATCAAAAGTTAAATATAGCTTTATTAGTGGAGGACTAGATCAACAAGCACCTAAACCATATGTAGATGGTGATTATCCATTTGGTGGTGGTGCAGGAGGAATGACGACAATTACGCCTGTTGCATTTTTAGTATATGTAAACAATGATGTAAAATTACTTCATTTAGAAGAAGCATCTCATTCATTAGAAACACTTGTAGATGCTGTACCTAATGCAGTAACTAAAATAATTAATGCAATAAATAATAAAAAGAATCTTGTTTAGGCAAGATTTTTTTATTTGGTGTATTTTTTGCTATATATATATAATAAAGTAGACCAATATTAGATTAATGATTAATTGAAAGTAGTGATAAAATAAAATATTGCTCAATGAAAAGTAAAAATATTGCTCAGTCAAAACTGAAAATATTGTTCAATTTAAATAGTATAACAATTTTTCTGTAAGTTTAAAAAGATTTGTTTAACATAAATTTTGACAAAAATATGTATATATTGTAAGATATTCTTGTAAAAAGGGGATATGTTAATTTTTTGGTTATATTTGGGGATATAATTATTTAAAAAAGCTATACACTTTTTAGTGTATATTTTTTTTATAAAAAAATGTTGTTTTTTCTTTTTTTACCATGTTAATGTGGTGAGGAGTAAAAATCAATTAATTTATTAATTGCTCCTTTTTATGTGGAGGGGTAATGAATAAACTAATTAAACTAATCCTGCAATATAAGGAATATAAAAATTGTAATGAGTACAGTAATGAAGTTATATTTGAAGATATTTATATAGAATTAGAATATTTAATAAAAAGTTATGTTTGTAAAGTTACAATAAATAATCGTGATGACTTTAATCAAGATTTATTGAGTATTTTATATAGAGTATTACAAGTGTTTGAGTTGAAAAACAATATTGATTATGAAAAAGTTAATAGTATTAAAATAACTATGATTTATAACATAGATGACATTATAAAAATATATGATAATAAATATTTTAATGCATTTGTAAGTAAATATAAATTAGAGTTATATGAATTTGATTTTCAAAATCTAAATCATATTGATTTATTATTTTATGAATTTAATTTGTTTTGCAATGAAAATCAATTTATTAAATATTTAAACGTTTCTCTTAAAAGAAAAGTATATTCATTTAATAGTCAATATAGAAAAGAACAACTTAATAAACCAATTAGTTTAAATATTATGATTAATAATGAGATTGAATATATAGATTTAATAAATGATGAAATAAAAAGTTTTCATAAGTTTGATGAAAGTTTGTTATCAAAAAGGGATAAAAAGTTTTTATCTTTGTTTTTTGAAAATGATAAAATATTAAAAGGTGTTGAAGTGGCAAATAAGCTTGGTGTTACACAACAAGCAGTAAGCGTTCGATTAAAAAGAATTAGAGAAAAATATTTTAAAATGTATAAGCAAATATATGACGAAGTGGAAATGTAATTTTCCACTTTTTTAAATTTTAAATGTTGTTTTTTTAAAAACTAATGTGTTATAGGTGTGAGGAGGTGATATAACATGGAAAAATTAACTATTGTAGTTTCAATTATCGGTATTATTGGAACATTATCAAGCATCTTTTTTGCTTATCTTGCATGTAGAAAAAATAATTTACAGGAACAAAGAGTAGATGGCAAGACTGAAGGTGCGATGCTTTCTGATATTGGTTACATAAGAGCATGTGTTGATCGGGTTGAAAAGAACTTAAATAAAGTAGATGAACGTTATCGAAATATTGCTGAACGACTCGCTAAAGTAGAAGAAGCAGTAGCTAATGTTACTAAAAGAGTAGATGAATTTTAAAAAATTTTTAAAATTTTGGTTGATTTTTTAGAATTTTTTTCTCTTTATATAGTGAGGAGGTAAAATAATGTACAAATATCTAAATAAACTAACACCAATTTAAATGTTTAAAATAAACATTTAAACTTAGGGAGGAGTAGAATTATGAATTTTACAAGTATTCCTATTATAGTTTTATGCTGCTATATCATAGGAGAAATATTTAAAAGCATATTTAAAAACACACAAGAAACTTACAAACTAATACCTATTTTAATGGCATCAATAGGAGCAGGACTAGGAATATTAATTTATTATACAAATCCTGAAATAATTCTTAATGCTGATAATGTTTGGACGGCACTAGGTATTGGTATTGTAAGTGGTCTTAGTTCCACAGGAACTAATCAATTAATTAAACAAACATTTAAAAAGGAGAATAAAAATGAATAAATGGGAAACAAATAGCGCTAATGAAGAGTTAGCACAAGCAATTAATAATAATAAAAGATTTGAAGATGGTGATACATTGAAAGCTTCAGATTTAAATAATATTGTAGGGGCAACATTGAAACTTACAAGTGATGTACATGTTAATAAAAAAATCTTTCAATTTTTTTTAGAAAAATATTTTAAAGACATGATGAGTTCAAATGGTGAATCAAGTTGGAATAAGGATTATGCAGGAATTAACTCTCTATCTTTAACATGGAGTACGGGTGCAAATAAATTATATGCAAAAGTAAATATTGATACTGATTTAATTAGTTGTATGATAGAAGAAAATGATTCATCAGTTGTTGTACATTTTTATGAAACGCAAGACTTAAAGGATACATCAGGAACTGCAACAACTAACTATAATTATCAAGTTGAATTTTATTTTGATGAAGAGATGACACAACATGTATTTACATATGAAGGTTTAATTAAATACTATTATGAATCTAATTCGTCTAGTGGTGACTAGGAGGAAATATGAGATTGAAAAATTTAAAAACAAAATTAGAAAATGAAAGAAAAAGTATTAGACATCCGTTGCGTAAGGATAAAATGTCCAGTTTTGTTAGACAAGAGGATAATGACAAAGTTATAATTATTGGAGTTACTGGTAGTAGAGGTAAATCTACTACGGCATATTTAATTCATGAGTATTTAAAATTTATAGGTAAAAAGTCTATTTTGTATAGTAGTATTTGTGTGGATTCACCTATTACTTATATTGATAAAAAACAAGCATGTGATCTACCTATTAAAGATAGAGAAATGTTATTAGATATTATAGAACAAGTATATAATTATAAAGCTGAATATTTAGTTTTGGAAGTCAGTGAAAGAGTAATTGAAAAAGGGTATGTAAAAGATGTACCTTTTGATGTAAAAGTTTTAACTAGTTTAAACCCATATCATAACAAAGATTTTTATAATCCAGAAAGGTATGTAGAAATTAAAAAAACTTTTTTTGAATATTCAGATGATAATTCAGTAAACATATTTGGGTTTACTGATCCTATAATGAAAGATTTATTATCTAAATTTCTTAGTTCAAGTAAAGGTGAGAATATATTATTTGGTTCAAGATATATTTCTAAAGTTTCTGGATTTGATGAAAATAAAATTGATTATTTATTAACAGAAAAAACTGATTCATTAGAAGGGTTAAAGATTGGAATGTCATTTAAAAACAAAAATCATCAATATAAAACAAAAATGTTATTGTCTCATAATGCACTAAATATTACATGTGCTATTGCAGTAGTTTCTACTTTAAAATGTTATAATGAGGATTTATTTAAACAATTCATTGAGAATATTGTCATTCCTGGTAGAGAAGTTTTAGTGAAAACTAATAATAGAAAGATAATTGTTGGAATGTCTTTAATGCCTATGTTAGAGGAATTATATAAATATAAGTTATTAAATGATATAAAAAATATAAAAGTAGTTGTTGGAGCTCCTGGATTAGGTTATAAAACATGGTTAAAAGAATTTACTGATAATCAATATATAATTGAACAAACTAATTCAAGAAAGGCAGCAATGGACTATTTAAAAAAATATGCTGACTATGTTTGTATTACTGAAAGCGATTCTGGAGCAACACCTGTAGAAGAAATAACAAATGAATTAAAAGGATATATTGCTGACTATTTAAAGCATGATGTAGTTTTAGATAGAAAAGAAGCCATTGAAAAAGTAATATCTGAATCTAAAGAAGATGATGTAATTTATATTTCTGGAAGGGGTAATAGAAATATTTTATGTAATGGAAGAGATACAGTAAAATTTATTAGCGACCTAGATGTCGTTTTAGATGTTTTAAAGAAATTAGGATGGGAAATTAACAATGGCTAAGAAAGAAATAAAAGGTTTTAATGTAAAATGTTTCAATTACACAGGTGGAGGATTTATTGCCTACGATGCAGTAGGATATTACAATGGACAAAAATATCTATCTATTAATTTACATCAACGTACAATTTTAAATTCTATTTCATCTAAAATGAAAATTCTTAATGCAACGTTAGAATTAACTGCAGAAGAGTGGAATATAGGACCTTCTTTTGAAGGAATTAATGTGTATATTGGTGATGAATTAATTGATATAATAGCAAGTCCAGGTAAGAATGGTAAAGTATTTATTGATATTACAAATGAATTAGTAAATTTAATGTTTTCAAATTTAAATCAAAGTATATTAAAGATAGAACCACGAAATACATTAAGTAAAGGGTACATAAAATTTTATTCTGAAAATAGTGATGAATTATATGAGCCTAAAATTGTCATTGATTATATTCCTAAACATCAAATCGTTGAACAAGAGGCATTTCAACAATTTGATTGTCTAGATGCCGGAATTGGGAATGTAAACTTACAAAGCGGAGAATTATGTTTTGAGCATACAGATATAGATTCAGGAAGTGTGTTTTTACCAATCATATTGAAACATATTTATAATAGTAATAGATACAATGAAAAAGGCGATGTAATTGTTGATGTGAAAAATATTTCTAATTTTAATATGGGTGATGGTTGGAAATTAAATCTTCAACAATATTTATTTAAAAATGAAAATGCCTCGCTTGAAAGTGGATATGATGTGTATAATTATTTAGATGGCAACGGAAATATTCACGAGTTTTCAGAGTTTTACTATTATATTTTAAATGACACTCGACACTATATTTTAAAGGAACAGGTTGTAATTAATTTAAATGGAACATTGTCATATGATGGTTTTGAAGTAGTAAGAGAATTAAAATCTACAAGTGGGTTGACGTTAATAACTGACTATACAAAATATAAAAATGACAATTTAATTGAATTGAGAACTGAAGAGATTTCAACTTTAGAAGATCAAATTGAAGAATTAAATAATTATGTTTCAAATTTAGAATATAATAATGTATTACTAAATAAAAATAAAGAATTAGTAGAAAAATATATTGAAATAAAAAATGTTCAATATGAAATTGATAAAATTGTACAAAGTGTTAGTAGCGAAGAATTAACATTAAATGAAAAAATACTTGAAAAACAAAAAAGTTTAAAGAACTTGAAAGAAGAATTTAATGAAAAATTCGCAGAATATTGTAATGCAGATTCAACAGTGTATTCAAAATATTATATAGCAAAAGAAAAATATTTAGAAGACATTAGTAAATTATTTTATGATTTAGATAATGCCTATATAGAAATGATTAATAAAAGAGACACTGTTTATGAAAAAATGGTATCTTTAAACGAATCTAATAATGAATCTGAGGATGAAAATCAGACTTCTCCAGAGGCAGAAAATGATAATGAAGAAGAATATTTTCAAGCACAAAAAGATTATTCAAATGCATCAAATTTATATCAAGATGCAAGATGGGACGTTGAGTTAGCACAACGAGAATTCTCTGATGTTGAACAAGAAGCGACCATTATATATCAAAAAAAATCAGAAAAAGTAAATGATGAAATTGAAGATGAATCATTTGAATCCAATAAAATCATAAATGAATTGATATCTCAAAAAAATAGTAAAAGTATAGCGTTATTTGATTTAAGTAAAAAATATAATTCTGAAAGTGATGAATTACAATTAAACCAAATTAATTATGAGATTGAGAAAAATAATAATGAAATAAAGAAATACAAAAATCAAATTAATAAACTTAACAATTCATTAATTAAATTATACGAATCATCAGAAGTAAATCATATTATTAATTCATCAAATATTATATTTGGTTTTAATAAATATGGATATTTAATTAGTTTAAGCGATTCTAATTTAAATAAGATTGTATTTGAATATGAAAATGGTAAAATAATAAAATTAATAGAAAATGATGATAAACAATTAGTCTTAACATATGAAAACAATGTTTTAACAGAGATTATAAATTTTTTAGGTCAAAAAGTTAAATTTAAATATAATAATAATAAACTAACTAAAATAGTAAATGAAGATGAAACGGAAACTACATTTAAATATGATGAAAATGGATTATTATTTGATATTCAAAATACTTTTGGTTTTGGATATAAAATTGATTATAATTCAAATAGAGTTGTAAAATTATCAGAATATACTATTACAAAAATAGTTAAGAATAGTAAAATTGAGTATTTAGATAATGAGTTATACGGATTAATTTCAGATATAAATTATATTGATTTATATACAACAATTATTACAAATGAAAAGGGAAATACCAAAACATATTTAATGGATAATTATGGAAATTTAAAATCTATTTGTGATAGTGTAGATGGTAAAACTATTTCAATTAACAATGAATTTGTTTCTAAAAAGTGTCAAATTTCAACTTTATCAAAAAGTGGAGTAGAGAATTTAATATCAGATGTTAATTGGATTGGAAGTGAACGATCATATTCTGAAGGATATGGATTATTAGGTGGAGCACCATTTTCAGAAAACTATGCTTATGCAAATGTTGACATAGAAAAGGTTAGAAATAAGAAAAATTTAATTCTATCTGCATATGTAACAGCAAGTTCTGCTTATGTTAAACCTTCAAGAATTAATAATTATATATATGATGATAGAAACGATGAACATATTATTTATTCAAGTGAAAATAAACAAAAAAGAAAATTTGAATTAAGAGTAGAAACAAGTTATAGTAATGGTAGAGTAGATATTACAAAGTGTTCATTTGATTGGATGAATAAACAAAAACAATATATTTCATTTCCTGTTTCATTCGAAGAGTGTAAACATGAAGTTGAAACTCAAATGCCATGTGTACTACCTGCTACTGTTCATAGTGAAGAAGTTATTACAAATATTAAAATTATTTTTGATTATAGCTACAATATTAATTACTTAATTTTTGAAGATGTTAAATTAGAGGAATGTGAGTGGAATTATTTTGAATTAAACGATAATAATCGAAAAGTATACGAAACTTCTAATACTATGACTGGAGAGAAATTTTATAAGTATAATAGAAACAATCTTTTGATTGAAGAAAATTATGTCGAAAACGGAAAAGAAGAGCATGTTGTTTATAAGTATGATTCAAATAATAAGTTAATAAGAAATGAAAATAATTATGGAGATGTCTCTGAAATTTTATATAAAAATAATAAAGTAGTTGGTAATGTTACATATAACCTTTCAAATCCCACTAAAAAGTTTTACAATGAATATGAAACATATGAAAATGGATTAAATAAATGTGAATTTGATAAAAGAGGATTTGCATACAATCAATATGAGTATTTAAATGAAAATAGTAAATTAGTAAGTTCTATTAAACTTTCTAATGATAGTAAAATTTATAAAGGATATAATTATAAAAATAATCAGTTACTTGCAGTTTCACAAGAATCAAATGGTGTGTGTAATTCTAATGAATTATGTTATACAAAAGGATTGCTAACAAAATTAATATCTAATGATACTTCATATGAGTATGAATATGATGGTTTTGGAAGAATTATAAAATTTAAAATAAATGATAAGTTATTTTTTTCTAAAGAATATAATGATGAAGAAATGTTTGTGTCTACATTATTTATTTCTGGCGATGGCTATAAAATATCTTATGATATATATGGTAATATTGTTTCTAAAAAATATATTGACAAAAATGGTTTAGAATATAACTATTTAAATAATGAGTTTGATGCTCAACATAGACTAATTAAATTGCTTGAATACGAAAATGAATTATGCTATAATGAAACTACTCTTAAGTATGATGAATTTGGAAATATTATTAATGAATTAATTAATGAGAATAATGAAACAATTTCAATTAATAATTTATATAACATTGATAATACATTGTTAGAAACAAGTATTATTTATGATGATTACACTCAAAATTATAAATATAACTATGAAGACAATTTGAAAAAACGATTAAAAAATATTCAATTGCCAAATGGAGTTGTTCAAAGTGTTGAATATGATAAATTAGATAGAATTACTAGAATTAAGTTAAATAATAATGTCACAAAAGAATTTTATTATCTTCAATGTGGTGATCATTCTACATCATTAATTTCAATGCTTCTTATTAAAAAAGATAATAACATTATTTCTAAACAAGTGTATGTTTATGATGTAATGGGAAATATTTCAGAAATTAGAGAAAATGGTATTATTCTTTTAAAATACTATTATGATGAAGTGAATAGGTTAATTAGAGAAGATAATAGAAATTTAAATTTTACAAAATTATTTGAATACGATTGTAACGGGAATCTTCTTTCAAGCATTCAATATGAGTTTACTACTGATAAAATTGAATCTGAACCTATCAAAATTTATGAAAACTTGTATGATAATCAGTGGAAAGATCAAATTATTAAGCATAATGAAGATCTTTTTGCATATGATGATTTTGGTAATTTAATTACATATAAGGATACTACTTTAGAGTTTACTAAAGGAAAATTATTAACTAAATATGGTGATGTTGAATATAAGTATAATTCTCAAGGCTTAAGAATTAGTAAATTAGTTGATGGGGAACTTGTAAAGTTCACATTAAGTGGTAATAAAATTATTAAACAACATAATACTAATAGTAACGAATGTATCTATTATCACTATGGTGTTGATGGCTTAGTTGGTTTTAATTATAATGGTATAGAATATCTTTATATTAAAAACTTACAAAATGATATAACTCACATTACTGATATTAATGGGAATATAGTTGCAAAATATATTTATGATGCATGGGGAAATCATAAAGTATATAATAGTTTAAATAACGAAGTTGTGGATGAAAATTTTATTGGTAATATAAATCCATTTAGATATCGTTCATATTATTATGATGAGGAAACTTCGTTATTTTGGTTATCCTCAAGGTATTATAGTCCCGAACTTTGTAGGTTCATTAGCCCAGATGATGTAAGTTATCTTGATCCAGAATCAGTAAATGGTTTAAATTTATACTGCTACTGCTTGAATAATCCGATCATGTATGCTGATCCAAGTGGACATAGCGTTATAGTAGCAATGTTGATAGGTGCAGGAATTGGTTTGGTTGCTGGATTAGCCTCACAAGTTGTGTCTGATGTTGTTTCAAACGTTTGGGTAAATGGATTTGATTTTTCCGAATGGCAAATGTCTTCTTGGCAGTCATATGTTGGCGCAGGGCTTGGTGGTGCTATAGGAGGAATGTTTACTCCATTATTTGGAGCAGTGGCGGTAGGATTTATTACTGGAGCAGCATCTACTGCAATAACAATGGGACTATCTAATGCAACAGGAGCAACAAATTATGGATTCGGCGAAATTGTAGCTTCTTCACTTTTAATTGGAATGGTTTCTGGATTAACTGCAGGTATTGTTGATAATATTAAAATACCTAAATTTAATGCTGGTAGAAATAGTTGGAATGCAATTTCAAAACAAATTAATACCAAGTTGATAAAAGGAACAATTAATAATGTAAGTGAGAAAACATTAGGAAAAATGTTTGCTTTAAGTTTCTTATATTCAGCACCATTTACTGCATTTAATAGTGCATTTACAATTTTAAATATGAAAGGATAAAATAATGAAATTACTAAAGTGGATTTTTTCTCTGAAGTCTATAAGTAAAAGATATGTTAATGAGATATTATTGTTGTGTTATTTGATAATAACAACTTTAATTGTGGTCATTGCTTCGAATTGTTTTGAATTATCTAAAACAATTGATAGAATATTGGGGATAATAATTTTGCTGCAATGGATATTACTTTTTATACCTTGTATGTCTCGTATTCTTTCTATAATCGATTATAATAAGGATATTAAAATAAAAAACGGAGAACTTAAACTTAATTTTTCTCCAATACTATATTCACTTCAAGATATACTATATTGGCTTGAATATGCAAGTATTCCTGACACAATATATGTTAAAAGAAAAGGTAATGCTGGGAATTTAATTATCGAAGTAAGTTATGAAGTAGAAAAAAGAAATGGTCCATTTGTAAATAAGAAAGTATTTATAGACAATGAAGAAATACAATCATTTACGGAAATACAAGATATATTAACGAAAAAATGTCTTATTAAAGAAAATTCTTTATATGTTGTTGCAACGACAGAGATGAATGATCCTAAATTATTTAGTAAAATAATATCTGAAATTAAAATAAAATAAAACAAACATCACTTTTAACATTAAGGGTGAAGCTGGATCATTTCAGTTTCATCCTTTCTTACATTTAGTGGACAAGAGCGAAACCTGGGTATCCCAGTTGTCGCAACAGTCGAGTTGTCATAACTGGTAACATCAGTTGTGGCAACGACTTAACCTGCCTCTAAAATAAGCAAATTTGCAACACTTTTAAGTTCAGTGGTTGAGTATAATATCTTCGTTTTTAGTGGATTAATTTTGAATTCTTCTAGATAATGTGGTATAATATTTGTGTTGAAATTCTTTATGCGTGGAGGTTTCTAATGAAATATAAAGCTATATTTTTTGATAGAGATGGAACGATTACTTATTACGTCCAAGAAAAAGTTAATTGGCGTGATAAAATTATTGAAGAATGGAGTGGCAAACCATTTGAACTTCCTTATGATAAAATGATTATGTTGTTTAATAAAGCTAAAGAGAATAGACCATATAAGTATAAAAATTTAGAAGATGAAAAAGAATTCTTTCAAAGATATTATAAATACTTACTTATAGAAGAAGGTGTAACTGAAAAAGTAGAAAAAAGAGCAAAATTATTATTTGATGAATTATGGTGTAATGGTGATAGAGCATTATATCCTGAAACTGTAGAAGTATTAGAATACTTTAAAAATAAAGGATTTAAAATAGGAGTTATTTCAGATACATCCCCATCATTACAATATTCATTAGAGCAATTAGGAATTGCAAAGTATTTCGATTGTTTTATAGCATCATCATTAGTTGGCGCTGGTAAACCAAGTCCTATAATATTTAATGCTGCACTTGATTCAGTTGGCGTTAAAGCAGAAGAAAGTTTATATGTAGATGATTACAAACCAGAAGCTGATGGTGCAAGATTACAAGGATTTACATCATTTTTAATTGATAGAAGCATAAAAGAAAAGAAAGAATGGGAAATAAATAGCTTAAAAGAAATAATTAACTTTATTGAAAAGTTGGAGGAATAATTATGATTAGATTAGTTAGACCATCAGAAGAACATTTTAGTCAAGTATTAAAATTAAAACAAGATTTTATAAATAATAATGAATCACGTATTCAAGGATCAGGTTCAGTAGATAAATATGATGATTTAAATGAATGGTTAAAAAGTATTAATGATATTGAACAGGGTAAAAATGAAAAATTAGTTCCATCAACATATTATTTAATATTGTCTGACGAAGAAGTAGTAGGAACTATTAGTATGCGTCATTATTTAACAAAAGACTTAGAAGAATTTGGAGGTCATATTGGATATAGTATTAAACCAAGTGCAAGAAGAAAAGGTTATGCAACAGAAGCACTAAGATTAATATTAGAGTTATACAAAGACAAATACGATGAAATATTAATAATGTGTGAAGATGATAATATTGCATCTAACAAAACCATACTTGCAAATGGTGGAATATTAATAAACCAAATAGAAAAATTTGGCCTAAAGATAAATAGATATAAAATTTGTTAAAACTTGGAGGTAAACATTGTCATATACAAATGAAGGTGAAAACTATCGTAAGTATGGTATAGTAATAATCGAAAGTTATGATAAAACACTAGGATACACAGTATATGAATACAGAAAACCAACAATTAAAGAAAGACAAGAAATAATATTAAACTATATAATACAAAATAATAATGAACCAATTGATTTAGTATATTTATCAAATAAACTTTGTGTTAGTAAAAGAACTATTCAAAAAGATATAAAAGTATTACAAAGTAATAACTTAATTGAAGTAATACCTAATTTTACACAAGGACCTCAAAGAAGAAATATAATTAAATATATTGGTCCACAAAAAGAAAAAAACAAAAAAGAGTTAACTTTAGAATTATTATATGATTTAGATAATCCTTATGGATTTAGAGACTTTGACTGGGAAGAATTTAAGATGAATCCTAGTTTAGATAAAAGAACTTTAAAAGAACAATATGCGATTTTAAAGAAGGAGAAATTAAGATTACAAAGAAAAAAAGAATTATTCTTCTCTAAAAGCGATTAGTAAGACATGTCAAGAAATTGATATGTCTTTTTTTGTCGGACGATTTATTAAAATATTTTTATAAAAATACCTAACTTTTGGGGTGAAAAGTAGTATAAATGGCGAAGGGAGAATAGATATATGATAAAAGAAGAAAACCAAAGCCAAAATAAAGATTTAGAACCTCAAATTAAGGTTACAGAAGAGTTTAAAGGAACAAAGACATTAGAAGATATAATCAAAGAATTAATCGTTAAAAGCTTAAATTTAGGGTGTTTAGGAGGATTAGAATAATGGACAAACTAATTAATCTATGCTATAATAACATTGTTCAAAGTGATGTTTGTTTCACAGGAGGAAACTAGTGAAACAAATAGAACGTAAAAACACAGCGATATATTGTCGTTTATCGCAAGATGACGGAATGGTTGGTGATTCATCTAGTATTCAAACACAGAAAATGATGCTTGAACAATTTGTAAAAGATAATAACTTTGTATTATATGATATCTATGTTGATGATGGTTATACTGGTTTAAATTATAATAGACCAGGCTTTGAAAGATTAATACAAGATATTGAAAATGGTAAGATTGATATTGTTGTAACTAAAGATTTATCTAGACTTGGTAGAGATTATATTATGACTGGATATTATACTGAAATATATTTCCCAGAACACAATGTAAGATACATTAGTGTTAATGATAATATCGATACTTTATATGATAATAATGATATTGCACCATTTAAAAATATCTTAAATGATATGTATGCTAAAGACATCTCAAGAAAAGTTAAAACTGCTAAAAGACAAAGAATGTACAAAGGTTATTATATCTCTTGTCA
Source organism: Erysipelotrichaceae bacterium (assembly GCA_015059015.1). Taxonomy (GTDB): domain Bacteria; phylum Bacillota_I; class Bacilli_A; order ML615J-28; family CAG-313; genus UBA1737. The sequence continues at coordinate 230,416 of SVBG01000001.1, forward strand.
AACACCTTATGGTTATAAAGTAAATCCAAATAACAAAACTCAATTAATAGTTGATGAAGAAGTAAAAGATAATGTTAAGTTAATATTTGAACTATCTTTAATGAATCTAGGAAGTAAAAGCATTTGTAATGAGCTTAATAGAAGAGGCATTCCTACTCCTGGAGCATATAAAGCAAGTTCAGGTGAACAACGATTTATTAACTTACTAGAGTCTACTAAATCATCAAGGAGAAATTATGACGTGAGACTTTGGAACACAAATACACTTAATAAAATCTTAAAAGATATAGTTTATGTTGGTGATATGGTTAATCATAAATATGAAGTTAAAAACTATAAGACAAAGAAAAGAACAAGAGTTCCAGAACATGAAAGAATAATTGTGAAAGATACTCACGAACCTATAATATCAAGAGAAGATTTTGAAAAAGTTCAATTAATGATAAGTAATAGAAAATGTGAAACAAGATATGAAGTTCCTAATTTATTTAAAAGTATTGTTAAATGTAAGAAATGTGGAAGAACATTAACGTTTTGTTACAACAAAAGAAATAAATCAGGAATAAGAGTTTATAAGTATGCTTGTATGGGAAGATACTTAGGAGATAAAGATATTCACGAAAGTGTAGCTATTATGTACAAAGATTTAGAAGAAATTGTTACAACTAGATTAAGATCATTAATGGAATCAATAAAAAATAAAGGCGACGCCTTTATTGAAGATATTATTTCTAGTATTGATATAGATAGTGAAAGTAAACAATTAGATGTTCAAAAGACTAAAATTGAATCAAGGTTAAATGTTATAACAAAATCAATGAAGAAGTTATATGAAGATAATGTATGTGGAAGAATTACAGATGATAACTATCAAATCCTACTTACTGATTTTCAAAAAGAACAAAAAGAATTAATTAGTAAGTTAGAAGACTTAACGACAAAATCTAACAAGTACAAAACTCAGTTTGATAGAATTAAAGAGTTTAGGCAAGTAGCAGATAAATATCTAAACTTTACTGAACTTACAAATGAGTTAGTACATTCACTTATCGATCATATTGAAATTGATGTCAATACGATTGATAATAAGAAAATAAAAGAAATTCATATTGTTTATCGTTTTATAGGATAAACAATATTAAGGATAATCAAGATTATGACGTCGAAACCAACCTATTTCTAGTATCCTCACGTTATTATTCACCGGAGTTATGTCGTTGGATTTCACCAGATGATATTGAATATTTAGATCCAGAATCTGTAAATGGATTAAATTTATATTGCTACTGCAAGAATGATCCAGTAAATTATGTTGATCCTGATGGTCATTTTCCTATTGCTACTTTGCTGATTGCAACTTTGATAGGTGCAGCTATAGGAACAGCAATAGAGGTTGGTAAACAAATATATGATGGTGGAAATTGGAATTGGGATCCATCTACTTGGAATTATTGGGAAATAGGAAAAGGAGCATTGATAGGCGCTGCTTCAGGTTTAGCTTATGGATTAGGTGGTATAGCAGGAGGTATTGTTAGAGGTTCTGTAAAAGCATTAACAATTGCTGGTAAAGCATTGACAGTATCTCAGTCAGTAGGTGTATTATTAGGTGTTGCTGCTTCAACTAGTTTTATAGCTGGTTTTGGTGGTTATGCTTTACACACTGCTGGAACACCAGAAGATGATTTTAATTTCTTTAAAGGTATATCTGAAGGCTTAGGTCAGTCAGTAAAAGGATTATTATCATTTGGAACCGGTGGTATGTTTGGTGGCGCAGGTGTATGGAAATTCGGACAAAAAATTCCTGTAGGGAAACAGATCGTTAATGCGATGTATAGAGGCGCTGCAAGATTTGCTGCAAATTATATTCCAAATTATGTTATTGATGGAATTTTTTAGAGGTGCAAACTTATGAAAGAAGTAAAAGTTAAATTTAATTTAATTGAATATTATTTTAGTTGTATCTTATTTCCAATTACTGGGATAATATTTGCAACGATTATACTTATTTGGGAATTATTTACAGATATAGATTTAGCATTTATTAATGGTTTAATTATAGTCTATATTTGTTCAATTTGTTTAGCTATTATAAATTTTATAATTTGCTTATGGGTTTCCAAAAATACAAAAAAATATGCTATATTTTATGAAGAGTATTTTTTTATAAACGAAACTAAAGAATCATATAATTATAAAGACATAGCTAAATGTAATTATTATATTTGTAAATGGTATATGATTCCTTTTTTGTATATCTATAAAATGCAAGCTGGCGGTTTATTTGAAATTATAACTACATCAAATGAAAAAATAGAATTCAAAATATTATATAAGGATTTTAAGAAAATAAAAGAAAAATTTAATAATATTGAAATAATTTAACTTTACTTGACAAGTTTAAGGTAGACTCATAGTTATGAGTCTGCCTTTTTCATACAAAATATAAAAGTTTTATACTGGTTTGAACAAATATTATAAATATATAATAATGTGAATGGGGTGTAATAATAGATTATGTAGTCAGAAATAGAAAAGTATGAACATTATTTTATAAATTCATCTATAGTTTGGTATATAATTCCACTTTAATTGACTATTTTTTTCAAAATTATAGAAAAAGTATAAAAAATATGATATAATTACTGCAGTATTATTCTGCAGTAATTATTGGAGTTATATATGAAAGAAAGATTAAGAAAACTTGTGCAGCTTTTTCAAGAAAATGAAATGGACTATTTAAATTCGGATTATAACGAGCAAGAATGTAGGTTAGAATTTATTGATACTTTTTTGGAATGTTTTGACTGGGATGTTAAAAATACAAAATGTAATCCCCCTTATTTAAAAGAAGTGCTAGTTGAGAAATATACTGAACATATGAAAAGACCAGATTATACTATGACTTTTCATGGTATTACAAAGTTTTTTGTTGAAGCAAAAAAACCTTGTATAGATATATCAATTAATGCTGAGCCATCTATACAGGCAAGAAAGTATGGTTGGAATGCAAAACATAAATTTGCTTTATTAACTAATTTTAAAGATTTATATATTTACGATACAAGTACTTATCCATCAGATAGTGATCATGTGAATGTGAGCTTATTTAAAAAATACAACTATTGTGAGTATGTGGAAAAATATGATGAAATTTATTCAATAATAGGAAGAAATTTTGTTTATTCAGAATATTTTGAGGAATTTTTGAGTAGCAATTTTATTTCAAATCATCATATTTGTCTACCTGTAGATAAAGCTTTTCTAAACGATATAAATAAGTGTAGAATAAATTTAGCAAATGATTTATATTTAAATAATAAGACTAAATATAGTGATATGAATTATTTGAATGACGTGATTCAAGATTTTATTAATAAAATAGTTTTTCTAAGAATCTGTGAAGATAGAAATTTGAAAACCTATCAAAATTTAAGTGAAACAATTAAAGATGAAAAATTATTAAAACAAAGATTAATGGAATTATTTGTTCAATCTGATAGAAAGTATAACTCTGGTATTTTTTCTGATAGAGATATAATTTTCGATTTAAATAATGAAGTTATTATGAGTATAGTTAAAGAATTGTATTATCCAAAAAGTCCATATTTGTTTAATATTATTGAACCTAATGTTTTGGGTGAAATATATGAATTGTTTTTAACAGAACAATTAAGAGTATATGAGGAAAGGGTGATATTAGAAAAAAAATCAAGTTGTTTAAATCGATCTATTGTTACAACTCCAATTGAAATTGTAAGAGCAATTGTAAAAAATACAGTAGGTAATAAAATAGCTAATCTTAGTCCGGATAAAATTTTGGAAATGAGTTTTATAGATATTGCATGTGGTTCAGGAATTTTTCTAGAAGAGACATATGAAATTATTTATCAGGAAATATTAAAATGGCATTATGAAAATAACGAAAAAGTGTTAGAATATTCAGATAGAGGAGAAATTAAACTGCCTTTTAACATAAAGAAGAAAATTATGACAAAATGTATTTATGGTGTTGATATAGATGCACAAGCAGTAGAGGTTTGTAAATTTTCATTACTAATAAAACTTTTAGAAGGTGAAGTGGAGTCAAATTTTCATAACAAAATGTGTATATTACCTTCCTTAGAAGAAAACATAAAATGTGGAAATTCTTTAGTAACTAGTAATTTATTGTCGCCTAATATTATTTCTAAGACCTTTATGAATATTAATCCTTTTGACTGGAACTCTATAAATGATGGAAATAAATTCGATTGCGTCATAGGAAATCCACCATATGTGAAAACGGAAGATCTTCATAATTTACTTGAAAGTGAAGAATTAAATATCTATAAAAATTATTACTTTTCAGCATTTAAGCAATTCGATAAATATTATATTTTTATTGAACGTGGATTAAATTTATTGAAAGAAAACGGTTTGCTAGGAATGATTGTTCCCAATAAGTTTATGAAAATTGATTCTGCAAAAAAGCTTAGAGAATTGTTGTTAAAGATTAATAAGAAAATTGTAATAGTTGATTTCGGAGATTCTCAACTATTTGAAGACAAAACTATATATAGTTCAATATTATATTTGAAAAATGCTGACAATGATTATATTGAATATTCTAAATGTGATAGCTTATCAAGTATTACTTTAAATAATTATCATAGTTATCAACAAGAGCTAAGAAAATCAATTGGTAATGATGTTTGGGCATTTTCAGAAGTATATAAAAATACTTTGAGTGACTATTTTATCCCTTTAAATAAAATTGTTAAAATTTTTAATGGTATTCAAACTTCTATGGAGAAACCACATGTATATTGGATAAGCAAATCACAAATTTATAAAGAAGATGAACAAAATATTTATTTTAAATTTATGGATAAAAAATATATAGTCGAAAAGTCTTTGTTAAGATTATATTTTAAACCTATAAATTCAAATGAAAAAGGATCTTCATCGTATGACATTTTAAAAACAGATAAGTTTATAATTTATCCTTATGACAGAGATGGTAAATTAATTGATATAAATACTATGAAGGATAAATTTCCAAATTGTTTAAATTATTTTAAAAATCATTACAAGTATTTAGTTCCCAAACAATTATCTTCTTCTGGAATAAGAGATGTACCTAATTCGAATATCGATACTTGGTATCAATATGGAAGAGTGCAAGGATTGACAGCCTTTAATAATGTGAGAAAAATAATAGTTAAAAATTTATTTAAAATACCTTTATTTTCGATTGATGATGCAGATATGATATTATCATCTGGTGGAACAGCAGGGTATTCTGCAATATCATTATTGGAGAATACTCAATATTCATTAGAGTTTATACAAGCTTGGTTAAATTGTACCGTCACTGTTAAAATTCTTAAAGACATAGCTAGTCAATTTGAAGGGGGATTTTATGCGATAGGAACATCTAAATTAAAAAAACTAAGAATTATAAAGTTGAATTTTAATGATCCAGCAGATAAAAAAATACATGATTCTATAACACAAAAAGTAATGAAAATAAGAGATATTTCTGTGCAACTTGAAATGTTTAATAGAAAAATAGAAAAACAAGCATTAATTAAGCAAAGAGAAATGATTATCTCAGAAATTGATGATACTATTAAAAAATTATATGAAGAAAAGGTGAAAATGTGAAACTGAAAAATGAAAATAGTGTACAAAAATTAAGGGGGGCATATTATACTCCCTACGATTTAGCAACATCTATGATTTCTAAATTTATTACTCCATTAGAAAAAATGTCAATTTTGGAACCAAGTTGTGGTGATGGTGTTTTTATAGAATCTTTGCTAAATAGTGGCTTTAAAAAAAATAATATAACAGCTGTTGAAATAGAAAAGGAAGAAATAGATAAATTAAAAAAAAAATATTCTTCAAATAAAAAAATTAAATTGATTAATAAAGATTTTTTCGATTTTTATTTAAATAATAAGAAGAAATTTGATTTAATTATAGGAAACCCACCTTATATTAGATATCAATATCTTGATGAATTACAAAGAGCTCAAATGTCAAAAATTTTGAAAGATAGTGGTATGAAACCTAACAAGTTAATAAATGCATGGGTGGGATTTGTTGTAGCATGTTCTAATATTTTGTCTCAAAATGGTACGTTAGCATTTGTGGTTCCGGCAGAATTATTGCAAGTAGTATATGCTAAAGAATTAAGAAAATTTTTATCAAATAAATTTAGCGAAATAAATATAGTTACTTTTAAAAAATTAATATTTCAGGATATTGAACAAGAAATAGTTTTATTAATCTGTAAAAAAAGTAATATTAATGGTATACGTATTATCCAAATGAATGATATATTTGATTTTAAAAATTGCGATGTTTCTGAATTTGAGTTCCAAAATATAGATAATGATACTGAAAAATGGACTAAATACTTTATTAATTCTGAGCAAACCATTTTAATAGATAGCATTAAGGATAACGATAATTTCCAAAAATTATCTAATGTGGCAATTATTAATGTTGGCATAACCACTGGAAATAATAATTATTTTTCTATAGATAAAGAAATAAATGGAACTTATAATTTACAAGAATATTGTATTCCACTTATTGGCAAAAGTTGTCAAGTTCATAGTGTTTTTTTTACAATTGAAGATTTAATAAAAAACTACAATAAGAATAGGAAATCTTATTTATTAACTATAGAGAATAAACCAAAAGAAGAACTAGGAAAGGAACTAAAATTATATTTAGACTATGGAGAATCTGTTGGTGTTAACAAAGGGTATAAATGTGAGATTAGAGAATATTGGTATTGTGTACCATCAATATGGGTTCCAGATGCTTTTTTTGCTAGAAGAAATAATTTTTATCCTAAATTTATAATTAATAATTGTAATGCAGTATCGACTGATACAATGCATAGGTTGAAATTTAAAAATGGATATGATCCAAACGAGATTGTGTTATCGTATTATAACAGTATATCTTTTGCTTTTACTGAAATATGTGGAAGAAGCTATGGTGGTGGTGTTTTAGAAATATTACCGAGTGAGGTTGGAAACATATATTTACCAATTATTAGTAATATGACCGCACTTACGAAAAAAGAGCTGCTATATCAAATTGATTTAATGGTTAGAAATGGTGAAAAAATTGAAAATATATTAGACTACGGTGATAAAAAAATATTAATAGAATATTTAGGATTAAGTGAAGAGTATTGTCAAAAATTTAGAAAAATTTGGAAAACTCTTCAATGTAGAAGACTTGAAAGAATAAAAAATAAATAGATTAAGAACTTACAAATATTGTAGGTTCTTTTTTTGTAATATTTTGACTTTCGTTCGACAAATCATATAAAAACGTAAAACTTTTTACTCCTAACTTTCCATATATAGTGTGGGGATAATTTTTCCCCACAAAACATTTAAGAAAGAACAGTTAAGTAAAAAGGAGTTGATATTAATGATATAACTATCTAATTTATTTTATTAAAATGTAGTATTATACGAAGCAAATATATTTCAGCCACAAGCGAACATACAAGTAAACATAGATTTAATTAATACTGAAAGTGTTGCAAATTTGCTTATTTTATAGGCAGGATAAGTCGTTGCCACAACTGATGTTACCAGTTATGACAACTCGACTGTTGCGAGAACTGGGATACCCAGCTTTCGCTTTTAACCAAATAAATGAAAGAGAGGAAAAGATTATAGGTAAAAAAGAAGTTAAAACAATTTATAAAGAAGATGATTCTAAAATAACATATTTTGTTATTGAAGAACTGGAAGAGGAATCAATAGTTAAATTAATAGAAAAAATGTTAGTTAATATTTTTTTAACTGGTTGTAATGGTGGACTATGATTTTTATTTGTGATATAATATTAATGTCAAGTAAAGTTGAAAGCTTTAAAGGAGAAAAAAATGAAGCAAAATAAACTTTACAATGCGGCAATCTATTGTAGGTTATCGTTAGATGACGGAAATGAAGGTGATTCATCAAGTATTAAAACTCAAAAAATAATGTTAGAAGAATATGTGAAAGAAAAAGGATTTAATATCTATGATTATTATATAGATGATGGATTTAGTGGCTTAAATTTCAATCGTCCTGCGTTTAAAAGAATGATTAAAGATATTGAAGCAGGTTTTGTAAATTTAGTAATTACAAAGGATTTATCAAGGTTAGGAAGAGATTATATTATGACTGGATACTATAATGAAATATTTTTTCCAAGTCATGATGTAAGATATATCAGTATTAATGATAATGTGGATACACTTTATGATAATAATGATATAGCTCCATTTAAGAATATCTTAAATGATATGTACGCTAAAGACATATCAAGAAAAGTTAAAAGTGCTAAAAGACTTTTAATGCAAAAAGGTATGTATATGGCTGCTCAACCTCCATATGGATATAAAAAAGATCCAAATGATAAAAATCATCTTATTATTGATGAAGAAGCAGCAAAAACAGTAAGATTAATCTTTGATTTAGCTCTTACTAATATTGGTGTAGTAAAAATTACTAGAGAATTAAATAATAGAAAAATTGTTCCACCTAGTATTTATAAAGCTAATAATGGAGATTTAAGATTTACAAAACTAACTGAAACAAGAAGACAGATGTATAAAAACTATGATATAGAAACTTGGAACACTGTAACAGTTGGTGCTATTTTAAGAGATATAGTTTATATTGGTGATATGGAAAATCATAAATATGAAGTGAAAAACTATAAAACTAAAAAATGTACAAAAGTTCCAAAAGAAGAACACATCATAGTAAGAAATACACATGAAGCAATAATACCAAGATCTGACTTTGAACATGTCCAAGAATTAATAAGACATAGACAGCGTCCCTCTAGACATAATCATCCTAATTTATTTAAAGGTCTAATAAAGTGTGAAAACTGTGGAAGAACATTAAACCTTTATTATAACAAAAGAAGAGATGGAAGATTAGTATGGGGTTATAGGTGTATTGGTAATTCTGTAAGAAATGGAATAGATACAGAAGCTAATACTATAAGATATTTAGAAATATATAATGTCGTAAAAGATAAAATAAAATCCTTAATAACATCACTTAATTTAAGTGATGATGTATTTTTAAACACAATTATTGAGAAAGCTAATACAGACGATGAATTACAAAAACTAGTCGATGAAAAAAATAAACTTCTTGTAAGACTACAAAAAATAGAGAAAATTGTCATAAAGCTTTATGAAGATTTAATAGAAGAAAACTTAAGTAGTAGTAACTATCAAAAGATGTTAGATAAGTATCAAGAAGAACAAAAAGAAATAAATAATCGACTAAATGAGATTGAAGATAAGTTTTTAAAAAATTCATTAAATGAAAAGAATATTCTTAAACTAAAACAAGTTTTAAAAGAATATCTTAACTTTGATGAATTAACTCCGGAATTAATTAATAGCTTAATAGACCATATAACACTAAGTCATATTAAAGTAATTAATGGAGTGAAAACTAGAAATATAAAAATAGCTTACAAATATGTAAGCTAAAGGTAAATGAGGATACTCGTGAGAGCCCCGTCGAAACAGGATGGTTTTGGTTATCCTCAAGGTATTATTCACCCGAATTATGTAGATTTATAAGTCCTGATGATATCGAATATTTAGATCCAGAATCAGTAAATGGATTGAATTTATATTGTTATTGCAAAAATAATCCGATCATGTATGTCGATCCTAGTGGACACTTTACTATTGCTGCTTTATTGATTTCTGTAGGATTAAGCCTAGCTTTTGAATTTGTCGGAGATTTAATTGATGGAAACGGGATTGACCATTCGTTAAGAGAATATATCGGTGCTGGTGTATCTGGATTATTTGGTGGTCTTGGTGGAGGTTTAGGAGCTCAAATAGTTTTTTCAGTTGCTGGAGGAATTGCTGACTCTTGGATTAGTGGAGAACTAAATGGCGACAATATGGGCCAAGTATTATTTAGTATAGGCATTTCTACTGTACTATCATCTGTTGCTGGTCATTTAGGTGGTAAATTAGCATCGAAGTTGAAAGGTAATTCGTTAGCGAAATTAGGACGTCATGAAATTAAAAATAGTATGAAAAATATGGGCTTAAAATTTAGTTTAAATAAAAATGGAACCAGTGCAAAAGCGATAACAAAATTTTTAAATAAAGACACTAGTGTTTGGTTAGGTAAAATTGTTGGTGAATATGGTATGGCTGGTACAGTATCAGGTTTATATAGTCTTTTGCCATTTTAAAAAGAGGTGATTTAATTGAAAAAAATATCAAAATATGAATATGAAGAAGGACCTAATAATAGTTATTGGAACGAAAATTATAGGGCACCATTTTCAGGTCCAACGCCAATAGGAAGAAAAATATTAATAGGCTTAATTTATTTATGTTTTATATTAGGAGTTATTTTGTTATTTTTTAATGAAAATAAATTATTTATTTTTTCTATAGTTTCTATGTTGTTGTTTATAGTGTTAAAACATAACCCATTAAGAATTTTTAATATGTTCCAAAATACACTTAGAAATTTTAAGAAAAATGTAAATATTTATGATAAATTCGTTAATGAATGTAATTATTTTTTGACTAATGAAAAGATTAGAGGTAAATTAAAGGTCAAAAAAATTAATATTTCATATTTTGATAGTTCGGTTGTTACTTTAATAAGTAAGAATGATAAAAAAAAGATTATAATAAATAGGAATAAAATTGTAATTAAAACTTATAATGGTGATAAAAATACAATTAAAAATGAATATTATCAATATAATAGTTTAAAAAAATATATTGAATATTTATTCGAAATAATAAAATAAACAAACATCACTTTTAACATTAAGGATGAGATTGTAGAAATGCAGTTTCATCCTTTCTTACATTTAGTGGTAAAGAAGCGAAACCTGGGTATCCCAGTTGTCGCAACAGTCGAGTTGTCATAACTGGTAACATCAGTTGTGGCAACGACTTAACCTGCCTATAAAATAAGCAAATTTGCAACACTTTTGAGTTCAGTGGTTGAGTAAATTAGTTAATTAAATTTTCATGAAAAATATCTTAATTAATAGTTGTTGATATTAACTTATTTCTTTTTATTAAGGTTGATATTTGCAATAACAATTAAAATGTGATATAATGAATTATTAGAAATAGTAATTAATGGAGGTGGCTAATATGAAAGATGTTATCATTATTGGTGGTGGTGCTGCTGGTATTTTTTGTGCACTTTCAATTATGGAAAATACAAAAGAAGTTGTAAATGTAACTATTCTTGAGCGACTTGAAAAAATCGGGAAGAAGATTCTTGCTACAGGTAATGGTAAGTGTAATTTTACTAATAAAAATTTAGCACCTAAAAAATATAATAATCCTAAGTTTGTTACACCTACACTTAGCAAATATGGATATAAAGAAATTGTAAAGTATTTAGAGTCAATTGGATTACTTAGTAAAGAAATAAGTGAAGGTAGAATGTATCCTTATACAGAATCTGCTACAACTGTTTTAGAAGTAATGCGTATGCATTTACAAAGACTTGGTGTTAATATTAAAACAAATTATGAAGTTAATAAAGTTGTAGAAAGAAATGGGCGTTATTTAGTTTATAATAAGAATCAACGAAATTATTATTTAGAATGTGATTATTTAGTTTTTGCATGTGGTGGAGCTTCTGCTCCTGTACTTGGAAGTAATGGAAGTGGTTATTCACTTTTAAAACCATTTAAAGTTAAAGTTACTGATATTTATCCTGGACTTGTTGGAATTAAGAGTGAGATAATGATCTTAAAGGTTTTAAATGGACTTAGATTTAAATGTAATGTTTCAGTTGTTGAAAAGAAAACAAAGAAGAGTGTTTGGACACAATATGGTGAGGTTCAATTTAAAGGTGATGGAATTAGTGGAATTGTTGTAATGGAAGCATCTACTTTTATTGCAAGACATCAAGGTAATTATATTATTAATTTAGATTTAATGCCTGAGGCTTCACTTGATGATACAATTAGGATGTTAAATAAAAGAAAAGAACTATTTGAATCTTTAGAAGTAAGTAGTCTTTTAACTGGAATGTTACCTAAAATGTTAGGTAGTGTTGTTGTAAAAAAAGCTTCAATTGATATGAATTCTTATGTTAAGAATTTAACTAATGCTAATATAAACAAAATTGCAGGACTTATTAAAGCATTTCCACTTGAAATAAAAGGTGATTACGGTTTTGAACGTTCACAAGTTACAGTAGGTGGAGTATCTTTATCAGAAGTTGATAGTGAAACATTAGAAATCAAAAAGATGAACAATGCTTATATTTGTGGTGAAATGTTAGATGTAGATGGTGAATGTGGTGGATATAATATTCAATGGGCATTTGCATCAGGATATTTAGTAGGAAAAAAAGTTGCAGAGAGTATAAAGAACAATGCTTAAACTAGGGAATATTAAATATCAAATAGAAAAAGATGAACTAGTTACTTATGATATGCTTATTGATTATCTTTATAAGTATATATCTAAAAAGTTTAAAGTTAAAAATCTTTGTAATGTAGAACTTTTAAAGAAAAGTCTTGATGCTAGAACTAAGGACTTAGCATATGTTTTAACTGCTGTTTTTTCTTGCAGTAACGAAAATAGTTTATTGAAAAATAAAAATATTACTAAATATACAACGCCAAAAGAAATTATTGAATTAAATTCTTTAAGGATTAAAAGAAGATTTAAAGTATTAGTTGTAGGAATGGGACCATCAGGGCTTTTTAATGCATATGTCTTAAACAAAGCAGGTTTTGATGTAACATTAATTGATAAAGGAGACTGTGTCGAAGAAAGAGTTAAAAAGGTTAATACTTTCTTTGAATTAGGCATCTTAGATGAATCATCTAATATACAGTTTGGAGAAGGTGGTGCAGGAACTTTCTCTGATGGTAAACTTGGTACTAATGTAGATAGTCCATATATAAGATTTATATTTGAAAAACTTGTTGAGTTTGGTGCAAATAAAGATATTTTATATGAAGCTAAACCACATGTTGGAACTGATATATTAAGAGAAGTTATTGTAAATATTAGAAAACACTTAATTACAAATGGTGTTAAAGTAATGTTTAATACTGAACTTGTTGATTTTGATAATACATCTGCAAAATTATTATATAATAAGGAAGAGAAGATTGAATACTTTGATTATTTAGTGCTTGCGGTTGGGCATAGCGCTACATCTATTTATGAGTTATTAAAGAAAAAAGAAGTTCTTTTAGAACCTAAAAACTTTGCTGTTGGGGTTAGAATAGAACATCTTCAAAACAAAATAAATGAAGTTCAATATCATGGTGTTTATGAAAACTTAGGCGCTGCTGATTATAAATTAGTTGCACATGTAGGTTCTAGAAGTCTTTATACATTTTGTATGTGTCCAGGTGGTTATGTTGTTAACGCATCAAGTGAAAATGGTTGTTTAGTTACAAATGGAATGAGTAATAATAAACGTGATTCTATGAATGCTAATTCAGCACTACTAGTTAATGTTAATGTCGAAGATTATTACAATGGTGATGTGCTTGATGGAGTAAGGTTTTTGAAGAAATATGAGAGCCTAGCTTATAATAAGTATGGTGGATTTATTGCACCTGTACAACTTGTTGGTGACTTTTTAAATGATACTCCTTCAAATAAATTAGGTAGTGTTATACCTAGTATAAAGCCAGGCTATAAGCTTGGAACCATTAATGATGTTTTACCTAGTTTTGTTGTAGATACTTTAAAAGAAGGTTTATTAATACTTGATAAAAAGTTATATGGATTTGCAAGTCATGATGCAGTAATGACTGCGATTGAAACAAGATCAAGTGCTCCAGTTAAAATAAAAAGAACTGATGATTTATCAACATCAATTCCTAATGTATATGCTATTGGCGAGGGTTCTGGCTATGCTGGAGGTATTACAACTAGTGCTATAGATGGTATAAAAATAGCTATTCAAATAATAAAAAAAGTTGAGGAAAACTAATGTCAAATAAGATAAATAACGATACAATATTAAAGATTGTTGATACATTTGATGAATGTGCAATGTTGTATTTTGATGGTACAACTGATGAATTATATGAAAATACTGATGTCACAAATTATAATGTTGAAAAACCTCATACTAACTTTTTTGAGTGTCTTCTAAAGTGTGCTGGATACTTTTTAGATGGTGATGAAATAAAAGTTGATGAGGAAAAAATTGAAGAACAAATAAAACAAAAATTAGATGAATTAAAAGAATATTTAGAAAAAACTGGTGTAAATTCAGAAGAAGTAAGGCGTGCATTTTTACTACTAGATATTAAAGGTTTTAAAAATGTAAACTTTCCACTTGACTTAATTACACCTGATGCAATAGCAATTATTCTTACAGAACTTGTTAAATATTCATGTCCTAAAGAAAATATAAATTTACTTGATTTTAACTTTGGTGTAGGTAATCTTGCATATACGATTGTTAATCATTTAGATAAAGATGTTCGTTTAATTGGTTTTGATAATCATAGTTTAATGGCAAGCGTTGCGACAATGAAAGCTAATATGATGAATACAATGCTAGATATGTATCATGAAGATTGTTTAGATTTCTTACCTAGTGAAATTGATGTTGTTGTAAGTGATATAGCAAGTTATAACTATGAAAATGCGTTATATCACTCTCCTTTATACGAAAAAGGGGTAAGATATTTCCCATATCTTGCGATAGAGCATTTCTTAGAATTAAAAGGTGATGTTACATATATTTACTTAATTGATAAAGACTTTTTTAGTCAAAAAGGAAATGATTTATTTAAAGAAATGTTAAGAGAAAAAGGAACAATTAAAAGTTTAATTGCACTTCCTGAAAATTTCTTTCAAAACGATACATTTACTAAATCAATTCTTGTCTTAAGTAACACACCTAGTGTTGACCACGCATCAACTGAGGTATTTGTTTTACCACCTCTTAAAGATACAAATATGTTTTTATCAGTAATGAAAAAAATAGAAGAACACTTAAAAAAATAAGTCCTAAAAAAATTTTAGGATTTTTTTCATTTTAAAAGAGCAATTTGGCACCCTTTTGCTAATTATATAAGTGAAAGAGGTGAACATATGAAAAAATTATTTAAAGTATTAATTATATTCTTTGTTCTATTAGTTATTGGAACAATAAATTTAATTAATTTAAAAGCAGCATCTACAAATATGCTGAAAAAATTATTTGTAACAATTGGCAGTGTTGATACACTTGAATATCCAGGCTATAAGTTAATAGAGACAAACATTAATTATAATGTAGAAGGAATATACTCTGCAACTTATGTTGAAGATATTACAGATCGAAAATTTACTCGCGAAATAGAGGTTGTATCAACTGATTTTCTTTTAAATAATGGTATTAAAAACATTAATAAACTAGAAGAGTTTAAATATGAAAATACTAATATTCTAAAAAGAGTCATAACTCCTACTTGTGATGTATTTGTGCTTGAAAACGAAGAGGATCTATATTTAAAATATCGTTATAAGGATAATAGTTTTGATGTTTTATTATTTAAGAGTAATTTATTTGGTTTTGTTGATATGATATTTAATGAAGAGAATAATAAATTATATTTAATTGGTAATCTTTTTACAGACTCTTTAGATGTTTATTTAGCAGAATATAGTTTAAATGGTAATTTACTAAAAGAGAGGGTTTTAAAAGGTAATAATGTAGATACAGTCAAAAATGTCATTATAAATAATAATAATATCTTTTTAAGTGGATATACAACTTCATCAAGTGATGATTTTAATCATACTAGTTATTTAGAAGATAGTTTTGTTTTTAAAATTGACATTGATACATTTGAAATTAATAAATATTTAAACCTAGGAGAACTAGGAATTGATTATATAAATGTAAGTACATATTTAGATAGTTTATATGTTGTTAAACATTATTATAATATGGGAATACCAGTGGTTATTATTTATAAATTAGATGATGATTTAAACTTAATTAGTTCTAAATATTTAGGTACTATTACATTAGTAAAAGATATAAATATTAAGTCTGATTTAAATAATTTATATTATTTTTGTAGTGTGTATAATGAAGAGTTAAAAAATGATGAAATGGTTCTTTATAAAATTACTAAAGATTTATCACTTAAAAAGCTTGATACATACTATGATCCTTATGCGGTAGGAGTAGATTTAAATGTTATTAATAACGAGATTAGTTTACTTTATACATCTTATAGTAAGAATGAAAATTATCCAACATATATAAGAACTATTAATGATAAAAAACTTAAATTTACACTTGATAATAGGATTTATAGTAGATGCTATTTTAATGAACTTGGTAATTTAGATCTTATATATTATGAAAATTTAAACTCATTTGAATATAGTTTGGTTTACGCAAAAACTTTTGGGAGTTTAAATGGCTTAGAAAATATTAATCCAGTTATTATGTGTAATAATAGTGAAATTACAGAAGATGATTATTTATCTAATCTTTATTTTGATAAAAACCTTCATGGATTATATAACTTAGTTTATTATTATAAGTTTGACTTCTTTGACCTTGTAATGAGAAAAGATATATTAGTCTTAAACGATATAAATATAGATGATGATAATATATATACTAAAGGTGTTATTTTGTCATTTACTGGAATTGGATATTTAAATAATAAGAAAATAGATAATGGTTATGTTATTAATGAACCAGGAAGTTATGAGTTAAATGTTATCGGATATAATAATAATTTAATATATAATTTTGAAGTTGTAGAAAGTCCTATCTCTAAAGAATTAGATAGTTATACAAATCAAAATATTAATTTAAAAGATGTAGAAACTGAAGAAAAGAGTATAGCTTTAGTTGTTGAAAATCCTGTTACAAATAAAATAATTAAAAGTGATTATCAAAACAATATTTGGTATATTGTCATACCAATTGTTACTTTATTAGTAAGTATCTCAACATTTACATTGTTAGGAAGAAGAATAAAATGAAGATGTTTTTTTTAATTTTTAATTTTTTAAATGTTTTTAACTTTGGTTGTAATTATAATTATGAAACAGTTGTTACTAATAATTTAAATGCTAATAATATATGTGCTGTAAATGAATCATCTTATGTGACAACTTATAATACTGATAGTTATTTGTATTATGAGGAAAAAGAATATATTATTAAAAACTATGTGGTTACTAAAACTTTAGAAACTATAAATAATATATATTTAATTTCTAATAGTGAGAATAATTCTAATATAGTTGTGTTTAATAAATTCAATAAATCATTAACATATAAGTCTTTTGAAGGATTATTCATTGAAAATATTTATGATATAAATAACTCAATTTATGTTATTGGTAGTGAATATGAAGATGCAGTTATATATAATCTTAGTTATGATTTAGTAGAAAATTATAAAAGGTTATTTAATAGTGATGGATATATGAGTGTTAATAACTTAGTTTATGATGGTGAGTTCTTTTATATAACGATTTTTAAAAATGGAATAACTAATAATTCTGAGTTTATTAATCATGGAAATATTAATGAATTTAAAAGTATTTTAGTAAAACTTGATGATGAATTTAATGTTTTAGATGTATATTATTTTGATGAAAATAGTACTTATGAATGTGTTAAAAGTATATATATAAAAGATACAAAAATATATGTTTTATTAAAATTAAATAAAAGTTATTATATTTATAAATTAGAAAAAGATTTTAAAACGGTAAGATATTATCAAATAAATACTACAGATGATGTAGAATTAATAAATCATCATAAGTCTGTTAATAAAGAATTGCTGTTTAATAAAACTAAAAAAGCTTTATTTACAAGTACACAAGGAGAATATATTGAAGATAAAAAATTAGATGTTTTAGGTAAAGTATATGATTATAAAGTCATAGATGGAAACTTATATTTATACTCTATAGATAATGCAGTAAATATAATTAAAGTTTCTGAATATGAAATAATTAAAGAAAATGATAAAATCTTAAATTATTATAATTTAAGTTATTCAGATACATCAAATGTATTAGTAGAATCTTGGTTTACAGATATATCTATAGAGATAGGAAGTATAAGTCCGTATTTTGATAAAACAATGTGTGGGATATATGAAATAGAGTATAAGGTTTTAAATAATAATAATCTTATTACAACGCTATATAAAAAACTAATTATTGATGAATATACGAATTTTATTAATAATGGAATATATAAAGAAGGAAAAGTATTAGAATTTTTTGGTACTGCAAAACTAAATGGTGAAACAATTTATTATGGAAACAGACTCAATAATCCTGGAGAATATGATATTGAAATAACTAATATTAATGGTGAAGTGAAGAGTTATCATATATATATAGTTCCTAACTATTATAAAGAAGAAAATATAAAATATATAGATGGAGTAACTATTAATAATGATATAGCTTTTATTAATATTGAATTAAATAAACAAGTTGTAAAAGATGTTTTAGTAGATAATAAGAGTTATTCTAATTATGAAATTATTGATGATGTTTTAGTTATTAGTTTTCCGTATAGTGAAGAAAGACTTTCTTCTTATATGTTAAATGGGGTAGTTTTTATTGATAGAGAAGAGGAATATTATTATGAACTTGAAAAACAAGTTGTATTTAACTATTTAAAAGAAGTACCAAATATCATTTTAAGTAAAACAATTGAAGAAGAAAAATTTAGTATTAATTTAAGTGTAAGTGACTTGGATAAAACTTTTATGTATTTGAAAATAGTTGATAATGATCAAGAACAAATTTTTTCATCTAATCAATTAGTTTCATCAAATAATTTAAAAGTTTACTTATGTTATGAATTAGGAGATGGAAATGTACAAGAGGTATTAGTTTCAGAAGTTGTACAAGATAAAATATTTGATTCTAATATTGAGATTATCTATGAAGATGGAAGGTTAAATTCTATAAATATTGTACATGATATAACTAAGGATAATTTAAAAGTATTAAATGTACTAAGTAATTCTAATTCCTATCTTGAGTATTATGAAAAAATAAAACCAACTAGTTATTTAAAAAGTATTATCATTATTTGTATATCAATTGTTTCTTTATCAGGGTTAGGTTTTGTTGGCTACTTATTAATTAAAAAATCTAAAAGAAAGTCTTTCTAAAGTAATTTAATTAATTTATTCTATTATCGTTTGAAATAAATTTCCAAATATTGTATAATAAGATTGGATTATTATGTAAGGAGAGTGCTCATGGAATTTGTTCCTTTATATGTTCGTAGTGAATATTCAATGTTACAAAGTACATGTGGCATTGATTCTTTAGTAAAAACAGCAAAATTATATGGATATAAAAGCCTTGCGGTAACTGATGAAGGTGTAATGCATGGCACTATAAAGTTTTATAATGCTTGTAAAAAAGAAGGCATAAAGCCAATTATTGGATTAAAAGTTCTATATAATTTAAATGGAGTTATAAGTAATATTTTATTATACGCAATGGATATTGCGGGTTATCGTAATTTAATGCGTATATCTAGTCGTTATAAAACATTTCATCAACCAATTGATATTGAAGATTTAAGGAAATGTTCATTAGGTGTACTTTGTGTTACACCTGGACTCGATAGTGTTATTTATAACTATTTAAAAAATAAAAATATAAGTAAACTAAAAGAGCATTTATCAATACTTGAATCAGTGTTTGTTAATGTATATGTTGGTATTAGTTTAACAACGTTAACCGATCGAAATAATTTCGACAATTATTATCAAATTTTAAATAGTAATGGTGTTAAAATGGTTGCGATACAACCAGTATATTATTTAAGCCCAAGCGATGTTGATGCGTATACACTTCTTAAGTCAATTGGTAATAATGCAAACTTAGTTAATATTACTGAATCTGAATCTAATAGTTATTTATATGAATCATCGGAAATTGAATTCTTATTTGGTAAATATCCTGTCTTATTAGAAAACTCTAAAATTATTAGTGATAAATGTAATGTAGAAATAGAATTTGGTAAATTCCAATTACCTAAATTTAGTGATGATGTTGATGCTGATAAATATCTATATGAATTAAGTGTTATGGGACTTAAGAAAAGGTTAAAGTCTCTTCCAAATGTAAATCAGTCTATATATATAGAACGCCTTAAAAAAGAGTATGATACGATTGTTAAAATGGGTTTTTCTGATTATTTCTTGATCGTATGGGATTATGTAAAATTTGCGAAAAAAAGTAATATTTATGTTGGCCCTGGAAGAGGATCAGCAGGGGCTAGTTTAATAGCTTATTGCCTTGGTATTACTGATGTAGATCCGATAAAATATAATTTATTGTTTGAGCGTTTCTTAAATGAAGAACGTGTTACAATGCCTGATATTGATATAGATTTTCCTGATGATGAAAGAGATAAAGTTATTGAATATGTTGGTAAAAGATATGGAGCATCACGTGTTGCACATATTGGTACATTTGGTACATTCCAAGTTAAACTTGCAATTAATGATGCTGCAAGAGTTTATAAAACAAAAGATACGCATTTAAAACAAGTATTAAAAATTATAAATCAAGAATTAGAAAACTATAAAATCCATCAACCATCACTTGTTAGTTTAATTGAAAAATCAGATACTCTTAAACAATTAATGGATGAATATGAAGATATAAACAAGTTATTAAGTGTAGCTTGTAAAATACAAGGACTACCTAGAAATGTATCTACTCATGCAGCAGGGATAATTATTACAAAATATCCGCTAGTTAATTATACTGCCCTTGATAACGGATTAGATGGAATTTATCAAACACAATTTGAAGCAAGTGATCTAGAGTCATTAGGACTTTTAAAAATGGACTTTTTAGGCTTAAAGAACTTAACTAATGTTAGTAAAACAATTGAACTTATCAAGCTAGATAATCAAGACTTTATGATGCCTAAAGAAGAAAATGACTCTTTAGTGTTTAAAATGCTTGCGCAAGGAGATGTAGTGGGTGTGTTCCAATTAGAATCTGCTGGAATGAGCAAAGTTATTAAGGAGTTAAACACTTCGTCGCTCGATGATATTATTAGTGCACTTGCACTTTATAGACCTGGTCCAATGGATATTATTCCAACATTTATTAAAAGAAAGTTTGGTGAGGAAATAGTTTCATACCCACATGAAGATCTTCGTTCTATTTTAAAAGAAACATATGGAACAATTGTATATCAAGAGCAAATCATGCAAATAGCGGTAAAATTTGCGGGATACACTCTTGGTCGTGCTGATATTTTAAGACGTGCAGTATCTAAGAAAAAGAAAGATATTTTAGAACAAGAACGTATCTCATTCATTGAATCAAGTATGAAAAAAGGGTATGAAAGGCGTGTTGCAGAAGAGATATATGATTATATTGTAAAGTTTGCTGATTATGGATTTAATAAAGCACATAGTGTTGCATATGCTAAACTTGCATATCAAACTGCTTATTTAAAATGTCATTATCCAACATATTATATGTCTACTTTAATGACAACATTCATTGGTAGTAATAGTGATATTGTAAGTTATTATAAAGAAGCATTAAGAAAAAATATTGATGTGCTTGGACCTAATATTAATGAATCACTTAACTATTTTGCATCTGTGAATAATAAAATTTTATTTCCACTTACAATTATTAAAGGTTTAGGTGAAGTTAAAGCAAAAGAAATTATGCAAGAGCGTTTAAAAGGTAAATTTACTTCATTTAAAGATTTCTTAATCAGAACAAAAGATATTATTCCATTTAGTTTAGTTAATAATATAATTTATAGTGGTGCACTTGATTGTTTTAATTTAACTAAAAAAGCAATGATAGAATCAGCTGAACTTCATATTAATTTACTTGATTATGAAGGTATTCCAGGTATGAAAGGTGTAACTTATACTGATGAAGAATATTCGTATGGTGTCTTACTTGAAAAGGAAAAAGAAGTATTGGGACTTAATATTAAGTATAATTTCTTTAAACAATATGCAAGCATATATGAATCTAAAAAGCTTATATTTATTAAAGATGCTAAAGAAAATATGCAAATTAGAACACTTGGTATATTAACAAAAATTAGAGAAATTAAAACTAAGAATAATGAATTAATGGCTTTTGCAACACTTGAAGATAATATGAACGAAATAGAATTAACACTTTTCCCTAGAATTTATAATCGATTACAAAATCTAACAATTGGTTCAATTGTGATAATTACTGGTATGGTTACAATGCGTAATAAATTACAAATTGTAGTTGATGATATTCAAATAATTTAAGAAGGAGTATGTTATGAAATTATTATGTTTTGATATTGGTGGAACAAATATTAAATATGGGGTAATAGAAAATGGAAATATCCTAGAAAAAAGTATGTTCCCAACAAATTATAAAAGAGGACATAAAGATGTTACTGATAGACTCATTGCTACTGCAAAGAAAGTTCAAAAGAAACATCCTGATATTGAAGGGGTAGGGATTTCTTGTGCAGGTAGTATAAACTTTGATAAAGGTTGCATGATTACTCCTCCTGATGCCATTCCTCAGTTTGGTGAATGGGATTTTGAAAAGCTGTTTATGGAAGAACTAGGACTCCGTATTGTTGCAGATAATGATGTAAATAGTTTTGCAGCATGTGAATGTAAAATGGGAGCTGGTTCTAAATATAATACTTATTTAGTTATGACAGTTGGTACTGGTATTGGTGGTGCTATTGTTGTTAATAATAAAATTTGGCGTGGTAATAACTATAATGCTGGTGAAATTGGTAGAATGCTTGTAGATGGTGTTCATTGGGAAAAAATGGCGTCAATGACAGCACTGCTAAAAAGTGCAAAACTGCGCGGCTTAGAAGTTGAAGAAGGAAAAGATGTATTTGACTTATACGATCAAGGAGATAAAGTTGCTCAACTTGTAGTTGGAGAATTCTATCGTAATCTTGGTAAGGGTATTGCTAACTTAGTGTATATCTTTAATCCTGAAGCAGTTATTATTGGTGGTGGTATTTCTGCAAGAGATGACTTTGGTTTTGAAATCAATAGATACGCAGATTACTACTTAGTAGATGGATTCCAAAGCACATTAGATATAATTCCTGCACATTTTAAAAATGATGGTGGAATATTAGGTGCTTATTGCAATTTCGTTGATCGTTATGGAAAGGAAGAGAATTAGAATATGAATCAAGAAATATTAAAAAAAGTAGAATTATGGAAAGCTCATGTAAAAGAAGAAGAATTAAAACAAATCGAACAAATGGATGAAAAAGAATTAGAAGATGCATTTGGTCTTGATATTGCATTTGGTACAGCAGGTCTAAGAGGAATTGTAGGCATGGGTACAAATAGAATGAATGAATATATTGTTAGAAAAACAACAGTAGGATTCATGAATTTTATGATTAAAGAGTATGATAACGCAAAAGAAAAAGGATGTGTTATTGCATATGACTGTAGACGTGGATCAGTTGAATTTTCTAAAGCAGCTGCACAAGTTCTTGCAACTAATGGTATGAAAGTATATTTATTTACAGCACTTCGTCCTACTCCTGAACTTAGTTTTGCAGTTAGACACTTAAAATGTGCTGGTGGTATTATGATTACTGCAAGCCACAATCCACCTCAATATAATGGATATAAAGTTTATGATGATGAAGGATGTCAATTAATTCCTCATCTTGCTGATAGTGTAACTAATGAAGTTAATAATGTTACTGACATGTTTAATATTGAAGTAAAACCTTATGATGAACTTGTAAAAGAAGGTAAAATTTTAGAAATTAATGAATTAGTTGATGTTCCTTACTTAGAAGCAGTTAAAACTATCCCTGTAAATAAAGTTAAGAAAGACAATATTAAAATTGTTTATACTCCTCTTCATGGTACAGGTTGTGCTTTTATGGTGGAATTATTAGAAGAACAAGGTTATACAGTTATTCCAGTTAAAGAACAAATGGTTCCAGATGGAGAATTCTCTACTTTAAAATCTCCTAATCCAGAAGAATCAAGTGCATTTGAATATTCACTAAAATTAGGACGTGAAGTTGGTGCTGATATTTTAATTGCAACTGACCCTGATGCAGATAGAATGGGTATTGCAGCACTTAATGATGAAGGAGAATATGTACTTCTTACTGGTAACCAAACTGGTGCAATTCTTCTTAACTATTTAGCACTTAATGTACCACATGATAAGAATGCTTGTGTTTATAATACAATTGTTACATCTAATATTGCAAAAGACATTTGTGATAAACATAACTTAACACTTGTACAAACACTTACAGGATTCAAGTTTATCGGTGAACAAGCAAAACTAATTGAAAATACTGAAAAGTCATTCTTCTTTGGATATGAAGAATCATATGGTTCAGTTATTAAACCATTTGTAAGAGATAAAGACTCATTCCAAGCAACACTTTTACTTGCAGAAGTTGCATCTTATTATAAAGAATTAGGTAAAACACTTGTAAATGTTCTTGATGAAATATATGAAGAATATGGTTATTACATAGAAGGTGTTCAAAACATTTCTTTAACAGGTCTTGAAGGCCAAGCAAAAATTAAGAAGATTATGTCTTACTTCCAAAATGCAACTATTACTTCAATGGGTGGTAAACCTATTGTTACAGTTGAAGATTATGATAAGAGTATAAGTGTAACTAATGGTGTTGAAACTCCAATTACTCTTCCTAAGTCTCTAGTACTTAAATATATATATGAAGATGGTGGTTGGTTTGCTCTTAGACCATCTGGTACAGAACCAAAATTAAAGATTTATATTGCTATTAAAGATAAAGATAAAGTATCTGCTGAGGCTTTTATTGAAGACTTAAAAGCTGAAGTTATGGAAATTATCAATAAGATTGATTAAGAGGTTATATATATGAGCGTAAAAATTAATTATAAAAATATAGCAAACTTTTTACCAAAAGAAGAACTACTTGGTTTAAAAGAAAAAACATATGCTGCAAGAAAAGTATTAGTGGAAAAAACAGGTGCTGGTAATGACTTTTTAGGTTGGATTAACTGGACTGTTGATTATGATAAAGAAGAATATGCAAGAATCAAAAAAGCTGCTGAAAAGATTAGAAAAGATTCAGAAGTATTAGTTGTTATTGGTATTGGTGGATCATACCTTGGTGCTAAAGCTGTTATTGAAGCAATGAAGAATTATTTCCCTACAGAAAAAGAAGTAGAAATAATTTTTGCTGGTCAAACATTATCTTCTACATATGCAGCACAACTTCTTAAATATTTAGAAAATAAAGAATTCTCAATCAATGTAATTTCAAAATCAGGTACTACTACAGAACCTGCTGTTGCATTTAGATTATTTAAAGAATTACTTGAAAAGAAATATGGAAAAGCTGATGCTGCTAAAAGAATTTATGCTACAACTGATAAAGCAAAAGGTGCATTAAGAGTTCTTGCAACAAAAGAAGGTTACGAAACATTTATTGTACCTGATGATATTGGTGGTAGATATTCTTGGTTTACTGCAGTAGGACTTCTTCCTATTGCTGCTAGCGGTATTAATATTGATGATCTTATGAAAGGTGCAGAACAAGCTAGAGTTGATGCTATCAATAATGAATTTGAAGAAAATTCATGCTTACTTTATGCAGCTTCAAGAAACGCTTTATATAATAAAGGATTAGACGTTGAAATTTTAGTAAGCTATGAACCAAAACTTTCATTTATCAGTGAATGGTGGAAACAACTTTATGGTGAATCTGAAGGTAAAGATAATAAAGGTGTATTCCCTGCAAGCTTAGTTTATTCAACAGACCTTCATTCAATGGGACAATATGTTCAAGAAGGTAAACGTATTATGTTTGAAACTGTTTTAAATGTAGAACGTCCTGAAGAAAATATTATTCTAAAGAAAGAAGAAGTTGACCTTGATCAACTTAACTATCTTGAAGGTAAAGATTTAGATAGCGTTAATAAAATGGCAATGCAAGGAACAATTCTAGCACATGTTGATGGTGGAGTTCCAAACCTTGTACTTGCTATTGAAGAAATTAATGCATATAATATTGGTTATCTACTTTATTTCTTTATGTTTAGCTGTGGTGTATGTTGTTATTTAACTGGTGTTAATCCATTTAATCAACCAGGTGTTGAAAGTTATAAAAAGAATATGTTTGCACTTTTAGAAAAACCTGGCTATGAAGCAATGACTGAAGAACTTAAAAAACGTTTATAAGAAAAATTAAGTAAGTGATTTAAATTAATCACTTACTTTTACTTTTTTTAAATAATTTGGTATAATACATATATGAGGTATTATTAATATGGTTATAAAATATGATTTATTAAAGAAAGATAGTCGTACAATGGCTAGACTTGGTAAAGTAACTACACCACATTCAGTAATTGATACTCCTTGTTTTATGCCTGTAGGTACACAAGCAACTGTTAAATCTTTATCTAAAGAAGAAATTGAAGCAACAGGTGCACAAATTATTCTTGGAAATACATATCACTTATGGTTACAGCCAGGTCATAAGTTGATTGAAGAAGCAGGTGGACTTCATAAGTTTATGAACTGGGATAAATCTATTCTTACAGATAGTGGTGGTTTCCAAGTATTTAGTCTTGCAAAGTTACGTGATATTAAAGAAGAAGGGGTAACTTTTAAACATCATAAAAATGGTAGTAAGTTATTCTTATCTCCTGAACTTGCCATTGAAATCGAAAATAGTTTAGGTAGTGATATTATGATGAGTTTTGATGAATGTCCTCCTTATCCTGCAACACGTCAATATATGGAAAACTCTGTAGAACGTACTATTAGATGGGCAAAGCGTGGACTTGAAGCTCATAAGAAACGTGATACACAAGGGTTATTCGGTATTATTCAAGGTGGAGAATATGAAGATATTAGAATTCATTGTTGTGAAGAATTAACTAAACTTCCATTTGATGGTTATTCAATTGGTGGTCTTTCAGTTGGTGAACCAAAAGAAGTGGAAAATAGAGTATTAGAGTTTACTACTCCGCATCTACCAGAGAATAAACCACGTTATTTAATGGGAGTAGGAAGTCCAGGGGCTATCTTAGATGGTGTTGAACGTGGTATTGATATGTTTGACTGTGTACTACCAACACGTATTGCACGTCATGGTGCCGCAATGACTTCAAGTGGTAGAAAAGTTTTAAAGAATAGACAATATGAAAAACAGTTTATTCCACTAGATCCTGAATGTGATTGTTATTGTTGTAAATATTATACTAGAAGTTATTTACATCATTTAGTAAGAGCAGATGAAATGTTAGGTGCAAGACTTCTTAGTATTCATAATGTCCATTTCTTAGAAAATTTAATGAAGAATATTAGAACTGCAATTAAAGAAGATCGTTTCTTAGAGTTTAAGGCAGAATTTTATGAAAAGTATGGGTTAAATAATAATGATAAAGATTTCTAAAATAAGACTGAGTATATTATTATTAGTTGTTGTGTTACTTGTTTCATCATCATCTTGTACATCTTGTTTTAATAAGTATGTTGAAATGCCTGAAGGTGTAACACTTAATGTATCAAGTGAAATTAAAGGTTATTTAGTTCAAAAAACATTACCTAGTTTACATTTTGACTATAATGGAGTTAGAGTAATGATGGAAGCACATGGATCTGCATGTTTCTTTGTATCTAATGACCAATATGTTTTAAGTGATAAGTTTGGTGAACATTTATCAAAATATTCAAAAGAACAAATATATGTAGTATCAGTAATTGATCAAGAATATGATAAAGAAAAAGCAGTTTTTGATGGTAAGAAACTTACACTTGATGAAAAAGATGAATTTGGTAATGAACAAAAATATTCAAAAGAATATCAACTTGTAATTACGGATAAAGATGGTACAAGATATTCTTATCAATTTAGAACATTTGTAAGTGAATCAAAAAGATATTATATTTATAGATATTCATCAAATATGGGTATTTCAATGGAACAACCACTTATGGTAATTAAAGGTGAAGACAATAAGAATAAATTAGTATTAGTAGCACTTCCATATGAAACTAAATATGAAGTCGGACCTAATAATATTAAATTAGAAGCACTAACAGAAAAAGATACTTATTTAGATGAAAAGTATTATAAATATGCATACCCTGATTCAATCAAAGATTTGTCTGATAATGAAAGACGTGCTAAAGTTATGGATTGGTATAAAACATATTGTAATGGTCATTTGAATGATAATAATGAATTTGTTTTTGAATATTATGGTGCAAGTTTTAAAGTAGAATTTGGTTTTACTGATTGTGGTAATGAACGAAATAAAGATGGATTTAAACTTACATATATAGGCTAGGTATTTTACCTAGCTTTTTTTCATATAATTTATTGGTGAAAAAATGAAGAAGTTAAAAGTAGATAAAGTATTATTAATTGTAACAATTGTTTTAGTTATATTTGGACTTTTAATGGTTTATTCTGCAAGTAATGTTGTAGCCCTATACAAATATAATGATAGTTTTTATTTTACTAAAAGACAACTTGTATTTGCGGGGATTGGAATAGTATTAATGATATTAATTATTAATATAGATATTAATAAAATATATAAGTATTCAGCTTTAATATTTTTGATTGCACTTTTATGTTTAATACTAGTTTTAATACCTGGTATTGGAATGATTAGAGGTGGGGCGAGAAGTTGGATAGGGGTTGGAAGTGTATCGTTTCAACCTTCTGAAGCAATGAAGATAGGTATAGTCTTATTACTTGCTAGATATTTTAGTAAATATGATAAAGATTTATTAAAGTTTAAAAATTTCTTTTTTGTTCTTTGTATTATAGGGAGTGTTTTTGGACTTATTATGCTACAACCTGATTTTGGGACAGGACTTGTGCTAGTACTTGGATCATTTCTTTTGTTATTTATGACAGGTGCTCCATTTAAATATTTTATGATGTTAATAGTTATTGGTATTGTTGGTGTAGTGGGACTAGTTATTAGTGCACCATATCGAATGGAAAGAATTTTCTCATTTTTAGATCCTTGGAGTGATCCTTTAGGTAGTGGTTTTCAGGCTATTCAGTCTTTATATGCTCTTGCTCCAAGTGGGTTATTTGGACTTGGGTTTAATAAAAGTATTCAAAAGCATTTCTTTTTACCTGAACCTCAAAATGATTTTATTTTTGCGATAGTAGCAGAAGAATTAGGACTTCTTGGAGCAATATTTTTATTAAGTTTATTTTTTGTTTTAATTTATAGAATGATTAAAATTGGACAAAGTGTTTCAAATTTATTTATGAAATATTTATCTTTTGGTATTGGCCTTACTTTTTTTGTTCAAGTATTTATAAATATTGGTGTAGTAATTGGACTTTTACCTGTTACAGGAATTACACTTCCAATTATAAGTTATGGTGGAACTAGTTTAATGATGAGTTTAATAATGATTGGTTTAGTTTTAAATGTTAGTAGATATAGGGGGGAATAATATTGAAGATAGTTTGTTTTACTGGAGGTACGCTTGGTCATATAATGCCATGTGTAATATTAATAAAAGAAATAAAGAAAAGATATGATGATGTGCAAGTTATTGTTTGTGCAACATCAAAAGATATATCATATGAAGTATTAAAGAGTGAGAAAATAGATAAAGTGTATTATATTGAATGTTCTAAAATGAGTAAAAATATTAAGTCATATGTTAAAAATTTAAAAGCATATAATAAAATAAAAAAGATTTTAAAAGAAGAAAAAGTTGAAATTGCGTATGGATTTGGTGGATATATTAGTGGAATAGGAATACTTGCAGCAAAGTCTTTAAAGTTAAAAACATATTTACATGAACAAAATAGTGTAATGGGGAAAGCTAATAAATTATTATCTAAAATGGTTAATAAAGTATTTTTATCATATCCAGTAAAGAAGATGAAAAAGAATTATTTATTAGTTGGTAATCCTGTTTATTTAAATGCGTTAAATGTAAAAAAAGATATATATAAAATTAAGAAGAAAATTTTATTTACATCAGGTACTTTGGGTGCAAAAGTTATCAATGATTTGGCTGTTAATTTAATTAACAATGGATATTTAAAAGAATATGATATATATATTGTTACTGGTAAAAAATATTATGATAATATAAGAAACAGGGTTAATGGTCGTGTAGTTCATATATTTTCATTTAGTAATAATTTAATAAATGAAATCGCATCTAGTGATATAGTAGTGTCACGTGCTGGTGCATCAACTTTATTTGAAATTATTGGAACTAGTACTCTTAGTATAATTATTCCATCTATTAATGTAACTAATAATCATCAGTATCATAATGCTGTGTATTTTAAAGAATTAGGTTGTATAGAAATGATTGAAGAAAAAGATCTAACAATGAGTAATTTCATTCATAAATTAAATATGTTAAATTCAGATAAAGATATATATATAAATAATATGAAAAATTATCATTCAAATAAAATATATGATCATATGGTTGATGAGGTACTGGCTTGAGTAAAGAGTATTTAGATTTCTATGAATATGTAAAACATAATAAGTTAGGTAGTGTTTTTAAAGATGAATCGTTAAAAAAATATTGTACATTAAAAATTGGTGGTAAGTGTTATATCTTATATAAGCCTAATAGTATTGATAGTTTAATTAAAGCGTATAAATTTATTTTAACAAATAAACTTGATTATATTGTTATTGGTAATGGATCTAATTTATTAATTAGCGATGAGTATCATTCAAAGATATTTATATGTTTGAAAAATTTAAATAAAATAATGTTAAATGAAACTACTATTGTCTTGGAAACTGGTGTTATGGGAAATATAATATCTAAAAAGATGTCAGATTTATCTTTAAGTGGATTAGAATTTTTAGCTGGAATTCCTGGTACTATTGGTGGAATGATATATATGAATGCAGGTGCTTGGGGTAAACAAGTTAGTGATGTACTAGAGAGTATTACATATTTAGATGAGTTTGGTAAAGTGTGTGAAATGAAAAATATTAAAATCAAAGGGTTCTCTTATCGTAAGTCACCATTTATGAAAAGACATGTTATTATCTTATCCTGCACTATTAATTTAAAGTATGATATAACATCTATTAATATTTATAATAATTATTTAGAAAAGAAAAAACTTACTCAACCACTTAATACTTATAATGCAGGTAGTACATTTAAAAATCCACCAAATAATAGTGCGTGGAAGTTAATTAAAGATACAGTTGGAAATATAAGTGTAGAAGATGCTGGAGTAAGCACTATTCATGCAAATTTCTTAATTAATAAAAAGAATGCAACATTTAACGATATGAAAACATTAATAACTACTATTCAAGATGAAGTGTTGAAAAAACATCATATTTTATTAGAACCTGAATGGGTGATTATTGAATAGGTAAAAAAACATTCATAAGTTGTATATTTTCATATACTACTTATGAAGGAGGTTATGCTATGTTTAATCATTATAATTATTTTGATAATTATGGTAGTCGCGATACAAGATTTTATGTTGCGTTACAAGGATTATCAAAAGGTAATATGAGTCAAGGCTTATATGATAATTTTGGTAATTACGTTCCAAGAGAATTACCTTATACTGATGAAAATGCTTTAAGAGCATATGCATTTGCGATTGTTGATTTAGGACTATATTTAGATACACATCCAAATGAAGCTAATGTGAAAATACTTTATGATCAATATGTAGCTAAATACAATGAAATTGTAAAGAAAATGGAAAATAGTAATAAAATGTTAAATATTACTACACCTAATACTGATAAAGTATGGACATGGCCTAAATGTTTTCCTTGGGAGGCGAAAAACTAATGTGGCAGTATAATAAATTAATGCAGTACCCACTTAATATTACTAAGAAAGACTTAAAAATGGCAAAAAATTTACTTAGCCAATATGGTGGTCCGCAAGGAGAACTTGGTGCAGCACTAAGATATCTTAATCAAAGAATTACTATGCCTGATGATATGGGACGTGCAGTTTTAAATGATATCGGAACTGAAGAACTTGCTCATGTAGAAATGCTACAAACAATGATTTATTTACTAATGAAAGATGCAACAATTGATGAACTTAAAAAAGAAGGATTAGATGGTTGGTTTACTGAACACGGAAAAGATATCTTCCCAGCAAACAATGAAGCAATTAGTTTTACTACTGATTATATTTCATCAGTAGGAGATCCAATCGCAAATATTGTAGAAGATATGGCAGCAGAACAAAAAGCGCGTGCAGTATATGAACACTTAATTTTATTAACTGATAATCAAGAAGTTATTCAACCATTATTATTCTTAAGACAACGTGAAGTAGTTCATTATGAAAGATTTAGAGAATTATTAGAACATTATCGTAAAATGGGTTATTAAAAATAGGGCTATATGCCCTATTTTGTGTTATAATGAATTTGGGTGATAAAATGAAAGTAATGGTTGTATCTGATATTCACGGAAATAGTGAAAAATTTAAAATAGCAATCGATTTTATGAAAACAGAAGAAATTGATAAAATGATTATTTTAGGTGATATATTTAATAATTATTATGAATTAAATACATCCTCAAAAGATATTAGTAATATGATATGGAATATTGCAGATAAAGTAACAATTATTAGGGGAAATAATGATACTAGTTTTGATGAGTCTCTTCTTCCAGTAGGATTAATTAATTATTATGAAACAGTAATTAACGGAATGAGATGTTATTTTCATCATGGGCATTTAAGGTTAAGAAATAACAGTAGTGTTAAACTTTATGCAAGCGGTCATACACATGTATCTAGATTAAAAATAGTAGATGATGTAATATATTTAAATCCAGGATCAATCGGTAGACCAAGAGACTATACAGGTGGTAGTTTTGCGGTAATAAGTGAATATGCTATTACAGTGTTTGATTTGTCATTAAATGTAATATTTGAACATAAAATATACTAGTTTAAATATTTTATTCTAATATTTGTTGATTTTAAACAATTATAGTTGTATAATTAAATTACCAAAATAAAGGAGGAAATTATGGATAATAGAGTTTTATTTGGTGTAATGTGTATTATTTTTAATTCAATTGGTGTTCCTTGTTTTATGCAAGGTGAAATTAAAAAAGGAATCCTAAGAATTGTTTTAGGTATTATTACTTTTGGTATTATTGAAATTATTAATTTTGTTAAAGGTATTATTCTTGGCGTTCAAGTTTTAAAAATGACAGACGAAGAATATGCTGAAAAGAAATATACTTTATCAAGTGGTATTCCTGCGTAATTAAAAAATAGACTTCTACATTTTTTGTAGAAGTCTATTTTTTTTATAGATTTTTAAATTGATATTGATATAGATTTTCATAAATTCCTTTTTTTGCGATTAGTTCTTCATGAGTACCTTCTTCAAGAATTCCTTCACTTGTGATTACAACAATTTTATCGGCATTTTTAACAGTTGAAAGTCTATGTGCTACTACTATTGTTGTTCTACCACTACTTAAGCGTTCTAGTGCTTGTTGAATTTGCATTTCTGTAACGTTATCTAGTGCTGATGTTGCTTCATCAAGAATTAGAATAGGTGGATTTTTTAAGAATGCTCTTGCGATAGATACTCTTTGTTTTTGACCACCGGATAGTTTTACACCACGTTCTCCAACATAAGTATTGTAACCATCTTCTAGTGTCATAACGAAGTCATGAATATTAGCAAGGCGTGCTGCTTCGATAATTTCTTCATCTGTTGCGTCAAGATTACCATAAGCAATATTTTCTTTAATTGTTCCACCAAATAAGAATACGTCTTGTGCAACAATTCCTATTTTTGTACGTAGTGAAGAAAGAGAAAATTCTCTTATATCTGTTCCATCAATTGTAATTGATCCATCTAAGATTTCATAAAATCTTGGAAGTAAGTGACAAATTGTTGTTTTACCTCCACCTGTAGGACCAACTAGTGCAACAGTCTGTCCTTTTTTAATTGTAAGTGAAAGATTTTTTAAAATTAGTTTTTCTTCAGTATCATCTTTAACATTATATTTAAAAGATACGTCGTTGTATTTAATTTCTTCTTTAAAATCATCTAAAATAATAGGGTTTGTAGGTTCTAATTCATTCTCTAAATTTAAGATTTCTTGGAATCTTGCAAAACCTGTCATACCATTTTGAATTTGTTCAAATATAGCAACTAATGTTCTTATTGGATTAATAATCATTGTGATATATAGAATTGCTGCTGCAAATCCATCAGCATTAATTCTACCAAAATACCAGAAGATACTTCCTGCTACAAGTGCAAGTAGATATAAGAAGTCATTGAAGAATGCCATTCCACTACCAAAGACACCCATTTGATGGTATGCTTTTTTTCTTGCAGCTTGATATTTAACGTTTGCTTTTTCAAATTTATCTATTTCATGGTTCATTGCAGTATAAGCTTTTGATACTCTAATTCCTGAAATACTTGATTCTACGCTTGCGTTTATTTCTCCTGTTTCAATACGGGTTTGTTTCCAAGCAGTAGTCATATGTTTTCTTCTTATTGCTGCGAATAATACAATGAATGGTACA
The DNA here is from genome assembly GCA_015059015.1 of Erysipelotrichaceae bacterium. Lineage (GTDB taxonomy): Bacteria > Bacillota_I > Bacilli_A > ML615J-28 > CAG-313 > UBA1737. The sequence continues at coordinate 265,010 of SVBG01000001.1, forward strand.
GCTGCAAATATAATTGCAGTAAGTAATGGATCTACTCTTAAGCACATTAGAATACCTGCACCTATTAATGTAACAAAAGATAAGAAGATATCTTCTGGTCCATGGTGGGCAAGTTCTGTTATTTCTTGTAAGTCATTAACAATTCTTGACATTATTGTGCCTGTCTTATTATCATCAAAATAAGAAAATGGAAGTTGTTGTAATTTTTTAAATAATTCAGTACGCATATCTGCTTGAATATATACACCTAACCAGTGTCCATAGTTTTGAATTATATAGTTTAGAATTGCTTTTAGTATATATATACTTAGTAAAATAACGCCAGAGATGATTAGGGCATTAAGATTCTTGTTTGGTGCATAGTCATTAATAATATCTTGTGCTAAATATGGATAAACTAAATTACATAATGCGACAAGTAATGCACAAAACATATCAAATATAAATAGTGGCATATGTGGTTTATAGTATTTACAAAATTTTTTTAGCATATTTACCTCCTCTTTTAATATGTATTATATTTAATTTTTTATGTTTATTCAAGGAGAAAACTCTTTAAAAAATAGAGAAAAATAAAAACTTACATATCTTTTGAAAATAAATTAAAAATATGATATAATAAATATACTTTAAATTATCAAAATAAAATACATTGGAGGATTCGAAAAATGAGTAAAATTATGGCAGTTAATGCTGGAAGTTCATCTTTAAAGTTTCAATTATTAGAAATGACTAAAACAAGTGAAGTTGTTTTAACAGAAGGGATTTTTGAAAAAATTGGTCAACCTGAACCTATCTTTACTATTAAATATGATGGTAAAAAAGATTCTAAATTTGTTCCTGAAGTTAGAAATCATGCAGATAGTGTTGCTATGTTACTTAAAGTTTTAGTTGAAAAAGGAATTGTTAAAGATTTAAATGAAATTAAAGGTGTTGGTCACCGTATTTTACACTGTGGTGAAAAGTATTCTGATTCAGTTATTATGAATGAAGAATCAATTGCAGTTGTTGAATCAGTTAATGACTTAGGTCCACTACATAATCCTGCAAACTTAACAGGTGTTCGTGCATTTATGAAAGCATTACCTGATGTTGTTAATGTTGGTGTATTTGATACATCATTCCATTTAACTATGCCTGATGAAGCATATATGTATGCTTGTCCTTATGAATGGTATGAAAAATATCGTGTTCGTAAATATGGTTTCCATGGAACATCTCATAAATACGTTGCATATAGAACTGCTGAAATTTTAGGTAAACCACTTGAAGAATTAAGAATTATTACTTGTCATATTGGTAATGGTGCATCACTTGCTGCTATTAAATATGGTAAAGTTGTTGACACTTCAATGGGGCTTACACCACTTGATGGTTTAGTAATGGGTACAAGAAGTGGTACACTAGATCCTGCTGTTATTCAATTTATCTCAAATCATGAGGGTTTCACATCTAATAGAATTGTAGATATTTTAAATAAAAAATCTGGTTTCTATGGATTTACAGGTGGTCACAGTGATGCACGTGAAGTAAGAGCTCTTCAAGCTGAAGGTGATTATAAAGCAGATTTAATTTTAAGAATGCAAGAAAAGAGTATTGCTGATTATATTGGTCAATACTTTGTATATATGGGTGGTGTTGATGTAATTGTCTTCACTGCAGGTATTGGTGAAAAATCTCCTGAATGTCGTTTACATGTAATTGATAGAATTAAAGAAGCATTACAAATTGAAATTGATGAAAAAGTAAACGAAATTAAGGGTGAAGAACTAGAAATTAGTACACCAAATTCAAAAGTTAAAGTTCTAGTTGTTCCTACAAATGAAGAATTAATGATTGCTCGTGATTGTATTAGAGTAGGGAAAATTGAATTAGAAGAAAAATAAGAATTATTTATAAATAAATTTAAGGAGGTCATAACATGGATCAACATGAAGAAATGTTTAGTGCCAAACCGGTAATTAAAGTTGTCGGTGTTGGTGGTGGCGGTGGAAATGCCGTAAACAGAATGATCGAAAATGACTTAAAAGATGTTGAATATATCGTTATTAATACCGATTGTCAAGTTCTTCGTTTATCAAAAGCGGAAAATAGAATTCAAATTGGTCGTAAACTTACTAAAGGTTTAGGTGCTGGTGCGGATCCTGAAATTGGTAAGGAAGCTGCTTTAGAAAATATTGAAGAGATTAAAGCTGCAATTGAAGGTGCTGATTTAGTATTTATTACTGCTGGTATGGGTGGTGGAACTGGTACTGGTGCTGCTCCAATTGTTGCTAAATGTGCAAAAGAAAATGGTGCTTTAGTTGTAGGTATTGTAACAAAACCATTTGGTTTTGAAGGTCGTAGAAGAATGCAACAAGCTATCAATGGTATTGAAGAAATGAAACCATATGTAGATACATTAGTAATAATTCCTAACGATAAATTATTAGAAATTATTGGTACTAATACTACTTATCTTGAAGCATTTAGTGAAGCTGATAATGTATTAAGACGTGGTGTTCAAGGTATTTCAGATATAATCAATTTACCTGGTTTAGTTAATGTAGACTTTGCTGATGTACGTACAGTTCTTAAAAATAAAGGTACAGCACTAATGGGTATTGGTATTGCGAGTGGTCCAAATCGTGCAATTGAAGCTGCAAGAGAAGCTATTCAAAGTCCATTACTTGAAATTGATATTAATGGTGCTACTGATGCAATTGTTCAAATCACAAGTAATGAAGATATCACAATGCGTGAAATTGAAGAAATAGTTGCTGAAATTAGAAACGCGTCTTCATCAGAAATTGAAATCATTAATGGTACAGGATTCAATTTAGATCTAAATGGTGAAGTTATTGTAACTGTTATCGCAACAGGTTTTGATAAACCTAAAAAAGAAGGAGACGAAAATCCTAACTATGTACAACCACCAAAAGCTCCAAAAGAGCCTGAACCACAAGTTTCAGGTGGTGCTACAAATGAAAAAGAACCAGAACGTAGTGAAACAAAAGTTCCAAGCTGGTTACAAAATCGTTTTAGATAATTAAATATATGCAAATTCTTGCATATATTTTTTTGTTTTTAGACTATATTACACAATTAGTTGACAATGTGTAAAAAAAGTGTGATAATATAAATAATAGAAAATAAAATATTTTTCTATTAAAGGAGGAAAAAAAATGAAATTAGATGGAATCGCTGATGTAAGAAGAGAACTGTCCTCAATGTCTCCTTTGACTGATAATCCTTTAAATATTACAATGAGTTATAAGAATTTTGATGATGTTGTTGAAGTTTTAAATTTACTTTATGAAAAAGGATGGAATGATTTTTCAGACATTAGATGCAGTACTTTTGATAAAGTTGAAACTACAACTTATTCAGATGGATCTTCAAAGGAAACTGATCGCACAACATATTATAAAATTGAAGGAAAAGTTACTTCTAGCTTATCTTATGATGAACTTCGTGAATTTGAATCTTGGAAGGAAAAATACTACGATGCTGTAGATAAAGTTCATATGGCTCAAGCCGATTTAAAAGAAGCTAGTAAATATGAAGAATATTTAAACATTAGAAAAACACCTATCGCATCAATAATTTTATTATTATTTGGTATATTTGCTATCGTAGCTTCAGTTTTAGTAATTATTAAATTTAAAGATCCATTCTTAAATTTTCTTTTCTATTCAGAAGAAGGAAGTACAATGACATATGAAGAATTACTTGCTATGTATGACCTACCTGCAGTTATGTATGATGCTGTATTCCCATTTACTTTATTATTTGTATTCTTAGGTCCTGTTGCATTATTCATATCATTAATGATTAAATTGCGTCGTGTAAAGAATATTAAGTATTCTATTAAGAATAGAGATCAATTAGAAGATGGTATTGCCGAAGCAAGACAACGTTTAGAAGCTGCATATAATAATTTAGAAAAATATAAAAGAAGAATGCCAAATTGGTATAGCGCTGAAGCATTTACTAAAGTTGGACATTCAATATATTATTTTAATGAATTTCTTGTGAGTTTTGATTAGAGTATAAAGCCACCTTTAGGTGGTTTTTTCTTTAAAAAATAATTTATTTATTTGAAAATTATATATATTAATAGTATAATAATAACATAAATACGAAAGGAATTTTATTATGAATAGATTTGTCTTAAATGAAACTTCATATCATGGAAGTGGTGCTATTAATGCTATTGCCGATGAAATGAAAGCAAGAGGCTTTAAAAAAGCTTTTGTTGCTAGTGACCCTGATTTAATTAAATTTGGTGTTACTAAAAAAGTATTAGATGTTTTAGAAAATGCTAATTTAGAATATGTAGTATTTTCTGATATTAAACCTAATCCAACAATTGAAAATGTTCAAGCTGGTGTTGAAGCATATAAAGCAAGTGGTGCAGAAGTAATTGTTGCTGTTGGTGGTGGATCAAGTATCGATACTGCTAAAGCTATTGGTATTATTATTACAAATCCTGAATTTGCTGATGTACGAAGTTTAGAAGGCGTTGCTCCTACTAAGAATAAATGTGTTCCAATTATTGCAGTTCCTACTACTGCTGGTACTGCAGCAGAGGTCACTATTAACTATGTTATTACAGATGTTGAAAACAATCGTAAAATGGTTTGTGTAGATGTACATGATATTCCAGTTGTTGCTGTAGTGGATCCTGACATGATGGAAACTATGCCTAAAGGTTTAACTGCTGCTACTGGTATGGATGCATTAACTCATGCTATTGAAGGCTATATTACTAAAGGTGCTTGGGAGCTTTCTGATATGTTCCATTTAAAAGCAATTGAAATTATTGCAAGAAGTCTTCGTGGTGCTGTAGAAAACACAAAAGAAGGTCGTCTTGATATGGCTCTTGGTCAATATGTTGCTGGTATGGGGTTCTCTAATGTAGGACTTGGTATTGTTCACTCAATGGCTCATCCACTTGGTGCTTTATATGATACACCACATGGTATTGCAAATGCTATTATTCTTCCAACTGTTATGGAATATAATGCTCCTGTTACTGGTGATAAGTATAAATATATCGCAATTGCAATGGGTGTTAAAGGGGTTGATGCTATGACTCAAGAAGAATATCGTGTAGCTGCAATTGATGCTGTTAAAAAGCTTGCCAGTGATGTTGGTATCCCAGCAACTTTAAAAGGTATTGTTAAAGAAGAAGATATTCCATTCTTAGCTGAGTCTGCATATAATGATGCTTGTCGTCCTGGTAATCCTAAAGATACTAGTATTGAAGATATTACTGCATTATATAAATCTTTATTATAAAATAAAAAAGATGAAGAATGATATTAATCATTTTCTTCATCTTTTTCTTTTATTTCGCTTTCAATTACAGGACGCATCATTTCTTGGTCACGATAGTAGTAATCATTATTTAATGTTTCGTTTTTATTTTGTTCAATAGGTTGTTCCTTTGTTTTTTTCTTATTTTTCTTCATAAATTCTTTCCTTTTTTAAATAAATTTACATTATTATTATCTACAATTATTTAAAAATTATACATTTATAAAAAAATATGTTATAATGTAATATAATAAAGTGAGGTAATGATATGATTTATAATGAATTTTGTGGAAAAAAGATTAGTAGACTTGGTTTTGGTTGTATGAGATTTCCGAAAACTTACGAAGAGACTAAAGAGTGTATTGATCTTGCGATGAAAACTGGAGTTAATTACTATGATACTGCATATGTTTACAATAACTCAGAAGTTACTCTTGCAAAGTGTTTAGAAGGTTATGACAGAAGTAGTTACTATGTAACTTCTAAATTACCAATATATAAGTTAGAAACAAAAGATGATGTATTAAAAATCTTTAATGAATCTTGTGAAAGATTACAAACTGATTATATTGATTTTTATTTATTACATGCTCTTAATGCAAATTCTGTTAAAAGAATTAAAGAACTTGGTGTTATTGATGAATTAAAGAAATTAATTGCTGAAGGTAGAATTAAACATTTGGGATTTTCTATTCATGCACCAAAAGAAGTATTACTAGATGCACTTGAACTTTATGATTTTGATTTTGTTCAAATTCAACTTAATTATTTAGACATGATTCATGAACCAGGGTTTGAAGGTTATGAAATATTAACTAAAAGAGGTATTCCTGTTGTTATTATGGAACCTGTTAAAGGTGGAATGCTTGCTAATATTCCTTATCCTTTAAATGAACCATTTATTAATTATAACAAAGATTTATCTAATGCGTCATATTGTTTTAGATTTTTAATGCAATTTCCTAATATTAAAATTATTTTATCAGGAATGTCTAGTTTAGAACAAGTAAAAGATAATTTAAATACATTTAAAGAAGAACGAGAATTTACTAAAGAAATGGCTGATGCTGTTGAAAAGGTAAGACAAAATATTTTAAAGACAAAAAAAGTTGATTGTACAGGATGCAGATATTGTATGCCTTGTCCATTTGGTGTAAATATTCCAGAAAACTTTTCTGTTTATAATCGTCATGCAATGGGAAAGGTTTTAAATAATGAGTGGTATATGAAAGCTGAATATCCAAAAGATGCTACTGCTACTAAATGTATGGAATGTGGGGCATGCATTAAGAAATGTCCACAAGGTATTAATATTCCAAAAGTATTAAAAGAAACATTAGAAGAACAAAAGTAACAGTATCTTAGAAAGGAGTATGTATGAGTGATAATTTTAGTGAAACTAAAAATATGTTGAAAATGTTTTTTAAATATTTTCAAAGTTATTTAACAGCTGACTTAATTATTTTTATCATATATATTCTTATTATAGCTATAACAATATTAAGATATTCATTAAAGGGAATTATTATTAGTGCAATTGGAGTAACACTTGCATATACGGCATATTTGCTTGTATATGATGTTACATATATTCAGTATTTAATGTCACTTAGACTTGATGAGGGATTTAGATTGCTGGTTGCTCAATATTTGCCATTATTTTCTCTTTCAAAACATGCTCCATCAAAGGCCTTACCTAGAATTGATTTAAGGCAAGCGAACATTTTAAAGATTAAGTTTGATGGATCATTTATAATGGATGCCTATTATGAATATAATAGCAAATTAAGAGATTATTTGATGGAGTATGGAAGAGTACTTGCGATAATAATTTCAATGGAAACTACTCCACAAGTATTAAAGAGTAAAAATACGAAAGTATTAAATAAAGATGTTTTATTTATTAAACTAGTTAAACAATAGTTAATAATAAAATATTATAATGAATTAAATTAGAGGTGATTGTTATGGAACAAGATAAAAATTATCTTCCATCTAATATAAAAGTTTTACGTGAAGAGGCAAGACTATCTGTAGAAGAGTTTGCAAAACTTTCAAACGTTAGTGTAGAAACAGTTCTTGGATGGGAAAAAGGAACTATTAAAGTGTATACAAAAGATTTAATAGTTATATGTCCGATTCTAAGAATAAGTGAAGAAGATATCAGAGTTCGTGATATTAAACAAGAAAGACTTGATGCCTATGAAAGAATGAAACATGGCTCTAATAGAAGTAATTTTAATTGGTATTATGGGAGTCGTGCTAAAGTAATATTTTATTTATTACCGCTTATATTAATTCCTATTGCAGCATTACTTGGATATTTAGTTTCACTTAGTATGACAGAGTATTATCAAGAATTAAATGATTTATGGGTAGAGGCAGGTAATTCTGCTCCAAATATGTTATATGAATATTATAATATAATTTATCCTGTTATTGCAGCATGTGCATGTGGTGGTGTATTTATTATAATAGAAGTAATACGAAGATTTAGACAATATTTTAGATGGTGGTATATTATGATTGCAATATCATTATCAAGTGTATTATTTGTAATTATAGGTATTGCAACAATTCCATATTATATATATTGTATATATCAAGTATTTGTTTTGAAAGGAAAAAACAGAAAGTAGGTGTGTTATATGAAAAAACCAACTATTGCGTTATTATATGATTTTGATAAAACATTGTCAGGTAAAGATCAACAAGAATATACATTTATTCCAAGTTTAGGGATGACTGCTCCTGAGTTTTGGGGTGAAGCAGACCGTATATCTAGAGAAAACAATATGGATAAAATCTTAGCATATATGTTTTTAATGATTAAACAAGCAAGAAAGAAAGATGTTGAAATTAATAGAAAAGCATTTGAAGCTTTAGGTAAAGATGTAGAACTTTTACCAGGTGTTAAAACATGGTTTAAACGTATTAATGAGTATGGTAAAAGTAAAGGTGTTAAAATTGAACATTATATTATTTCTTCAGGGCTAAAAGAAATAATGGAAGGTACTCCAATTGCAGGATATTTTAAACGAATTTATGCTTGTGAATTCCATTATAATACAAATGGTAATGCAGACTGGCCTGCTCAAGTAGTTAACTATACAACTAAAACACAATTTATTTTTAGAATATCAAAAGGGGCCCTTGATTTACAAGATGATTCGGTTGTTAACTCATATGTTCCTCAAACTTCTAGAAGTGTTCCATATACTAATATGATATATATTGGTGATGGAATTACTGATGTTCCTTGTATGAAGCTAGTAAGAGATAGAGGTGGAGAATCTATTGCGCTTTATCATGGTAAAAATAAAGAACGTGTTCAAAAGTTATTATTAGAAAAACGTGTAGGATTTATTTGCCCTGCTAATTATTCAAAAAATACTGACCTAGATATAACTGTTAAGAAAATAATTGATAAAATGGTTATTGCAGATGAACTTGCAAGAGAACACGAAAAACAATATAATGAAGCTGTAGAACAAAAGGAGAATAATAAATAATGAATAAAAAAGAATTACCTCTATTTATAGCAACCTTATCATATTTAATTTTATTAGTGTTATGTTTATTAATGTTATTTATTTGTATTCCGTTAAAAGTTACTGGTGTTGAATATCTTGTCATTATCTTTATGGCAGTATTAATTATTGGTTATCTAGTAGTAGCACTTATTAGAATGAACACATTTGTTTATGAGTGCTCTCATTGTAAAGAAAAAAATAAAATGAATTATTTAGAAGTATTATTTTCTAAACGTGGTAATAATACAAGAAAGCTTAAATGTAAAAATTGTGGACGAATAGAATATATGGAAAGACATCTTAAATAATGGATGAAAATATTAAATTAAGTCTTGCGCTTGAAAAAGGTTTAAAAGATATTGAAAAAGATAAAATAGGATTATTAAAAGAACATACACTACATCGAGTACTTAAATTTTATTTATCACTAGATTACGCAAATCATGAAATTAAAATAGGTAGAATGTATGCTGATGTTGTATTAGATAATCATATATATGAAATTCAAACTAAATCTTTTAATTTAATGCGTAAGAAATTAGAATTCTTTTTAAAAGAACATGAAGTCACAATTGTTTATCCAATGGCTTTAAATAAAGTAATTTATTTAACTAATGACTATGGAGAACTTGTATCTGTTAAGAAAAGTCCAAAACATGCAAATCCACTTGAAATATTTTGGGAGTTATATAAGATTAAAAACTTTTTATTGGATGAAAATCTACACTTTAAAATTTTAATGCTTGATATTGATGAGTATAGAATAGAAAAAGAAATAACTTGGAAAAGAAGAAAAGGTTTTGAGCGTGATAATCAAGTTCCAAAGAAGATTAATCATATATATGATATTAATACTCCAAGTGACTTTAAAGATTTAGTATTAAAATATAATCTAAAAGAAGTTTTCACATCAAAAGATTTTTCAAAGAGTACTAAATTAAATATAAAAAAATCTACAACCGCTTTAAATGTGCTAACACATTTAAATGTTGTAGAAAGAATTGGGAAAGAAAAAAATAGTTATTTATACAGGGTTGTATAGGTAACTATTTTTATTTTAAAAAAATTAGACATTTAAAAAATTATATGGTATAATTTCTAAAAAAGGGAGTAATATTTTATGAAAAAAAATACCTATAATATCTTTCTTATTGCAGTATTGATATTTTTATTAATTTCTTGTGAGCAGTCTCATAATCATATTACTAGTGAATATTTTATAGATCCTACATGTACAGAAGTTGGCTATCATGTAATAGAAACATGTTGTAGTGAAACCAAACAAATCGTTATCCCAGCTCTTGGTCATATATATAACGAAGGAGTGTGTGAAAGATGCGGTGAAAAAGATTTAAATTATGTTACACCTCATATTCATGAATATATAAGTGGATTATGTGCTTGTGGCGAAAAAGAAATTATTAATATATATATTAATAATGGAAAATATAGTTATACTATTAGTGTTTATTATGGAGATATAATTAGTATTGATGATTATGATTTTTTAAATATTGAAGATGAAGCATTTGATAATTGGTATCTTGATGATGTAGAATATGATTTTAATAATGTTGTAACTGAGTCTTTTTCTTTAAACGCGAAGTATTTTAATATATATACTGTTGCCTTTATTGATAGTGATGGAAGAGTTTTAGATACACAAAATGTTATTGAAGGTCATAGTGCAATTGATATAGTTGCACCTGAAAAAGAATATTATGAATTTATTGGATGGGATAAGTCATTTGATAATATAACTAGTGATACTGTAATTAACGCAATTTATAATCTTACACAAACTGTTTTTAATATTGATTATGTTGTTGATGATTCTTTATTATATTATTCATCAAAAAGCGATTTGGTAAATGAATTTTTAAATGATTTTTATGAGTTTGTGAAACCAAATATTTCATATCGTAGCTTTGTATATGGAATTGAAGGAAGTGATCCTCTTTGGACATACTTTATTGGTGGTAGCTTTGGTGGAGTAAATTATTTAATTTATAATAATAGTATTGAAGAAAATAATGATGAATATTTCTTTAATAGTAGTAAGTATAAAGATAAATGGTATAAACTATCAAGTTACGTAAGAAATAATATATGTAAATCAAATAAAAGATTTGGTTATGAAGAAGTTGAATATAATTATGGGGCGTTAGATTTTTATAGGTATATGACTAATAACCCTGATAAATATCTTAGTTCATATGGTGGTGAGGATTTATTTTATGGATATCCAAAAAACGATGTGAATTTAGTAAATCAATATGAGTATAATAAGAATGATATAAATTTATATATTCCGAGCGATAAAAGTTTTGGTGGTTGGTATAAAGATGAAAAATTTACTGATGGACCATATACTGTGATAGAAAAAGACACAATAGGTGATGTTAAACTATACGCAAAAATTATTACTAATAATATATATACAATAAACTTTGAAACACTTTCTAGTGATGAACTTAAACCTCTTTATGCAAGTAAAGGTAGTGAGGTTAGTTTACCAATTCCTATAAAAGATGAATGTGATTTTTTAGGATGGTATATTGATTATGAAAAAGTGGAAAATGAATTTATATTTAATTATGAATGTGATATTACGTTAACTGCAAAGTGGGATGATCCTAATACAATAGATTATAATTATATTGTATATGAAGGTAAAACTATTACTTATCGTAACAGTTATGTTGCGGTTGAAATACCTGAGGTTTATGTTGAAAAAGAAAGTGAACTTCGTGCTTGCTGGGTATCTTCATTTATTAAGAATTTTATTCCTAATGCTGATAAAGAAGAAATGATTAAAGAACTAACCTATGTGCTTGATTTTTTAGAAAGTTATAATATGAACTGTATGATCTTTCATGTTAGAACACATAACAATGCTTTTTATAATACTGATCTTGCTCCAATACCAAGTGAATATGGAACTAAAGAATCGTTTGAAGAATGGGATTATTTAGAGTGGCTAATAGATGAATGTCATAAAAGGGGTATTGAGTTTCATGCATGGTTAAATCCTTATCGTATAAAACTTTATGGTGTAAAATATACTGATACAGCTGATGTTGTATCAAAAGAATATGAAAACTTTCCACTTAATCCTGCAAGTGTTCCAGATAATATTTTACTTACTTATTATACAAGCGCATCTGGTGGTGCAATTTTAAATCCAGCAAAACAAGTAGTGCAAGATTATATCGTTAATGTATGTTTAGAACTTGCAAGTAAATATAATATTGACGCAATTCATTTTGATGATTATTTCTATCAAAAGTTATCTAATAATTCTAGTATATTAGAAGAAGCGGATCAATTGGATTATATAGAATATATTAATAATAATCCTGGTTCATTTGATGTAAATAGTATTACTGATAAAGAAGATTGGCGTAGAATGAATGTTAGTGAGTTAATTAGAAAAATACATTTAGGCTTAAGTGAATTTAATTTAAATAATAATCGAAATGTTAGGTTTGGTATTTCACCTACTGGTACATACAAAAGTGGTGATGGTAGTATAGAAAGTGGATCTAATACTGGTGGTGGAGGGCACTATAATAGACATTTGTATGCAGATACTGTAAAGTGGGTAAATGAAGAATGGATCGACTATATTATGCCACAATGTTATACGTCATTTAATTATAATAATTATAGTTTTCATGAGATAACTACTTGGTGGAATAAAGTATTAGAAGGTAAAAAATGTGATTTATATATTGGACTTGGTCTTCATAATTCAATTAGTAGTGATTATACATATTCTTGGAAAACAGAACCTGATGAATTAATTAATCAGTTGCTATTCTTAAATACACTTGAAAATGTAAAAGGTGTATCAATGTTTAGTTTTAGTTCAATGAAAATAATATATAATGATTCTACAATTATATCTTATAATAGTTTTATGAAATTAAAAAATGAATTATGGGTTCATAAAATAAAAATACCATATAATGATTAAAAAATAAAATATCCAGAAGAAAATTCTTCTGGATATTTGTGTTATTTAACTGAGTCTAATGCTTCTAAAATAGCTTTTGATAATTGGTCAGCACAACTTGTTTGACGTGGGCCACATTTGTTACCGTTAAGAATATTAGCTATTTCAAGTGCGTTTTTTCCTTCAACTAGTTTTGAGATTGCTCTTAAGTTTCCTGAACATCCTCCTAAGAAACCAAGATTATGAATGTTGTTGTTTTCGTCTAAATCAAAACTAATCATTCTTGCGCAAACTCCACTTGTTGTATATTCGACATGTCTTAAATTTTCTTGCATGTTAATCCTCCTAATCTTTTAGCATAAAGATTATACTAAATAAATGGAATTATTTCAAAATTATTGCAACAAAAAAAGCTCTTAAAAAAGAGCTTTTCGTTATAATTTAGTTTATTTACCAGCCATATTACTTTGAGCCATTGAAACTAAACGACGAGTGATTTCACCACCAACGCTACCGTTTTGGCGTGCTGTAGCATCTGGACCAAGGTTTACACCAAGTTCATTTGCGATTTCATACTTCATGTTATTTAAAGCATTTTCAGCACCAGGTACAACTAATTTTTGTTTTCCTGAATAAGATGAGTTCATTGTTTTCACCTCCTGTAAAAATAGTATGTGTAGATTTTTGTAAATTAATCTAATAATTACATACCAATTTTTTACAATTAAAAAATATCATCATTTTGATTGAATAAATCAAGGTGTTTTGAACTTTTAATAACTAGTGTGTTTGTTTCATTAACTGCTTTATCTATTAATTCATTAAATTCAAATTTATTTTCTTCTTCGAAAGCTTTTGTGTTAAGTGGTTTAATTTGTGGATGTTTAGGAACAAATACAGTACAGCAATCTTCATATGGTCGAATTGAGATATCATATGTGTCAATAGAAGTTGCTATTTTAATGATTTCGCTTTTATCAAAAGTTGCAAGTGGTCTAATAACGGGCATAGATGTTACTTCACCAATTGTAGCCATACTTTCTAATGTTTGGCTTGCTACTTGTCCAATTGATTCACCGTTTAAAATTGCAAGACATTTATGTTTTTCTGCTAATTTTGTTGTTATACGATACATCATTCTACGCATAATAGTAATACCATAATCTTCTCTACAACATTCATAAATTTTAGTTTGAATTTCTGTAAATGGAACAATATGTAAATTAATTGATTGGTATTCTGTATATGGAGTAAGTTTTTCTAAAAGGTCTATTACTTTTTGAATTGCCAAATCAGATGTGTAAGGTGGTGCTGCAAAGTGTACTGCTTCAACTGCCATTCCCTTTTTAATTGCTAAATAACCCGCAACAACACTGTCAATTCCTCCAGATACCATTAGCATTACTTTACCAATAGAACCTGAAGGCATTCCACCCATTCCCATAATGATATTTGTAAAGATAAAAGTTCCTTCGAATCGAACGTCTAAATGTAGTGTTAGTTCAGGGTTGTGAACATCTGCTTTTAATCCTTCAATACGTCTAAATAATTGTCTACTTACTTCTTTGGTAATATCTAAAGATGTCATTGGGAAGTGTTTATCACCACGATTAGTATCAACTTTGATGGTTTTCATACTTTGTTTAAATTCTTCTCTTAAAAGTTTTTCTGCAAGGTTTACAATGTCATCAATATTGGAGTTACATTTAGACACGACAGAGAATGAATAGATTCCAGGGATCTTTTTTAGTATTTCAATTATTTCATCTAAGTATGGATTGTTATTTAAAATAATATAAAATCTAAGTCCTCTTGGATCAAATTCTAGATTTTCATATCCTTCTAATGCACGTTTAATACTTTTATTAATACGATTTATAAATTGTTTACGATTGCTTTTTTTAAGTGCAAGTTCACCGTATCTTATTAATATATGATCTGTCATAAATTTCTCCTAAATTTCTTTAATATGTTTAATCAGTAAATCTAACTCTTCATAAGTAGTATATGTAGATAAACTAATTCTAATCGTGTTAACTGCAAGAGTGGAATCTTCTAAAGTATAGATAAGTGTTTTTTCTTGATCTTTAGAATGTGAGTTACACGCTGAACCAGTTCCTACCATTATATTATTTTTTTCTAATGTATGAAGTGCTGTTTCACCTTTTACTTTTTTAAATGTAATACTTAAAATATAAGGTGATGAATATTGTGATTTATTTAAGATGATATGTTGTTCGTTCATTAATGAGTTAACTAAATATTCATATTTCTTTTTTACATCAAGATATTTTTCATATATATTAATTGATGCTAATTGAATAGTTTTAGCCATTACAACACATCCAGCTAAATCAACTGTTCCAGGTCTAATTCCGTCTTGTTGATGTCCTCCTTTAATAAATGATAAATGAAGTTTATCATTATAAATGAGTGCACCTGTTCCTTTTAATCCTTCTAGTTTATGGCCACTAAGAGTTAATAGGTCAACATCATTTAAATTAAAATTTGGAAGTATTTTTCCAAATCCTTGAACAGCATCAACGTGAAGTTTTATTCTTGGATGTTTTTTGATGATTTCAATTACTCTATCTAATTGTTGAATAGTACCAATTATATTATTTACCCACATTACTGATACTAATATTGTATCGTTTGTAATATTTTTTTCTAAATCAATTGGATTTATAATACCATCTTTATTTGGAATAAGATATGTTACTTTAAAACCACGCTTTTCTAAGTCTTTATATACATTTAATACTGATGCGTGTTCAAGATATGTTGTTATAATATGCTTTGGTTCATTATAATGACCTGAACATATACCGTAGATAGCTGTATTATTTGCTTCAGTTGCGCCTGATGTAAATAGTACTTTTTTATTTTTAAGTTTTAATGTATCAATTATAACTTGACTTGATTTATCAAGTAACATATGTGCTTTTACGCCTTGGTTATACATTCCTTCTGTATTACACCAGTATTCTTGGTTTATACGAGTGTGTAATTCTAACAATTCTTTTTTTGGTTTAGTTGTTGCAGTATAATCAAAATAAATCATTTTATCACCTTTTCTTCTTATCAATTATACCATAAATCTAGTTATTCTTCAATTAAAAGAAAATGATAAAAAGTTTTTAATTGTATTTATTGATTAAATATGATATACTTATATAAAGAGGTGAAAATAAAATGAGTGACTTTGAATATCAAATTCCGGATACATATGAAGAAGCAGTAGAGAGAAAAGCATATGTATTAAAATTAATTAATGAGTATAATGAAGCGTTACTTCTTGGTAAAGAACTTCCATGTAGTGATGAAGAGATTGATAAACTTCAAGAAGAATATCAAATCTTAAACGATCATTTAGCACTTACTGAAGAAGAACGTTTAAATAAATTAAATGATTTTGATAAAGAAGTTAATGAAGATGGTGTAATTGTTGAGAAAGTTTCAGTTCTTGATAAAATACACTGGAGTGTAATGTTATATTGTGTGTTTACATTTGTTTGTTTATGCTCAATGCCGTTTTTAACAAAGGCTGTTGGAAGTGCTTGTTTAGATTCTTTTATAGATAAATATTTTTACGATTTATTATGGAATAAATATGTTGATATGATGGCTCTTCAAAATAGTGAATATATGTGGAGTGATATAGGTTTTTGGTTTAGAGTGTGTATTTCATATCTTTGGCTTCCACTTTTATTAATTCTAATATCAGTTGGTGTATATTTTATCTTTAGAAAAAGAAAAGATCTCAATTCAAAAATTACTAAATGGTTAGTTTTTGTTAATATCTTTATTTTAGTATTATCAGTTGGTGTGGTACTTCTTCAAGGTGAATTAGCTGTATTAAAAGAACGTCTTGAATACTTATGGTATGAATATGCTGTATATTATTATAATGAAATAGGTACAAACTAAAATGATTAAAGAAATTACTTCGATAAATAATTCTTATATTAAATGGTTATTAACATTAAAAGATAAACAAGTAAGAATCGAATATAATTTATTCATTGTTGAGGGATATCATTTAGTAGAAGAAGCTTTAAAACATAATACCTTAAAAGCTATTCTTTGTACAGATAAAGAAGTATTAGATAAAATTAATGTAGATGAAAAATATTTAGTTAACGAACAAATTATTAAAAAAATATCTTCTACAAAAAGTCCTCAAAATATTATTGGGGTTGTAAATTCTATTACAAACCAAGATTTTGAAAGTATTATTTCTAAAGATAATTTAAGAATACTAATTTTAGATGATGTAAATGATCCAGGTAACTTAGGGACAATTATTAGAACTAGTGCAGCACTTGGAATAGATGCGGTAATATCAAGTTTAGAAACAGTTGATTATTATAATGAAAAAGTCCTTCGTGCTACACAAGGTGCAATCTTTAAAATACCTTTATTTAAAGGTGATTTAATTAAAATAATAACAACATTAAAACAAAATGACATAACTATCTATGGAACTCATCTTGAATCATCAATAAGTGTCAAAGAAGTAGAAAAATTAAAAAAACTAGCTATCGTTGTTGGTAACGAAGCACAAGGTGTAAGCACTAAAGTATTAGAATTTTGTGATAAAAATATTATTTTACCAATGAATAATGATGTAGAAAGTTTAAACGTTAGTATTGCAGCTGCACTTCTAATGTGGGAATTAAAATAACCTATAATAGTTTAAGTCTATTATAGGTTTTATTTTTTAGATTAAAATCGGCTAGATGCTATCTGTCCAAATTGTAAATATAGTCTTATTAGTAAATATTGTTATTTCAAATAAAATTGGGCAGTTAACGACTGCCCAATTTAATTCTATTATTAGTTACACTTTAAAACATGATCCACCAATGAATTCTCTAATTAAGGAATTACATGGGATTGCTGATTCATCAGTTATGTCTTTAAAATATTTTAAATATTTTATTAGTCTATTTGCGGTAATATATGAAGGATCTGTTTGTGGTATGTTAGATAGTGCAGGAAGTGCATATTTTTTAAATACTGCAAGTTCATATGTTAGTTCACTATTAAATACAAAGTTAGCTCCTTCTTGGTTTGGATAAATCCATTTGAATTCACCGTTTCTTACGCTTTGCCACATTGAAATAGTTTCCTGTGGTGGACAGTTTCTAAACTGCATATCCCTTACTATTCTTCTGATTAATCTTAAATCAGTTGTAGAAAGTGGAGAATGATCATCAATATTGATTTGTATTTGTGGTGCAATATATACTTTATATTTTTGATGTTTAGGAATTGATGATGTAAGTAGTTCATTAAGGGCATGAATTCCTTCTATCATAATAGGTGTAGAGTCATTAATTTTAAGTGTTTTGCCTGCTTCTCTTTTACCTGTTTTAAAGTTATATTTTGGAAGTGTTACTTCTTCACCATTGATTAAATCAAATAAATTTTGATTAAAGAGTTCAATGTCTAAACAGTTGATATGCTCTAAGTCTAAATCTTTAATATCTGTTTTTCCTTGGATTTTTGCGATTTCAGGTTTTGTTAAATAATAGTCATCCATAGATATCATAATAGGAGTTATACCCCTTGACATAAGTTCTATTCTTAAACGATTGCAGAATGTTGTTTTACCACTTGATGAAGGTCCTGCTATACAGATAAGTCTAATATTTTCTATTTCTTTTTTTATATTACTTCCGAGTTCTGCAAGCATGTTATTGTGTTTCATTTCACATGTTTGAATAAAGTCAGTAATATTTTCACATTCTATTTTTTTATTGATTTTAACAATAGAATTTGTTTTGCTAATTTTTCCCCATTTACCTGCTTCTCTTAGTGTTCTTCCATATGTTGGCTCTTCTTGGAATTCTGGAATTTTGGCATCTAGTTCATATCTTGGATACTGAATTATTAATCCAGGACTATATGGTCTTATACAATAGCTCTTAATAAAACCAGTTGATGGTAACATATAACAATACATATAATCATAATAGTTTTCACATTTATATAAGTGAACTATTTTGTCTGGACGATATTCTAAGATATTAAGTTTATCATCATGGCGAAGTTCTTTGTAGATTTCAATTGCTTCTTTAACAGTTAGTGTTACTCTTTCAATAGGTAAATCTAAATCGATTAATCTTTTAACTTCTTTTAATACTTCGTCAGTAATTTTACTCATTTTAATTCCTGGATTTAAAACTTCACAGAATATTGATCTACTTACATTGTAATTAAATTTAATATCAATTTCTGGATATAGGTTTGCAAAAGCCATAGAAATTATATATCTAAGTGTTGCTTCATATGCTCTACCAGCTTCTTGATGTTCAAGTGTTAAAAGTGTAATTTCAGAGTTATTATGTTTTTCTGATAGAGGATATGTAAGTTCTTTAATCGTTTGATCAATTTTACAAACCATGTATTGTTTTACTTCTTGTTTATCAATTAAGTCGAGTACTTTATTACCTGGTTTAAAGCTTATTATTTTGTCATTAAGTTTTAAATTATACATTTTTACCTCCTTAGTTTTTAATATATTTATTATATGTATTTTATCAAATATTTAAAACTTGAACAAGTAATTATATAAAAATGTTTATGGGATAAACTATTTAAAGATACATTACTTGACTATTTTGATAATTTATGGTATTATATATATGTAGTTATAAGACAAGAAGAGGTGAGCTAGAAATGGCTCACCCTTTGTTATGAAAAATAAGAATTTAATAATGAAAGGTTAAGATATTATGATTGGAAAGATTAATGAATTAAGTCTGCCTGTAGTTGAGAAATATCAGAAATCTCTAGTATCTGTAGAACATGTTAATGAATATGGAATAGATATTATACGCATAACCATAGATGATCCAAATACTTTTGATATTGATATTGATGATGTAGCTAAAATAAATGAAGAAATCTTAGATTTAGTAAATGATTATTTACCTGATGGATATTATTTAGAAGTGACAACTGTAGGTATTGAAAGAGAATTAAAGTCTGATGATGATTTGGAAAAAGCACTTGGTAAGTATATATATCTTAAGACATATGAAAAGATTGAGAGTGCTTTCAATCAAAAAGAGATTTATGGATATTTAGAGTCATATACAAGTGATTTTATAAATGTAAATGTAATAAATAAAACAAGAACAAAACTAGTAACTATTGAAAAATCAAAAATTGCAAAGCTACGCCTTGCGGTAAAGTTTTAGAAAGGAATTAAGGGAGAAAGAAAATGATTAGTAAAGGTTTTTATGAATATTTAGAAGTTATTGCAGAAGAACGTCGTTTAGAAAAAGAAGATGTTTTTAAAGCTGTTGAAATTGCGTTAATTAAAGCTGCTCAAGCAGAAGGATATACTGGTATTATTGAAGTAGAATTTAATGATGAACAAAAAAAGGTAAGAATTACTGAAACTTTTAATGTTGTTGAAGAAATTAATCCAGAACTTGAATTAGAAGGGCAAATTACTTTAGAACAAGCTAAAGAAATTAGAGCAAGAGTTAGAGTAGGTTCTGTTATTAAACGTGAAATCCCATTTAATGAAATTGGTAGAAAAGGTGCTACACGTTTTAAAACTACATTTATTCAAAACTTAAAAGAGTTAGGTTATAAGCGTGCTTATGAATATTTCAAATCTAAAGAAGGTGAAGTTGTTACAGCAACTGTTGATAAAGCAACAGATAAGGTTGTTATTTTAAATCTTGGTATGAATACTCAAACTTTTATGCCAATTGAAGAAGCATTATATGGTGAAAATTATGCTCCAGGCAAACAAATTAAAGTAACTATAACTAAAGTTGAAGAAACTACTAAGAGTCCTAAAGTATTTGTATCTCGTTCTAATAAAGAAATTATTAAACGTTTATTTGAACTTTATATTCCTGAAATTGCACAAGGTGTTATTGAAGTAATTAATATTGTAAGAGAACCTGGTAATCGTTCTAAGATTGGTATTAAGTCTAACAATATTAATGTTGATGCTAAAGGTGCATGTGTAGGTGTTGGTGGAGCTCGTATTAAACAAATTAACCAAGCATTAAATGGCGAAAGAATTGATATCTTTGAATGGAATGACAATCCAATTTTATTAATTGCAGAAGCACTTACTCCTGCTAAAGTAATTTCAGTATTAATTGATGAAGATACACATAAAGCTATCGTTATTGTACCAGATGAACAATTTAGTTTAGCAATTGGTAAAGGTGGTCAAAATGTACGTCTTGCATCGCAAGTTACTGGTTGGAGAATTGATATTAAGGATGAAACAACTGCTTATCGTGAAGAAATCCGTTTCAAACCTAATGTATATACTGCATAAATAGGTGATATATATGAAAACACCTATTATTAAAAAAGTTCCAATGCGTAAGTGTGTTATTACAGGAAATCAATTTCCTAAAAAAGACTTACTACGTGTTGTAAGAGAACCAGATGGTAAAGTAACTATTGATGATACTGGTAAAGTTCGTGGACATGGTGTTTATTTATGTAAAGATTCAGATGTTATTAAAGCGGCTAAGAAAAAACATATATTAGATCGTTTTTTAGAAATACAAGTACCTGATGAAATATATGATGAACTTTTAAAGAAGGTGTCACAAGGTGAATAAAATATTATCTTTATTAGGGCTAGCTAAAAGAGCTGGCAAGGTGATTGTAGGAACTGATGCAGTAATTAGTAAACTACAAGGGAATGATTTACATTTAATTTTAGTAGCTAAAGATGCTTCAATAGCTACAATAGATAAAATAGAGAAAAAAGCGTTTTATTATAACGTAAAGATTATAAAATCTTTTACAAGTGATGAATTGAGTGATGCAATAGGATCTAATAATAATAAAGTGTTAGGTATTGCAGATTTAGGTTTTTCTAAAGCCATTCTTAAACATCATACTGTAGAAGTAGAAGGAGAGTAAAACTATGAAAGTTAAAGAAGTAGCGGAATTCTTAAAAGTGTCAACTGCAGATTTATTAAAATTATTAAAAAATGTTGCGTTTACACAAGTGTATACAGAAGAAAGTGATCTTGATAAAAATTTAGAAAAGAAATTAGCTAAACATTATGGAGTACCTTATCCATTTAAAACTAAAAATAAACCAGCAGCACCTAAAGCTGCTCCTGGTAAGCCAGCTGTACCTGACAATTCTGGAAAAGCTGGTAAACCTGAAAGTAAACAATCTGTTGCTACTAATGGAAAACCAGAAAACAAACAATCTGGAAAACAAGAAAAACCAGAAAATAAACAACCTGGAAAACAAGGTAAACCAGAAAATAAACAACCTGCAAAACAAGGTAAACCAGAAAATAAACAACCTGGAAAACAAGAAAAACCAGAAAACAAACAACCTGCAAAGCAAGGTAAACCAGAAAATAAACAACCTGCAAAACAAGGTAAACCAGAAAATAATAATAACAATAATAATAAATCAAATTCTAAACCACGTCCTAGTGATATTCCATCTTATAAAGATGAAATCGTTGAAACATTAGTTGATGAAGAATTTTTAGATAAATATGATGAATTCTTAGAAGATGGTCAATATGAAGGTGGAGGAAACAATAGAATTAAACCTAAAATAAGCACTAGAGATAAAGTTGTTAGTAAGAAACCTAAACAACATAAGAGTCGTGCTGAAAAATTAGCAGGTACTATTGAACAAAAGAAAGAAGAAAATGTTCTTTATTATGAACTAAATATGACTGTTATGGATGTTGCTGAAGAACTTGGAATTTCTGTAACTGATTTAGTTAAAAAGTTATTTACTTCAATGGGTATTTTTGCATCTGCAACTCAAACATTAGATAGAGATACTATTGAACTTATCGCAATGGAATATAACTTTGAAGTAAAAGACAAACAAATTACTGATTTAATTAGATTTGATGAAATCGAAATTGAAGATAATCCAGAAGATCTTGAACCTCGTCCTGCAATTGTTACTATAATGGGACACGTAGACCATGGTAAAACTACACTTCTAGATACAATTAGAAGTAGCCATGTTGTTCGTGGTGAAGCAGGTGGTATTACACAACATATCGGTGCTTATCAAGTTCAAAAAGATGGTCGTTTAATTACATTTATTGATACTCCAGGGCATGCTGCATTTACTGAAATGCGTGCTCGTGGTGCTCAAGTTACAGATATTGTTATTTTAGTAGTTGCTGCTGATGATGGAATGATGCCTCAAACAAAAGAAGCTATTGAACATGCCCAAGCTGCAGGTGTTCCAATTATTGTTGCAATTAATAAAATGGATAAACCTACTGCAAATCCTGATCGTGTAAAACAAGAATTAATGTCATATAACCTAATTGCTGAAGAATGGGGTGGGGATACTATCTTTGTTCCAATCTCAGCACTTACAGGCAAAGGTGTTGATGACTTACTTGAAATGGTCATTTTAACAAGTGATATGAATGAATATAAAGCTAATCCTAAACGTTTAGCAATTGGTACTGTAATTGAAGCAAGACTTGATAAAGGTCGTGGTCCTGTTGCAACACTTCTTGTTCAAAATGGTACTTTAAAAGTTGGTGACATGATTGTTGTAGGTACAACTTATGGTCGTGTACGTGCAATGCAAGATGAACTTGGTCGTCAAGTTAAAGTAGCTGGTCCTGCTAAACCAGTTGAAATTACTGGTATTGCAGAAGTTCCATTTGCAGGTGAAAAATTCATGGCATTAGATGATGAAAGAAAAGCAAGAGCTATTGCTGAAGTTCGTGCTCAAAATAAATTTAATGAAGAAATCGGTAATGCAAGAGCTGCTTCTTTAAATGAAATCATGTCTGAAGCAAATGGTGAATTAAAAGTACTAAACTTAATCATTAAGTGTGATGTTCAAGGTTCTATTGAAGCAATCAAAGGTTTAGTTGATAAGATTCAAATTGAAGGAACTAAGATTAATATTATTAGTGCTCGTGTTGGTGGTGTTACTGATAATGATATTAGTCTTGCTATCGCATCACATGCTATTATTGTTGGATTTAATATTCGTCCTACAAGTCAAATTAGTGATCTTGCAAAAGAAAAGAATGTTGAAATTCGTTTATATAATATTATTTATAAACTTCAAGAAGATATTGAAAAAGCTGCTAAAGGTATGCTTGATCCAGTATTTGAAGAAAAAATTACAGGTGAAGCAGAAGTTCGTGAATTATTTAAAATCTCTAGAATTGGTACAATTGCTGGTTCAATGGTAACTAGAGGATCAATCGTAAGAGGTGGAACAATTAGAGTAATTCGTGATAGTATTGTTATCTATACTGGTAAGATAGCAGGTCTTCGTCGTTTTAAAGAAGACGTTAAAGAAGTTAAAGAAGGATACGATTGTGGTATTACAATTGAACACTTTAATGACGTTAAAGTTGGAGACCGTTTAGAATGCTTCGTTATGGAAGAAACTGAGCGTGAATAATTATGGGATATCGTGTTCAACGTGTTGAAAAAATAATTGAAAGAGAACTTGCTAGCATTATCTTTAGTGAAGTTCATAATGAATTAATCAAATTTGTATCGATTACAAAAGTAGCACTTAATAAAGATATGAGTGTAGCCATGGTGTGGTATACAGTACTTGGAAACGATGGTGAAATTGAAGCTACTAAAAAAGCTTTGGAACAAGCTAAAGGATTCTTAAGAAGTGAACTTGCTCACCGTTTAGATTTAAGAAAAACTCCAGAACTTCGTTTTAAATATGATGAATCTCTAACTTATGGGAATCATATTAATGAAGTTATTGAAAATTTAAAGAAATAGAGGAATATATATATGAGAACTAGTGGAATACTTTTACCAATATTCAGTCTTCCTAATTCATATGGTATTGGAACACTGGGAAAAGAGGCTTATGAGTTTGTTGATTTTTTGGAAAAATGTCATCAATCATATTGGCAAGTTCTACCAATCGGACCAACGTCTTATGGAGATAGCCCATATCAATCATTTTCAGTATTTGCGGGAAATCCATATTTTATTGATTTTGATTTATTAAAAGAAGATGGGCTTTTAGAAGAGTCTGATTATGATTATTTATTAGATGAATCGCTAGTAATAGATTATGGTAAACTGTATAACACTAGGTATCTTGTATTAAAAAAAGCTTTTTCTAAGTTTGATGTAAAACTTATGAAAAAGTTTGAAAAAGAGCATAAAGACTGGTTAGAAGATTTCTCTTTATTTATGACACTTAAAGACTATCATAATGGTGTATCATTTTTAGAGTGGGAAGACTCTTACAAATATCGTGATAAAAAAGCGTTAAATAGTTTTAAAAAAGAACATTTAAGTGATGCAAACTTTTGGAAATTTACACAATATGTTTTCTTTAAACAATGGAATGCTTTAAGAGATTATGCTAATTCAAAAGGAATTAAAATAATAGGTGATATGCCAATATATACAGCACTTGATTCTTCAGATGTATGGGCAAATCCTAAATTTTTCCAATTAGGAAGTGACTTAGTGCCTTTAATGGTTGCAGGATGTCCTGCTGATGATTTTGCTCCACTTGGTCAACTTTGGGGGAATCCTTTATATGATTATAAAGTGATGAAAGAAGATAATTATACTTGGTGGGTAAGACGTGTTGAAGTAGCAGCTAAGTTATTTGATACAATTAGAATTGATCATTTTAGAGGATTTGAAGCATATTTTGCAATACCAGCTACTGATACTGACGCAATGCGTGGTAAATGGAAAAAAGGTCCTAATGTTAGTTTATTTAACGCAATTAAAAAAGCTTTAGGTGAAGTCGATATTATTGCTGAAAACTTAGGGTTTTTAACAGAAGGTGTTCATAAGATGCTTAAAAAATTAGGATATCCTGGTATGAAAATATTAGAATTTGGTTTTGATCCAAAAGGTGATTCAGAACATATGCCACACCATTTAACTGTTAATGATGTAGTATATACTGGTACTCATGATAATCCTCCTGTTAGAGGTTGGTATGATACTCTAGATGAAGAAGAAAAACTATTTGTGCATGAATATCTACATTTTGATAATCCTTATGAAGTAGGAAATGAACTTATTCGTGCAGCACTTTCATCTGTATGTGATTTAGCTATTATACCTTTTTGGGATTATTTACAAAAAGGTCTTGAGGCAAGAATTAATACACCTTCAGTTTTAGGTGGAAATTGGACTTTTAGAATTGAAAAAAATGATATGAATAGTGATTTATGTGATTATATAAATAAATTAACTAAAGTCTATCGTAGAGATAATAATAAATAATTTATTAATAGGTGTTTAAATGGAAGATAAGATTTTAGAACATATTAAAGCAAAACTTTCACTTGTTCCACTTAAACCTGGTTGCTACCAAATGTATAATAAAGATGGTGTCATTATTTATGTAGGTAAAGCAAAACTTCTTGCAAATAGACTTAAAAGTTATTTTACAGGAAGTCATGACGCAAAAACTACACAAATGGTATCTGAAGTTGTTGATTTTGAGTATATTATTACACGAAGTGAAACAGAAGCATTTTTATTAGAACATAACTTTATTAAAGAATACAGACCTCATTATAATATCCTACTTATGGATGATAAAACATACCCCTATATATGTTTAACAAAAGAAACACATCCAAGATTAATTGTTACAAGAGATGTAAAATTAGGTAATAAAAAAAATAGTGGTAAATTATTTGGTCCATATCCTAATGTTTCTGCATGTCGTGATACATGTGAAATATTAAATAAAGTATATCCGTTTAGAAAATGTAATCAAATACCTAAGAAACATTGTTTATATTATGATATGGGACAATGTCTTGCACCATGTGAAAATATTGTTACTAAAGATGATTATGAAGAATATATTACGAGCGTTTCTAAATTCTTAAATGGAAACGATACTGAACTTTTAAATATTTTAAAAGAAAAGATGGAAATAGCTAGTGAAAATCTAGAATTTGAAAAAGCTATTGAGTATCGTAATATTATTACTAGTGTTACTAGTTTAATGGAAAAACAAACAATGACATTAAATGATGGTAAAACTAGAGATATATTTGGTTTTTATGTAGCTAATGAAACGGTATGTGTTCAAGTGTTACATATGAGAAGTGGTAGAATAATTGAACGTAGTGGAGAAGTGTTCGATGTAGTAGATAATTTAGATGATTTACTTGTATCTTATATATATACTTTTTATGATTCAAAAGATGTTTTAGTTCCATCTGAAATTCTTACACCATATATAGAAGGTATTAATATAATAAGTGAATTATTAAATGTAAAAACATATGTTCCTGTAAGAGGAATAAAGAAGAAGTTAGTTGATTTAGTTTGTGAAAATGCGAAAAATAATTTAGATAACTTAGATAAATTAAGATTAATTAAATTATCTAAGACTAAAGAACCATTAATAGAACTATCTAATCTTCTTAATATTAGTTATCCAAAAGTAATTGAATTATTTGATAACTCTAATATTCAAGGTGCTAGTCCAATATCAGCTATGGTTACATATATTGATGGGATTAGATCTCCTAAAGATTATAGGAAGTATAATATAAAAACAGTTATTGGTGCCGATGATTATCACACAATGCAAGAAGTCCTAACAAGAAGATATACAAGAGTTTTAAAAGATAATTTAAGAAAACCTAATCTTGTAATTGTTGATGGAGGTATTCCTCAAGTAAGAGCAGCTAAAGTGGTATTTGAAAAATTAGGTATTGATGATATATATCTAATGGGACTTGAAAAAGATGATCGACACCGTACAAAAGCTATTGTTACAAAAGATTTAGTAGAAATAGAAATTGATAAACATTCTAATTTATTTTTGTTATTAGAGGCAATGCAAGATGAAGTTCATAGATTTGCGATAACATTCTTTAAAGAAACTCATACTAAAAATACTTTTAATAGTAGTCTAGATGAAGTTGAAGGAATTGGTAAAAGAAGAAAAATGACACTTTTAAAAGCATTTAATTCAATTGAAGAAATAGCTTCTAGTAGTGTAGAAAAGTTAGTTTCACTTGGAATTCCTAAAAAAATTGCTGAAGAATTATTAAATAAACTAAATACTAAATAAAGAGGTAACAAATATACTTTTTTCTTCATAAAATAAATAGAAGGAAAAGGTGATTAAAATGAATAATAATTTTCTAACACCAAGAGAGCGTCAAATATTTGAACTTTTAGTAAAACAATATGATACAGAAATGATTGCAGAAAAATTAGATATTACATCTAAAACTGTCAGAAATCATATATCTAATGTTATACAAAAACTTGGTGTAAAAGGAAGAAGTCAAGCCATTTTAGAATTAATTAAAATGGATGAAATTAAATTTTAGAAAGGACAAACGTTTATGCAAACCTTTTGTGGTAGAATAAGAAATGTTTACGAAGATGACAGAATCTTTGAAATCTTATATAAAAAACGTATCTATCATTTTCGTCTAACAAGAAGCCAAATGAAAAAGTTTCAGCCTTATTTACAAGAAGGTTTGTATGTCTTTTTTAAAGCTTTTGATGAAGAGAAAAAATATGGTCGTTTTATAGCATACGATGTTATTAACTTTATTAAGTTAGTTCGTCATGTGGGTAGAAAAACTATTGTATATTATGATATTCAAACAATTAAAGAAGGAGTTAGGAAACTCCTTAAAAAAGATGGATATCGTTTATTTATTGATTTAGAATTTACAATGCCACCATATAATTATAATCATTCTAGTGGTGAGGTTTTCTATTCAGAAATTGTTCAATATGGAATGTATATAGAAGATTCAAGTGGTAATATTATTGATTCTGCTGTGGGACTAATTAGACCTAAATGTAAACTAGGTATAAGTGATAGAATGATGGAGTTTATTCATGTATCAAAAGAAAAGTTAGAACATGCTCCATATTATTCAAAGTTTTATAATAAGTTAAAAGACTATATGATGTTTTATCAACCTACAATTTATGTATGGGGTAAAAATGATTATTTAATGATTGATAAGTCATATAAGTTACATAATGTTAAACCAGTTACAGAACGTAAGAATTTTGTTAACTTAATGCAAATTATTAAAAATTATTATGGGATTAAAAATGATATTGGACTATATGCTGCATTTGAACTTTTAGGTGCAAAACCTCCAATGGAAATTCAAGATCATAATGCATTACATGATGCAGAAGCTACACTAGAAGTATTTCACTTATTTGAAAATGAAATAAATAAATAAAAAAATTTATTAAAATATAAAATTATGAGGAAAGGAGGAAACGAATGGAAAATAAACAACCTAATAGTTCTAATAAACCAAAAAAATATTATAAGAAGAAAAAACCTACTAATAATAAACCAGTTAATGAACCTAATAATGAAGTTGTAACTGATGTTTCTAGTGAACCTAAAAAAGTTGTTAAATATAAACCAAGAAAAGAATTAGGAAGAAAACCAGTTGTTAAAGAACAAAATGTAAAGGTTTATTCACTAGGTGGTTTAGGTGTTGTTGGAATGAACATGTATGTTGTAGAAGTAGATGATGAAATCATCGTTATTGATGCGGGAGTATTGTTTGCTGATGATGATGTTCATGGTGTAAACTATATCATTCCTGATTTTACGCATCTAGTTGAAAATGAAAGTCGTATTGCAGGTTTATTTATAACACATGGACATGAAGATCATATTGGTGGATTACCATTTTTACTTCAAAAAGTAAAAATTCCAACTATTTATGCTGCTGGTATTGCGGTACCTTTAATTCAAAATAAATTAGCAGAATTTCCTGATATTGAATATAACTTAAAAGAATTTACAAGTGATGATGTAATAGAATATAAAAACACAAGTGTTTCATTTTTTAGAACAAATCACTCAATTCCAGATTCATATGGGATGGCAATAAAAACTAAGTATGGTTATGTTGTAAATAGTGGTGACTTTAAGTTTGACTTTAGTCCACTTGGTCATATGTCTGATTTTCATAAGATGACTAGACTTGGTGAAGAAGGCGTTGTATGTTTGTTATCAGAAAGTACTAACGCTAACATTGACGAATTTTCGTCAAGTGAAAGAAAGATTGCAGAAACACTAGATAGTTTATTCCATCAAATTGAAGGTAGAATTATTGTAGCAACTTTTGCATCTAATGTATATCGTGTACAACAAATAATTGCTTCTTCGATTGAATGTGGTAGAAAAGTTATTGTATTTGGTCATAGTATGGAAAAAACAATAGAAGCAGCTATTAAACTTAATTATATAGAAGCTCCAAAAGGTTGGATTCTTAGAGCTAGAGAGTTAAAGAAAATTGAAACTGAGCATGTTACAATTCTTTGTACTGGATCTCAAGGTGAACCTCTTGCAGCTTTATCAAGAATTGCTGCAGGTACTCATAAACAAATTAAGTTACTACCTGATGATACAATTATTTACTCCTCAAAACCAATTCCAGGTAATGAACAATTTATTAATAGAAATATTAATAAATTAGTTCATGCAGGGGCGCACGTTATAAAAAATAACCCACTTACTGATACACATACAACGGGACATGCATCACAAAATGAGTTACGAATGATGTTATCATTTATGAAACCTAAATATTTTGTTCCAGTACATGGTGAATATTTTATGTTAAGAAAACATGTTAAAATTGCCCTTGGGCTTGGACTAAAAAAGGAAAACTGTTTTGTACTTGCACCTGGAGATGTTTTAAACATTAATAATAATGGTGCTACTGTTATAAAAGATGCAGTTAAAGCATCCGATGTATATTTAGATGGATCATTATCTGATGTTGACAGTAATGTTCTAAAAGAAAGAAGAAAGATGGCAGATGAAGGATTAGTTAGTGCAACTTTCTTTATTAATAAGAAAAAAGAGATTATTAATAAACCGATAGTAACACTTAATGGTTTTTCAACTCCAGATAAGGCAGATGAATTAATTTTAATGTTATCAAACAAGTGTGTTGAAATATATAATAATTTAAATAAAGATAATTCTAATATTTCATTTAGTGCATTAGAACGTCAAATAGCAAATCAAATGTATCAATTTATATATAATAAAATGGACCGTAAACCATTAATTGTTGTTTCCATTAAAAAGATAAGATAGTATGAAAAAAGTATTATTTTTTGATGTTGATGGGACACTATTAACACCTAAAAAAAGAATTGTAGAACCTGCTACTTTAGAGGTATTAAAAGAGTTATCAACTAATTCAAATATTGATTTATATTTATCTAGTGGTAGAGGCCTTGATACATTAAATGATGTTGAACATATTGTTTCTTATTTTACAGGACTTAATCTTGCGAATGGTGGTTATATTATTATTGGTGATAAAACTTATTATAATTTTATAGATAAAGATCTTGTAAAAAATGTTGTTACATTTATGATTAAAAATAAAATATCTTTTTCAGCATCTACATTACATGGAAACTTAAGAATGTATTTTAATGATGAAATTAAAGCATCATTTGATAGAAATGTACCTGGACCATATATATTATTAAAAGAAGAAGATGATTTTTATTTTAGTGAAGTAATTCAATTTTGGTTACTTGGAAATAATGATGAAATTGATAAAACAAGCAAGAATTTTAAAGAATTAACATTCTTTAAATGGGGTGTATTTGGAGCTGACGTAATACCTGCATCTCGAAATAAAGCAACAGGAATTAAAAAAATTATAGAAATTATGAATTATGATATTAAAAATACATATGCATTTGGCGATTCTGATAATGATGTTCCAATGTTTAAATTATGTAATACGAGCATTGTAATGGGTAAATGTACTCCTGCTGCTAAATCTGCTGCAAAATATATCACTGGACTAATTGAAGAAGGTGGCCTTGCAGATGCTGTTAGAAAATATGTTTTAAATGAAAAATAAAAGATAGAAAGTTCGAAACTTTCTATCTTTTTTCTATTCTTCATTAAATTTAATTGGTTTAGAATTTTCTGGAATATAATATGGATTTTCTTTATTTTCACGGTCCACAAATAAAATACCATTTAAATGATCATACTCATGTTGGAATACTACTGCTAAGTACCCTTTTAGTCTCATTCGTTTTTTCTCTAATTTGCCTGTATCTAAATCATAGAAGTATGCTTCAAAAGTTACTCTTGCAGGACGGTGAATTAATGAATTGCATGCTCTATCAACAGATAAGCATCCTTCACCACCTTCTAAGTATGTAAGTTCATCTGAATAACTAATTAGTTTAGGATTAATAAGTGCAAATTCATGTTCAACGCCATTTTCATCTGGTGCTACAATTGCAATCATTTTCTTTAAAATACCAAGTTGTGGTGCAGCAAGTCCAACAGCAGGACGTAAGTCATATTTTTCATTTAGTTCTGGATCACATGAGTTATACACATATTCCATCATACTAATCATCAACTCTTCATCTTCTTTAGATAAAGGAATCTTAACATCAATTGATTTTTCTTTTAATACAGGGTTTCCTTCTCTAATAACATCTTTCATTGTAATCATAATAACTATACCTCACATATTTTAATTATACTATAATTATATGAATTTATCAAGAAAAAAACTACGAACCAAAATGATTCGTAGTCAAATTCTAATTACTTATTAAGTAAATTAATAATTTCTACTAGTAAAGCATTAGTTGAAGTTTCTTCTGCTTTTGCTTTGTCAGCAAGTGCTTTTTCAGCTGCAGCTTTTTCTGCTTCAATAGCAGCGATTCTTGCAGCTTCTTCCTCTTCAGCTTTCTTAGCAGCAAGTTCATCTTCATTAGCTTTAGCTTTAATTGCATCAAGTTTTTTACGTGTTTGGTTAATTGCTTTAACAATAATAAAGATAATAGCAGCAATTAAAATAAAGTTTACGATTGCTTCAATAACAACACTCCAGTTAATAAAAATACATTCTGGATTAACAGATGTTGTTACAACACCTTCTGCATCTGTAGATTCTAATAGATATGGTTGTCCGTTTAATACTGAAATTAATAAAATTTCTTTTCCACCTGTAATTAGATATACTAAGTAGTTTACTAGTGGTAAGAATACGTTATTTGTAAGTGATGTTACAATTTTAGTAAAAGCACTTGCAACAATAACCCCAGTTGCCATATCAACAACATTACCACGTGTAATGAATTGTTTGAATTCTGCTAGAATTCCTGGTTTTTTAACTTTTTTATTTTTTGCCATATAAATCACCTCTTTATGGATATATTATATCATATTATTATTAATTTGTAAAAAAAAATAACAAAAAAAAGGAGCAACTGCTCCTTTTTAATTAAATTAATAGCATCTTGCAGTACCGATAATTACTAATATAATGAATAATACTAGAATTAAAGCGTAGCCATAGTTAGGTTGAAAACATTTTATTGATAAAAATAGAATACCTAGTTTTATTTTTATAAGAGAGAAGTTAGCAATTGTCAAATTTAAAGTAGATGTATTAAATGATAAAAAATTAATACATAAGGGAATTTGCGAAAAACGCAAATTGCAAATTTATATAAGTTAGTATATTTTTATGATCAGGAAATTTTTTTAGTATATTAGGTTAAATTACATATCCATATCTAAGTTAGATTTTTTAATACAATGAAATAAAAATGTTGCGAAGAGTGTAAAGATATGATTCTATACAATTGAGGTGTAAGTATGAAAAATTTAAATAAAGTGTTAGAAATTTACAATCATAATGAATTAAAAGAAATGGCAATCGAAGAACAAGAACTATGGCTTAGAGCTAAAATAGTAATGCAATTTATATTTTTAAGAGAAAAATCTGGTTACACTCAACAAGAGATTGCTGAAAAAATGGGTGTAATGCGTCAACAAATTACTAGATTTGAAAACATGAGTAATTCACCAACTATATTCTTTTTAGTTAAATATGCAAGTGCGTTAAATACTGAATTAGATGTTATTTTAAGAGGGGTAGAATTAATGGAGGGAACACATGAAGGAAATTTATGAAATAATAAAGTTTAATAATAATAATTTGGAAATAGATGTTAAGGTATCTCCTCTTGAAAATACGATATGGCTTTCAATAGATCAAATTGCTTTGTTGTTTGAGAGAGATAAATCTGTTATTTCAAGACATATAAAAAATATATTTCAAATAAATGAATTAGATGAAAATAGCTGTGTTGCATTTTTTGCAACTGAGCTAAATAAATATGATCCACGTACTGGAAAGATGAGAAAAACAAAAGTAGACATAAAATTATTTAATTTAGATGTAATTATTTCGGTTGGATATAGAGTTAACTCAATAATGGGAGTAATATTTAGAAAATGGGCTAATAATGTATTAAAGGAATATCTATTAAAAGGTTATGTTATAAATGAAGAAAGATCATTAGTTACTAATGAAAATTATGTTAAATTGATTAATAAAGTCGAATCTTTAGATGAAAGAGTTAGTTGTATTGAAAAAGAGTACAAGCCTCAAGAATTTAAAAATTCACAATTATTTTTTGATGGAGAGATTTATGATGCGTATGCATTTGTACAGTCACTAATTGAAAAAGCCAATAACGAAATTATAATAATTGATAATTATGTAGATAGAACAATACTTGATAGATTAGTAGTAAAGAAAAACAATGTTCAAGTTATTATTTATACTAGTATAAATTCAAGATTGTTAGGTATTGATATTAATGCGTTTAACAGTCAGTATGGGGGTTTGAACGTTAGATATACTACTAAAGTTCATGATAGATATATTATAATAGATCAAAATAGTTTATATCATTTAGGACATTCAATTAAAGATTTAGGAAAAAAAATTTTTTCGATAAGTGAATCAGATAGTAATTTAATACAAGTTCTTTTAAACAATATTTAGATATGATTTATATCAGTTAAATATTAATTATTTTAATTGTAAAACTAAATATAAATGTTAAAATAAAAGTTCATAAATATGATGATTTATTTTAATATTTATGATATGATAAAATATATAAATGTAATATTACTTTTTGGGCTGGCCGGAAGGTCTTGGTCCACCGAAAGGCGGG
Source organism: Erysipelotrichaceae bacterium (assembly GCA_015059015.1). GTDB lineage: Bacteria > Bacillota_I > Bacilli_A > ML615J-28 > CAG-313 > UBA1737. The sequence goes on from SVBG01000001.1 coordinate 299,825, forward strand.
GAATTTCCCTGCCACTTTTTTAAATACTTAAATTAATTATTAAAAAAAAGGAGCATAAAGCTCCCTTTTAAATTTTATTACCATCTTGCAGTACCGATAATTACTAATAAAATGAATAATACTAGAATTAAAGCGTAGCCATAACCGCCAAAGTTACTATTAGAACCACCGCATGTAGTTTGTTGACAACATCCATATCCATAGTTAGGTTGATACATAGTTCCACCTCCTTTACTTTATAGTATTCATAAAATTTAACAATGTATCTTATTTTAGCCCATTGCTTGAAAATTTATGAATTATTTGATATACTTTAATGGGTGATAATATGAAAGCAAAAATAGAAGAACAAATTGCAATTGATATTGATTATGAAACATTTACAACTGATGAGATTATTAAAATATTTGATTTCTTTAACTTAATTACTTTACACGCAAAAGGTGGTAAAGTTAAGAAAGCTGATTTAATTAATGCTTATCATACATATCGTACAGTGTTAAATAGTATATCTTTTGAAAAACGTTATAATAAGATGTTTGAAGATAAAACAGGTATTAAGATTTATCAAACAATGAGGGAATTAGAGAAGAAATAATCTAATTCTTTTTTTATTGATAATTACTTGCATCTGATTCAGTTCTTATTCCTAAATAGTTTTCAATACGATTGATTCGTTTTAATAGTTCATTATTCATTCTTTTTAGTTCATTTATTTGTTCATCAAAACGTGATAAGTCATATTGATTATAATTTGGGTATTCCATCATATTATAAGGTTGTTGGTAATATTGGTTTTGATTTTGATAGGTATTCGGATTAAATAATCTATTTTTATTATTAAACATTTTTACCCTCCCTTTGTTTTGTCTTTACTTTAAGATATGAAATTAATAAAAAAGTGTTACAAAAAAGAGTAACAAGAAATTAATTATTTCATATTTTAATAATGAGGTGATAAAGTGGAAAGTCGTATTGATGAATTTAGAACTTTTGTTAGAAAGTATCCTAGAATTAAAGATGATGTTAAAAATGGTTTAAAGACTTGGCAATCGCTATATGAAGATTGGGTGTTATTAGGGGAAGAAGATAGTGTATGGGATATATATAAAGATGTTAAAAAAGATAGTGATTTAGGGAATAAAAAATTAGATGATTTGTTAACTACATCTAATATTAAAAATATTGTGGAGTATGTGAAAAAGATTAATCCTGATTCAATTAGTAAGACTTTAAATACAATTCAAAAGGTTTTACAAATAACACAAAGTTTTGGAAACAAGCCTAGTCCTGGTCTTTATAATGCAAATTATAATAGTTGGTGGGATTAATGAGAAGAGATATTTTAAATAAGATTTATGCTAATGATTTGTACTTAACATATCTTAGATATCATCCTCATTGGTATCAAATATTAAATAGTAATCCCAATCTATATAGTAATTTTGAAAAAGAAGTTAAAACAACTTTAAAGATTACAACTGCTGATAAGATAGATAATTTTAGGAAACAGGTTGATTTTGTAAATGGTATTATTAAATATTTATCGCATTAGAAAGTGTTAAGGTAAATTACTTGACAGTACTTGTGTAAAGTGATATAATATTATAGAATTAATTATGGAGGTACTAATATTATGGTTAAATTAAGATCACAAAGATTTGGTTCTAAAAAGAGTCCTTTCTATCGTATCGTTGCTACAGATTCACGCAACCCAAGAGATGGTCGTTTTATTGAAGTTGTAGGTACTTACAATCCTTTAACAAACCCAGCTACTGTAAGCTTTGATGTTGAAAAAGTTCAAAAATGGTTAGCTGTTGGTGCTAAACCTACTGACACAGTAAAATCATTCTTAAAACAACAAGGGCTTTTAGCTGCTGATAAGAAAGAATCTAAATAGGTGGCAATATGGGCTCAGTTGATTATGCTGTTTTAATTGCAGGATTAATCAAGCCTTTAGTAACTCACCCTGAAGCAGTTGTTGTTAATGTAGAAGTTAATGAAGATGCTATTAAAGCTGTTGCTTTAGTACATCCAGATGATTTAGGTCGTGTTATTGGTAAAAAGGGCCGTGTTGCTGGAGCAATTAGAACTTTAGCGCATGCTGCTGCAATTAGAAACAAAGAAACTGTTGAAATTGAATTCAATAGCTTAGAAGACTAAAAATTAGATGCTATTTATTTAGCATCTTTTTTTTCTATTTTTTTGTATTTTATCATATAATGTAGTATAATATAAACGTATCTAAATATGTAGATATGTTAGGAGAAAAATATGAAGAAAATTATTTATTTTAGATCATATAGTAATATTTTAGATTATATGGGGAAAACCAAAAGATCAGATTTTTGGATTGATTTTTTAATTCATACTTTTTTACTAATTGTCTCAATTTTTTTTGAAAATTATTTTTTAAATGGCGACTTGTTAGTTTTTGCAATTTTCACTTCTATATTGGTATATTATTTATATATCTTACCCTTACTGACAAGAAGATTGAGAGATGTTGGAATAGAACCGTGTTTAAGTTTTTTAAGTTTACTCGTTGTGCCTATTATTTTAATTTTGATATTTTGTATTTATAGATCAAAAGATTTAATGACTGAAGAAAGATTTAATAGAGTAAGACGAATAAGAATTCTTATTCCAATACTTGTTATTGCTAATATATTATTACTAATTGTTTTTCTTCCTGGATTTTTAATAGTTGGTTCTTTATTTTATGATATTGTTATTTTGTCTGATACTCCAAAGACTACATATCTAAATACAAATATAGAGGATTACCAAAGTGAAGTAAGTGAATTATGTAATGCTGAGGATATGTTACCTTCATTAAGTAGTTTAACAGAATATGAAGAAATTAAATATTCATATAAAGAATGTTTATATTCAACGTTTTTAGGCTTTTATTCAGAAGGAATTTCTTTGTATGTTACGTATGATGACAATTATCTAGAAAAGAAAACTGAAGTTTTGAATACCTATGATTTTTTAGAAGAACCTATTATGCGTAGTGATGAATATATTATTCCATTAACAGAATTTGTTCATAATGGTTATACTTATCAAATTGTTATGGATTATTCATATACTTATAATAACACCGGTACTTGCAAATCATTTATGCTTATTGGATATAGTGATGAAAAACAAGAAATTGCATATCATTATTTTTATGATTTTGATTTAGATTTTATATGTTATACAACAGATGATTTAGGTAATAAGATGAACGAATTTATGGATGATTTTTTTTATTATTTTGAAGATTGAGGAGGAATTTATGGAGATATCAAATAAACTTAACATTAATGATCTTACGATGATTTATTCTGCATTAGGTGAAGAAAATAGACTTACAATAGCAATTTATTTATTAGAAAATCCTTCTAGTGTAAATGATATTAGTAAGAATTTAAATTTAAGTCAACCTAAAGTATCACATCATTTAAGAATCTTAAAAGATAGTAAAGTAGTTAAAGCTACTAAAAATGGTAAGAATGTGATCTATGATATTGATGATAAACACATTGAAGAAATTATTAAGCTTGGCTTAGTTCATATGGAGTGTTAGTATGGAAGTTAAGAAATATCAGATAACAAAGATGAATTCGGTTAAAGGTATTAACCGTATTGTTAATGAAATTAAAAAGATTGATACAATCTTTAATGCTTCAATTGATAGAACAACTAAGATTTTAATTATAGAGTGTAATGCTCCTGAACAAGAGTTTAAACAAGAGAATTACTATAAGAAATTAGAAGATAAAATTTTAAAAGCAATTAGGATGTATGAAAAACATGCAAAACTTGTTAGTATTGATAATGTTGAAGTATATCGTAAAGTTCTTTATTTAAATGGACTAGATTGTGCTTATTGTGGAACACGTATTGAAAACATTGCAAAGAAAGAGTTAAATCATCAACGTATTGTTGTTGATTATCCTACATATCGTTTTATTATTGAAACAACTGATAAAGCACTTGTTGATAACTTGGAATCTCGTGTCACTGAAATTGCTCATAAGGTTGATGAAAGAATTAAAGTTCAAAGTGCAGAAAAAGGTAAACCACGTGAGAGTGAAATTGAAAAGACATTTAAAAAACCTCAAGTTATTGTGATATGGATTGGTATTGCTATCTTTTTAATAGGGATACTTATTGCTCATGTTTTAAAATCTAATAATATTTTAGGTGTCATTCTTATTATTATTGGATACTTTATGATTGGTCATCAAATTATACTACGATTTTGTAAGAATTTATTAAAGGGTAGAATATTTGATGAAAACTTTTTAATGACTGTTGCAAGTATTGGTGCTTTAATCACTAAACATTATGAAGAAGCAGCTGTTGTTATGCTTTTATATCAATTTGGTGAATTTTTACAAAATGTTGCGGTAAATAGAACGAGAAAATCAATCGCTGATTTACTTAGTTATGAAGTTCAAACAGTAAAATTAAAACTTGGTGAAGAAGTATCTGAAGTTGGTGTTGAAGGGGTTTTACCTGATGATGTAATTGTTGTATCTAAAGGTGAAATGATTCCAGTTGATGGAAAAGTATGTAAAGGTAAGACATATCTTGATACTAAAAATATTACTGGTGAGTCACGTGCAAGAAGTGTTGATGTTGGTGATGAAGTTTTATCTGGAAGTTTAAATATTGGTAATATTATTGAAGTTAGAGTTACTAGAACTTATAATAACTCAATGATGACTAGAATTTTGGATTTAGTTGAAAATGCTACAATTAATAAATCTAAAGCTGAAAATTTTATTACAAAGTTTAGTCGTTACTATACACCTATTGTTGTGTTTATTGCAGCACTTATATTAACTTGTGGTGTTGTTGCTTCGTTTATTAATAAATCAGTTGATTGGACTGATTGGGTATATGTAGCGATGGAATTTTTGGTAATTTCTTGTCCTTGTGCTTTAGTAATTTCAGTACCTTTATCGTTTTTCTGTGCAATTGGTGTTGCAAGTAAAAGAGGTATTTTAATAAGGGGAAGTAACTATCTTGAAGCAATGTACCATGTTGAGAATATTGTATTTGATAAAACTGGTACCCTTACTAAGGGTGAGTTTAATATTACTGAAATTGTGCCAGCTGAAGGATATCGCATGGAAGATGTTAAGAGATTATTTATTTATACTGAGTATTATTCAGAACATCCAATTGGTAAGTCTGTTGTTGAAGCATATGGAAAAGATAATGTGTTAACAGAAATTATTTCTGAGTTCCAACCACTTCAAGGTGGTGCACGTGCTGTTATTAATGGTAGTCATATTCTAATTGCAACAGCTAAACTTGCAAGACGTGAAAAACTTACATTCCCTGAGGTATTAGATCCAAATTTAGTTGTTTATGTTTTTAAAGAAAAAACTTATATTGGTTATGTTATAGTTGGTGATACAATTAGAGAAGAAGCATTTGATACATTAAGTAGTCTTCGTCAAGGTGGCATATCTAAAACATATATGTTGACAGGTGATACTAAAGCGATTGCAGAAAATGTTGCGAATATGCTTCAAATTGATGAAGTGTTCTCGGATTTATTACCTGACCAAAAAGTAGAATATATGGATAAGATTAAGGAAAGTACAAAAAGTAAACTTGGTACTACTGCTTATGTTGGTGATGGTATAAATGATGCTCCAGTTATTGCATCTAGTGATGTAGGTATTGCAATGGGAGATACGGCTAGTGATGCTACAATTTCTATTTCTGATATTGTTATAATGACTAATGATTTAAATAAACTTGTTGAATTACAACATATCGCAAAGAAAACAAGACATAAAGTAGTCGAAAATATTGTATTTGCACTTGGTATAAAAGTAATAGTTATGATTATTGCTTTAGTATTACATGGAGATGCATATACAATGTCGCTTTGGCTTGCAATATTTTCAGATGTTGGTGTATCGCTACTTGCTATATTAAATTCACTACGTTTAATGAGAATGTTTGGTAAACAATCAAAAATTGATCAAGGAGAAAAAGAAGATGACGAAGAATGATTATATTGAAATAGGTAAAGTTGTTAATACGTTTGGTATTAAAGGAGAACTTAAAATTGTAAGTGAGAGTGATTTTGTTGATTATAGATATGCTGTTGGTAAAACAATTTTTCTTAAATTAAGAAATACTATTAAAGAAGTGCGTGTTAGTAGTTATAGAGTTCATAAAGGGAATATTTTAATTACAATTGATAAAATATATGATATAAATGAAGTTGAAAAATATATTGGTGCAGATGTTCTTGCGGATAAATTGGACGTTCCACCACTAGAAGATGGAGAGTTTTATATTGATGATGTTGTAGGACTTGATGTATATAATGAAACTGGTGAAAAAATAGGTAAAGTCGTTGATGTCATTTTAATTCCTGCAAATGATTTAATTGAAATAGAGTTATTAAATGGGAAAAAAGAACTTATTCCATATGTTGATGAATATATATTAGAAATTACTGAAGACAAGATTGTGGTTAGACTTTTAGAGGTTGATCATGATTAGATTTGATATTTTAACATTATTTCCTGAAATTATTGAAGGAATGGTATCAAGTTCTATTCTTAAACGCGCTATTGAAAAAAGTTTAATAGAAATCAATATTATAGATTTTAGAGAGTATGCTGGTAATAAACATTCTACTGTTGATGATTACGCATATGGTGGTGGTGCTGGGATGTTAATCCGTGTTGATCCAATTTATCGAGCACTTAATACAATTGAAGGACTTAGTGGTGCACATAAGGTTCTTACATCACCTAGTGGTAATGTTTGGAGCCAAAAGAAAGCTGAAGAGTTTTCTAAGTTAAACCATATTGTAATTGTATGCGGTCATTATGAAGGAATAGATGCAAGAGTTCTTAATTATATTGATGAAGAAGTATCTATTGGTGATTATGTTCTAACAGGTGGTGAAATACCTGCTGGTGTAATTATTGATTCTGTATCAAGACTAATTAGTGGTGTTATTGCGGATGATTCTACTGTTAATGAATCATTTTCGATGGGGTTATTAGAATATCCTCAATATACTCGTCCACAAGAATTTGATGGATACAAAGTTCCGGATATCTTGTTATCAGGACACCATGCTAATATTAAAAAATGGCAACGTTATGAAGCATTAAAAAAGACGTATATAATGCGTCCTGAGTTGCTTAATCAAATAGAGCTATCTAAAGATGATTTAAAGATGATTGAAGAGATTAAACTAGAGGTGAATAAATAATGAAGAAAATAATTTTATTATTAGTAATTTGTCTTTTATTCATTAGTAGCGGTTGTAATTGTAATAAAAATAGTGAAGTAAAGATATATAATGATTCTACTTCTTGGAAAGAGTATTTAGATGATTTTTATGAAGCGATTAATACTGAAGGTGCTAAATATGCAGCATTTGATTTAAGAAGTAAAGTTTCTTATGAAATAGAACATTTACGTCACTTTCAAAATTATGATTTAAATAAAGGGAATATAGAGGAATTTAATAGTTATTTAACTAAAAATTATGCAAGTAAATATACAATTTATATATATATAGAAACATTAGATAATTTAGAATATTTTGATGATTTACTTAATACATATAAAGAAGTCCATATATATATAGGAGATTATGAATCATTTAGAAGTTTGGGTGAAGAATTATTCATCTTTGATTCAGGAGAATATGATTGTAATTGTTAGGTGAAAAATATGAAGAAAATATATTTAATAATAATATTTATGTTGTGCTTATTAATAGGTAGTTGTGACTATACTCCTAGTAATAACAATAGTAATAATGATTTGTTTAACGCCTTAAAGAGTAATAATAATTATACATATTTTATAGAATATGATGATGGTGTTAATAAGTATCAAAAAGAAGTTTTATATGATAATGGAACATTTCAAGTAATTGTTGATGATAGTAATGTTAAGATGGTTACTTTATGTTATGAAGAAAAAAGTGATTCTAGTTATATTATAAAAACTTTAAATGATGATAAATCAATCGAAATTTTAGAAAACGAAAAAGAATTTACTGAATTAAAAGAAAAATATTTAGATGAAGTTTATTTAAATGTATTAAGTGTAGTTGATTTTGAATTTATTTCATCAAAATATGTATTAAAAGATGATAGATTAGATATTGTTAAAGATAAGTTATTTGATTTAACAATTGATGGTGAAGTATCAAATCTTTATATTAGTTTAAATAATGGTTGTGTTGGTAATTTATCTTGTGAAATTACTACTTTAGAAAAAGCATATACTGTTTTGGTTGAATTTTATAAGTATGGTAATACGAATGTTGAAATTCCAGTTATTAGTGAAGAAAATCCTATTGTAAGAATTGTTCCATCATCTAAATTAATAAAAGTTGAAAGTGGTACTACTTTAAGTGATGCGATATCTACTCTTTATTTAACAGTTATGTATGAAGATGGATCAAGTGATACGATTAATGTAGAAGACTTAAGTTATACATCAAGTGATTATAATAGTGAAGTTCCTGGCACATATGAAGTTCTAATAAATGCATTTGAACAAGAAGTAATAATTAATATTGAAGTTGTTAATAATAGTTATTATTTACCTGAAGATTTAGAAACATTAAATCAGTATGCTGATAAAAATGGTGTGTCTTATGGTCTTCCTTCAACAGGAAACTCTAAAGCTTTAGTAATACCAGTTGAATTTACTGATGCTAAAGCAAAATTAGGTATGAAAGAAAATCTTGAAAAAGCATTCTTTGGTACTAGTGAGGATACTGGTTGGGAAAGTTTAACTAGCTATTATAATAAATCATCTTATGGTAAACTTAATATTGAAGGCACAGTTTTAGATGTTTATAATACAAACAAGACTTCATCTTATTATAATAGAAAGTATAAAGCAGGAGAAGATGCTGACTATTTAATTATTAAGAGTGCTTTAGAATATTATGATAGTGTGATTAATTATGATGAATATGATTCAAATAATGATGGATATATTGATGCGTTATATATTGTTTATACTGCACCAATTGATTATGTTGATGATAATTCAATGTGGTGGGCGTATACTTATGAATACTATACTGATGATTATGAATTTTATGATAATGTAGAAGTAGATTATTATTGTTTCTTTGGATATGATTTCTTATTTGAAATTCCTGCTTGTGAAAAAAGTTTAACTCTTAATACAGAAACAATTATTCATGAAACTGGACATTTATTAGGTCTAGATGATTATTATGATTATGATGATTCTAAAGGACCAGATGGTGGACTTGGTGGTGGAGATATGATGGATTATAATGTTGGAGACCATAATCCTTTCTCTAAAATATTACTTGGTTGGGCTACTCCTTATATTGTTACAAATTCTTGTGAAATTGTTTTGGATCCATTCTACTTATCTGGAAAATGTATTTTATTAATTGATGAGTTTAACTCTATATTTGATGAATACTACTTAATTGATTATTATTGTCCTGATGGATTAAATAAATTAGAAGCAGGTTATAACGGTTTATTTAGCACTTCTGGAATTAGAATTTATCATGTAGATGCAACACTTTCTGATGAAGAAGTATATGGTGCTTATGAAATCTATAAATATAATAATACTGATACAGCACATAAATTAATTAAACTAGTTCAAGCATCAGGTAAAAATACAATTGAAAAAAATGAATTAAGTTGTGATGATGATTTATTTAGTTTAAATAAAAACTATACCCTTAATAGTTGGTATAATAATAAAAATTTAAGTTTTACATTTAATGCTGCAATGATATATGGTTCTTCATCTGTTGAAATTAAAATTAATTTATCATAAGCTAAGTTGGTGCAATATATGAATAAGAAATTAAAAGAATATATTGAAAACATAAATGGTGTAGTTCACACAACATTTAATCCTAAAGGACCTGGTGTTGTGAGACTTCATTTAATTCCTCCTAAAAAGATAAAACTTGGTATTCCTTGGGTAGTAATAATTAATGGGCAGGATATTCTACCTATTAGTTGTGGTTGGGCGATTCTTTTAAAAATCTTTATTGAAAATATTAATAAGACATATGGTAAAGTTATTAGTGATGAAGAAATGGAAAGCATTATCGAAATAACTATTAGTAAAATGTCAAAACTATTTCCTAAAACTGATAAAGAATTGTTTAAAGAAGATTTAAGTGATATTATTAAAACATTTGAAAAAATTGCAATTGGTGAGACTCCTGATATTGTAACAGGTTTTATGAGCTTAAAAGATTACGCAAAATATATGAGAGCACCCCATAGAATGGATTTAATGGTTAGCTCAATGTGTGAAAAAGGTCAGTGGCATTGTAATCAAAAATGCCTTCACTGTTATGCAGGACATCAAGAATATGCAATTAAAGAAGAACTTTCAACTGATGAATGGAAACATATTATTGATGAATGTAAAAATGCATGTATCCCACAACTTACATTTACTGGTGGAGAACCAACTCTTAGAAGTGATTTAGTAGAACTTGTAGAATACGCATCTTGGTTTGTCACTAGAGTTAATACTAATGGTATTTTACTTACAAAAGAATTATGTGCATCTTTATATGAAGCATCTCTTGATAGTGTTCAAGTAACTCTTTATTCACATGAAGAACATATTCATAATTTACTTGTTGGTGCTAATACTTTCAATAAAACGATTGAAGGTATTAAAAATGCAATATGTGCAGGACTTAATGTAAGTATTAATACTCCTTTATGCTCGTTAAATAAAGATTATTTAGAACTTGTTAAATTTGCTCATGAAAAACTAGGTATTGATTACTTTACATGTTCTGGTATTATTATTACTGGTAATGCTACAAAAGAAGAAGCTATTGATACACAACTATCTAAAGAAGAAATAACTAGTATTTTAAAGAATGTTACGGAATATGCTCACGCTAATGAACTAGGACTTAATTTCACATCACCTGGTTGGGTTGACACAATGCAGTTAAAAGAATTTAATCTAAACGTTCCTTCATGTGGTGCATGTTTATCTAATATGGCTATTGCACCTGATGGTACAGTTGTGCCTTGTCAAAGTTGGTTAAATAATCATCAACTTGGTAACTTACTACATGATGATTTTAAAACAATTTGGAATAGTAAACTTGTTAAACAAATTAGAAAATCACATTTAAAATATTATAATGTATGTCCACTTAATGAAAAAACTAAACAAGGAGAATGTAGTATATGAGAAAAATAATTACATTTTTAACTTTGTTGTTAGTTATAATTTCTTCTTCGTTTTTAAATGTTAAGGCTAAATCTAATGGATATTTAGATAGAATTGATTATTATGAAATAACAATTGATCCTAATAAAGATGGAACACTAGATATGGAATTTAATATTATTTGGACTGTTCTTGATTCTACAACTGATGGTCCACTGACTTGGGTAAAGATAGGTATTCCAAATAAGTATGCTAGTAATATTCAAGCAACTACTTCTAATATTTCTAAAATTAGTTATTATTCTGATAGTGGTTCATATATTAAAATAGATTTAAATAGAGAGTATTTTGCGGGAGAAACATTAGAGATTGGTTTTACATATATTCAAGCGAGAATGTATATGTTAAAAGGTAGTGATTGTTATTATAATTATAAACCTGGTTGGTTTGATGAAATCCCAGTAACAAGTGCAGTTGTTAAATGGAATAAATCAGGTATAATTGATTCTAATTATATGACTCTTGAAGGTGACTATTATATTTGGAGTAACGCTTTAAATCCTAGAGAAACACTTGATATTAATATTAAATATGATCAAAGCTATTTTAGAGTTTTAAATCCAGATCTTCAATATACTGATGCATATTTAACAACAAAAGATATTGTAGCAATTATTATAATTGTTTGTGTATTTGCTGTATCGATTACGGTGTTAATAATATCTATTGTTTCGCAACAAGATCCGTATTTACATGAACGAGGATTTGTTGGCAGAAGTTATTATTTCCACAGAAGAAGATATTATCATGCAGGATATTATTCAACAGGTAGAAAAATTAGAAAACCAGTCACAGTAAATTCAAGTGGTTTTAGAGGTAGTAACGGAAGTTCCTGTGCTTGTGCGTGTGCTTGTGCATGTGCAGGTGGTGGTAGAGCGGGATGCTCGATGAAAGACTTTTATAAACATCCAAAACTTGAACAAATTAAAAAAGCACTAAAGTAATTTTTAGTGCTTTTCTTATTTTAATATAATGCGATAATCTTCAATTTCAATTAATCTTTCTTTATATAGTGCTCCTACTGCTCGTTTAAATGCACTTTTACTTAAAGTAAATATTTTAGAAATATCTTCAGGTGTTGATAAATTTCCAAGAGGGATGACTCCACCCATTTCTTTTAAGTAATTAAGTAACATTTCGCTATCTGAAAGTCTCATTGTTTCTTTTTGTGTAATGGTAGAACCATTGTATTCTCCTTTACTATTTATATTAATAATAGTAAGAATGATTTCTTCACCAATACGGTATTTTTTTCTAATCATACTTTTGTGAACATATATTACATTAAATTCTTCATCTATTGCAAGTAGACCTGTTGATGTAAATGATGTAACATATGCAGATGTTGTATCGTTAATTTTTAAGGAAGCATTTTTAACTGTTATGTCATCACGTGAAATAATTTTGCAAATTAGTGAGTCTTTCTTTACTTTTAAAATACAAGGTAACATATCGTTAGGACGTGGCCATGCTTTAGTATTAGTTGGCAAAATATCTTTTGATAATAAAATATCTTTAGCTATACCAATATTCATAAAGCAACCAACGTTTTCTTTAACGGAAACACATTTAACAAAACCATATTTTTTTGTAGTAATAATTGGATCTTCCATTGTTGCGCAAAGACGATGTTTGTTATCATAATATAAAAATACTTCAACTAATTCATTTTCTACTAAGTGTCTTGTTGATTGGTTAAAGTGCATAAATACTTCCACTGGTTCAGTATCGTTTACTAAAATATAACTAATATCTGTTTCTCTTTTAACACGTAATTTATTAATTTCTCCGATAAGTAAAGGCATAATTTTCTCCTCATATAATATATGTTTATTATATCATAAAATACTTTAAAAAAAGATATATTAACTTATAAAAATAAATGTTTAGTATTTGCAATAGATGTAAAAATGTGGTATAATATAAAAGCTGTAAGAACGCTTACAGTAAAGCACGGTGTTCCGCTGACTACAAATTTGACTTTTATGTAGTGAATGAACATTGGAAGATAAGGAGTGTAGAATTATGAGTCAACAATTAATTAATGCGGTAACTAAAGGCTACATGAAAAATGATGTTCCTGAATTCCGTCCTGGTGACACTTTAAGAGTACACGTTAGAATCAAAGAAGGCGGCAAAGAAAGAATCCAAATTTTCGAAGGATTAGTTATGGGTCGTCATGGTGGTGGAATTAGCGAAACTTATACAGTTCGTAAAATTTCTTCTGGCGTTGGTGTTGAAAGAACTTTCCCAGTTCACAGCCCTCTTGTTGCTAAGATTGAAGTAGTACGTCGCGGTGTTGTACGTCGTGCTAAGATTAATTACATCCGTAATTTATCTGCTAAAGCAGCTCGTATCAAAGAACGTAGATAGTTACAAACTAAAGATGGATTTTATATCCATCTTTTTTCTTTTTTCTTAGTTTAATTAAATTTTAACTTTTTTAAATGAATTATGTTATAATAATATAAAATTTGTTAATAGTTAATTTATAAAATAAATGTATAATAAGTGAGAACTATATGGAAAATAATAAAGAATTTTTAGGAAAAGAGAATGTTGGTAAGTTACTTTTGAAACTTGCAATTCCATCAGTTATTGCACAACTTGTAAATATGCTTTATAATATTATTGATAGAGTTTATATTGGGCATATGAAAGATGTTGGCAGTATTGCTTTAACTGGTGTGGGAGTTTGTTTACCACTTATATTAATAGTTTCTGCATTTGCTGCATTAATATCTTCAGGTGGAGCACCTCGTGCTTCTATTAAGATGGGAGAGAAGAATTATGATGGTGCAGAAGAAATTTTAGGTAATTGTTTTACTTTACAAATTATTATATCGGTTATTTTAACTGTTGTATTGCTTGCTTTTAATGAACCATTATTAATGGCTTTTGGAGGAAGTAGTGAAACTATTGCATATTCAACTAGTTATATGAATATATATGCAATAGGAACAATATTTGTACAACTTACACTTGGAATGAATGGATTTATTTCTTGTCAAGGTTTTACAAAGCATAGTATGATTAGTGTTGCTATAGGTGCAATAGTTAATATTATATTAGATCCTATATTTATCTTTGTATTTAATATGGGAGTTAGTGGTGCAGCACTTGCTACTATTATTGCACAAGGCGTTTCTACAATATGGGTGCTAAGTTTTTTAAGAGGAAGAAAGACGCTTATTAAGTTAAAACCTTCACTTATGAAATTAAAAGCAAATGTTATCATCCCTTGTATATTACTTGGTCTTGCAACATTTATTATGCAAGCTAGTGAAAGTGTAATTGCAATTTGTTTTAATTCTTCACTTCAACATTATGGTGGTGATTTAGAAGTAGGTGCGATGACAATTCTTTCTAGTGTTATGCAATTTGCGATGATGCCAATGCAAGGCGTTGCTCAAGGAGCACAACCAATTATTAGTTATAATTATGGTGCTAAAAATAGAGAAAGAGTAAAATCAATATTTAAACTATTAACAATTGTATGTTTAACATATTCATTAATGTTGTGGTTATCAATTATGTTATTCCCAACAGGTTTTGCAAGTATATTTACTAATGATGAATTACTCGTTCCATTTACTGCTAGGATGCTTAGGATATATTGTGGTGGGTTATGTTTATTTGGTGTTCAAGTTGCTTGTCAAATGACGTTTGTATCAATTGGTAGTTCACTAAGTTCAATTAGTGTTGCAGTATTTAGAAAAATTATTGTTTTGATACCACTTATTTATATAATTCCATATTTAGTAGAAGATCCTGTAAAAGGTGTTTATCTTGCGGAACCGATTGCTGATATTACAGCTGTTTTATTTACTATTTGTTTATTTAGCTTTAAGTTTAAAAAAGCTTTAAATAAAATTTCAAATTAATGAAAGGAGAAAAAAGATGGATTTATTAAAGAAATTATTTCCAATATCATTTAACTGCAAAGATGAAGCATCTAGATTAGTCATTGGTATTATCATTTATGTAGTAATTGGTATTATTGGTGGTGTTATACTTGCACTTACAAATTTAATCAATTTACCACTAATTGGAGTACTTTGTAGTTTACTTGGCGGATTACTTGAGTTATATACTACTGCTGGTATTGTTCTTGCAATTTTAGTATTTTGTAAGGTTCTTAAATAAAAATAAAAAAATGTCTTTTTGATTTTTATAAATAAATCATTAGACATTTTTTACTTTTTTGTAAATATAATATATAAAAATTAATTTATTTTTTGAAATAAATATTGGATTATGGTAAACTAAAAGTAGAGTTTAGTATCATAAGATATGTTAAGAGAGTTTTTATTTGGTTTTAATTATAAGATGAAAAAAGATTGTTTAGAAAGAGGTTAATTAATTATGAGATTATTTTTAACTGGTGGTGAATCAAGTTGGGATTTTACAATGGCTAATTATGATCAAGTATGGTCATTTATGGTTCAACTTGGACTATTATTAATGTTCTTAATGTTAGGTAATGTCTTGCGCCGTAAGATTCCTTTGTTTAGAAAAATTTTAATTCCTTCTGCACTTTTAGGTGGTGCATTATTGTTAGTTGTTGATATTTTTTGTAAACAAGTATTAAATTTTGTTTTAGTTGATAATCGTTTAATGCAAGTAATTACTTACCACTGTTTAGCAATAGGCTTTGCGGCAATGAGTTTAAAAACAGAAAAAGCTACGCATAAAACGAATAAAACTCAAGTATTAGAGTTTGGTGCTTTGCAAGGTGCTACGTATATGTTACAAGCTTTTGTTGGGCTTGGAATTACGATTGGATTATTCTTATTGACTAGATATGGTGATAATGTGATTTCATATATTTGTGGTTTAATTTTACCTTTAGGTTTTGGACAAGGACCAGGGAACGCACTAAGTTGGGATATTAATTATACTAATACAGCTGCTGCACAATTTGCGGGTAATGGTAGTTTTGGTTTATCACTTGCGTCAATTGGTTTTGTTGCAGCATCTGTCTTTGGTGTTCTTTATATTAATGTTCAAAAGAAACGTGGTAATTTAAAACTTAGAGAAAGTATTGCCTATAATCCTGCTATTGATAGTGTTGATGCATCAAATGTTGAAATTCCTGATAATGAATCAGTAGATAAGTTCACTATTCAAGCTGGATTTGTTGCAATAGCATATGCTTTATCATTTGGATTTATGTATTTACTTGGTATTATTTCTGATTTTACTAATAGTATTGCATGGAAATTTAACTTCTTATGGGCATCACTTTTTGCGATGTTAATTAAGTTTATTGTTAAGTATCTTCGTAAAGGTAAATTAATGAATCGTGTATATATTAACAACTACCAAATGGATAGAATATCTGGGTTTGCCTTTGATATAATGATTGTTGCGGGGGTATCTGCAATTGAAATTAATGATATTAAAAATTATATTTTACCAATTATAATTTTAAGTATTGTTGGAACATTAGTAACTCACTTATATATTAGAAAAGTTTCTAAAGAATGTTTCAAAGGATTTGAACATGAATTCTTCTTAATGAGTTTTGGTACTTTAACAGGAACTGCTTCTAATGGAATGATTCTTATGAAAGATGTAGATCCAGGGCTTAAAACTCCAACTTCAAGTTTATATATTCTATCAAACCTCCCTGCAATGGTTATGATTGCACCACTTTTATTCTTACTTGGATTTGCAGGAAAATCATTAACTAATGCAATAATAGCATGCTCAATTTTCTTTGTTTTATGGCTAGTATATAGTATCTTCTTATTTAGAAGAAGAATATTTAAAAAGCATTATAAAGATAAAACTGTTGAAGTTTGGGTTGAGGATTCTAAATAGATATAGATTAGTATGATAGTCACTACTCTTATATGAGTAGTGATTTTTTTTAATTTATCATTTAAACTTATAATACGCATATGCGTATTATAAGTTTGACAAATTTATAAATTTGTGGTACAATATTATTGGTAGGTGGTGATATAATGCGAATTGAAAAAGATATTAAAGTTGTGCGTGAACTTTTAAATTTAGAACAAAAGGAACTTGCTGAACTTTTAGGTGTCTCTATTGACTCAATTGTAAGGTGGGAACAAAATCTTGTTCAAATCGATGAAAAAAATCTTGAAGTATTTTTTAACTTTGCATATAATAAAGGGATAAAAATTAATAAAATTTATGAACAACTATTATATGAAGATTGTGAGAATAATGATTTAAAACTTTTATTTCATGGAGCAAAAAGTGTTATTAAATTTCCTGTTGATTTAAAACACTCTAAAGAAAATAATGATTTTGGGATTGGTTTTTATTTAGGAGAGAATTTTGAACAAGCTTCTACATATATTACTAACACTATTTCAAATTATGTTTATGCTTTTTCAATTGATATTAAGAACTTGAATGTAATTAAATTTAATGTTGATACTGAATGGATGCTTGCTGTTGCATATTACAGAGGATGGATAACAAAGTATAAGAAAAATGAAATAGTTAAAAAAATAATAGAGAAAGTGGCTAAAGCTGATATTATTATTGCGCCAATTGCTGATAATAGAATGTTTGACTTAATATCTGACTTTGTAGATGGAAGTATTACTAATGAACAATGTGAACATGCTCTTTCTGCTACTAATCTTGGAAATCAATATGTAATAAAAACAACAAATGGATTAAATAATTTAAATTTTATAAAATTATTCTATTTATCAAGTAAAGAAAAAGAAGAGTATAAAAATAAAAGATTAGAAAATAATATTATTAATTTAGATAAAGTTAAGGTTGCAAGAATAGAATATCGTGGAAAGGGTCTATATATAGATGAAATGTTAACATGAAAAAACTAGATTTTAATGAAAGAAAACTATGTCAAATTCAAGGCAAAATCTTTGAGGAGTCTTTAAATAAAGTAGAATGTAGTTCTTTAATATTTATAAGAAGGTTTATGAAGTCTGAGTTGTCAAGATTATTTGATAATTATAGTTATTTAGTGACATCACTTGATATAAATGATTGCTTTTATGAAATAGAAAAAGAATATGGTAAATCATCTTATGGTAAGATAAAATATTCTAATAATGAAATGTTTTGGATTGGTTATATTTATAGAGCAATATCCATAATATACAAATTATCAAGTAAGAAAGTATTTAATTTATTTTCTGCAAGAGAAATTGTTACATATTATAAAATTTATCATACGTTTGATATTGAAGATGCAGCTGAAAGAATGATGGAAACTATTAATTATCATGAGCCTGATTTAGAAAAAGATGCATATAATCTTTTTAAAAAATATTATATAAGAGAAAAATTAGAAGATTTGATTGGAAAAAATGTAGAAGTGTATATTGATAGACCAGTAGGTTCTGTTCATCCAAAATATAGTGATATGATATATCCTATAAATTATGGTTATATAAAAGAAATAACTGCAGCAGATAGTGAATATCAAGATGTATATGTTTTAGGAGAAGAATCCAAAATAGATTATTGCGTTGGAAAGGTTATTGCGATTGTAGAAAGGAAAAATGATCTTGAAGATAAGTTAGTAGTCTCAACGAAAGATAAAGAATATACTATTGATGAGATAAAAGAATTAATTAATTTTCAAGAAAAATATTTTAAATATAAAATTTATAAATAAGGTGCAAAATAAGGTGCAATATTGCACTTTATATTTGCACTTTAATTTTTTTTATGGTACAATATACATATAAAGGAGATATTATTATGGATTTTGATAAATATAAAAAAGAATCTCCCGAAAAGTATAAAAAAATATACGCTTGGGAAACAGCGATTGGGTTACAAAAAGTAGATGATTTAACACCATCTGAGTACTTATATGAAATTGCAGAAAGAAATATAAATGATGAGTTATCATTCGAAGAAGCACAAAATTTTTTAAATTCTTATTATTTAGAAAAGCCAAAAGATTATGAACGAACAGAAGAAGCGGATAAGGTTAGTATAAGGATTGCAGAACTTATTTCATCTAATAGTTTTGTGTTTTCTTTAATAGAATATATAAATATACATAAACAGTTGTTTGAAGGAATTTATGATCATGCTGGTCAAATAAGAACTTATAATATTTCAAAAAAAGAATGGGTTTTAAATGGTAATAGTGTTGCTTATGGGAATTCTTATAATTTAGAAGATTTATTAGAATATGACTTTAAAAAAGAAAAAGAATTTAAGTATAGTAATTTAACAAAAGAAGAATTTATAAAACATATTGCAGAGTTTATAAGCAATTTATGGCAAATACACGCATTTAGTGAAGGGAATACTAGAACTACTGCTGTCTTTTTAATAAAATATTTAAATACTAAAGGTTTTGAAATAAACAATGATCTTTTTGCAAAACATTCATGGTATTTTAGAAATGCTTTAGTAAGAGCAAATTACTCGAATTTTATGCTGGGTATTGATGAATCAACTAAATACTTAGAAATGTTTTTAGAAAATTTATTATTTAATACTGAACATATCTTAAGTAATAAAATGTTACATATATTATATAAAGAATCAAGCAATAAACAACTAGATTTAACTGAAATTGAAAAGAAAGTAATAAATATAATAAAAGAAAATCAAAATATTACTATTGAAGAATGTTCAATAAAGATTAATAAATCATTAAGAACAACAAAAAATATTTTTAAGAATTTAAAAGAAAAAAATATTCTTAAAAGAATTGGATCAAATAAAACTGGATATTGGGAAGTATAAATCATATTTAATTAAATATTAATATCATCACCTGCATATAATGTAGTGGTGATTTTTTTTATGAAGTATTATTTAGTTGGAATTAAAGGGTCAGATATGACGTGATGACTAGCAAGTATATATATAAAGATGAATATTATCACTATGCAGATAGTATTCTTTTTTTTATAATAGGATAAATTATTATTTTTATGTTTTTTAGACTTTTTTGTAAGAAAAAAAGTTTAAAATTTATGCTTAATATATATATATATAACTAAACATTTAGCAAAAAACTTAAACATTTTATTTGATTAATTTTATAATAAATTGTATAATATTCTTGAGGTTAAATATATGAAATATATAAAAGAATTATCAAGTTTAAAATTATTTAATAAAAAAGATGTAATATATATTTGTGGAAGTGTTAGTAATGCTAATTATATTTTAAAATCATATATAGAAAAGGGATATATTACAAAAATTAAAAAAGATTATTATGTTATTAATGATTTAGTTAATGATATGCCTGCTGCAAATAAATATGAAATTGCATGTGGATATGATAAGAATGACTTTATATCACATCATAGTGTTTTTGAATTTTATGGTTTTAATAATCAAGTTTATAATACTATTGATATTACAACTGATACATTTAAACGTGACTTTGTTTTTGATAATAATTTATATAAATATCATAAAAGTAGCAATTGTATACAAGTGAATAATATATCTGGCATTAAGATTAGTACCATTGAAAGAGCAATTGTAGATTGTATTAATGATAGTGCTAATTTTGAATATTATGAGTTATTAGAATGTATAAATAGTATTAATGTAATTGATGAATCAAGAGTATTGAATTATTTAGAAAGTTTAAATAATAAGTTATTATATAAAAAAGTTGGTTTTGTTTTAGAAAAATATCAAGATGAATTTAATATTAGTAATGATTTTTTCTTTGAATGTAAAAAAAGAAGTGAAAATATTGTAGGATATTATAATTTACAAGCAAAAGAATCATTAGTATTCAATGCAAAATGGCGCTTATTTGTTTATAAAGATATGGGGGAAGTTTAATGTTTTTATACACAAAAAAAGAAGTTGTTATGCTAGCACAAGAATTAAATGTGCAAAAACAAACACTTGAAAGAGTGCTTAGATTAATTGACGTTTTAAAATTTATTAATACAGATGAATATTTAAAAGAAAAACTTGCATTAAAAGGAGGGATTGCAATTAATCTAGTCTTTTATAATTGTACTAGATTAAGTGTTGATATTGATTTTGATTATATTGGTTCAATTGAAAGAGAACAGATGATATCGGATAGAGCATTAATTGAAGCGAAATTGTTAAGTTATATGCAGGAATCTAATATTCAATATCGCAGTGATAAAACAAAGAAAACGCATGCGTTAGATTCATTTGTTTTTAATTACTTAAATATGTTTAATGCGATAGATATGATAAAAGTAGAAATTAACTATATGAATAGAATTCATTTGTTTGAGTGTAAAAAAAGAACTATAACTTTACAATTAAAAGATAAAGTAGAAGTTTTAGTATTAAATAAATTTGACTTGTTTGCATCAAAAGTGAATGCTTTAATAAATAGAACAACTATAAGGGATATTTATGATGTGAATAATATGATTATAAATAAAACTATTGAAAATGATGAATTTAATTTGTTTAAAAAGTGTGTTATTTTCTATTCATTGTTATCTTCTGAGGATAAAGCTAATATAAAAGTATTATTTGAAGAATGTAAAAATCGAATGAATGCTTATATAGGTAAGAGAATTCCTCAATATTTAACTGCAACGTTAAAACAAAACGAAGAGTTTGATATTAACAATGCAGTAAATAATATTAGTGACTTATTAGATAACATTTTGAAAAGTCTTACTGAGAATGAAATTACTTTTATAAAGAGTTTTCCTAAGGTAATAGTGGATCTTTTTGATAATGATTTAATTGATGAAAAAGTAGAAAAACACCCTATGATTATATGGAAACAATCTTTGATATAATAACCATCATAGTTATATTTATAATTTTATATAATAAGTTATTAATAAATTATAATATTAAATAATTTTCTCACCACTTGCATATAATGTAGTGGTGATTTTTTTATATGAAATACTTTTTAGTTGGCATTAAAGGAACTGGAATGAGTGGTCTTGCAATATTCTTAAAAGAGGCAGGACATGAAGTAGTAGGTAGTGATAATAGTAATTATTATTTTACTGTTGATGAGTTAAACAATAATGATATTGAAATTAAAGAATATAATAAGAATAATATTAAGAATGATTGTATATATATAATTGGTCTATCTATAAAGAAAGATAATGTAGAGTTTAGTGAGATTTTAAATCGTGATTTAGAATATTATTATTATAATGATTTTATTGGAGAGTTTATTGATAAGAAAATGATTGCGGTAAGTGGAACACATGGAAAGACTACTACTTGTCATATTATAAAAGAGTTATCTAATATTTCATATATTATTGGATGTGGAAATGGTGGATGTAATGAAAGTGAGTATTTTGTGTTAGAAGCTTGTGAATATAAGAATCATTTTCATAGTTATTCTCCAGAGCTATTATTAATCCTTAATATGGATATAGATCATCCTGATTTCTTTAAGAATAAGAAAGATGTAATTAATAGTTATCAAGGAATGTGTGATAGATCTAAAGTAGTACTTGTAAATGGTGATGATAAATTAAGTAAATATTTAGTGCATTCTAATATATATACATATGGTTTTAGTGAAGGTGTAGATTATCAAATTAAATTAATAGAATCTAGTGTTAATGGATATAAGTTTTTGTTAAAAGGTAAAGGACTTTGTAGATTTTTAAAATGTAATTTAGTTGGTATACATAATTTATATAATTATGTTGGCGCTTATTTAGCTTGTTTATTAAGTTATTTAAAAATTAATCAATATGTAAATATTACACTTCCTAAAAGAAGAATGACTTCATATAAATATGGCAATAGTGTTTTAATAGATGATTATGCACATCATCCAACTGAGATTAATGCATTGCTTGAGAGTTTAAAGATTAAATATGATGGATATAAAATAAATTGTATTTTTCAAAGTCATACATATTCTAGGACAATTAAGTATCGTAATGAGTTTAAAAAGGTATTGAAGAAATTTGATGATGTGTATTTACTTGATGTATTTTCTTCTGCAAGAGAAAAAGAAGGTGTTTTGATGCAAAAAAGAGTCAATAGATATTTTAGAAAGTTTAAAAAATACGATAGTTCCATACTAGAAAGTATATGTGAATCAAATAAAGAAGTATGGGTTTTTCTTGGAGCAGGTACAAGTAACGAGTTATTAGAAACATTTAAAAAAGAACATTTTAATGCAATGAAAATGTAATGAAAAATTTTCATAAAATGGAATATATTACTTGATAAACATTCCTCTTTATGCTATAATTTTAGTAACTATAGCATTTTGTCAACTATAGAATATTTAAGAAAGCGAGGAATGTTTATGAAGCCTGATCGTCGTGCAAGCCAAGCTACTATTATGGAAGTTGCGATTGCTGCTGGAGTAAGTTTAGCTACAGTTTCTAGAACAACTAATCATCCGGATAAAGTTAAACCAGAAACACGTGAAAAGATTTTACGTATCATTAAAGAAAAAGGTTATAAACCTAATCTTAATGCAAAAAGCCTTGCGAGTAGTAAATCTACCACTGTTGCGGTTGTTGTTCCTGAACTTACGCGTAGTTCAATTGCTGGTTTAGTTGATGGCATTGCTGATTGTGCAAATCGTCGTGGTTATTTTGTTAGATTGTTTGTTAATAACAAATTAAAAGATGGTGATGTTGAAAGTCTAAAAGACTTTTGGTCTACACTTATGGCATCTGTTGTTGATGGTGTTTTATATATTAATGATGAAATGACTGAAGAAAGTATTGAACTTATTAAAAACTCAAGTATTCCTGTTGTCTTAACAAATATTGTATGTGGTGATCCAGAAATTCCATATGTATCAATTGACTATTATAAAGCTGCGTATGAAATGACTAAAGAAATGATTAAACGTGGTAATAAGAAAATTTGGATGATTAATACAATTAGAAAGTATGTAGTTAATGATTTAAAAGTTGCCGGTTATTCTAAAGCAATGACTGAAGCAGGGTTAGAGCCTATTGTTAAAAATGTTCCAGGTAAAACTGAACTTAATGAACCGATCTATAAAGAATTATTAGAAAATGATAAACCTGAAGTTGCAATTGTTGTTCGTGACTCAATGGCAGTTTCATTTATAAATGTTGCGAGACTTCTTCATATTCATATCCCTGATGAAATTGAAGTTATTGGTTTCCAAAATACAAAGTATGCAGAACTTTCTCGTCCTAAGCTTTCTTGTATTGAAACACCTATTTATGATTTAGGTGAAGAAGCAATGGATTTATTAACAAAGCTTATGGATATATATGATTCTGAAGATGATGATAATGAAGAAGAAGTAGAAGAAGAAATTGATGCAAATATTTATGTTGATTATAATGTTGTATGGAGAGAATCAACAAAAAATAATTAGTAGTTATCTTAATGGTAAATAAGAGAATATCCGGTTGGTGAAAGGGTATCAAGTTAAGTTAATGAATTATATCAGTATGTACATAGTTTATGATGAACTATTTACTTTATAAAAAATAATGAGTGCAGGATATCCTGAATAAAGGTGGTACCGCGGAAAAGATTTTTTCGTCCTTTGAAAAACGAGAGTTTTTAAGGGGCGTTTTTTATTTAGATTAAATATATTAGAAAAAGAGGTAAAGAATATGAATTTATTTGAAGAATTACAGTGGAGAGGTTTAGTACATAGTGTTACTGATGAATCAGTTATTGAAAAATTAAATAACGGTAAAGTTACATTTTATTTAGGTACTGACCCAACTGGGGATAGTTTACATGTAGGACACTTACTTGTATTTATTCTTGCAAAAAGACTTGAAAAACATGGGCATCACCCAATTCTTTTAATTGGTGGGGCAACAGGCTTTATTGGAGATCCAAAACCAACTGCTGAAAGAAAGATGTTAACTAAAGAACAAATTGATCATAATGCAGAATGTTTATATAACCAAGTTAAGAGTTTATTTAATTGTGATATGGTTAATAACTATGACTGGATTTCTAAACTTGATTTAATTAGTTTCTTAAGAAAATATGGAAAACTATTTAATGTTAACTATATGATTAATAAAGATACTGTAAAATCAAGACTTGATAGTGGTATTTCGTATACAGAATTTTCATATCAAATTTTACAAGCGTTAGACTTTGAACACTTATGGGAAGAAAAAGGTTGTCATATGCAAATTGGTGGTCAAGATCAATGGGGTAATATTACTAGTGGACTTGAACTTATTAGAAAACTTCATGGTTTTGAAGCTTGGGCTGGTGGTTTTACTGCACCATTATTTACTAAGAGTGATGGTACTAAGTTTGGTAAATCAGAAAGTGGTGCTGTATGGCTAGATCCTACTAAGACATCTCCTTATGCATTTTACCAATTCTGGCTAAATACACCTGATGCTGATGTTATTAAAGAATTAAAACAATTTACATTCCTTTCTAAAGAAGAAGTTGAAGCATTAGAAAAATCATTTAACGAAGCTCCGCATTTAAGAGAAGCACAAAAAGCTCTTGCAAAAGAAATGACAGTTATGATTCATGGTGAAAAAGCTTATGAACAAGCTATTAGACTTAGTGCTGCATTATTTAGTGGTAAAGTTGCTGAACTATCAAAAGAAGAAATTGCAATGGGATTTGAAGGAATTCCTCAAGTTGAAGTAAGTGAAAGTATTGGTTTAATTGATGCCTTAGTTCTTGTTAAAGCTGCATCATCTAAACGTGAAGCACGTGATTTCGTTAATGGTGGTGGTGTATCTATTAATGGTGTTCAACAAAAAGATATGAATTTTGTAATTACAGCTGACTGCACTATTGGCGATGAATATACAATTATTAGAAGAGGAAAGAAGAATTACTACGTTATTAAACACGTAAAATAATTTATTATGGAAAGAATAAAAGAACTAGAAAAGTTACTATTAGATGCAGTAAGTGATGGAGCATTTCCTGGTGCAAACTACGCAGTTGTTACAAAAAATAAAGTATGGATGGGTAGTGTTGGTAATAAAGAATTATATCCTGAAGTTATTCCTAATAGTGTAGAAACAATCTATGATATGGCATCACTTACAAAAGTTGTTTGTACAACTACTTGTTTGATGCAACTTGTAGAAAAAGGACTTTTAAGAATATATGATCCAGTATCTAGATATTTTGAAAAGTTTAGATTTACAGATATTACAGTATGGAATCTAATGACACATACATCAGGTCTACCTGAAGGTATATATGGACCTAAAGATAAATTATCCGAATCTGATATTTGGGATAAAATATTTACGATTGAAGAATTAAAATTTAAGCCAGGTACAAAGATTATATATTCTGATATTAACTATATTTTACTTGGTAAAATTGTAGAGATTTTATCTGGTATGCCAATAAATGAATACGCTAAAAAGAATGTCTTTGAACCACTTGAAATGGTTGACTCTGGTTATTTACCAAGTGATAAAAAACGTTGTGCTGCAACTGAATATCGAAACGATGCAACAATGACTGGTTATGTAAAAGGCGAAGTTCATGATGAAACAGCTTATGCAATGAATAAGGTTGCAGGTCATGCAGGACTATTTTCAACTGTAAAAGATTGTAGTAATTTTATTAAAATGATATTAAATGACGGAATACTTAATGGAAAAAAAGTTTTATCTAAAAAATCAATTGATGAACTATTTAAAGTACAAGTAAAAGAATTTAGTGGTGTAGAAGTATTACCTAAAGCAAGATGTCTTGGGTGGCAAACAAAAGAACCTGCTTGTAGCGCAGGTGAATTAGTTAGTGAAAATACTATTTTACATACTGGATTTACTGGAACTAATATGTTTATTGATCGTGATAATGAAATTGGATTTGTGCTACTTTCTAACCGTGTACATCCGACGAGAAATAATGGAAAATTATTCCATGTTCGTGCTTGTGTTGCAAACTTTATTATGGCACATTTAGAGGAATTTAAAAATGATTAATTACGTTAAATTAACTGATGATTTATTATATAAAGTTTATGAATGTTATAACAATAATGTAGGTGACTTTTATAAGAAATTAAGCTATGAAGAATTTTCTAATAACTTATATAATCATGTAGAATTTGATAAAAATGGAGTGTTTGTTGCGGTAAGTGATGAAACGCTAGTTGGTTTTATATGCTCGCACGTTCGTCATATTGAAGAGTTTGATGATACAAAACCTGGTTATATATCAACTTTTGTTGTAGATGATAATTATTTAAATCTTGGTGTTGGAAAGAAACTTTTGAGTTTAGCGGAAGAATATATTAAAAGTTTAGGTAAGAAAAAGGTTAGATTTGGGTATATGTGTACGCTTAACTGGCCATGGTATATTCCTAATACTAACTCGCATGATCATAATGGTGCTCCAGGTGTTTTAGTTAATAGTAAATTATATTTATACTTATTAAATAATGGATATGACATTATTGATGAACAAGATGCTTTTCATCTTAATTTAAGTGAGTTTAACGTTCCTAAAAGGGTTCTTGATGATTTAGATGTATGTAAGAATGAAGGAATTTATATTACTCTTTATGATAAAGAAAAACACTTTGGACTTGATGAATTTTATCAAGATATTAATGATGAGGCTTTTGAAAGAGTCATTAGATATAATTTAAATTTAGATAAGCCAATGCCTTTTGCGGTTATTGTAAAAGATAATAAAATTATGGGATGGACTGGTGCTTTTTATACTGAGAAGTCTGGTCGTGCTCATTTTGATGGTATTGTAATATCACCGAAGGTTAGAGGTAAAGGACTTGGACGAGCGTTATTTGCAACTCTTGCAGAGTATTCTAAAACACATGGATCTGTTTTTATGACGTTTTTTACAGGTAGAAAAAACTTTGCTAGATATATATATTTAAGTCTTGGATTTAAGATTATTCAAAGTTTTGCAATTATGGAAAAGGAGATTTAATTATGGCAAAAACTATACTTGCAATTGGAGGACATATTGGTGATGCTTGCCTTACGGCTGGTGGTGTAATGGCTAGTAATGCTATAGAAGGCGGTAAAAATTATACGCTTGCACTTACTGCAGGTGAACGTGGTAATCCTCCCCATATGACAAAAGAAGAATATCGAGTACAAAAAATTAAAGAGGCAGAAAATTTTATGTCGCTTATGAACGGTGAAGCATTTGTCTTAGAATATGAAGATGGTGAACTTCCAAATAATGAAGAAGTAAGGCTACAAGTTGCGGAAATTATCGTTAAGCTAAAACCTGATATTATTA
This sequence comes from Erysipelotrichaceae bacterium, assembly GCA_015059015.1. Classification (GTDB taxonomy): domain Bacteria; phylum Bacillota_I; class Bacilli_A; order ML615J-28; family CAG-313; genus UBA1737. The sequence goes on from SVBG01000001.1 coordinate 328,256, forward strand.
TTACGCATTGGCGTAGTCAAATGCATAAAGATCATAACAATACACACTATATTGTTCAAGATGCAAGATTTATGGCAAGTGTTGTAGGAACAAAATATGGTCGTCACTATGCCGCATTATACTTTGCGGAAAACTGGGAAGATGATCATGATTTTGAACCATATGTTTATGTTGATATTACAAAAGGATATGATCTTTGGTGTAAAGCTCTTCATGAACATTGGTTTGTTATGAATAGTAAAGATTTTGCATATTATGATTACTATACATCACTTGCTAGATGTCGTGGAGCTTTATCTAAAAAGCAATATGCAGAATGCTTTAATGTATTTGAATATCAGAAAAAGATTGTGAAAGATGAACTATAAAAATAAAAAAGGCTAATTTATTTAGTCTTTTTTTGCTTTTTTAATAACTATGTGTTATAATAATTAGAGGAAAAGAGGTGCTTTTAATGAAAATATATGATACACATTCTGATATCTTTTCTAATCTTTATGAAAGAGTTTTAAAAGGGGAAAAGGATATTTTTAAAAACTATCATATTGACAATTTAAAAAAAGGTGAAGTTGTTGGTGGTATATGGGTAGTTTATAGTGAACATGATTTTGATATTATAGAAGCATTTGATCTTGCTTTAAAAGAGTATGAACCTTATAAAAATAACTATGATGTTGTATTAGGCTTAGAAGGTCTTCGTAATGTTCCTAATCTTGATTGTTTAAAAAGATTATATAATCTTGGGATTAGACATGCAATGCTTACTTGGAATGAAGAAAATCATCTTGCAACAGGTGTTGCTGGCGATAAAGATCATGGTTTAAAGGAACTTGGCAAAGAATTTATTACTTTTATGGAACAAAATAATATGATTGTTGATGTATCACATCTTAATATTAAAAGTTTTTATGAAGTAATGGATTTTGTTACTAAACCTGTTATAGCAAGTCATTCTTGTGCTTATAGTTTAAGTGATCATAGAAGAAATTTAAATGATGATCAACTTGAGGTTCTTAAGAAAAATAAAGGTTATGTTGGTGTAAATAGTGCTCGTAATTTTGTTTCAAAAGAAAGAAATCTTCAAACTGTAAAAGGGCTTGTAGATCAAATTTATTATTTGATTGATAAACTTGATATTGATCATGTTATGCTTGGCCTTGATATGATGGATTATTTGGGGGATTATGGTGAAAATAAAGAAACAGGTTTAAATGATAATTTAGATGATCTTGGAACACATGCTGATTGTCAAAATATTATTATTGAGTTAAAAAACAGGGGTATGAGTGAAGAAAATATTAAAAAAATCGCATATCAAAACTATTTAAATATGCGTAAAGAATTATTAGGATATTAGGAGAGAAAAATGAAAAAAATAGTTAAAAGATTACTTGGTTTTAGTGTAACTTTAATGTTATTACTTAGTTTTTGTTTACTTGTTAATGCGTGGACGCCACCAAAATTAAAAAATCCTTATGTTGAACCTGAAGTTCAATTTAGATCTGTATGGGTATGTACTGTAGCTAATATGGATATTAAAAAACAAGGTGGTACAGATGAGGCTTCTATAAATGCGTGGAAAGAACAATATTTAGCTATTCTTGAAAGATCGATTGAAAGTGGAATGAATGCTATTATTTTCCAAGTAAGTCCATGTAATGATGCGTTTTATCCTTCTAAATATCGTCCTTGGAGTGAATATTTAGCTGGTTTTGGTGTTGATGCTGGATGGGATCCGGTTGAATGGATGATTGAAGTTACACATGCTGCGGGACTTGAATATCATGCTTGGTTTAATCCATATCGTACTTCTACTAGTGCTCTTACTTATTCAATTACTCAACTTGATTCTGCAACTAATGGTCATTTTGTATATGATTATGATAAAGATACAATTTATAATTATAAACAATCATATTTTGGTGAATTAAAATCGATTTGTGAAAAAAATGGGACATTAGTTGATAATCCAATTTTTAAAACTGGTGCTGAATTAGATCATAGCGTTGTTTATGGTACAGAAGGTAAGTTTGTTTTAAACCCTGCTGCAGATGCTACAATTGAAAATGTTGAAAATACAATTCGTGAATTTATTACTAATTATGATGCTGATGGTATTCATTTTGATGATTATTTCTATCCAGATGATAAAGCTTATAAAGGTTCAAATACTGAATATAAAAAATATTCATTCTCTTGTGAACCTGATATTGATTTAAATGATTATCAAAGTTATTTATCAAAGGGTGGTGAACTTTCTATTTATGATTGGCGTAGAGAAAATGTTAATACATTAATTAGTAATTTAGGTGGAATTGTTCGTGAAATTAATGAAACAGATACTTATAAATGTGCGTTTGGTATTTCTCCTGCTGCAAGATGGGCTCCAAGTTTAGAGGCTTGTCAAAGTACACCACAACGTGGTGTTGAAGGCGGAATGAATGATAATTGTAATAATTATTACTCTTATTCTGATTTATATGCTGATACTTATAAATGGGCTAAAGAGGGATGGATTGATTATATCTTACCTCAAGTATATATGTATTTAGGCGATACACCAATTGGTGTTCCTGACGGTGATTATCCAGAAGTTACTAAATGGTGGAGTGATGCATTAGAAGGATATCCATGTAAACTATATATCGGGACTGCTTTATATCAATTAGATGAATGGTCAAGTCAAGGAAATGCAACATCTGATGAATTTTTCTATCAACAAATGTATAACCAAGATAAAGAATTTAGAGTTGATGGATATGTAATGTTTAGATATGCGTCTTTAAATACTTCATTAGGTAGTAAAGCGGTGGACAAAATGGTTGCTAAAGTTTGGAAAATAGCAGCATTAACTCCAATTTACCCTGCATATACATATGATAGTGTTGATTCTGCTGCTACAATAAATCAATTAAAATTAAATAGTGATGGAACTTATACAGTTAGTTTTAATAAAGTAGATGATGCTAAAGCATATGGTCTTTTAGCAGATGGTGAGTGTGTTGCAAGAGTATTATCAGGTAATTCTTCACTTGTATTTACAAAGGAAGAAGGCAAGACATATGAACTTGTCACATATGGGTATGATAATGTGATGCATACTGATAAAGATGTTATTAATTTTGATGAAGTTGCAGTTAATGAAAAACCTGTTGTTTCCTTTAAAACTAAGTTTGAAAAAGAGTATTTAATAAGTTCTAAAATAGAAGTTGTAATTAGTATTGAAGATAAAGAAAATGATCCGATGATTTATACTTTAGCTTACCAATATGATGATAGAAATCGTATTTTAGTTGATAATCAAAAGGTTACTGAAAATGAATTTACATATACATTTAGTTCTTACGCAAGAGAATATGAAAATTGTTATTTTATTTTAACAGTAGATGATGGATATGGACCTATTGAAGTAATAAGTGAGTCGTTTAAAATGGTTAAAGAATTGACACCGCCACATGAACACGTGTTTGTAGATGGTGTTTGTGAGTGTGGAGAGGTTGATCCAAATTATGTACCACCTCATGTTCATGAATTTATAGAAGGAAAGTGTGAGTGTGGAGAAGTTGATCCAAATTATGTACCACCTCATGTTCATGAATTTATAGAAGGAAAGTGTGAGTGTGGAGAGGTTGATCCAAATTATGTACCACCTCATGTTCATGAATTTATAGAAGGAAAGTGTGAGTGTGGAAAAGTTGATCCAAATTATGTACCACCTCATGTTCATGAATTTATAGAAGGAAAGTGTGAGTGTGGGGAAATTGATCCAAATTATGTAGCTCCTGGTGATTCTGAACCTGAACCTGCAAAGAAAAAATGTGGTAAGAAGAGTGCAGAAATTGTTGTTGCATGCTTAACATTTGCGACACTAATTAGTGTAGTTTTAAGAAAGAAGGATTAATATGAAATTAAAAAGATATACTCCAGATTATTTAAAATACTGGCATAATAAAGAAGAAATTGATATTCCTGAGTTTAGATTTAGAGAAGATGATGTTCGTGGATGTTGGATTTCGAATGTTGCGAATATTGATACGCCAAAAGGATTAAATGTTGATGATTATAAAGCACATTTAATTGCTATCTTAGATAATATGAAAAGTTATAATATGAATACAGCAGTATTTCAAGTAAGACCTTGTAATGATGCGTATTATCCATCTAAACTTAATCCTTGGTCAAAATTCATTACTGGTGTTGAAGGTAAAGATCCAGGTTTTGATGTTTTAGCATTCTTTATTGAAGAAGCTAAAAAACGTGGTATTAAAGTTCATGCTTGGATGAATCCATATCGTGTAGATACTGTAGATGTAAGAACTGTTAATATGACAAAAGACGAATATCTTGATACTTTATCAGAAGGTAATTGGGCAAGAATTCATAAAGAACATACGGTGTTAGATGGTGTTAGTAAAATCATATTAGCTCCATCGCATCCTGAAGTTATTGAATTTGTTACAGAGTCAATTATGGAAGTTGCAAGAAACTATGATGTTGAAGCTGTTCATATTGATGATTACTTCTATCCTTACGCAAAAATACCAGAAGAAACAGAGTATGATGATTATTTAAAATATCGTGAAAGTGAAACACAATCATTTGATGATTTTAGAAGAAGCAATGTCGATAAAATGATTAAAAGTGTAAGTGATGCATTAAAGGAAATGTATGCTGAAACTGGTAAAAAAGTAGAATTTGGTATTAGTCCATTTGCGGTATATAGAACTCATTCTTCAATTGTAGAAAATGGATGGGAAAAAGGCTCTTATAATGTTGCAAGCGCATTGCAATGCTATAGTGAACTTTATTCAGATGTTTATAAGTGGATGGTCGAAGGTTGGATTGATTATGTTGTTCCACAAAATTATTTCTCTTTTGAACGTCGTGATGTAGCATACCATGATGTAGCTTGGTGGTGGAGTAATATATGTAATGAAACTGGAACAAAACTTTATATGGGACAAGGAATATACCATATGGGTGCTACTGAAGGGTGGGGGCATGAAACATGGCAAAATCCTGAAGAAATTAATAATCAATTAAAATTTAATTGTAATTTTGATAATATAAAAGGTACAATTTTCTTTACTTATAAAGATTTAGTACCTGGTAAAAACACAATAAAAGACGAAGGACTTGCTAAATTAAAAAAACTTTGGAACAATAAATAATATAAAAAATAGTCTCTTTTTTAAGAGGCTATTTTTTTGTTTTTAAAAATGTTAAAATAACTATTATTTTAGTTGCAAAAAAACGCTTTCTTTGGTATAATAAGATAGAATAGGATTAATATGGACTATTGTGACTAATGGTCCCAAAAAAGAGGTAGGTGAGAAAGTTGAAATTGGTACCAAAACCTAAAAAAATTAAGATTTTAGATGGATATTTTGAACATATCTTAATTGAAAAAGTAAACTATGACCCTTTTTTAGACGACCGAATATTTAAAGAATTAAAAAAAATAAATATATGTATCAAAAAAACTGATGAATTGGATGCTCCCCTACTCTTTGAGTTAGATCAAACTTTAAAGAAAGAACAATATAAAATATTTATTAATTCTAAACAAATTATTGTTAACGCTGCGACATTAGTTGGTGCTTTTTATGGTATTAAAACATTACAACAAATTTTAAAAGAAGAACAAGTTCCATGTATTGAAATAGATGATTATCCAGACTTGGAATTGCGTGGTGTAATGCTTGATATAAGTAGAAGTAAAGTTCCTACTCTTCAAACACTTAAAAAATTAGTTGATAAGTTTGCAACACTTAAACTTAATCATTTAGAATTATATGTTGAAGGGTTTAGTTTTGAATATAAGAGTTTTAGAAAAGAAATTGAAATTAATAATAATTATTTACCGCTTGATGATTTTATAGCATTACAAACTTATTGTGAAGAAAATTTTATTGACTTAGTACCTAATCAAAATGGTTTTGGCCATATGGCTGATTGGCTTGCACTTGATGAATATATTGACTTAGCTGAATGCCCTGATGGATTCTTTATATGGGGGGCAAACAGACCTCCTAGTACACTTGATCCTACTAATCCAAATAGCATTAAACATGTTAAGAAGATGTATGATGATATGTTGCCATATTTTAAATCAAAATACTTTAATATGGATTTTGATGAGCCATTTGAACTTGGTCATGGTAAGAGTAAACAACATGTTTTAGAATTAGGACTTGCAAATGTATTTATAGACTTTTTTAAACAACTTAGTGATTATGTAACTGATACTTATAAAAAAACACCAATGCTATGGGGTGATGTACTAATTAAACATCCTGAAGCGATATCTAAACTTCCTAAAAATGCGGTATTTATAGACTGGGGTTATAATCATAAATATGATTTTGACAGTCATGCTAAAATACTTTCAGAAAGTGGGCTTGACTTTGTTTTAGCACCAGGTACAGTTTCTTGGGGAAATATTTTAGGAAATTATCTTGATATGGAAGGATCAATTGCTAATGCAGCTTTAGCTTGTAAAAAGTATGGTGCTAAGGGATTGATTGTAACAGACTGGGGTGATATTGGACATCTTCAATATTTACCTGTAAGTTATGCTGGAATTAGTTATGCCGCAATTAAAGCTTGGTCTGATGGAGATGAATCAGATATTGTTGAAGGTGTAAATTTATTTATTGATGATGATAAGTTATCTAATTTAATTGTTAAGTTGATGAAATTTATTCCCCTTGAAGGTGAATATAGAGATTATGGATGTAGATTGTTTTATACGATCCTTTGGGCTGAACATGCTTCTAGGTATGAAAATCCTAAAGAATTCTTCTTAGAAAAAATGAAATATAACTTAATTGCAGAAGAAAATGTAGCTAAATTAAGAGAATTCTTTGATGAAGCATTATTTATTTTAGAAGAAAATGAAAACGTTTTAGAGGTTAGTGAACTTAAAAACAGTATTTTCTTACTTAAAACTTTACTTGATATTAACGTAAAACTTACGATAATATATAATAATCAAAACGAAGATGAAATTGATTTTGATAAAGAAATTTCGTTGTTAGAGATTTATAGCAACACACATTTAAAATTGTGGAATGCGCGTAATATTCATGCCGGCTATAAAATGAGTAATCAACGAATTTTATGGCTGATACAAGTATTAGCTTTAGTGAAAAAGGAAAGGAGTTAAAATGAAAAAGACGCGAAAAATTTTAATCTTTTGTATTGCATGTGTCTTTGCAACTGCTATATTCTTTAGCTTTTACAAAGGCGATGTAAAAGTATCTGCTGAAAATAGTTCAGCAAGTACACAAACAAACTCATATAATGCTTCTGCTTATGAACAATATATTAGTGAAAAAACTAATGAGCATATAGCAAAATATGGAGAACAAACATTAACACCAACATTATCTGAATCTATTAAAGTAAAAGGTGCAGATTATGCTGAAGTTGGTGGAGTTGCTGACGATGGTTTTAGTTCAGCAATTAAAGAATTATCAATTGCTGATAACTCTACTTATGCGAATTCTGAAACTGCAAAATTAGGTGGTGACAAAGTTGTTGCTCACCTAGGAGGGTATGTAACTTATGAAGTTGAAATTCCTGCTGCTGGTTTCTATACATTATACTTAAACTATTATACTTATAGTGGTTTTAGTTCTGCTACAGAAAGAAGCTTATATATTAATGGTGAATTACCATTTGCTGATTGTAGTGCGTTTGCATTCTCACGTGTATGGCAAGATAAAGCTGACACAAGAATTAAAGATGGCAAAGAAACAGTATATAATGTATTAAATTCTGATGCTGATGAAAATGGTAATATTACTATTTCTAAGTTATGGCGTAAAGATACTAATGAAAACGAACTTAAACCTCAACAAATTGAAGTTAATAGTGCTAAAGCTGGTGCTGCATTTAAAGATTCAATGGGTTATGTAATTGAACCATTTGAATTCTATTTTGAAAAGGGTACTCAAAAAATTCGTTTAGAATTTATTAAAGACTATTTTGTAATTGATACTTTAGAAGTTCGTCAAGTCGAAAAAGCGGATTCATATTCTGAATACTATAATGCATTAGTTGCAAAATATGGTGACCCTGCAAATTCTGTTAAAAATGTTTATACAAGAATTGAAGCAGAAGCATCTGCAACTAAATCTTCACCTACACTTTACCCTGTAACTGACCGTTCTGATTCTGCTACTTATCCATTTAGTATTACTAAATCTTACCTTAATACTATTGGTGGTGCAAACTGGAAAGTTCTTGGTGACTGGATTGCATGGGAATTTACTGTTCCTGAAAGTGGTTATTATGAAGTTTCAATGCGTGCTAAACAAAATACAGTTCGTGGAATGTTCTCTACAAGAACTGTTAGTGTTGCTGAAAAAGAAGCAAACGGAACTTTAGGTGAATATAAAGTATTATTTGATGAATTAAATACATTTAAAGTAACTTATAATAATAAATGGAAAAATGTTACAATTGGTGATAGTTCACTAGACAAGAAACAAGAATGCGAAACTCCATATTTATTCTATTTTGAAAAAGGTAAAACTTATTCGTTAAAAATGGAAGTTACTCTTGGTGATTATTCATCATTAATTGCTAGACTTCAAGCTGCTATTGATGAATTATCTGCAATCTATCGTAAGATTATTGCTTATACTACTACATCTCCAGATGCTAATCGTGACTATGAATTAACAGTGAAATTCCCTGAATTATTCTATGGTATTGATGAAGCAACAGGCGAATATGAAAAAGTTGCTGGTGGTGGTGAGTTTTATCAAGTTCTTGATGAGTTAACAGCAATTTCTACTTCTATTAAAAAGATTTCTGCTGGTTATGCTCCAGATGCTGATGTAGAAGAAAAGATTTATAAACAAGGTGCATCTGATAAAACAGGTGTTATTGATAGTGTAGTTGTTATTTTGCAAAAAATGGTTGATAAACCACGTGAAATTACTAAACGTTTAAATTCATATTCAACAAACGTATCTTCATTAGGATCACTTCTTACTGAATTAAGAGAGGCTCCTTTAACAATTGACTATATTGAAATTCATACTCCAGATATTGAATTACCTAAACCTAATGCTGGCTTCTTTAGATCATTATGGGATGGTATCGCAAGTTTCTTTGCATCATTCTTTATTGATTATTCTTCAATTAGTGAAACTGGTGATGCTACAAACTCAAATACTTCAATTGAAGTTTGGATGACTCTTGGTCGTGACCAAGCTAATGTAGTTCGTAACTTAATTGATACAAGCTTTACAGGTGACTCTGGTTATGCTGTTGAGCATTATGGTGAAAATATTAATGTAGATTTAAAACTTACTGGTGGTGACGTATTACTTAAGGCTACACTTGCTGGTATCGGTCCAGATGTTGCGTTGAACGTTGATTCAAGTTTACCTGTTAACTGGGCATTAAGAAATGCTGTATTTGATTTAACTGAATTTGATGATTTCTGGGAAGTTGTTTATGCAGTTCCAGATGGAGATGATGGTACTAATGTTCCTGATAAATATGAAAATGTATATATGGCATCTTCAATTAGACAATTCCAATTTAGTGCAATGGATGCTGCTGATGAATGGTTTGATAGCAAAAATTATACAGCTAAAGAATTAAAAGAAAAGATTACTGGTGTTTATGCTCTTCCTGAAAAACAAATTTTCTTAATGATGTTTGTTCGTGATGACGTAATGGAAGAATTAAAATTAACTGAAATGTTCCCTGATGGTTGGGATAATATGACTTGGGATGATATGCTACGTTTAACTGCTGAATTACAAGCTCAACAATTACAATTCTATCTACCTGTTAATGACTTAGGTGCTAATGCTCTTAACCCAATCTTTATTTCGTTACTATATCAAAATGGTGGTGAATTATATTCATCTAATAATATGGAATCTGGTTTAAAATCTGAAGCTGCTATGAATTCATTTGAATTCTGGACTGAACTTTATACTAATTATTCATTCCCTACTTCTGCAAGTTTCGTTAACCGTTTCAGAACTGGTGAAATGCCAATTGGTATTTCTTATTATGAAATGTATAATACATTAAGTGTATTTGCTCCTGAACTTAAAGGTAAATGGAGCTTCCATGTAATTCCTGGTACAGCTATGACTGATGCTGATGGTAATTACTTATATGATGAAAATAATAACTTATTAATTGACCATACTGCTACTGCAAGTGGTACTGGTGCTGTTCTTATGAAACAAGAAGTTGCTGATATTGTTAATGGTGAAACTGTAATTAATGAACAAGGTTATGCTGCTTGGACATTCTTAAAATGGTGGACAAGTGCTGATACTCAAAGACAATTTGGTGTTGAAATGGAAGGTATTTTAGGTTCTGCTGCAAGACATGCTACTGCAAATGTTAAAGCATTACAAAAACTTTCTTGGCCACAAGAAGACTTAGATATGTTACTTACTCAATGGTCTACAGTTCATGAAATGCCACAAATTGCTGGTTCATATATCACTGGTCGTGAAATTGAAAATGCGTTCCGTGAAGTTATTAATAATCTTTATAATGCTAGAGAAACACTTTATGAATATTCATTATTAATTGATGCTGAAATTAATCGTAAACGTTCTGAGTTTAATTTACCATTATTAAAAGATCAACCAGAAGAGGAATAGAAAGGAGATAATATCTAATGTTTACATTAAAAAATGTTCTAATTATATTATTATTAGTTACGATTGTTTGGATTATCTATCTTTTTATTAAAACTCTTAAAACTTCTGCAACAACAGGAAGTTTCCAAAAGAAACTTGCTGAACGTAAGAAAAGATTAGAAAATCAAAAAACTCGTGAACAAAAGGCTCAAGAAAAAGCAGAGCTAAAAGCAGAAATTGCTAAAAAACGTGCTGAATGGAAAGCTGAAGATGAAGAAAAAGAAGCTATTGTTAAGGCTGAACTTGAAGAATTAATTGCTAAAAAGAAAGAAATTGAACCTGAATGGAAACGCATTTGTAAAGAATACAAAGCTAATCCTGAAGATGAAAACTTAGCACAACAATATCAAGAAATTAATAAAAAATATGATCGTCTTAAACAAAAAATTAGAATTGCTAAAGATCGTTTAAGTGTTGGTCGTAAGTTAGAAAATTGGAGTAAACGTGGTGGTAAACTTCGTCGTCAAATCTTTATTAATCGTCAATATTATTACTTAATTGCTCCTTATACATTCTTATTTATTATCTTTACAGTTGTTCCGGTAATTATGAGTTTAGCTTTAAGTTTTACTTACTTTAACTTACTAGAATTTCCTACATTTATTGGTTGGGATAACTACATGAATTTATTTGTTAATGATGATGTTTGGATGGTTGCTATTAAAAATACTGCGATTTTGGCTGTTGTTACTGGGCCACTTAGTTATATTATGGCATTCGTATTTGCATGGTTAATCAATGAATTAAGACCTCTTCTTAGAAGTTTTATGACACTTGTATTCTATGCTCCATCTATTTCTGGTAACGTATATTTAGTATGGAAATTAATCTTTAGTAGTGATATGTATGGTTATGCTAATGCGTTATTGATTCAAACAAATATTATTAAAGAACCAATTACTTGGTTACAAGATGCTGATTACATTGTATGGATTTTAATTATTGTTCAATTATGGATGTCACTTGGGGTTTCATTCTTATCATTTATTGCAGGGCTACAAAGTGTTAATAAAGAACTTTATGAAGCTGGTGCAATCGATGGTATTAAGAACCGTTGGCAAGAATTATGGCATATAACACTTCCACAAATGAAGTCACAATTATTATTCGGTGCGGTAATGCAAATTACTTCAGCACTTTCAATCGCTGATGTTTCGGTTAACTTAGCCGGATTTCCATCAGTTGAGTATGCTGGGCATACAATTATAACACACTTAATGGACTATAGCTCGATTCGTATGGAAATGGGTTACGCAAGTGCAATTGCGACAATTCTATTCTTGATTATGATCTTAGCTAACATTGGTGTACGTAAAATCTTAAGAAGGGTAGGTGCTTAATATGGCAGTTGATCGTATTGGTGTAGATGAACAAGAAGTCAAAGGCGTAGAATTATCTAAAGCTGAGAAAAAGCGTATTAAACGCCAACAAAAGAAACTTAAGAAATTCGGTTTAAAAGATGAAGCTACAATGGGTAAGGTGGAACTTTTCTTCTATAAAATGGCGAAGAAAAGAAGAATCAAGAAAAAGAAAAGAGTAAGTCGTAGCCTTGCTGGTGATATTTCGTTATTCTTATTATTAGCATTATTTGGTTGCTTCTCTGCTTATCCTTTAGTTTATTCAATTTGTGCTGCATTTAAACCTTTAAGTGAATTATTTATTTTCCCTCCAAAGTTATTCTTCCAACATCCAACATTAGATAACTTTAGAGATTTATCAACTTTACTAGAAAGTTCATGGGTTCCATTCTCACGTTACTTCTTTAATACAATTTGGATTACACTTGCAGGTACTATTGGGCATGTTGTTTTCGCGTCAATGGCTGCCTATCCTCTTGCAAAATACAAGTTCCCAGGATCAAAAGTTATATTTAGTTTAGTTGTTTATTCGTTAATGTTTGCTGGTCAAGTTACTGCTACTCCAAGATATATTATCTTTAGTGGTTTAGGTTTAGTTGATACTCAACTTGCTATTATTGTTCCAGCATTTGCATATTCATTAGGTTTATATTTAATGAAACAATTTATGTCTGATATTCCAATGGAATTAATTGAATCTGCAAAAATAGATGGTGCTAGTGAATTCCAAATTTATTGGAATATTGTAATGCCAATGGTTAAACCTGCATGGCTTACGTTAATTATTCTATTATTCCAACAATTATGGAACAACGATGGTGGTACATATATCTATACAGAAAGTTTAAAACCATTATCTTATTCGTTACATCAAATCGTAGCTGGTGGTGTTGCTCGTCAAGGTACTTCTGCTGCAGTTATGTTAATTATGATGATTGTTCCAATCACAGTATTCATCTTATCACAAAGCCAAATTATCGAAACAATGGCTCACTCAGGTATGAAATAGGAGGCAGTTAAAGTATGAAAAAATTGTTTAACAAAAATATAAAATATAAAGTACTAACTGCCGTACTATTAGTAGTTGTTACCATTGCTTGTGTAACAGTTAAGTCTAATGTTAAAGCTACTTCATATGTTTATGATTTCTGGAAAAACGTTATTCCTTCATCAGAAGGTATCACTTATAAAGAAACTTATTATAATTCTGATATTGCTTATTATAAATATGATGAATTAAGCGATGAAGAAAAAAGTAAAATTGAACCTAATCTTCCTATATTTAATAATTTAACTGACATGGAAGTTTATGAAGATACTATTTATGTTTTAGATTATAATACAACATCTCTTACGCTTCCTACTGGAAATGTTGATAAATATTCATTAGGTAGTGTATATATTATTAACCAAGATTTTAAATATACTCATATTTTAAAAGAATTTTTAATTAGTGATGAAGTTAAGGCTAAATTAGATGAATTCTATCAATTCTCAACTCCGCTTGATAAAATTACTCCTGATCAAGTAACATCAACAGAATTTGTTGATATTTATGATGGTATTCTTGAAGAAGGTGTAGTTAGTGAAGGTGTTGTTAAATTTAGTACATTCGAATATAAAGAAGGTAATAATTTAGTACTTACTGATATATCTGATCCTAATAATCCTGTAGTTATTGATGAAAGTGAATATACTGCTAAAAAAGTAACTATTCAAGAAGAAGAAATTTCAACAGATAAAGATGGAAATCAAACTATTAATAAAGTTGATAGAACTTATTCTGTTGTTACATTTGATAATTATCAAGAAGGTGCAAAAATTAAAGCTTCATATACATGGTTAGATGTTCCTGGACGTGCTCCATATGTTCCTTCTTCAACTGATAAGACTAAAGCAGCTGTTATTCTTGATTCACCTCAAGGTATTACAGTTACTGATAAGTATATTTTAATTGCTGATACTGAAAACTTAAGAATTTTAAAAATTGATAAATTTACTTTAGAAGTTGTTGATGTATATTTAACTCCAGAAGATTCTTCATTCTATCAATTATATGATTCACAATATGAAACTGAATATGGTGTTGCTTATGAAACAATTAAAGAAGTAAATGACTATTATACAATTATTAATAATCATAAGATTTTCAAACCTACTAAAGTTGCGTTAAATTCTGCAGGTGTTTGTTATTGTATTGCAAAAAATGCTTATGAAGGTTTAATTGAATTTGGTGATAATACAGAATTCAATCGTTATGTTGGTAAAAATACTGTTGTTGCTGATGCTTTAAAACAATTATGGTCAAGCATTTGGTCTGAAGAACAATATGCTTCTCAAGCATTAGATTTACCTGCAATGTTTAATAATATTACTGTTTCTCCAGATGGATTCTTGTATGCTACATCTAATCCAGACAGTGAAGCTACTCAAGTTGTTAATTTAGTTAAAGTAATTAATACAAAAGGTAATGACATTATGAAACGTAATGGTTATGTTACTCCTGATGGTGATGCTGTATATCTAACAACAAGTAAAGAAGATGGTGTTATTTTAGGTTCTTCTGTATTAACTGCTGTATGTGTTTCTAAAACTGGTAACTTTACAGTAACAGATGAAAAACGTGGACGTTTATTTACATATGATTCAGAAGGTAACTTATTATATATTACTGGTGATCAACCTGGTGGTACACAACAAACTGCTTCAGGTGGTTTATCAAATAGTATTATTTCTCCAATTGCAGTTGACTATTTATATCGTACAACTGCAGATGGTATTGAAGAAGAAACTGTTATTGTATTAGATAAATCTTCAAAGAGCATACTTTTATTTGAAACAACTGAATTTGGTAAAGCTGTTAATACTGCTACATATTTATATCAAACTGGTCAAATTGAAGACCAAATCGTTAAAGATGAAAATGGTAATGAAGTTGTCGTTAAAGGTGCTGAATCTTATTGGCGTGAAGTTATTCGTATGAATACTAACTATGAGCTTGCTTATTTAGGTATTGGTAAAGCGTTAAATCGCCGTGGAGAATATAAAGAAGCTATGAAATATTTTGAACTTGCTCACAATGCTACATATTACTCAAAAGCGTTTAATAGTTATCGTGATGCTGTATTAAATGAAAACTTTAATTTATTAATGGCTGTTATTATGGTGGCAGTTGCAGGTTATGCAATAGCTAAAATTACAAAATATGTAAATAAGAAAAATAAAGAAAATGCTAAAAATGAGGAAGGAGGAAACGAATAATGAAAAGAAATCTTGATGTCTCAGTAAAAGATGTTAACTACATTAGACAAGAACTTGGTTATGATACATATGAAGTTGTAGAAAAACAACCAACTCCTTCAAAAGAACAAAAAGAAAAAGTTCCATTTAAAGAAAAATGTAAAAATTTCTTTGCTAAATTTAAAGCTTTCTGTAAAAAATTCTATGATGATGTTTTCCGCTTCCCTGGGTATATTTTAAGTCACCCTGTTCAAGGATGGCAAGAATTTAAACAAGAAAAACGTGGAAAGATGAGCGTTGCTATTACAATTATTCTATTATACGTTGTTATGAGAATGCTTGAATACAAATATACTGGTCCTGTATTAAATACTAATAACCCATATAAATTTAATAGTATTACTATTTTAATATATGGTGTTATGCCTCCAATTCTACTTGGTGTTGCTAACTGGAGTGTTACAACATTAATGGATGGTAAAGGAAAAATGAAAGAAATCTTTATGATGTTATGCTATTCATTCTTCCCTATTATGATTATTGGTTTCTTAAATATTGTTATTAGTAACTATGTTACTGAAGATGAAGCTCAATTTATTCTAATCCTTAATATAATTGGATGGGCATTAACTGCTTATATGGCATTAACTGGTTTAATTGGTATTCATGAATATGGTTTAGGTAAGATGTTATGGTCTGTTATTGCAACTGTTATTGCAACAGCAATTATTGCATTCCTTGCATTATTATTATTCAACTTAGCTGAACAAGTTTATTCATTCTTCTATTCATTGTATAATGAATTAGCAACGAGATATATGTAGGAGGTGCGACATGAGAAAAAGAATTAAACTTTCTACATTAATAAAAAGAACTGTACTTGTATTATTACTAGTAATAGTTGTATCTGTTGTTTTAGTGTATTTTGTTGATAAATATTCACCTACTGCAAATGCATCGGTTAATAAATATGATGATGCTTATTGGGAACAAGAAGTATTAACTGGTTTTGAATATTCTGAAAGTATTTATGCTAGAATAAATGAATATAATATGAACCATAAAGATTATAAAACTCCTTGGGAAAAAGAAGGATTAACAAGTGCTACTGATGAAATGCTTGCTGATTGTGGTCGTTATACTGAAGAACATTATATATTTACTAAAGATATTTATAGTCAATATGAATATTATAATAAATTAAAAACTGAACAAGATGTTGTTAAAGAATGGGCTGATAGAACTACTGACAATTCTGTATATGATTGGATTTTTGATCGTTTTGAAGTTACAGAAGAAGACATTATTAGTGACTATGATGATGGTAATTTAGATATCGCTGATAAAAATTCTAAAAATTACAAGGGGTATATTAACATTGATGAGTTTGAAGATGCAATGGCTTTATTAGCTTATTGTTATGTTGAAATTGAATATGATGAATTGGTATTTATCTTAAAAACTAATAAAAAGATTTCTAACATAAAAAATATATTAAAAAATAAATGTGTTGATCCTGTTGATGCTGATGGTAATCCTGTGTTAGGTGTTGATAGTAAGCCAATTAATGCTAAAACTGTTTTTGAAAAATGTTTCTATGAGAATTCATTTGCATATTTAATTTCTATTGATGAACAATTATATGAAGATATTTGTGAATTTGATGCTGAAGGATATAAAGTTATTGCAGAAAATTATAACTATTATAAACCTTTATATGAAACTGCAGAACAACATGTTAAAACATTAACTCAATGGAAAAATTACTATCCAACTACACTTCTTGGTTATGGTGGTATTGCAACTGATTATGCTAATAAACCAACATTAAGTTTTACAACTGAAGATGGTTGTACTTTAGAATTATGGTTTAATATGTATACAACTTCATTTAAGCTAGTTAAGGTTGATCAAAATGGTAATGTACTTCAAACTTGGCTTTCTAATCCTGAAGGTGACTCTGGTGTAAATAATGATATTTTAACAAAACAAAAATCAATTTTAAATGTGTCTTATTCAGTTCTAAAAGGTCAAACTGATATTTATTCTACATATGAACATTCTGTTAGTGAAACAAATATTTATGGTGATAAACTTACTCCAACATATGCTGTAAATGTTGATGTTGAAAATAATAAATTAGTAGTTTGGTATAAACTTGATAAACGTGGCATTAACTATACTAACTTCCCTAAATATATTGCTGCATCTAAGATGGAAGAATATTTTGAAAGAAACAAAAAGTTAGCTGAAGAAGGTGCTACTACATCTACTGGTGAAGTAATTACTAACATTAAAGAAAATAAAAGTTTATATAGTCAATTCTGTCAAACAGACCAATCTTATTATAAATTAGTTCCTGCTGTTTTAGTATTAAAGGGCGAAGAAGTTGTTAACCCTAATAATGAATTTGGATTTGATTATTATGAACTTAGCTTTAAACATTCAAGTATGTCTGGTATCGTTCGTGACACATTATATAAATGTTTATATGAATATTCTAGTTATACAGAAGAAGATTTAGTAGATGATAATGGTCAATTTGATTATGAAATTAATACTGCTGACCCTGCTTATTCAATTGCAATTGAATATACATTAACTGAAAATGGTTTAGATGTTACTGTTCCTGGTAACTCAATTAAAGAGGATCCAGCTTATCCACTTACATATATTGATATCCTTCCATATTTTACTGCTACTGCAAATAACATTGAAGGTTATACAATTATTCCAGATGGTTCTGGAGCAATATTAAATCATGCTAATGGTAAAACTTATTCTAAATATCAAAAACGTGTTTATACAACTGATTTAACTCAAACAAGTTATGTAAATACTGGTTCTAATGATGATTTAATGTTCCCTATGTATAGCGTTGTTAATACAGGTAATTCTAGTGGTATGCTTGTTTATGCAACAAGCGCTGGTGCTCAATTACAATTAACTGCTGATATTTCTGGTCGTTCGTCTAGTGAATTTGGTAACTTTAGTGTTAACTATTTTACTGCATACTTACGAGAATCTAAAAAGATTTATGTTGGTACTGCTTCTTATGAAAAGAAAGAATTAACTAAGTGGACAGCAGCTCGTGTTGAAGATGATATTTCACTTTCTTATCATTTACTTGAACAAGATCAACTTAATTATTCTAGTGTTGCAAAACAGTATCGTGATATTTTAATTGAATTATATGATATTGATAATAAAGATACCACAACTAATCCTGTACTTGATATGGATGTAATTGGTTCATATTCATATACTGAAAACTTTATAGGTATTCCATATACTTCTAAAGGCACATTAACTACTATTGATCAATTAAATGAAATGATTAAAGATTTCCAATCTCAAGGTGTTAATAATATTAATGCATTCTATTTAGGATGGAGAAACGAGGCATTATCTAATACATCTTTTGAAAAGATTAAACTTGCTAAAAAATTAGGTTCTAAAGCTAAATTTGAAGCTCTATTTGTTGATGATAAAGACAGTGTTAATGTCTATCCTTATGTATCATTTGGTGAATTAAATAGTTATCAAGAATCATTTGGTAAAAACCATTATACAACTCATGCAGTTGATGGTAGTGTTGTTTCTAAACAACCATATGATTTAAGTTCTAACGTATTTGATAAAACTAAAGAAAAGATTTATATTTTATCTCCACGTTACTATGTATCATTTGCTGAAGCATTAGCTGATAGTTATAAAGAAACAACTAATAATTATAATTACATTGCTATAGATAAAATGGGTTCTTCATTATCTGGTGATTATCGTAAAGGTAAAGAAACATTTAAAACTGATGCTGTTAAAAATCAAATTGCTTCACTTGATACTTTAATGAATTCTGGAATAAATAATATTACATTATATAAACCATATGAATATGCATTTAAATATGTAACTAATGCTAAAGATATTCCATATCAAACAACAAAATATGAAATTTTAGACTTTTCTATTCCATTCTATCAATTAGTTGTAAATGGTTTATTTGATTATAGTGGCGAAAGCTTTAATGCAAATAGTGAAAAAGGTGCAACAGAACATCTTATGAGAATGATTGAGACTGGTTCTAATATGTCATTTACATTCTCTTATGATTCAAGTGAAAAATTACTTCAAACAGATTATAATAATTATTATTATACTCTTTATACAGACTGGTTAGAAACTGTTAAAGAAGTATATGAAGAATTAGATGGTTTAGGTATTTATAATGGTGAATTAGTTTCTCACGAATGTATTTCATCTAATATATTTAAAGTAACATATGCTACACCTGATGGTGATGTTGTTATTTATTTGAATTATACACGTAATAATTATGTTGCTGCTGATGGAACAAAAGTTCCATATAAGAATTATGCAGTTGCAAAGTAGGAAGGAGGCAATTTTATGGCTAAAAATAAAGAAAATAAAATTCCATTAAAGACTAGAATTGCTGAATTCTTCTCTAATTTATGGAGCAAAATTTTAAATTGGTATCGTACATCTAAATTTGGTGCATTCACACAAAAAGTTGGTTGGTTTATTGGTTATGCAATGTGGCCGATGGCTTGGATTAAAGCAAGAACATTTGATAAGTTAAGATTTGATATTCAAAAGAAAGTTGTATCTATAATCTTCTTGTTACCAGTTTTAATTGGTTTCTTAGTGTTCTTTGCATATCCTTTAGTTACATCGTTTATTTATTCATTTAGTACTGTTAAAATTTCACCTCAAGGTGTAGAAATATTATTTAATCAATTCTTCACACAAAGAGATTTCTTAGATAAAATCTTTGATAATCCTTTAACTGATGCTGGGCTATTCTACAATTATAGTTATGCTTTAACTATTGACGCAGAATATCCTGTGGAATTATTAAGTACTATTGGAACTATGGTTGCTGACTGTGCGGTTATTACAATATTTAGTTTGTTAATTGCAGTTATGTTAAATGGTAATTTTAAAGGAAGAGCTGCAGCTCGTGCAATCTTCTTCCTACCAGTTATCTTTAACTCAGAGGCTGTTTCTGCTGCTTTAGTTGATTCTGGTCTTGCAAATCCAAATGAGAATGCGTTAACTGCTTTATTTGATATGGGACAATTTATGCAAGGTATTGGTATTCCTAAATTCTTAATTACATTCTTAACTGGTATTACTGATGGTATTTATGATACTATTTCATATTCTGGTATTCAAATTTTAATCTTCTTAACGGCTATTCAATCAGTGCCTAAGCACTTATATGAAGCTGCTAAGATTGAAGGTGCTACACAATATGAAATGTTCTGGAAAATTACACTTCCAATGGTTTCAGCAATGATTCCAACAGTTGTTGTATATACAGTGGTTGACTCATATTTACGTTCTAGTGTTAATGATGTTATTGAATCATATGCTACTGACTCAAATTATGGTGTTCATGCAGCGATGTCTTGGATTTACCTTGGTGTTGTAGCGTTATTATTAGTAATTGTACTAGGTATTTTATCGAAGGTGGTGTTCTATTATGACGACAAAAAATAATGATGAAAAATTAACTTTTAAAGAATTAGTTGCGGCATACAAGAATGAAGCTAAAGAAAGTTATAATACTTTTAGAGATAACTTAAGAAGACCATTAACACGTGCAGTATATGCTCAACGTATTTCAGGTGTTGCAGGAAGTTTATTAAGAGCATTTATCATTTTTGGTTTATCATTTATTATTTTATATCCTATTTTCCAAGAAGTTATTGTTGCAATTAAAGACCCTATTGATTTAAATAATCCACTTGTTGTTTGGATTCCTGAACATTTTAGTTTAGTTAATATTCAAATCTCAGCAGAACTTCTAGATTATTGGAATGCCCTTAAAAATAATATTAAGATTTCAGCGTTTACTGCTGTGTTGCAAGTTGCGTCTACATCACTTGCTGGTTATGCATTTGCAAGATTAAGATTTAAAGGTAGTGATTTAGTATTCTGGATTGTAATGCTTACATTACTTGTTCCACCTCAAACTACTACACTTGCTCGTGCTTTATATTTCTCTCACTTTGATGTGTTTGGTATTTTTAAAGCGTTAACAGGTGAAGCGTTATCGTTAAAAGGTGAAGGTAAAGACGTAATCCTTTATATGATGGCTATCTTTGGTCAAGGTATTAGAGCTGCTTTATTCGTGTTCTTATTTAAACAATTCTTCCGTGGAATTCCTGTTGAACTTGAAGAAAGTGCTCAAATCGATGGTGCTGGTGTTGTAAGAACATTCTGGAGTGTAATGCTTCCGAATGCTCGTGGATGTATTACAACTGTTTCATTATTTGCCTTTGTTTGGCAATGGAATGATTCATTCTATGTAAGTCAATATGGTTTATCTGGTGAGGCTTTCCCACTTTTAACAATGAGACTTTTAAACGTTGCAGAATGGGTTAGAAATGTTTTAATGTCTCCACAATTTAAACACTTATATTATTTAGTTGGTGAAGAAGTTGGATCAAATCCGATGTTTACTAAATCAATTACAAATACTTCAGCATTCTTAGTAATGTTGCCGTTATTAATTGGATATTTATTCGTTCAAAGGTTATTCATTGAAGGTGTTGAACGTTCTGGTATCGTAGGTTAATATAAATTAAAATAAGGAGAAAAGAAGGAATGAAAAGATTTAATTTGTACAATAGTAAAATATTCAAGTTTTTCGATTATTGTTTTCGTCTTGTACTAATTAATTTATTAATATTGTTACCTTCTTTTCTTCTTTTTTATCTTTTCTCACTTCTCTTTAAAGACAACATGGAAAGCCTTTTAGGATTAATACCACTTATTCCTGCTATGCTTTATATGTATCCTGCTATTTGTGCTGGCGTTGATTTAATTAGAAAATATGAATTAAAGCAATGTAATACTGTTTTTAAAGAATTCTTCAAAAGCCTTAAACGAATATTTTTTAAAGCATTAATTGAAATTATAATTATTTTAATCTTTGTTGTACTATTTTATTTTAGTATTAGTTATTTCTATTTACATCTATCAGATGGAATAATTAATGGTTTTGGTTTTGTGCTTGCTATTGCGTTTGCAATCATGCTGCTTGTAATAATTGTTCATCTTCCTCTTGTAATGAATTACATGGAAGGTTGTATGATTATTGATGATATAAAACTTGCAAGTATGATGGCTTTTCAAGACTTAGTGATTACACTTGGTATTGTTATATTTATTATTGGTGATGTCGCATTAATGATTTATACGCCTACTTTGGCTGTTATATGTGGATTTAGTTTACCAATGTATTTACTTATAAAACTTACTTTTAAGAAATACTATATTGTATATATAAGAACACATAAGGATAAGGAGTAAACAAAAAAAAGTCCATCACTTGGGCTTTTGTTTTGCTTAATATACTATTAAAATAGGAGGAAAAAATAGTGAAGCAAATTACAAAAAAAATTAGTTTATTTTTACTAGCTTTTGTATTTGTTTTTGGACTTTTCGCTAAAGTTTCAGTAAAAGCAGATAGTGAAGATTACAAAGAAGCTAGTGAAGCAGTCACTACTAATGTATATGGTACGATGACTGCAAATTCTCAAAGAATTGAGACTATTAATAATGGGGTTCAAAATCCTGATAGTGCTAAGTATTATTGGAATAATCATACTGTACACTGGGTAGATTTTGATACTTCTAATGATGTTAAAATTGTAACATATAGTGGTAGTAATCAAGATAAATGGAAGCAAATGACTACTCGTCAAGCAGCTGCTGACTGGGAAAAAAATAATCCAGGTTGGATTGTTGTTGCTGGTATTAATGGTGATTTCTTCAATAATAGTGGAACTGCAACGTATGAACCTACAGGAAACTTTATGCAAGGTGGCCATATGTATCGTGCACAAAAATCTGGTATTGATTATCGTCAAACTATCGGATGGAATGCTGATGGTAGTGTAATTGTTGGTGACCCAAGTATTTCTTCTAGTATGTATTTAAGAATTTATAATGAAGAAAGAACTGAAATTGAAAATGATGTAGTAATTAGTGCTGTTAATAAAACACCTAGTGATTCTGGTATTACACTTCTTACAAAAGATGTTAAAAATACATTTGATTTAACAGGTTATAAAGTAATTGATTGTACTTATGACATTTGCCGTATTTCTACTGGTGGTTATGTATTTGTAAAAGGTATTGTAGGTGACGAAATTATTCTTGGTGCAGATTCAGCACCTGGTGATGATCATTTCTATTTGGTTGCAAAAGATGGTTCTTTAGATAATGTTGTTGTATCTGGTGATTATGTTAAGTGTGAATATGTATATGAGAACGATTGGAGTAATGTTCAAAACTCAATCGGTTATATCTATCAAGTACTTGCTAATGGTACTCCACAATTACGTGAATCAAGTGATGCATTTGCTTATACAACTCATCCTCGTACATTAATTGGCTTTAAAGAAGATGGTTCAACAGTATTTATGGTAGTTGAAGGGCGTGGTCTTTCACAAGATTATCAAGTTGGTGTTTCACTTTATGAAGCTGGACAATTATTACAAGCACAAGGCTGTGTTAGTGGTTATAATTTAGATGGTGGTGGTTCTTCTACATTAATTGTTAGAAATAGATATAATGGATTTGATGTATTAAATGATCCAAGTGATGGTAGTGAAAGAAGCGATGGTAACCACTGTTTAGTTGTAATGCGTGATCCTGGTTTTGTTTATACTGATGTTTTTTCTACATATGATCAAGCTGTTGTTAAATTAAATGTTACAAAACCTGAATACTTTAATACATTAAGTAATATTAAAGTAACTCTTAATGGTGTTACAAAAGATTATGTTGATGGTGGTGTAAGTTTTGATAATGTTGAAATGTTAGCAACTTATCCAGTTACAATTACTTATGATAGTCCTGGAACATATGATGCAAGTATTATAACTAATAAAACTTATATTAAATATTTAACAGTTCCAGAATATGAATATCCAGATCATGGCTTATTTGTTAAAGATGTTACTGATACTTCTATTACTATCGCAAAAGATATGACATTATCAACTGCAAATCAAATTGAAGATGTAGTTATTCATATTAATGATAGAACATTTAATTTAGGTAATAATGAAGTTATTGAATGTAAAGATTTATATCAAGACGTTAACTATGAAGTATATTATGAATATGTAGTTGTAGCGCCTAATGGTTTAAGATTTAATTTAACAAGTGATGTGTTTAATGTTAAAACTAAAGCATTTAAAGTTCCTACAATTGTTTCATTTGTTGAAGCTCGTAAGGGAACATCATCATTAAAATTTGATTATGAAATTTTAGATGATGATAATGTTGCAACAAAGAAATATGTATCTATTAATGGTGAAATTGCTAAAGAATTTACTCTTAAATCTGGAAGTGTTACTATTACAGGATTAGATTTTGATGTAAATGAATATATTGTTAAATTAGTTATTGAATATGTTGATGAAAATGAAAAAACAGTTAAAGTTGAATCTGAAGAATTAATATATGTTAAAGAGCATGTTCATGAATATGTTGATGGTGTTTGTGAATGTGGAGAGAAAGATCCAAATTATGTTCCACCACATGTACATAACTTTGTAGAAGGTACTTGTGAATGTGGAGAAGTTGATCCTAACTACGTACCACCACATGTACACAACTTTGTAGAAGGTGCTTGTGAATGTGGAGAAAAAGATCCAAATTATGTTCCACCACATGTACACAACTTTGTAGAAGGTACTTGTGAATGTGGAGAAAAAGATCCAAATTATGTTGAACCTAACGATCCACAACCTGAACCTGCTAAGAAAAAATGTAGTAAAAAGAGTGTTGACGTAGTTATTGGTATATTATCATTAACTGCAATAATGGGAATATTCTTTAGAAAAAGAAAATAATTAGAAAGATATAATTTTATGGAATTTGATATTAAAAAATTATCATTAAAAGAAAAAGTTGGTCAAATGATTGGTCTTGCTTTTGCAGGTGGTGAATATTCTCCAGAACTTGCAATGCAAATTGAAGATATTGAAGCTGGCTTAATTATCTATTTTAAAGACAATTGTTTAAACCCTAAGCAAATCTTTGATCTTAATAAAGAAATCAATTCTAAGGCTAAAATACCGCCATTTATTGCACTTGATCAAGAAGGCGGAATGGTGGCAAGGGTAACAACAGGGGTTACACAATCACCTGGTGCTATGGCTATTAGAGCAGGGTCTAAAAAAGAAGCTGCTTATCACCTTGCATATAATATGGGAAAAGAATTAAGACACTTAGGTTTTAACTTTAACTTTGCTCCTGAAGGAGATGTAAATAATAATCCGTTAAATCCTGTAATTAATGTTAGAAGTTATTCTGAAGATCCAGTTGTTGTTGCAGAATATATGCATGAAGCAGTAAAAGGTTATACTGATGCATTAATGATGTCTTCTGTAAAACATTTCCCTGGTCATGGTGATACTGCGGTTGATTCTCATATTGGTCTTCCAGTTGTTGATTTTGATGAAGAAAGACTTAATAGTGTTGAACTTGTTCCTTTTAAGAAAGTAATAGAATATGATCTTCCTGGTATTATGGCAAGTCATGTAATGTATTCATCTTATGATAATGTTTATCCTACAACTCTTTCAAAAAAAATTGTTCAAGGATTGTTAAGAGATAAAATGGGATTTAAAGGATTAGTTGTAACTGATTCTTTAACAATGAAAGCTGTATGGGGAAGATTTACAATTGAAGAAATTGTATTAAATGGTTTTAACTCTGGTTGTGATATATTATTACTTTGTGGTGCAAGACGTATTGATGAGCAAAAAGAATTTGCAGAAACTGCATTAAGACTTGCAGAGGAAGGCAAAATTCCACTAGAAGTAATTGATGCTGCAGTTGAAAGAATTCTTAAATATAAGGCGATGTTTAAAGTTGGTGAAATGGCTGATACATTTGATGATATTAAAGATGATTTAGAAGTTAAGGAAAGAGTTGATTTTGCACAAGATGTTGCTGATAAATCTATTACGGTTATTAAGGATAATAAAAAGGTATTACCACTTACAAAAGATGATAAAACACTTATTGTATTCCCTGTTATTAAAGTTGTAACACTTGTTGAAAATGATGATAATACATTAAACTCTTTAGGTGATTTTATGCCATTTAAAGTTGATAAACATTATGTATCAATTGATCCGACAAAAGAAGAACAAGAAGAATTAATTAAACTTGCAAAAGAGTATGACAAAGTTGTTTATTGTAGTTATAATGCGTGTTTTAATAAAACGCAAGCTGATTTAATTAATAGTTTAGAAAAAGATAAACTAGCTGTTATTGCAATTAGAACACCATATGATTTAAATGTTTTGGATGTTGATACTTATCTATGTAGTTATGAAGCTAGTGTTCAAGCATTTATAGCTCTTTCAAAAGTATTAACTGGAAAACTTACTGCAACAGGTAAAGTGCCTGTTACACTAAATAAAAAATAATAATTTTTAAGGAGAAAATAAAAAATGAAAGTAATAGTAGTTAAAAATTATGATGAATTAAGTGAATTAGGCGCTTCTATCATCGCTAAATTAATTAAAGAAAAACCTAATTGTACATTAGGTCTTGCAACAGGATCAAGTCCAGTAGGTACTTACCAAAACCTAATTAAAGCTTATAATAATGGTGAAATTTCATTTAAAGATGTTCATTCATATAACTTAGATGAATATTGTGGTATTGATAGAAATCATCCTCAAAGTTATTACTACTTTATGCATGACAATCTATTTAATCATGTCGATATTGTTGAAGAAAATACGCATGTTCCATATGCTGCTCCAGGAAGTGATCTAGATGCTGAAGCAAAAAAATATACTGAAGCTTTAAATAGTGTTGAAATTGATTTACAACTTCTTGGTATTGGTGGAAATGGTCACATTGGTTTTAATGAACCAGGCACTCCATTTGAACAAGAAACATTTGTTGTTACACTTGCACAAAAAACACGTGAAGATAATAAACGTTTCTTTAATAGTATTGATGAAGTTCCTACTCATGCAATGACAATGGGAATCGCAAATATCATGAATGCAAAAAGTATTTTAATGTTAATTTCTGGTGCTTCTAAAGCAGATACAGTTGTTAAATTATTAAAAGGCGAAATTACTACTGATTTCCCTGCTTCAATTCTTCATAAACATCCAAATGTTACTGTTATTATTGATGAAGCAGCTTATTCTAAGATGAATTAATTAGGAAAAAATTAAAAAGCAAAACTGGTATAGTTTTGCTTTTTTTATATGTTTTTTGAAAACATTTTCATAAAATGGTAAAAAATTTATTAAAAAAAATATTGTTTCTATTGCAAACAAAAAAAACATATGTTATAATATAAACGCAAACGCTTTCAAATTATAAATAGGAGGAAAATAAATTTATGAAAAAAGTCTTTGCTTTTTTAAGTGTATTTGCACTTACAATCGCATTTGTTGGCTTTAGTGCTAAACCTGCTAATGCAGCTGGTGGCTTAATTACTGAAGACCCAACTTTAAGTGAAAATCAAATACCTATGTATATTATGGATAGTATCTATACTACATTCCCTAATTACTATGATTATGCAACTGCAGGTGATGACAAATGGGAAGGTGTTTCTCGTATGTATCCATGGAATGAAACTAGATTCCAATGTAAATTAATCGATGAAGATGGTAATTTTACTGGTAAAGAATATGCAGTTTATTTCTCTGGTTCTACAACTGCTACTAGTGCAGGTGCTGGTAATAACCTTTTATTCTACACTACTGATGCAGATGGTAATGTTAAACTAAATAGATTAAGTGGTGAAGCTAAATATGATGAAGCTGGTAATATTAAATGGGATTCAAGTGGTCTTCCAATGGACCCATCTCTATCTCACATGAGAAGTAATATTTCTGGTCAAGATGTAACATTTGATGCTCTTGAATTATGGGCAGCATATGGCAAAGCTGATAGTGGTGCTAACTTCTATAACCGTTCATTAGTATTTGATGGTAATGGTCGTATGGTTAGAGGTGTCGCTCCAGATGCTGGTTACTTATTAGCTGGTGCTGAAGGCGCTTATGGTGTTACTGTTGCTCCTGAATACTGTTTCGTTGAAACTGGTGAAGTAGATGAAGAAGGTAACCCAATTAAAGAAGTAACTAAAATTAAAGAAGGTACAGTTTGTGCTGTTGAAGAAGTTGTTGATGAAAAAACTGAAGAAGTAAAACAAGTTACTCAATATATCACAAATCGTTTTGTATGGCAATACTTCTCTGCTGAAGAATTTGATCTTGAAACTGTTAATACAGTTCCTTACCTTTCTGAAGGTTGGGATGCTATGAAATGGGACTATGTAAATGAAGAAGAAGATGGTTATGTATGTATCGCATTCGTTAGTGGTGCAAATAGTGCTTCTGCATTTACATTAACTGCTGAACAATTAGCTGTTTATACTGCTACTTGTGAAGCTAATGGTTTAGAAGCTCCTACAGCTACTACATCTCGTATGCCAATGCGTCAAATTACAGTTCCAGCTGGTGGTTGGACTTATGACTATGGTTTCTTAGATGCTGGTAAAGCTGGTTTACAAGACAAATATATGGACATGTTCATTGATGGTTACTACTATGGTAGAACACTTGATGAAGAAGGTAAAGGTATGGCTTACCAATCAACTCATGATTTCTCAACAAGTCCAATTTATGCTAAAGATATCCAAAACAATGGTGTTTCTTACCAAGTAATGGATGGACAAAATGTTATTGAAGTTCTTCAAGGTGAAGTTGTTTACCCAACTAAGAATATAGTTTATGCTGGTATGGCTAAATATTGGCAAACTCCTGGTGATTTCTTATCTTATAAATCAGATACTTCTGTTCTAGAATTAACTGTAAAACAAGATGGTGTTACTGTTGTTCAACCTGCTACTGGTTATACTTCATTTGAAGATATGGTAGTAGACTTCATGAATGACGTTAATGCAACTGTTGGTGCAATCAAAGGTGAAGGTTATGTTCCTGTTGAAGTTCCTAAATTAGCTGATGGAATTACTACTACTGGTGCATTCTATGCTACATTAAATAACAACATTATTTCTAATAATGAAACTTATGATAACTTTGCTAGAAACGATGAAATGTGGACTAAATGGTCTTGGTTATTTGAATATATGAATACTAAACTTGCTGATGCAGCTAAGATTGACTTAAAGAAACGTACTTGTCCTTCTCCAGGTAACTTTACATATGGTATTTGGGCATTCTTAACTGAATCTCCAGAAATCACTGGATGGCCAGCAAGTAAAGCTGACTTCTCTAATGGTGCTGCTCGTGAATGGTTAGATACAAGAACTAACATTGAAAAATGGGATCAATATTGTATCGATACTGCTACTGCTGCTGTAGATACTAACTATGTAATTAATTTCAAGGCTTACAATCCTAATACAAATCTTGAAACAGAATTAACAATTACATATGTTGTAGTTGATGAATATACTCCAATTCTTGAAATCAACAAGAACAATTTAATGTATGCTCCTAAACTAGTTGGTGAAAAACTTGAAATGCCTGTTATTGATGAATATTCATTCTGTACAGCTTACAATGCTAGATACAATGGTACTTCAATTAAAGGTGACAACATTTCTTACAAAGTTCACTATACTTCTGAAACATTAGACTTTGATAACCCAACTGAAGGTGATCACGTTGTTACTGCTAAAGTTTATAACCAAACTAAATGGGTTGAAAAATCATTCGTAGTTTCTATTGAAGATATGACTGCACCTCGTGCATTTGCTGTTCAATCTATTACAATTGGTGTTGGTGAATACTTTGATTTATTAGATGCTATTATTTATGCATACGATAACGTTGATGGTAATTTATTAGATATGAATAGAAGCAACTGGTATCAAGATGTTTCTACTAAGAAATTAGACGTTACAAAAGTTGGTAAATATCAAGTTGTTCTTGAAATTTGGGATTCAATGGATAATACAGCAACTGTAAGTTATGTTGTTAACGTTGTTAATAACCAAGTAAATGAAGATTTAGCAACTAGCGTTTCTGCTAATAAACAAGCTATTGATAATGTTGAAAGCTTAGTAATTGAAAACTTCGAAGCAATTAATGAAAACTTCGAAGCAATTAAAGAAAACTTTGAAGCAATCAATAATAAGTTTGAAGAAATCGACAATAAGTTTGATGCAGTTGATGACAAATTTGATGCTGTAAACGGTAAATTAGATGAAAATAAAAATGCTGTAAATGGTAAATTTGATGAAGTTGAAGAAAACTTTGAAGCTGTTAATGGCAACCTTGGTACATTAGCTGGTAAAGTTGATGCTATTCAAGCTGAATTCGATTCTAAATGTGGTTCTAAGAATGCTATTATGGTTCAATTCTTAGCTGCTACAAGTTTATTAGTTGTATTCTTAAGAAAGAAACACTAATTCTAAAATAAAAAATTTAGGAGGGTGGAGGTAGCTTCATCCTCCTTTATAAGAAAACTAAATAAAATTTAAGTGAAACGATTTAATTGATATGAAAATAATAAATCTTAAAGAGTATGAAAAATTAGAACAAATATATCAAATTTGGAATGCTGAATATGGTAATATCTTTCCAATTAGTGCTGAATTATTTAATCGTAACATTGAAAATATATACATGAAAGCGTCGTATGTTGCAATTGATGATGAGAAATTAGTTGGATTTGTTATTGGAAAAGTTTGGCATGATTTATATGAAGTTAAAGGGTATGATGAAATTGGATGGATTAGTTTAATTTATGTAACACCTAAATACCGAAAATTAGGCATAGGTACTGAACTTCTTAATTTATCTATAGATGCAATGAAAGAACGTGGTGTTAAAGTAATTAATATTGGAAAAGATTATAATAATTTCTTTCCAGGATTACCAGTAGATCTTATTAAATATCAAACTTGGTTTCAAAACAGAGGGTTTGAATATACTTATCAAACTCATGATCTTATTTCGAGAAATAATAAAAATAAGTTGAAAATTGTTAATAACAATTATAAGTTTATTAGTGCCAGTGGGTTAGATAAAGATTTAGTGATTAAATTTATTGAAACTAATTGGCCTGGTAGATGGACAAAAGAAGCCATTGATTACTATAACAATGGTGGAACAGGAAATGAATACCTTATTTGTCTTAACGACAAAAATGAAATTTGTGCTTTTTCAAAAGTTTGTTATCCAACAACTTCTATTAAGCATATCAGCAATAGCCATACATGGCGTGCTAGATTTGACGCTCTTGGTGGGATTGGCCCTTTAGGTGTTGCCCCTTCCTATCGTGGAAACCATTTAGGGTATGATATTGTAGCTGCAGCAGTAAATAATTTAATTGATGCTAATGTTACAGAAATGATTATTGATTGGACTGGTCTTTTAGACTTTTACAGAAAAATGGGGTTTGAAGTATGGAAATCATACTCGTATCTTTTTAAAAAATTAAAATAAAGAAAGGATAAAAAAATGAGAAAATCATTTGTAAAAACATTATTATTATTATGTTTAGTTCTTATCATTAGCTTTGGTGCTTCTTGTAAGAAAAAATGTAAAAATCATGATTATGTAGATGGCGTTTGTACAAAATGTGAAGCTGTAGACCCAGATTATAAACCTCATACACATAGTTATGTTGAAGGTAAATGTGAATGTGGTGCTGTAGACCCAGATTATAAACCTCATACACATAATTATGTTGAAGGTAAATGTGAATGTGGTGCTGTAGACCCAGATTATAAACCTCATACACATAATTATGTTGAAGGTAAATGTGAATGTGGTGCTGTAGACCCAGATTATAATGATGATCATGAACACGTATATGTTAATGGTTATTGTGAATGTGGTGCTAAAGACCCTAACTATAAAGTTGTTTATACAATTACTTTCAATTTAAATGGTGGTACTTTAACAGGTGCTCCTAAAGAATATGATGGTTCTACTAAAGTAACTCTTCCAGCTCCAACTAAAGACAATTATGACTTTGATGGTTGGTATGAAAATGATAAATTCTCTGGCTCAGCTGTAACTGAAATTGCTAAAGGTTCTACTGGAAATAAAACTTTCTATGCAAAATGGGTTGAAAAAACAGTTATTCCTGGTGGGAATCCTTGGGAATTAAATAGAGCTGGATTTGATGGACAAAGCATGAATTATTTAATTAAAGTTTTACCTGTTGCAGAATTTGACCCATATGATGCTGGTTATACTGGAACAAAACAAGCTTTAAAACAAGCTCACCAAGCTGATGTTGAAGATGCTTACAATATTAATATTGTATATTCTGCATGGGATAATGATGCTCAATGGGGTCCTACCAGAGTTGAATTTATTAAAAATAGCTTTATCGATAGTTCATTCCAAAAGAAAAATGTTTATGCTGTAAACATTACTTCACAATGGATTCCAACTCTTGTTAAAGCTGACTGTTTAGCTGAATTATATAACTATGAATTAGAAGAAGGTATTTTTGCAGATTACGATTATGAACAAGATTCAACAATTAATGAATCTGTAGCTGTTCGTAGAAAAGTTTATGGTTACCAAACTGGTTCTGCTCGTCCTGACTATTTCTTATACTACAATGCAACTAAGATTGCTAATATCGGTATGGATGATCCTGCTGAAATGTGGTTTAGAGGTGAATGGACTTGGTCTAACTTTGATAAGTGGGTAAGAGATGCTCAAATCAAACTTGGTTCTGGTGAATTTGCAATTGACTGTGGTTATGCAGAATTTATTATTGGTGCTGCTCCTGCTCAAGGTGCTCAATTAATTAATGCATCTCGTGGTAATATTATGTTTACTAAATCATCAGTAACTAATATTGTTGATAAGATGAAAGCTTACTATAAGGAAGGCTTCTGGGATACTAAACATGGTGTTCAAGACGTTTCTACAAACTTTAAAGCTGGTAAGACTTTAATTCATACTGGTAGCTTATGGTTCTTAAAAGAATCTACTCGTTTCACACCAGAAGGTGAAGAAAATGGTATTCAATTTAAGATGGGTGTAGTTCCTTATCCACTTGATGATAATACTACAGTTACTCCATATACTGAACCATATTCATATGAAGATGCTGAAGGTAACTTAGTAGAAGTAACTGAACCATTAAAAACTAGAACTAATGAAACATTAACTACTAAGACTGGTGAACCAATTTATGGTATTGATTTATCTGAATCTAACTTCTTAATCCCTTATACTGGTAGTTCATGCTTCTCATTAATGAACTATGCTGGTGAAGGCCAAAATGGTATTAATACTTCAATCGCATTCTGTATCCTTCATGACTTATTATCTGATATGGCACCAGACCCTGCTGATGATGGATTAACTGCTGATGATGGATATCGTCTATACTTAAATAAGAAACTTGACTATACAATTGACGTTGAAGTAATTATGTCAGTTCAAGATTCTTCATTATCTTATTATGAATTAATGGAAGTTCTTTCTATGACAGTTGGTGGTGGTTCACACTTTGGTCCTAACGGATTCTGGGTTGTTGCATCAGGTATGATGACAAGTGAAGATACTCCTGCTACTAAACTTAAGGAAATTGAAACTCCTTATAAAGAAGCATTACAAAGCTTAGGTTATAACTAAGATTTATAATTTTTTAAATTAGAGTTAGTTCAAAAGTTAGTCTTTTGACTAACTCTTTTTTTATTCATAAGGAAACTTCATATTTTCTAAAAAATTCTATTGTTTTTAATAATTTGAAATGGTATAATTATAGTGTATGAATTACAAGTTTTAAAGGTTATTATTTACTCTAAAGGAGTAATAATCATATTGAAATTCTTGCTACTCCTGGAGAAACAGGTAACTTAAAGAACTCTCGCTTTAAAGGTTACGCGGGTATTGACATAATAAGAGATATATTTATTTCTAAATTTAGAAATAGAATCTTTTATATTGTTGATACCCCTTTTTATTTATAAAAGGAAAGGGGGTGAAAAGATATGTTTAAAGTAATAAAGTATAAATATATTCCAACAAAAAAAGAAAGAAGATTATTAAGACTTTTATGTCATATATCTAAAAACTTATATAATAGTGCTCTTTATATCTTAAACAAGAATATTTTAAAACTAAAAAAGTGATTAAATATTATGATTTAAATAAAATAATGAGTGATAATGATAATTATAAAATATTAAATTCATATATTTTAATTTGTATTATTAAATCAGTCCATACAGCATTTACTAATTTTTCAAATAAAATAACTAAATTGCCAAAATATTTTAAAAAGAACGATTGTTATTAAATATACACAGAACAAATACTACCTAAAATTATTAATAAAAAACTAGTAATTAAACTTCCTTTGTCTAACTTAACTAGAACAAGTAAAACATTTAATAAAATGTTTGAAGATGAACTAATTAATAAATTCATCAAGGAGTCAGACATAAAAAGAGTTTTGATATTTTTTTTAAAATACCTGAAGTAATAAAAGATAAAGATATAAGAGTATTTAAAATTATACCTTCTTTTAAAGGACTATCATAAGATATTCATATTACATATGTTGATGATACAAATATTAAAATAAATAAAAATCCCAATCAAATTATGCCAATAGACTTAGGAGTAAATAATCTAGCAATCTGTGTGCTTTTTAATAATGAATCGTTTATTATTGATGGTAAATACTTAAAATCAATTAACCATTTTTATAATAAACAAAAAGCATATTTATAATCAAAAATAAAATAAAAGAACTGTGCAAAAGATACAATATTAAATATATTGAAATAAACGAAGCATACACATCAATATGTTCATTTTATGATAATGAAGAAATTAAATATCACAAAAGCTATTTAGGAAAAAGAATAACAAGAAGCCTCTTTAAGACAAAAGAATGAAAGATCATTAATGCAGATGTTAATGGCGAATTAAATATCTTAAAAAAAGGTAAACCCGATAGAACTGATATAATATCATTCTTGAGGAATATAGGTCAAACAGTACCAATAAGACAAAAAATCAAGTTATAAACGAAATATTACGTTTAATAACTTGATTTAATGCTTCTTATAAAACAAGAGCGAATGCTCTTAGATGATTTTTTTTAAAAATCATTTTGTTCTTTAAAAAAGGTCTAATTAGGATGAGATTATTTTCTTTAGTAAAAGTAAAGTAAAATATGTATTAATATGTTATACTATATAATAAGAACATGTATGATATATATAATATGAATTTTTATTTTAAATAGGAGAAATAAATGGCAAATTTAGATTATGAGCAAAAATTAAATTCTAAACCATATCGATTTTTTGATCAAGTGTATCGTTTGTTAGTTTTAAATGTAATTACAATTCTTTTAAGTGCTACATTAATTGGGATGTTTCCTGCTTTTGTTGCCACTACTGCAACCCTAAAACAAGGAAATCAAATGAATGTTTTTAAACAATTTATTAAAAATTTTTTACACTATTTTAAAAAATCTTTTTTTGTTGGACTTATTTTATTTTTTGTATATGCAGTTAATATATATGCATTTTATTTTTATGCAACTTCAGTAGTTGAAGATGTACAAGATTTTGATTGGACACTATTATTTGTAAATGCAGGATTTATTGTAAGTATAGTAATGTTTGTAATAATTACATTATTATCTGTTCATTTACCACTTTTAATTATAACGTTTGAATCTTTAACAGTTGGTGAAACATATAGAACAAGTCTATATGTTTCAATTAGATATATTATTACTACACTTATATTATTTGTGTTACAAGTTTTAATAATAGGATCATTTATATACTGTATGGTGGATCCTAGATTTTTAGCAGTATGGTTACTTGTTGGAATTAGTTTACCTGTATTTTTGCAAGTAAAATTTACAACAGCAGTATATTATAAACTAAGTCAAATTGATTTTGAACAAATTATGTATCAAGTAGAAGATGAGGAGGATGAAAGTAATGAATAAAGTTATTTTAGGAATTGAAAATATTGATAATTATAAAAATTTATTTGAAAACAAAAGAGTTGGATTAATCACTAATCCAACAGGTATTACAAGTAATTTTGAGTCTAGTATTGATGTTTTAAGAAGAAAGACTAATTTAGTTGGATTATTCTCTCCTGAACATGGTGTACGTGCAAGTTTACAAGCAGGTGTTCATCTAGATACATATATAGATGATGAAACAGGGATTACTGTTTATAGTTTATATGGTAAGGATAAAAAGCCAAGTAAAGAAGTTATGGATAATATTGATGTTCTTACTATTGATATACAAGATAATGGATCTAGATACTATACGTTTATTTATACAATGGCTTATGCAATGATGGCATGTGCTGAATATGATAAAGAGTTTGTAGTATTTGATAGACCAAATCCAATTAATTGTGAAAAAGTTGAAGGTAATCATTTAGATGTTGAAAAATATCGTTCATTTGTTGGATATTATGATATTCCACAACGTCATGGTTTAACGATTGGTGAACTTGCAAAATTATTTAATACTGAATATGGTATTAATTGTAAACTTCATGTTATTCCAATGATTGGATATGAAAGATGGATGGATTTTGAAGATACTAAATTACCTTGGATAATTCCTACACCAAATATTCCTACTGTTAATACTTGTTATGTATATAACGCAACTTGTATTTTTGAAGGGACAAATGTTGCGGAAGGTCGTGGAACAACTACACCATTTGAACTTGTTGGGGCTCCTTGGATGAAGGCTGAAACACTTGCTAAAGAGTTAAATAGTTATAATTTAGAAGGTGTTATATTTAGACCTCAATGGTTTACGCCAACATTCTCTAAATATAAAGATGAAATGTGTGGTGGAGTATTCTTACATATTACAGATCGTAAGAAGTTTAGTGCTTTAAAAACAAGTTGGACAATGCTTTATCATATTAGAACTACATATAGTGAATATTTTAAAATTAATAAACCTTATGTTGAAGGTCGTCCAACATTGTTCCATTTTGAAGCAGGTCATGATACTATTATAGATAATAGTGTATCTTTAGAAGAACAATTTAAGTTGTTAGAATCTGCAACTAGTGATTTTATTAAAATAAGAGAAAAATATTTATTATATTAAGAAAGGAATTTGACATGATTGATACAGGTATAAGTGTTTATGCAGGATTAGCTGATTATTCAAAAGAAGAAAATGTTAAATATTTGCGTCTTGCTAAAGACTTAGGATGTACGCATGTTTTTAGTTCTGCTCATATTAATGAAGCTAAAACGTCTGAGGAAGAACTTCAAAGTATAATTGATGAATGTAATAAACTAGGATTAAAATTAAGCCTTGATGTTTCTAAAAAAATTGTTGATAAATATAGTGGTTTAGAAGGGTTATTTGCACTTAGGCTTGATTATGGGTTTACTGATGAAGAAATTATTGAACTTAGTCATTGTGCTCCATATTTAGTTGAACTTAATGCATCAACATTGTCATATGAACACATTAAAAGTTTAATCGATAATGGTATTAATACTTCTCGTACTAGATTTACATTTAATTTTTATCCCAAGCTTTATTCAGGACATGATATTTTAGATGTTTATAACAAAACTAAAATTTGTAATGAAGTAGGAATTTATGTTGGTGCATTTATTCCATCCCATACTGGATTTAGACCTCCAATGTATGAGGGACTTCCAACTGTTGAATCACATCGTAATATGATTCTTGATAATGCGATTGAAGAGTTAAAAGCTTGTGGTATTAATGGTATATATTTTGGTGATGCATATGCAAGTAATGAAGAGATAAAAACTTTAAATATACATAATACTAGTGATGTTTTAATTAAACTTTCTATATATAATAATGAATATGATTACTTATATGATAAGTCATTTAGAATAAGACCAGATTTAAATGGTTCTATATTAAGAGTATCTTCTGTAAGAAGTAATGCTGAAATTTCAGCGTTTAATACTGTAGGACGTAAAAAGTATGATGTAACAATTGATAATTCAAAATTTAAGCGCTATGCGGGTGAAATTAACATTGTGTTAAAAGATTTACCAAATGATGATAGAGTTAATGTAATAGGTAACATTGATTCTACTGATTTAATTATTGATAATATTAAACAAGGAAAAATATTTAAATTTATAAAATAAAAAAGAGGTGAAAGAAGTGCTAGCAATAGGTATTATGAGCGGAACATCACTTGATGGTGTGGATGCTTGTTTAGTTGATATTAAAAAAGGTAAAAAAAGTAAATTTAATATTGTACATTTTACGTATGTACCATATGATAAAGAATTAAAGAATAAAATATTAAATATTTCATCTAATAAACAATGTACCATTCAAATGGTTTGTAGTTTGAATGTTGAAATTAGTAAAGCTTATGTTAAAGCAGTTAAAAAGTTATTAAGAGATACCAAAGTGGATGCTAAAGAAATTGAGTTTATTGCTATGCATGGTCAAACTGTTTGGCATAATCCTGATGGAAAAGATAATTATGAATCTTCTACTTTACAACTTGGTGATCCAAGTGTACTTGCAGCGACATTTAATGTAAAAGTAATTAGTAATTTTAGAACAATGGATATGGCATGTGGTGGTAGTGGAGCTCCACTTGTTCCATTTGCGAATTATGTATTATATTCTAATAAAAAAGAAAATATTGCACTGCAAAATATAGGTGGAATTTCAAATGTAACATATCTTAAGAAGAATTGTGAATTAAAAGATATTATTGCATTTGATACAGGACCAGGTAATATTTTAATTGATGCTGCAATGCGTAGACTTTTTAGAAAAGATTATGACGATTGTGGTAAAATTGCTAAAAAAGGTCATGTAATTGATGAAGTGTTACAAGAATTAATGACTGACCCATATTTATATCAAAAAGCCCCAAAAAGTACAGGTAGAGAAAAATATAGTGATTCTTACCTTGCAGAAATTATTCTTAAAATAAGAGGCTTAGGTGGGACTGATTATGATATTATAGCTACTCTTGCTGCATATACTGCTGATTGTATTATTTTCTCATATCAAAAATTCTTACCATCTATTGACCGTGTAATCGTTTCTGGTGGTGGTGTGTTTAATGAATTTATTATGGAACGTCTTTCTCAAAGACTTCCTTGTATTGTAGAAAAAGAAAAGAATTATGAAGCATTAGAAGCGCTTAGTTTTGCACTGCTTGGATATTATACATTATTAGGCATTCCAACAAATGTACCTAAAGTAACTGGTGCATCACGTGCTTGTGTTTTAGGTAATATTACTAATCCTATTATTAGAGGTGAAATTTAATGAGTGTTGATTTAAAGAAAATCTCAACTGAATCAAGAAATCAAAATACTCTTGATATCGATTTAGTTTCTACGCTTGAAATATTAAAGAAAATTAATGATGAAGATAAAACTATAGCGTATGCTGTTGAAAAAGTGCTACCTAATATAGCAAAAGTTGTTGATAAAGTCTATGAGGCATTTTTAAATGGTGGAAGACTTATTTATATGGGAGCAGGAACAAGCGGAAGAATTGGTATTTTAGATGCTGTTGAGTGTCCTCCTACATATGGAGTTGATTATGATATGGTAATGTGCCTAATGGCAGGTGGAGAAAAAGCATTTATTAAAGCAGTTGAGGGCGCTGAAGATTCTCTTACACAAGGAAAAGTTGATTTAGAAAATATCAATTTAACTAAAAATGATGTTGTAATTGGTATTGCGGCAAGTGGTAGAACACCTTATGTAATTGGTGGTTTAAATTATGCAAATGAAGTTGGTGCTGTTACTTCTTGTATTACCACAAGCTCATCTTCATCAATTGAAAGTATTGTTAAATTTCCGATTGTTGCTGTAACTGGTCCAGAACCTATTACTGGATCTACTAGAATGAAATCAGGTACTGCTCAAAAAATGATTTGTAATATGATTTCTACTGCATCAATGATTAAGATGGGTAAAGTATATGAAAACTTAATGATTGATGTTAAGGCTACAAATGAAAAGTTAGTTTCAAGAAGTTTAAGTATTATTTGTACAATCCTAGAATGTTCTATGGATGAAGCAAAAGAATTATTACTAAAGTTTAAAACTGTTAAAAAAGTAATTTTTTCATCATTTACTGGTGAAGAAAATTTAGATATTATAGATGAATGTTTGGCTAAAGAGCATGGAAACATTCGAAAAGCTATTAAAAATTATGAGGAGACTAAATAATGAAAATTAGTTATAATGAATTAAATGTTAATGGATATATTATTAGAGGATTATTCTCTACCCCAGATAGTGGTGAATATAAAACTGTTGCGGTATTCTTACATGGTTATACTGGACATAAAAATGAAACAAGTTTCTTATTTAAACAACTTTCTGCTCGCTTTGTAGAAAATGGTATTGCAACACTTAGATATGATTATTATGGAAGTGGAGATTCTGATGGTGAATTTCATAATCAAACATTTACAACTGCAAGAAATGACGCTAAAGCTGCTATTGATGAAGGTGTAAGATTAAATAATGGTAAGAAAATTATTCTTTGTGGTTTCTCAATGGGTGGTGCAGTATCTGCAAGAATGAGTATAGAAAAAGCTGATTGTATTGAAAAATTAGTTTTAATTTCTCCTGCAGGATGTATGTTAAATATTTTAACTACAACATTTAAAACTAAACCTATTGCAGAAGATAATTGTATTGATTTAGGTGGCTATTATGTATCAAAAGATTTCTTAGATAGTTTAATGGGGGTTGAATTCTATGAAGGATTAG
This sequence comes from Erysipelotrichaceae bacterium, assembly GCA_015059015.1. GTDB lineage: Bacteria > Bacillota_I > Bacilli_A > ML615J-28 > CAG-313 > UBA1737. The sequence goes on from SVBG01000001.1 coordinate 369,345, forward strand.
AAAACTTTAAACAACCTGTTTTAATTGTACAAGGCGAAGAAGATTTAGCCGTTAAACCTGAAGTTAGTAAAAAGTATACAGAATATTATACAAACTGTGAATATGTCCTTATTCCTGGTGCTGGTCATGGTTATAATAGTGTTCCAATTAGAAGACAAATTCAAGGTATTATTTTAGATTTTTTAAATAAATAAAAATTGTATAGAGAATTTCTCTATACAATTATTTTTTTCTACCAACACCAATTTTTCTTTTAACTTTTGCAACCATTTTATTTGCAAAGTAATTTGCTTTTTCAGCACCTTTATCTAATACTTCATCTAAATATTTATTATTATTAATTATTTCTTGATATTTAGTTTGAATTGGAATTAGGATTTCTACGACTGCATCTCCAACAAGTTTTTTAAATTCTCCATAGTTTAAGTCTTTTACTTCATTAACAGCATTTTCAATTGTAATGTTTTTACAACATGAGTAAATTGTAAGTAAGTTACTAATACCAGGTTTATTATCAGGATCATATTTAATAATTCCATCACAATCAGTTACAGCGCTTGCAATTTTCTTCCTAATAATATTAGGTTCATCAAGGATAAAGATTGAAGCTTTATCTAAAATATCAGATTTACTCATTTTCTTTGTAGGTTCTTGAAGTGACATAATTTTTGCACCTGTTTTTTGAATAAGTGGTTCTGGAACTTTAAATGTATCACTATATTTAGAATTGAATCTGATAGCCAAGTTTCTTGTTAATTCTAAGTGTTGTTTTTGATCGGCACCTACTGGTACACAATCGGCATTATAAAGAAGAATATCACCAGCCATTAAAACAGGATAAGTTAGAAGAGCTGTAGATACACCTTCAACTTGTTTTTGTTTTTTATCTTTAAATTGTGTCATTCTTTCAAGTTCACCGATATATGTGATTGTTTGAAGTAAATATGCCATTTCTGCATGAGCAGTGACTTCAGATTGAATAAATAAAGTTGTAATATTTGGATCTAGTCCACATGCGATATATAGTGCCGCAAGACCTTTAATACTATTTCTAAGTTTTGTGGGATCTTGTGGAACAGTTATTGCGTGTAAATCCGCAATAAATACAAATAATTCTTTTTCTTCTCCATTATTTTGTAAATCTACAAAGTTTTTAATTGCACCTAAATAGTTGCCAATGGTAAGTGTTCCTGATGGTTGAACACCAGATACAATAGTTTTCATAAAAATTTTCCTCCTAGTAAAATAAAAAAAAGTTAGTTTCTCATCTAATACGATATTGTATTAGGACGAACTAACTCGTGGTACCACCTAAATTTAAAAGATATAAAATCTTTCCTCATTTGAAATTAACGCTTTTCTAACGGATATGCATTTCCTCATATCTTATCCAAGATCCATTCAATAAGAAAATAACATACCTCGTTTCACTATCTAAGGCTCCCTGAAATGTATTATTCTTATTTACTATTTCTTTTCTTCTAATTTTATGTATATAACTATTATAAGTATATCAAAATTTTTTTTTTACAGCAAGAAAAAAGTATTTTAAATTAATAAGTTATCAATAAAATAATAAAACTTTATTATAAAGTTAAATTAAATTATGTTAATTTGATATAATATTATTAGCCATTAAGAGTTATAGTTAGTTTTATATTTAAAAGTTGAATTTAGATTTGAAGGAGAATTAATATGAAGAAAATTATATTTATAATATATTTTATGATAGTATTATTTACTGCAAGTTGTGGTAAAAATGAAAATAATGGTAATATTGATGTTAAAGTATGGTTTGAAAATGATGGTAATTATACATATAATACGTGTATTAGTGATACTAGTAGTGTGAATTGGAATCCACTTACACGTGAAATGTATTATGGTAATAACGAATTTGAATATTTATCTATGGGATTTTATGATTATCAATTAAATAGTACTTATGATAATTGGGAAATAATTCCAGAAATGGCTAAATCTCTTCCATTAGATGTTACTTCAGAATATGTTGGTAAGTATGGTATTAAAATTGGTGATAAAGCAAAAGCATGGTCTATTACACTTAATGAAAATGCAAAATGGGAGAATGGTGTAAATATAACAGCTAAAGATTATATATATTCAATGAAACAATTATTAGATCCTATGCAATGTTATCGTGGTGCAGAATTTTATTGTAGTGGAAACTTTGCAGTTTACAATGCTAGGAATTATTTAAATAGTTTACAAGATGGTGTTTATGAAACTCCTGCAACATTAGGATTTGATTCTGTACAAGAGGCAATTGATAGAGGGCTAATTGTTTACATTGATATTGAGTGTTTTTTAAATCTTAATGCAAAAGATGCAGAAACTGAAATTATTGATGCTACTAAAGACGGAGCATTAGTGCCTGTAACTTCTACAATAAAAATTCGTAATAATAAGGTCACAAAATGTGAAGATGAAGATTGGATTTCTGCTTTTGATATTTGGCAAAAATATTAAGATGATCTAGAAGTAGGTGGTAATAATCATTCGTGTATGCAAATTTATGTACCTAATGAATATAAAAATTTAGAATTTAGTGACGTAGGCTTATTTGCTAAAGATGATTATACATTAATTATAGTTTTAGAAAATGAATTGTTAAATCCTTCATTTTATTTACCATATTATTTATCAAGAAATTGGTTAATAAATGAAGAATTATACGAAGCGTGTTGGATTGAAAATTTTGATGGACAAAGATCAAATATTTATATGACTTCTAAATCAACTACAATTTCTTATGGACCTTATATATTAAGTGAATATGATAATGATAAGCAAATTGTATTTAGACGTAACGTAGAATGGTATGGTTATTATGATGATAAACATAATAATCAATTTCAAACTGATACAATATGTTATAAAGTTATTAAAGAACATGAAAATACAATATTGGCGTATGAAAATGGTGTAATTGATACAATACAATTAGAATTCCAAGATATTAAAACTTATGGGGATTCTCAATATTTATTATACACTCCACATTCACAAAATACTCAACTTAGTATTAATACTAAATTAGATGCATTAATTGATAGAGAATCTAATGGTATAAATAAGAGAATTTTAACAGTTAAGCAGTTTCGAGAGGCATTATCTTTATGTATAAATAGAACATATTTTACTATGAATTTTACAACAGCATCTGGACCATCATATTCTTTATTTAACCAAGTATATCAAATACTTAATGAAAATGGCGTTGAAAATTCGTATCGAAACTATGAGGCAGCAAAACAAGCAATAGTTAATTTATATGGTATTGAATATGGTCAAGGAACTAAATATCGTGATTTGAATTCTGCTTATCGAGCAATAACTGGTTACGACATAAAAAAAGCACGAAATTTAATGCAAGAAGCTTATGATTATGCAGTTCAAAATAATTTATATTGTGATGATGAAATTATTAAAATTCGTCTTTCAGTATCTAAGTCTGATCCAGTAAATTTAGAAATGTATGAATATATAAAATCGCAATTAAACAAAGCTGTTACAGGTACTTCATTAGAGGGAAAGATTGAATTGGAAATTTTCTTTGATGATAATTATTATAATTCATTTTATCTTGGTGAAACTGATATTATTTTCAATTCAAGTGGATACAATGAATATGATATTTTTGATATAATGTCACAAGTTTATTGCAGTGATAATCAATTAGAAAATATTTTTGACACTAATAAAATTCCTGTAACAATTACATTAAGAGATAATCAGTATACTTATTCTCTTAAAGAATGGGCTGATTGGTTAAATGGAACTCAAACTATCGTAAAACTTGGTCATAATAGTAATTGGACGATTACAGAAAGGGTTAACGTGTTAGCTGCTTGTGAAAAAGCATATTTGGCTGAATATTGTGAAATTCCTATTTATTATTGTCAAACTGTATCTTTATATTCAAGTAAGATTAATTATGGTGCAAATATGTATATAAGTTTAATTGAATTTGGTGGTGTAAGACACATGACTTATAATTTTACTGATGAAGCCTGGGAAACTGTTAAACAACAAGGCTAATGATTAATAATTTTAGAATACATATTTTTATATAGGAATTAATTATATAGTAAATTTAAAACTAAATTGTTATAATTTTCGTATTATTTTAAAAAAATACAAATAATTATGAAAATTGGACTTGACATTTTCATTAAAATATGGTAAAATTTATTTAGCAAAAATTTAAGGTGGGAAAAAATGATACAAATTTATACAACTCCAAGCTGTGCTTCATGTAGAAAAGCAAAAAAATGGTTCGATCAATACAATATTCCATATTCAGAAAAAAACATTTTTAGTATCAAATTATCTAAAGACGACATCTATAGAATGCTTGCTAATAGTGAAAATGGTTTTGATGATATTATCTCAACAAGATCTAAAGTATTTAAAGAAAAGAAATTAGACCCAGATAGCATGAGTGTTGGTGAATTAATCGATTTTATTATTGAAAACCCTAGTGTTTTAAAAAGACCAATTATTATAAATGAAACAGAATTGCAAGTTGGGTATAATAATGAAGATATAACTATCTTTTTACCTAAAGAATTACGACACAATGAAAACATTTTAAGAGCAACAAGACTTATGGATATGGAAGAAGATTTTGAGGAAGAAGAATAAAAAGGAAGCCGGAGCTTCCTTTTTGTTTTTTTAATTGTAAATAATTATAATACTTTTCTAAGAGCATCATATGCTCTTTTTAATTTTACTTGACTCTTTTTATATGCAATATTGTTCTCTTTAATAATTTGGATAAATTCTAGTTTACCAGTATTACGATTAGGAACTTCATATTCTAATTCATAATCTACAGTATTTACATATTCACAGCGGTCTAAAGATAATTTTCCTTTATTATATGGAACTGAAATACGATATGTAGCAAGATTCATAAAATTAATAATCTTTTGTCCCTTTATAATATCATTAACTTCTTGTGCAATTTTTTCTGAACAAATGTTACCATTTTCTACTAGATCTTTAAACTCATCTTCAGTAATGTCTTCATCAATTCTGATAAAGTTATAACCTTTTTTTCTTTCTAAAGTTAAAGTATATGTTTCACGATGTTTTACTCTTAGAACAGCATCAGTAGCTTTTAAAGTAAAACGCTTTGTATCAAAATAGTAATTTGTTTGTAAATTACCAGGATATTCCTTTACTTTTTCGTAGATACGATCATATTCTTCTTTAGTTAATAAAGTTTTAAATTCTGCTGTGATTTCTTTTGCCATAATATAAATCTCCCAAAATTATTATTTCTTTTTTCATTGATATTATACACAAAAAAAATAAAAATGCAAGTTTAATAATTATTTTTTTTCTTTATTTAATTCATATCTAATTTATATTCAATATGGTATAATATATTTGGTGATAAAATGATAGAAATGAATGAATTATTTAACTGGGATATATTTTTACAACCATATGAACTTGCGGTAGAAGATTTTATTTTAAAAATGGAAGGTATTAAGAATCAATATCATAAAGCAAACCTTTATTGTCCAATTGAAATCGTATCAGGACGAGTAAAGAGTCCACAAAGTATTCTTGATAAAGCAAGAAGAATGAATGTTCCAACTGCTTTAATTGATGAAAAAGTTCATGATATTGGTGGAATAAGAATTACTTGTAAATATATTGATGATGTTTATAAAGTAGCAGAACTTGTTGTAAAAAGACGAGACCTAGAAGTTTTAGAAGTACGTGATTATATTAAAAACGTTAAACCAAGTGGATATAGAAGTTTTCATATTATCGCAAGATATATAGTAGAAACTATAAAAGGTGCAATTCCTGTACTACTTGAATTTCAAATTAGAACACATGCAATGCATTTTTGGGCAAGTATTGAACATTCATTAAAATATAAATATCAAAAGAAGATTCCAGTAGAATTAAAAGAACGTTTAACAGCTGCCGCAAAAGCTGCAGAAAAACTTGATGAAGAAATGACTTCAATTAAATCAACAATAGAAAAACTAGATTTAACACTTGGTGAAGATAAGAGTAAAGTTGCTGATCCTTTGGAAAGTGAAGTAACAATTAATCATAAGAAGTGGTAGTATGATTGTAAGATATAAAATTGAAGAGTCTGGATACCGTATAAAAAGATATCTAATTAAACAAGGTATTCCAGATCATGTATTTAAAGAAATAAGAAGTGGTAATGGACAATATTTAGTAAACGATCAAATTGTAGATAACCACTTTTTACTAAAACCTGGTGATTTATTAGAAGTCGTAATGCCTGCAAGTGATCAAGGAGAAAATATTGTATCAACACTAGGTGATTTTGAAATTGTATATGAAGATTCATATTTACTAGTAATTAATAAAGAACCTAATATTGCAACTATTCCTACTAAAGAACACTTTACAAATTCACTTGCAAATTATGTAATGTCATATTATAAAAGAAATGGTATTTTAGCAAATATTCATTTTGTATCACGCCTTGATGCGCCTACGTCTGGGCTTATTATGCTTGCAAAAACATCTTATATGACAACACTTCTTCAAAATACTGTTATTACAAAAAAATACTTACTTGAGACAACAAATATTGTTGAACCATTTGAAGGTATTATAGAACTAGGTATTGAAAAAGATCCAACAAGTGTAATTAAGCGTTATACAACAACAGAATTTATTAATAGTAAAACAGTGTATAAAACACTTTATCAAGAAAACAATCATTCATTTATTGAAGCACTTCTTTGCACAGGTAAAACTCATCAACTTAGACTTCATTTTTTAAGTAAGAATGCTCCAATTGTAGGTGATATGTTATATGGTGAAGAAACACAAGATGGAATTCTACATTTACATAGTTACTATTTAGAGTTTATTCATCCCGTAACTAAAGAAAAGTTAATATTTACAACATATCCAACTTGGTATAAGAGTAATTAGTGTTAGATTTATCTAACACTATTTTTAAAATTTAAAATAAAAGTTTATATTTTGTAAATATCTAAAAATCTATTGACTTTTATAACTTAAAATGGTATAATTTAATTGTAAGAAGTTCAAGTTCTAAAGGTTATTATTTACTCTAAAGAAGTAATAATCATATTAAAATTCTTGCTACTCCTAGGTATTTAGGTAACATTATATTGCGCTTTAGAGGTTACGCGGGTATTGACATTATAAAAGAATTGTCTATTTCTAAATTTAGAAGTAGAATCTTTTATATTGTTGATACCCCTTTTTATTTTGAAAAAGAAAGGGGAAATTAAAATGCTACAAAAATTTATTGCTGAATGTTCGGATTATGATTTTAAAATGTTTTTAGAAATGAACAAACCTAAGAGTTGGTTAAAATCTGTTTCTGCTTTTTCTAATGGGATTGGAGGTATTTTATTTTTTGGAGTAGATGAAAATAGAAATTTTATTAACATTCAAAATCCACAATTTATATGTGATAAAATTTCTGAATTAATAAATTCAAAAATTGATCCTATACCTACTTACATTATTGAACCAAAAACTGAGATATATCATGGTGTAAATTATGTATATATAGTCTTAAAAATAATGCCTGGTCCTTCTACTCCTTATTATTATTCTTCAGATGGAGTAAAAGAAGCATATATTAGAAGTGGAAATCAAAGCATTAAAGCTCCACGATATATATTGGAGGAATTAATACTAAAAGGAAATAATAAAACATATGACTCTATCGTTACAAGTTATTTAAAAAATGATTATTCATTTAGTTTCTTTGAAGCTAATTTTTTGGATATAACTCATTCAAAGTTAACTGAAGATGATTATGTTTCGTTTTCATTAATGAATAGTTTAGGATATTTAACAAATGCAGGTGTTTTACTGGCAGATCAAAATATATATAGACATAATAGAGTTTTCTGTACAAGATGGAATGGTTTAAATAAAACATCATTAGAAGAAGCTTCTGATGATGCAGAATATTCAGGAAGTCTTGTTAAATTACTTGATTCAGCACTTAACTTTGTGAAAAATAATACTAAAAAGAAATGGAAAAAAGAAGCGCATGGAAGAGTAGAAATGCCAGAATATAATGATATAGCTATTAGGGAAGCAATAGTAAATGCACTTATTCATAGACAATATACAAATGTAGGGTCTGAAGTTACGATAGATATTTATGATGATAGAATAGATATAACTTCTCCAGGGCCTACTGCTTCTGGGGTAATAATCAATAAAAATATAGAAAATAAGATTCCCTCAATTAGACGAAATCCTATTATAGCAGATATTTTCTCAAGAATGAATTATATGGATCGAAGAGGAAGTGGTTTTGATAAAATTATTAATTGGACAAATAGATTATTTAATGATGGAAAAAATCATGTTGAATTTTATGCCACTCCTACTCATTTTAGTGTTATTATTTATAATGCTAATTATGTAAATGACAAGGTAAATGGCACCAAAAATGACACCAAAAATGACACCAAAAGTGGCACCAAAAATGGCGCGAATAATTATGAATTAAACAGCATTGAAAAAGAAGTTTATAATATTATGAAAATGAAAGCAAATGTAACAATCAATGAAATAGTAGAAAAAACAGGAAAATCACAAAGAACGATTAAAAGAGTTGTAGCGAATTTAAAAAGTTATGGAATTATTAAACGTTCTGGTTCTAATAAAGGAGGAAAATGGGACGTTTTATAAAAAATTATATTTTATTATTATTTTTTATTATTTCATCAATGATTCCGTATTCTAGTGCTTTTTTAGAATCCATATAGAAATCTCTTTCAGTATCTTGTTCAATTTTAGAAAGTGGTTGTTTAGTGTTTTTAGATAGAATTTCATTAAGTTTTTTCTTAATACTAATAATTTCTTCCGCAACAATCATAATATCTGTTGCTTGACCTTTAGCACCACCTAGTGGTTGATGAATCATTACTTTGGTATTTTCAAGTGCATATCTTTTATCGCCACTTGAAAGTAAGAATGCTCCCATGCTTGCACAAAGTCCCATTCCAATTGTAACAACACGTGGTTTAATATATTTCATAGTATCATAAATGGATAATCCTGAAGTAACACTTCCTCCAGGGGAGTTTATATATATATAAATATCTTTTTTTTCATCAGTTGAAGATAAGAATAAGAGCTGTGATATGATACTTGCACTTGTAGCATCAGTTATTTCTCCGAATAAAATAATTATTCTATCTTGAAGTAGTCTTGAATATATATCATAACTTCTTTCTCCTCTTCCATTTTGTTCAATTACAATTGGTGTTAAATTCATAATAAATTAATCCTTTCTATAATATTAAATTGATTATACTATATTTATATAAATTATTTTGTCAAATCTAGGCATCTATTTATACATTTTATAAAGTTATACATATTATATTAACAGAAAGAGAGGTGAAAACTCTTGAATCAATTTCAAAATCCTTTTATTAATAATATGAACTATATGGGAAATAACGATCAAAATACAGGTAATACTTGTGGATGTAATAATCAAAATCAAATGCCTTGTGGATGTGGTAATATGCAAAAACCTATGTGTCCACCGATTTATAAAGAATGTCCACCAATTGTTACTTGTTCTAAACAAGTAATTGATCAATATCATATCGTTAAACAACCATATGTTCACAACTATCATACTGAAGTGGTACATCATCACGTTGTTCAAAAAGAATTTATTCCAAACTATACATGTAGTGAAGTACATGTAAATGAACCTGATAATTATAATGTACCTAGATAGTATGAAGAAAAAAGCTTATAAGTTTATACTTATAAGCTAATTTTATTGCAAAATTATTCTTTTTATTTATAAATTATGTTATAATTATAAAGTAATGAATATTAAATACGTTGATTAAGGAAAAGTATATAATTCTTTCTTATTAGGGATTAAAGCCATAGACTGAAAGCTTTAAATGTAAAGAGTTATAGAAGTGTTCGCCTTATGAGTGGTTCTAATCAAACCCGCATAACTTGCGTTAAAGGTTTTAGAGTGTACAGTGTTTTTTTATACTGTAAACTAAGGTGGTACCACGTCAACATATGCGTCCTTAGAGAGGGGTGCATTTTTTTATTTTTAGGAGGAAGAAATGAGTATTCAAGAACAATTATTAAACATTGAAACTGAAGCAGTAACAAAAATTAATGCTGCAAATAGTCAAGTAGAACTAAATGACTTAAGAGCTTTCTATATGGGAAAGAAGAGTCCACTTGCTGAAATTATGAAATCAATGGCAACTTTATCAATTGAAGATAAGAAAGTAATTGGTAAACTTGCAAATGAAGTAAAGGTAAGAATTGAAAGTGCTGTTACTGAAAGAAGAGCATATTTAGAAGCTGAAGAAGTAAATAAGCGTTTAAAGAGTGAAACTATTGATGTAACACTTCCAGGTAAAGAATTTAAAGTAGGGACTAGTCATCCACTTTCTAGAACAATTGAAGAGGTGCAAGAGATTTTTATTGGAATGGGATATAGTATTGCAGAAGGCCCTGAAGTAGAAGTTGATTTATATAACTTTGAAATGTTAAATGTACCAAAAGGTCACCCTGCTCGTGATATGCAAGATTCATTCTATATTACAGAAAACTTGCTTATGCGTACACAAACATCTCCAGTTCAAGTAAGAACTCTTTTAGAAAAAAAAGGAGCTCCTGTTAAGATTTTAGCTCCTGGTAAGGTATATCGTCGTGATGATGATGATGCTACTCACTCACATCAATTTATGCAATTTGAAGGTTTAGTTGTTGATAAACATATTACAATGTCTGATTTAAAAGGAACACTTCAATTATTTGTTCAAAAAATGTTCGGTGATTCACGTAAGATTAGATTTAAACCATCATACTTCCCATTTACAGAACCATCTGTTGAAGTAGATGTATCTTGTTTTAAATGTGGTGGTAAAGGATGTAGTATGTGTAAGCAATCCGGTTGGATTGAAGTACTAGGTGCTGGTATGGTTCATCCTAATGTTTTATCAGCTGCTGGTTATGATCCTAAAGTTTATCGTGGATTTGCATTTGGTATTGGTATTGAACGTGTAACAATGTTACGTCATGGAATAGATGATATTCGTAACTTCTATTTAAACGATAAACGTTTCTTAGAACAATTTAAAGGAGAAAATTAAGATGATAGTTTCATATAATTGGTTAAAAGAATTAATAAATTTAAATGTTTCACCTGAAAAATTAGCTGAAGAAATGTCTTTATATTCAGTAGAAGTTGAAACATTCAATAAAATGGTTAAAGCTACAAACCTTGTTGTTGGTCATGTATTAGAATGTGTAGATCATCCAAATTCTGATCACTTACATGTTTGTCAGGTTAATCTTGGTGAAAAAACTGATCAAATCGTTTGTGGTGCTCCTAATATTGCAACTGGCCAAAAAGTTATTGTTGCACTACCTGGAGCAAAACTTCCTGGTGGAACAATTAGTAATTCTAAAGTGCGTGGTGTTGAATCTAATGGTATGATCTGTTCACTTCAAGAACTTGGTATTGAAAATAAATATGTTCCTGCAATTTATCAAAATGGTATTTACGTTTTAGATGATGATGCAACACCTGGTATGGATGCTTTAGAATACTTATGTTTTGATGATTATCTAATTGAACTTTCACTTACACCAAATAGAATGGACCTTATGTCAATGCTTGGTGTTGCTCATGATGTTTCTGCAATGTATAATATTCCAATGAATTGCTTAGAATATAAATTCAATGAAACTGATAAGCTTGCAAGTGATGAAATCAGTGTAAAATTAGAAACAGAAGATTGTTATTCTTATTACGCAAGAATTGTAAAAGATGTTGTAATTAAAGAATCACCTAAATTTATGAAGGCTCGTTTAATTGCAGCTGGTGTTAGACCTATTAATAATGTTGTAGATATTACTAACTACGTACTTATGTTATTTGGTCAACCACTTCATTCATTTGACCAAGATAAACTTGGGGATACAATTATTGTAAGAAATGCACATGATGGTGAAGTATTAGAAACACTTGATGATTTAGAAAGAAAACTTGTATCTAGTGATATTGTTATTTCTGATAATCTAGAAAATAATCGTGCAGTATGTGTAGCTGGTGTAATGGGTGGTAAATCTACAGAAGTTACTCTTGATACTAAAAATATTGTATTAGAAAGTGCAATATTTAAACCACTTTCAGTTCGTAAGACTTCTGCAAGACTAGGTTTAAGAAGTGAATCAAGTGTTCGTTTCGAACGTGGAGTTGATTTAAATAGAAGCCTTGCTGCAGTGGATTATGCTTGTTATTTACTTGAAAAATACGCAGATGGTAAAGTGTTAAAAGGTTATGTTCATGAAGGCGTAGAACATATTGCTGATAAAGAAATTCATTTAACAGAAAAATATGTTGAAGAGTATCTAGGTATTAATATTCCAACTGGAGAAATTAAAGCAATTCTAGAAAAACTATGCTTTAAAGTTGTTGTAAATGGTGATGATATTAAAGTATTAGTACCAAATAGACGTTTAGATATTGAAATTAAACAAGATTTAGTTGAAGAAATTGTAAGAATGTATGGTTATGATAAACTAAATGAAACTCTTCCTGCAATGACTGTTGAAGGTGAACTTACTCATTCACAAAAAATTAAGAAAATCATTAATAAAACACTTATAGGACTTGGTCTTTCTGAAACTGTTTCATATTCTTTAGTAAGTCCAAAACTTTCAAATATGTGTAAAGTATTATTTGATGATAGTTTTGAACCTATTAAATTATTACATCCAATGACTGATGAACATTCAATTTTAAGAAGAAGTATTGTTCCAAGCTTAATTGAAGTAATTAAATATAATAATGCTCGTAAGAATTATAATTTAGCTCTTTATGAAATTGCTCAACAATATGGACTTGTAAATGGTGAACCTACTGAGGCTTATCTACTTGCTGGTGCATTACAAGGTGTTCATTCATCATGTGATTGGCAAGGTAAGAAAGAAGTTGTTGATTTCTTCTATGTAAAAGGTATTTTAGACGTAATGTTTGAGAAAGTTGGTGCAAAAGTTAAATATGCTCCACTAAGTGCTAATTGTCCTGAGCTTCATCCTGGTCGTAGTGCTGTAATTCTTCTTAATAATGAAGTAATTGGTTATGTTGGTGAACTTCATCCAACTCTTGTAAAAGCAGAAGATATTGAACCTACTTATGTATTTGAAGTAAAACTTGATGCGTTATTTAACATTCAAGAAAATGTAGTAGTATTTAAACAAATTTCAAAAGTACCATCTGTAGAACGTGACTTAGCACTTGTAATGGACAAAGAAGTTTTAGTTGGTGAAGTCTTAGAAACAATCTATCGTTGTGACAAGAATATGATTAAGAATGTATCAGTATTTGATATATATGTTGGCGATAAGATTGAAAGTGGTAAGAAGAGTGTTGCAGTGCGAATTACATTAGAATCTCTTGACACTTTAACTGATGAAGTTATTAATCAAAAGATGAAGAAAATTTTAAATACACTTGCTTATATGCATAAGATTGAAATTAGAAAATAATAATTTTGTTTACAAAGAGATTTAGAGTGTCATACCTAAATCTCTTTTTCTTATTAAAGCCTTGAATATAAAATCTAAAAGTGGTATAATAGATAAAAATATGTAAAATTTTTTTAGGAAGATATTATGAATGTAAATAAGATAATAAAAGAAAGATTAGATCTTTTAAATAAATCAAATAAAGATTTTAAATCAATATTTGAAATAATTCATAAAGATAAAGAAAATATTTTTTGTGAAAAAACAGATGGATTTAAAATTCATAAAACAACATATAAAGAGTGTTATATAAATTCCTATAAAATGGGTGAATATTTAAAAAATATTTTAGATGATTCTTGTGAATATGTAGGTTTAATGATGAATAATTCATTAGAGTTTATTACATCGCTATATGGTATATTAATGAATAATAAAAAACCAGTCTTATTAAATATAAGACTAGGGAATGTACTTAATAATGAAATTATCAAAAGACTTAATATAAAAGATATTGTATGTGATGATGATTATGATGTAATAGGAAATAAAATAAATGTTTCAGATTTTGATTATAGTAAAATTACTTCTTATGATGAAACAAAATTTATTTGGGCTAATGAGCTTGCGATATGTACTTCTGCAACTTCGTTAAATGTAAAGATTTGTATCTATGATGGATACGCAATCTCTTCTCAAATTACTAATTCTGAATATATATGTAAAACTAATAAGATAATTAAAACTCATTATAATGGTTATTTAAAACAACTTGCTTTTTTACCATTTTATCATATCTTTGGTTTAATGGCATCGTATTTTTGGTTTTCTTTTTTTGGTAGATGTTTTGTATTCTTAAAAGATTTAAGTAGTGATACGCTTCTTAGAACTATTAAAAAACATGAAGTGACACATATATTTGCAGTTCCGATGTTATGGCATACTGTTCATAAGACGATTATTAAAGAAATCGATAAACAAGATGAAAAAACAAAAAATAAGTTTTATAAAGGATTAAAACTTTCTACTAAATTACAAAGTATTTGTCCTAAACTTGGACTAATGATTGTTAAAAAACTATTTAGTGAAGTTAGAACAAAAGTATTTGGTGATAGTGTTGCATTTATGATATCAGGTGGAAGTTATTTATCTTACGATGCATCTTATGTATTAAATGGAATAGGGTATCCATTATTTAATGGTTATGGAATGAGCGAAATAGGTATTACATCAGTAGAACTCTCTTATAATATCAATGAAAGAAATAAACGTTCAATAGGTATTCCATTTAATACTGTTGAATATAAGATTAATGATAATAATCAATTACTTGTAAAAAGTAAGGGAGTTTGTAAAAAAATTATTACTAAAGACAGTATTGTTGAAATTAATAATGATGAATACTTTAATACTTTTGATATTGTAAATTGTGATAAAAAACATAAATACTATATTCTTGGAAGATGTGATGATGTTGTACTGACTCCAAGTGGAGAAAAAGTAAATCCTGATGTAATTGAACAAATGATTTTTCTTCCTAGTGCAGAAAGATTTTGTTTAATGGGGTTAAATGTTGATAATATTAATTATTTAACACTAATTGTAGAACTTAATAAAACACTTAGTGAGCTAAGACTTAATAATATATTTGATGAAGTAAATAAGATGTTAGAAGTTTTAGACAAAGAAAATTTTAAGATAGATAAAATACTTTATACATTTGATCCTATTCAATCTGCTACTGCAGTTAAAGTATCAAGAAAAATACTAAAAAAATGGATTGATGAAGGAAATATAAAACTTCTTTCTTTTAATGAATTAAAGGTTGAAAAATTAGATAATATAGATGAGTTAACAAAAAAAGTTGTTGATGAAGTTAAAATAGTTTTTAATGAGGTATTAGATTCAAATATTGATATTGATATTAATGCTCACTTTATTTTAGATTTAGGTGCAACAAGTTTAGATTATTTAACATTACTTGTAAAATTAGAAGAAAAATATGATATTAAATTTAATACTAATAATGAGCCTTGTTATAGTGTTTTACAATTTGCAAACTATATTATTAGTAATATAAAATAAGGAGTTCATATGAAGAAAAAATATGTAACATTAGATAAGAAGTGGAAGGAGATATTGTTTGCGGCATCGGGGTTTGGACCAAACTTATTAATGATTTTAATGGGTGCTTTTTTTACAGATGCAATTAACCCTGTTGCGTTACCAAATGGTAGTTATCAAGCAATAAGTACAGCTTGTTTTATATTACCTGCCATATTCCCTACTTTATGGGCTGTTTCTAAAATATTTGATGGAATTGTTGATATTCCACTTGCAGCACTTACAGATACCTTAAAAACTAAATGGGGTAAACGTCGTCCACCTATTGCGATATGTTTTATTCCAATGGTCGTTTCATATATGTTTTGTTGGATACCAATCTTTGGTGAAGGTGATACACATCAACTTGGAAATACAATTTGGATTGTATCTTGGGCGCTTGTGTTCTTTTCTACTTATACAATGAGTTTAATTGCATTTTATGGAAGCTTATCTAATGTTTGTTCAACTGATAATCAAAGATTAAGAGTTTCTAGTTTTAAATCATTTTTTGATACAATTACATATTGTTTAGTATATGCTTTAGTACCATTACTGTTAGATATAATGGAAATTCATATTGATAAATTTGTAATTTTATTACTTCCAATAATGGCGACAATGTTAATACCTTTATTTATGATTAAAGAAGGTGACAAATTTGAAGCAAAAGCTATTAAAGAAGGTTATGATATAACACCACTAAAAGAAGAAGAAAAAGTTGGTATCGTTGAAAGTCTTAAATTAACATTTACTAATAGACCATTCTTAAGATGGTGTGCAGTTAACTGCTGTTCATTCTTTGGACTTCAAATGTTCTTAGTTGCAATGAATGCAATGATAACAGGTGGTATGGGAATGAATGGTGTTGAGATGGCTATTCTTAATACTTGCGCATTTGCACCTGTCCCGTTAATGCTATATTTATTTAATAAACTTAAAGCAAGAAAAGGATTAAGATTTGCATATCAAACATGTTTATTATCGTTTGCTTTTTGTATTTTAACATTTGTTATTAATAATAGAATTATTATGGGTGATAATAACAAAACACTACAATTAATAATTGGTGCTATTGGTGGTGTAGTTGGTTCTTGGGCGATTGGATCGTTCTTTATGATGCCTTATTTAATTCCTGCACAAATTTCTTCAGTTGAAGAAAAACTTTCTGGTAAAAACCATTCTGCAATGTATTTTGCAGCACAAGCGTTTACAACTAGTATTGTAAGTGCAGTTGCAAGTGGTATTGTATATGAAAATATTAAGATGTATTTTATTAATAAGAAATTAGAAATTGTTTATGCAAATAATGCTATAGAAGCAGCATTAAAAATGAGTACAACTGAATCCAATGTTTATAATCTTGGAACACTTTTAGTTCCTGTAATTGTTTCAGTATTTTGTTTTGTAGGATTTTTGCTTGCATTTAAAATGCCAAAGCATTACTCAGCAGAAGAAGTTTCTAAAGAAATAGGCTTAGAAAAAGAATATAATGAGAATAAAGATTTATTTAAACAAGAAAAATTAACGCTATATGAAGAAGAAAGTATTTTAGTAAACGTTGCATTATGGGGACTTAGTGGATCGATATTTGGTTTTATTTGGCAATATTTAGTTATTAGTAGTGTTGATAAGTTTAATAAAGTAAAAAATAAAAATCTTCATTTTATAATTAGTTTAGTTATTCCTTTATATTATGGAATAACTGCTCATAAATTAAATAAAAAAATAGTAGATAAACAAAGAAGTTTAGGATATAATGTTAAAGATTTAAGTGTACTTCATTTAATACTTGGATTATGCTGTTTAAATGTAATTTCTTTAATTATTATGCAAAAACAACTAAATAATCTACTTAAGGATTTAGAATGTCAAAATTAGTATTATGGTTTGTTAAAATTACAGGATATATTCCACAATTATTTTATTTTAGAAAAAAAGTTTATTATGTGAATAAAGAAGAATCAAATAGACGTATTAAAGGTTCTGCAATAATTGTATCTAATCATAAAAGATTATTTGATTTTGTTTTATACATGTATTTATTCTTAAATAGAGATATATATACTGTGATTGGTGAAGTAATGTTTAATAAAGGAAAACTGTTTAGTTGGTTTTTAAAAAAAATTGGTGGAATTAAAGTAGAAAGAGATGTTTTTGATTTTGGTTTTTTAAGTAAGTGTGTTAATCTTTTAAATAAAGGTAAAGTAGTTGAAATATTTCCAGAAGGAAGACTTCCTTTAAAAGAAGAAACAACTCTACTTGAATTTAAACCTAGTTTTGTATATCTCGCGCTTGAATCTGGAGCACCAATTATTCCAATATATACTAACGGAAGTTATGCTAAAAAGGCACGAACTAAAGTAATAATTGGAGAAAAAATTTATGCACAAGATTTATATGATAGTAATAAATCAGATAAAGAAAATATTGATTACATTTGTAATTATGTTAAATCATATATTAATAATTTGGGGATGATGATTGATGAAGAAGAAAAAAATTAATATATTTAAAAAAATATTTGATCTTAGATATTGGGCATATGATTTTATTAAAATAACTGGTGCAATACCAACACTCCTTATTTTAAGATTAAAGTACCATTATTTAAATGGTAAAAAACAAAAAGGATTATTTAAGGGGCCATTTATTTTAGTAAGTAATCATGCTACATATATAGATCCTGTTATTTTAATGACAGCACTATGGAATAGAAGAATAAGTTTTATTGCAACAGAAGAGTTATTTTCGTCTAAAAGAAAGAATTTCTTTTTTAGTGTAATTAGATGTATTAAAATAAATAAACAAAATGTTGCTATGCAAACATTTAAAGATGTTAAAAATGCTATCGATTATGGTCATTTAGTTTGTGTCTTTCCAGAAGGTCACGTTCAAACAACAGAATCTCATGACCATTATAAATCAGGTGCTGTAATGTTCGCAACACTTTGTAAAATTCCAATTGTCCAAGTTTATATTCATAAAAATAAACACTGGTGGCAAAGACAACATGTTGTATTTAGTGACAAAATTGATGTTTTTAGTTTGATGGATTCTAGTATTCCAACTGTTGATGAAATTGATAAAGTTACTAAAAAACTAGAAGAACAAGAACTTGAAATGAAAAAGATAATTTCTAACTAGAAAGAGAGTAAAAATATGTTAATAACAAAAAATTATTTTGAAAAATATACTGATAGTGAAACTTTTAGTAAGTTAACTATTGATAAAACTGTTCCATTGTTTTTAGATAAAATAAATGAAAAATTTAGAGATAAAGTTGCGGTTGGAAGTGCAGTAAAGAATGTTACATATAATGAACTAATTAAAGATGTTAAAAAGACTTGTAGCATTCTTTCAAATGAACAAATTCCTTTAAAATCTAATGTTGGTGTTATTTGTAATAATAATTATGATTTTGTAAAAACATCACTTGGGGTAATGGCTTATGGCGCTGTTGCAACTTTACTTCCTGTTCAACTTGATGAAAAAACAATCTTTGGCTGCTGTATGAAATATCAGTTAACTTGCTTGTTTTATGAAGGTGCTATTGCTGAAAAAATTGAATTTGCTAAAAAAATGGCTCCAAATGTAAAGTTTATTGAAATTGCTGAATATAATGTTGAAGAAGCAAGTTTTAATTATGATATTGTAGATACTGATCCTGCATGTATTGTGTTAACTGGTGGTACAACAGGTAAGAGCAAAGGTGCTATTTTATCACATAAAGCAATTATGACAGGAACACTTAATGGTACATATGGAATTAAAGAAGTATTTGGTGATGTTTATTATTCTATTATGCCACTTACACATGTATTTGGTTTAATTAGAAATTTACTTACTTCACTTTATACAGGTAGTACAATTTATTTCTGTTTAGATAAAAGAACAATGTTTAAAGAAATTAAAGAAGTTAAGCCAACAATTTTAATTGTTGTTCCTGCTCTTGCAGAAATATTCTTAAATCTGACAAAACAATTTGGACTAGGATTCTTAGGTGGAAATCTTAGAACGATTATTTGTGGTGGTGCAAGTGTTCCTCCATATTTAGTAGAAGAATTTCCTAAGTTTGGAGTTACTCTTCTTCCAGGATACGGTTTAACTGAAACTGCAAATTTAGTTAGTGGAAATCCAGAAGGATTAAATAAACCTACATCTGTTGGATACTTATATCCTAATCAAGAAATTAAAATTGTTGATGGAGAACTTTGGTTAAAAGGTGATAATTTACTTGATTCATATTATAATGAACCTGAAGAAAATAAGACAGCATTTGTTGATGGTTGGTTTAAAACAGGTGATTTAGTAAGAATAGATGATGAAGGATTCTTATATATTACAGGACGCATCAAAGATATTATTGTATTATCAAATGGTGAGAATGTATCTCCTGCATATATTGAAGATAAAATTAATAGTTTAGATGTTATTCAAGATAGTTTAGTTACACTTGAAATTAATGAATTTGGTGCTGAAATTCTTCAAGCAGAAGTAATTCTTCGTGCCGCTGTACTTGGTCCACTTGGTATTACTGATGTACAAAGCTATGTAGAAGGTTTAATTAATGAAGTTAATAAAACATTATTTGATTATGAACAAATATCTAAAGTGGTGATTAGAACTGAAGACTTCAAAAGAAGTCCAAGTATGAAAATTATTAGACCTAGAAAGGATATGTAAAATGAGTGAATTAGAAATATTAGAAGGTTTAAAAAAGATTTTTACTCTTGTAATAAATAGAAATGCAGAAGTTGATAATATGAAAATGGATGCTAAAATCGTTAGTGATTTAGGTGTATCTAGTGTAGGTCTAATATATTTAATGGTTGCTATAGAAGAACAGTTTGGTATTGATATGAGTGATGCAACATTTAATTCTTTTGAAACTGTTGGTGATGTTGTAACATATATTAAAAATAAAAAATAATGGAAACATGGAAAATGGTTGATCCTATTCCTGGGGATCATATTAGAGTAAAGGTAAATGGATATTATCATCATGGTATATATATAGGTTGTGAAGAAGTAGTACAATTCGGATTACCTTTTGATATGTATCAAGATCATAGTTTAATAAAAGTAATTAAATCTCCAATTACTGATTTTTTAAAAGGTGGTTTCTTAGAAGTTAGACAATATACTAAAAAAGAATTAAAAAGTAAACATAAAAATGAGTTAATTATTGAAATTGCCTTAAGCAAATTAGGTGAAGGAGATTATAATTTGTTATATAATAATTGTGAACACTTTGCTAACTTATGTGTTTTTGGAAAAAAAGAAAGTAAGCAAGTAGATGATATTCATGATAAAATTAAAAAGTTATTAAATAAAAAATAATATATAATAAGGAGGTATTATATTATGGCTAAATGTAAAGGTTGTGGAACAGAATTACTTGATGGTACAGTTTTTTGCCCATATTGTGGTGCTCAAGTAGAAAAAGATGAATCTAAAAATGTTGAATTTGTAGATGTAGTTGAAACATCTAACAATCAATATGAATATACTGATGCGGATGCCCCTAAACAAGAGAGCAAGGCTTTTGGTGTATTTGCAACTATAGGGATGATTTTAGGATTTGTAACATTATTCTTTGTAATGATTACATTATTATGTGGTAGTGCTCCTGAAGATGCTTGGTCTGTTGCTTGTGTAGGATTCGAATTTGCTATTCCAGGTTTTGTATTTTCTATTATTGGTAAGAAAAGTAAAAATCATCGTGGTAAAGCAACATTTGGATTTGTTGCAAATTTAGTTGGAATGATTTTATTATTTATTCTTGCAGTAGTATTCTTAGTAATAGCTATGTTATCAGATAGTGGTTATACTCCATCAATTGGTGGTTATTATTAAAAAATTTACTCTTTAGAATTTATCTAAAGAGTTTTTTTCTTTGGTTGCAATTTTAAAGAAAAAAAATAAAAAATGTTGTATAATACTTAATACGTAAAGAATAATTATAAATGTATTGTTTTAGGAGAATTCTAATGAGCAAGTATAAACGAATTTTAATAATAGGTTCTGCTGGTAGCGGTAAAACCTATTTATCACATATATTATCAAAAAAACTAGATATTGAAGTTACTCATTTAGATAAAATATATTGGCTTCCTAATTGGGAAAAGCAACCTGTTACTTTTTGTGAAGATTTAACGAGAGAACTTGTTATTCCTGACGAATGGATATTTGATGGTAATTATATTCAAACTTTAGATATTAGACTTGAAAAAGCTGATTTAGTAATTTTCTTAAAGGTTAATCGTTTTAAATGTATAGCTAGTTTATTTAAAAGAAAAAGACTAACAAAGAAACATTTAATAGATCGTGATGACTTAGCAGATGGATGTGTTGATAAACTTGATTGTAGTTTCTTAAAATGGGCATTTACGTTTAATAATGATTATGCTCCTAAACTTTTAGAAGTAATAAACAAATATCCTGATGTTGATTTAAAAGTGTTTAATACACGTGAGGATGCATTAGAATTTATTGAAAATTTATAGAAAAGAGATTTTATTATGGCAAAGAAACAATTAGTTACTTATAAAAATAGTGTTGCAAACTTTACTGCTGCACTTATGAAAAATTATAATTTACCTACAACTTATGAACCAAGTGCACTTATTGAATTTTTACTTAGTAAAAAATATAAACATGTAGTTTTAATGGTGTTAGATGGTATGGGACGTCATATTATTGATAAAAACTGTAGTAATGGAAGTATTCTAAAAACACATCAAGTTATGAATTTACATAGTGTGTTCCCGCCTACTACTGTTGCAGCTACAACTACATTTACAACTGGACTTGCACCAATTGAATCTGGTTGGCTTGGATGGAATTTATATTTAAATAATACTGATCCTGCAATTACTTTATTTAAAAATGAAGTTTATGCTACAAGTGAATTATTTACTAATTTTAAAGTAGAAGATGTTATTCCAAGAGATTATTGGTATAATCATTTAAAACGTGCAAAACATTATACTATTTATCCTAGTTGGGCTGATGATGGTGTTAATAGTTTAAGTGAAGCATTTGATAAAGTAAAAGAAATTTGTACAAAAGAAGAAAGTAACTTTACATATATGTACTGGGATGAACCTGATGCATTAATGCATGAATATGGAACTACTTCGCAAATCGTAAAAGTTAAACTATTAGAAATTGAAGAATTAGTAAATAAACTTTCTGAAGAAATTCCTAATGAAACAATTGTGCTTATTACTGCTGATCATGGTTTAATTGATGTTGAACCATTAGAACTTGTAAATTATCCTGATTTTATGGAATGTTTATCTAAACCATTTGCTGGTGAAGGTAGATTTGCTCAATTCTATGTAAAAGAGACTAAACAAGAAGAATTTAAAGAATTATTTAATAAATATTTTGCAGAATCATTTATGTTAATGAGTAAAAAAGAATTTCTTGATTCTAAAATGGCTGGTATAAATGAACCTAATAAAGTAGTAGAATATGCTCTTGGTGATTTTGTTGCAATAGGAACTGGCGCTTATTACTTTACTGAAAAAATCAAAGAAGATGATTTAGTATTTAAAGCACATCATGCTGGTATTACTCCTGATGAAATGGAAACTTGTGTAATTTTATTAAAACGTAAAGATCCAAAAGAGGAAGTTGAAGAATAAAAAAAGAAGTGGTAATTTAGGTTACCACTTTTTAAATTAGGTTAATAGGCAAAATATTAGATTTAACAAACAATTCATTTGAATTGATTGCATCTATTATTTCATCAACTAACGCCTCAGGAGTTGAAGTACCTGAAGCTAGAATGATATTATTATATGTTCTAGATTTTTCTAAATCAAGTTCAGTTACCTCACTTATAAATACTGCATCAGCACTTTTAATTCTTGTTGCTAGTTCGTAAAGTTTAGTTGAGTTATTACTCTTTTTATCACCTACGATTATAATTTGTGTTGTTCCTTCTAAATTTAAGTTTGATATGTTATTTAGTTGATTTTGTCTATTTTCTGTTACTTTACAAACCATATCTAAAACAGTTGCGTTAGGATAGATTTCTTTAATTTCTTTAAAGATATTTTCAATATCATAACAAGACATTGTTGTTTGATGTGCAACTTTTAACATATCTTTATTAATTTTTTCATTATAAATATTTTTAGGATCTAGAATAAAAACACGATCTGATATTTCACTCGCTGCAATACTTTCTGGGTGATTAGGTTTTCCAATAAAATATATATCTGAAGTAATAGATTCTTTTTCAATCAGTTTAAATGTTTGTTCTACATAAGGACAAGTTGTATCAATTACAAACATATCTTTTTGTTTTGCTTTATCTTTTACTTTTTGACTAACACCATGCGCAGAAAATACTACTGTTGAAGAGTTTGGAATATTATCTAGCATTGAAAGTCTAATATCACCTGTTACAACGATGACACCTAGTTCTTTTAGTAGGTCATCAATATGTGAATTATGTACTAAGTTTCCAAGTAAATAAATTGGTTTTTTAATACTAGTGTCATTTACAGCATTGACTACTAATTTAATAGCACGTTTTACACCGTAACAAAAACCTTGTTCTTTTAGTTTAATTATGTTTGGTTTATTCATTTTTATCACCTTCTATTATATTATAACAAAATATTTTATAAAAATAAAATATATGACTTGAAAAGATATCTAAATTTTGATATAATAGGAAAGTATGAAATAATAATATTAATGGAGGATTTATAAAAATGGCTATTTCTACTGCAGATTTTAAGACAGGTATGACAATTTTATATAATAATGCAATTTATCAAATTATTGAATTCCAACATGTAAAACCTGGTAAAGGTGGAGCTTTCGTAAGAACTAAGCTTCGTAATTTAAGAACTGGTTCTGTAAATGATATTACATTTACAGCTGGTGAAAAAATGGAACAAGCTATCATCGAAAAGAAAAAGATGCAATATCTTTATGGTGGTGAAACATATTGTTTCATGGATATGGAAACATATGATCAAGTTGAAATTCCTGAAGAACGTCTTGAATGGGAAAAGAAATTCTTACTAGAAGGACAAATTATTGAAATTGTATTCTATGGTTCAGAAATCTTAGGTGTAAACTTACCTGAAAAAATGACATTTGTTGTTACTGAAGCTGCTCCTGCAGTTAGTGGTAATACTGCTACTAATGCACAAAAAGAAGTTACTATTGAAACTGGTTTAGTAGTTAAAGTTCCTCTTTTCATTGAACAAGGTGAAAAGATCGTTGTAACTACATTTGATGGTAAATACAGCTGTAAAGGTTGATAATTTGAAAGTTAGAAGAGTAAACTTGAGTTTACTCTTTTTTCTTATTTTAAGGCAAGATTTCGACATATTTTTAAAAGGTAGTAATGTGTTTATAAAAATATTAATAAGTAATTATACATAATTAAAAATTTGTGATATAATAAGAGTATAGAAAGGAAGAGGTGTTATGAAAAAGATTTTTATAGCAATTTTAGTATTTAGTTTTACACTTATATTTACAAGTAATGTGAATTTAAAAGCAGATATTGAATTTGATGATACATTATATTCAGCAGGAGATGCTCAATATCAAGTTACAAATCGTTTATCTGATGAAATAATTGATTATGGTATTAGATATATTAATGATATTGCGGTAAGTAAAAGTACTACACAAATTGGTGGTACTAATACTCTTGATCCGCAAGTAATTAATTATTTAGAGGTCCCAACTTCATCAGTTATGAAAGTTGTTAACTGGACATATAGTTCAGCAAGTGGATGGACTACTCAAACACTTACAACACTAGCAAGAGACTTTGAATTTAAGAATCCTGGTTGGGTTGTTATTGCAGGTATTAATGGTGACTTCTTTGATATTAATTCAAATGGTGCACTACCTAAACAAACAACAGGTGCAGCTGTAAATAATGGAGAAGTAGTTCGTGCTGTATCAAGTGGAAGACAAGTAGGTTTTACTAATGACGGAACTACAAATTCACTTATTGGTGGTAAAGAATTAAAATTTACTGATTATCATACATTAACAATTTATAATGAAGCAGAAGAAGTAGTAGCAACTTATAAAATTGATAAGTTTAATGAAACTCCAACTGGTGATGAAATTGCATTATATTTTTCATATTATGTTTTAAATAATGATATTAGAGAAACTGTTACTGCAACTACTCCAACTGAAAATTCATATTTAATTGAAGGACAACAAAGAGGTTACGCAACAAATAGTAAGCAAATGTATGGTAGAGGACAAGTTTCTGCTATTGATAAAGCAACTGATTTATACATTGGTCAATTTGCGTTGGTTACAGAAAATGAAGAAGTTCAAGGATTACTTGAACAAATGCCTTTAGTACGTGTTCAACAAGATATTATTGGCGATTATGCTGATTGTGATAATATTTCTGGTTGTGGTGCACAACTTGTATTAAATGGAGAACATCAAGCTGCATCTGATGGAATGAGTCATTATCGTCATCCAAGAACTGTAATTGGAAAAAAATCAGATGGTTCAATCGTAATGGTTACTGTAGATGGACGTCAAACTGCTAAGGGAATGTATGGTATGACTTATGATGAACTATCTACTATGATGATGTATTATGGTGTAGAAGAAGCTTATAACTTAGATGGTGGTGGTTCTACAACAATGATTATTAGAAATGATCAAGGTGGATTTGATGTTATGAATTCTCCTTCAGATGGTGGAGAACGTCATGATGCAAATGGTATATTAGTAGTTGTTCCAGAAATGAAACTATATATCGATGAAGTTACTGATACTACACTTGAAATATCATATCTTGCAAAATGTAAAGATGTTGTAATTTCTAATGTTGTTGCAACAGTTGAAGCAGAAGGTCATACTGATACAAAAGAAATTACTTCAGATGTATTTGTATGGGAAGACTTAGTTCCTAATAAAGAATATTCATTGACATTTAGTTATGATTTGGAATATCAAGGAAATAAAATTAGAAATACGTCTAAACCTATGACCTTTACAACCGGTAAAGCAAGGCCGTATTTAATAGATTATTCTTATGTAGAAACAGATACACATTATATTATTAAATATAAAGTTGTAGACGAATTTAATACTCTATTTAACGCAAGGCTTAAATATGACAGAAAAGGTAAAACACTAGATTTAAATAATACAGTATATTATTTAGATAAATCACTTGTAACAACTCCTGAATTTACAATCGTATTAACATTTAATGTAGGTGCTATTCCTAGTTCAACTGGAGATTCTACATACGTTATAGAAAAAGAAGTAGAACCACCACATGAACATAACTTTGTAGAAGGTACTTGTGAATGTGGAGAAATAGATCCAAATTACGTACCACCACATGTACATAACTTTGTAGAAGGCACTTGTGAATGTGGAGAAACAGATCCAAATTACGTACCACCACATGTACATAACTTTGTAGAAGGCACTTGTGAATGCGGAGAAAAAGATCCAAATTATGTAGAGCCACATGTTCACGAGTTTGTAGAAGGTAAATGTGAGTGCGGTGAAAGTGATCCAAATTATACACCTGAACTTGCTAAGAAAAAATGTGGTAATAAGAATGCTACATTAATTATATCGTTATTAAGTGCTATTTCAGTAGTTATAATATTTAAAAAGAAATATTAATAATAAAAATAAAGAACTTTCGTAAAAAGAAAGTTCTTTTTTCTTGACTCATATAATAAAATATGCTATACTATTATAGCATTCAAGAGAGTGTAGGAAATTTGCGGGTGTGGCGAAATTGGCAGACGCGCTAGACTTAGGATCTAGTTCTTACGAGTGCAGGTTCAAGTCCTGTCACCCGCACCAAATTTTTCTTGGTCCTATGGTGTAGTTGGTTAACATGTCAGTCTGTCACACTGGAGATCGCGGGTTCGAGTCCCGTTGGGACCGCCATTTTAAATGCGCCCGTAGTTCAATTGGATAGAATACTTGACTACGGATCAAGGGGTTGGGGGTTCGAATCCTCTCGGGCGTGCCATTAAAAATTAATAATTATTTCGGGACTTAGCTCAGCTTGGTAGAGCATCTGGTTTGGGACCAGAGGGTCACAGGTTCGAATCCTGCAGTCCCGACCATTATAAGCAGGTGTAGTTCAATGGCAGAACCCCAGCCTTCCAAGCTGGTTATGCGGGTTCGATTCCCGTCACCTGCTCCATTTTTTGAAATCTGTAAGTCTTCTAGTAAGGCTTATTTTTTTCCATTTTATAGGGTATTTTAGCCAAATATGGTTAGAATACCTTATTTTTTTATGCTTTTATGAAACATTTAGATTTAAAGAGTAGGTGAGACTGACCACGGACTCGAACCAATAAGAGAGTGATAATTTGACATGCTATATTTACTAATGGTATAATATATATGAAGAAATAAAACTTTTTGTCACATTTTACCGTTCTAAATTGTTTTATTTATGAAAGGATAAAAGTTCTCTTATAAAGAGAGATGATTCTAGTGCTTATTTTAAAACTGTGTATTATAATATAAATAAGTAAAATAGTTCCAACAAAAATAGACTTTTAGTTGATATATTAATAGGAGGTTATATAATGAAAAAATTAAAATTATTTATTATTATTGTTCTATATATATTGTTAACAAGTTGTGTTCCAACAGTTAATGAAAACATTAGTATTGAAGATTTTATCGTTACTGGAAGTAATAATTTAGAATATCCTCATACTAATATTTATTACAATGATGTTAAATATGTTGAACCTAGTTTTTCAACACATTATTATCGCTACTTAACTGAAAATGATATTGTTTTATATGAAAAAAATAATTTTCCAATGGCAGGTACTACACATGTTTATACTAAAGAAAAGAATAATCCTGATTATTTATTTATGACTTTTGGGTCAAGCATAGAAAATAAGGCACGTGGAATATATTTTAGAGATGATATAGATTTAAAAGAGGAATGGTTTATATATAAAAATATAGAGATTAAATTATATAACGAGTTTATTCCTGTTGAAGAAGAACTTAATGACTTTTTAAACTCTTTATCTTTTGAAAATGATGAAATAGAACTTGTAGGTTTATATAATCAAGATGATACAGTTTTTTTTGAAATGAAAAAGTATCCTGAAATTAGTTGTTTGATGGATGGTTTTGTATTATATGATGGAGTGTATTATGAACAATATAACGGCTATCATTATAAAATATCAGAAGACTTTGTTGAGCTATGTTATGCAAGCGGATTACTGTTTAAATAAATTTTTTAAATATATATTTGTATTAATTTAAAATTTATTTTATCATTAACAATGAAACATTTCGTAGTAATTACACATTTTTTGAAATCTATAGGTCTTCTGAAAAAGAGGATCTATTTTTTAATTTTATAGGGTATTTTAGCCACCTTTGGTTGAAATATCCTATTTTTATATGCATTTATGAAACATTTAGATTTAAATACCTAAGGAGACTGACCACGGACTCGAACCATTAACTTACGGGACTCGAATGTTAGGTTCTGATGGGACTCGAACCTATAAGAGATAATGGTGGAAATATAGATGAGATTGTGGTATAATAGTAGTAAGATAAATTAGAATTTGTAGGTGAAATATGAAAAAAGTAGAATTTAAAGATAAATGGCTTAATACATTTGGAAAAGAATTATTACAAGAATATAAAGATTATAATTATTTATGGGAAGTTTTCTTTTTAAAACCTAAAAATATATTTTTATGTGGTATTGAAGCTACAAAAGAATTTAATAAAGTTGATAGGAAAAATGCTATAAGCATTGAAATGTGGTTTGAAGAAGAAACTAATGAATATGATGAAAAACATTATGATGATGTAATATTTAGTCAAGGTGAAGACGAAGGTTCAATACCAGAATTATTCATAGTTAGCAAAGATTGGAGTTGGACATATGTTTGCTCTCATGAAGATAATAATGATGAAAATGGCCCATTCTTTATGTACAATGTAAATAGATAAATTAGAATTAATCGATTAGATGGGTGATGATAACTATGTGTATTGAAATTGAAGAGATATTTAATATATCAAAAGAGTTTATAATGGATAAAGAGTGGCTATATAGATACATACTTAAAAATTCTTATAAAATTTTTGAAATTAATAACTCAAAAAAATATTGGGAAAATATTTATTATGTTTCTAAATTATACAATACTTTAAATCCAGATACTCTTGAATATGCACTGTATAAAATGATTGATTTAAATGATGAGAAGTTAATTAGCATTTCAATTATGCATTTACTTATTAATAAGATAAATAAAAATAAAACATATGCATTATGCAGAAGTTTAAAGAAAGTATATACAAAGAACAATTGGGATTATTCTGTAATTCAATTTCATCTAAAGGTTAATAATGCATTTATTAATGATGAAAGCTATAATGTTGGTTTTCAAAAAGAAGATTTAACAAGCATAACTAATATTTTAAAAAGAGCAAAAGTAATTAACCATAACGAAGTATATTCAAAGTATCCACCAGAATTTTAAAAAGTTTTATGTCAATTGATTTTTTATTATGATGTTTCTGAATTAGGGTTAGTTATTTTTTATCAAATAGAACTAAAAACATAATTAATGATTTTATTAAATATAATAATAAGTTTAAATGTATCAATGATTTAGAAGTTTTTAGAAATGATATTCTTATAACCGAATTATTTAAAGATGAAGTTTCTAATAAACTGTTAAATAATGTCGTTCAATTTTTCAAAAATATACAATAATTCAAAAAACATATTAAAATATAAAAATAGAGAATAAATAAAGAAAAATAAGGAACAAATAAGGAACGAAATTATTGACTTTTGTTCCTTATTTTGTTATAATATATGTGGAGATGATTAATATGAAATTAGAGTTTAAATATACAAATGAGCTTGTTAGTTATTTGTTAAATATTGAAAAGTATAAAACTGCTCTAGAGTATTTATATTTACCAACAAGAACAAAACAAAAATTAATGTATGATGCCAAGTTAAAAAAAACACATTTTTCAACCAGTATTGAAGGGAATGTTTTATCCTTAAAACAAGTTGAAAATGTAATCAATCAAAAAAACCATAGTAATAAGCTTTCTGCAGAAGTTGAGGTGCAAAATTACTGGGATGCACTGTCTTTTTTAGAAGAAGAAAAAACTAAAAATACACCACTATCGAAAGAATTAATATTTCAATTACATGATATCATTGAAAAAAATGGAAAACTAAAGAGAATAGAATATAGGGGACCTACTCCTCCTGGAGTTTTATTTGCAGTATATGATGATAAAACTAAGTGCCCTGAATATATTCCACCAGAATGGTGTGATGTTGAACCGTTAATTGATGAACTTATTGCTTGGTTTTATAATAATCAGCATCTACCTGCTCCAATTTTAGCTGCAATAACTAGTTACGCTTTTGTAAGTATACATCCATTTACTAATGGTAATGGTCGTACATCAAGAGCTATTGCTACATATGTTCTAATGATTAAAAATTATGATTTTAAAGGTTTTAATTCATTTGAAGAATATTATATGAGTGATCTTGATGGTTATTATAATTCTTTACAAATGGGACTTCCTGCACTATTTTATGATGGAAGAGAGAATCCACCGCATTTAGAAATTTGGTTAGAATATTTTTGTAAAATTATGTCTTTAAACTCTGAAAATATATATTATCAAGCTAAAGAAGCATCAAATAAAGAAACAAGTAATGTATTGAATGGATTATCTAAAAAAGATTTGGTATTGGTAAGATATTGTTTAGAAAATAATTTAACAATATTGAAAAACAAAGAGTTAGCATTTTTATTTGGTGTAACTCCAAGAGCTATTTCCAAATGGATGGTAGAATGGGTTAATAAAGGTATATTAATACCTAATGGTGGATCAACTAGAATAACTAGTTATAAATTGTCTATTAAATATTCTAGTTTAAAAGCATCAGATATTGGTTTTACTGATTAAATAATTAAATTATTATTGTTTGTGTTATTCTGGTCCCGTCACCTGCACCATTTTCTGAAATCTGTAGGTCCTCTTAAAAAGAGGATCTATTTTTTATTTTTATAGGGTGTTTTAATCAAATGTGGTTAGAATATCCTATTTTTTTTATACATTTATGAAACATTTAGATTTAAATACCTAAGGAGACTGACCGCGGACTCGAACTATTAACTTACGGGTTTCGAATGTTAGGTTTTGATGGGACTCGAACCAATAAGAGATAATGGTGGGAAACGTATAAAAAAATTTAATATATAATAATCCATTAGACTTTATGTGAAAACTTAATGGCTTTAACATCAAAATAAAGAAATTGTGTACTATTGAATTCATTTTTTTGTGAAATTTTTTATCTGAAGAAAATTACAACATATAAAAGTAATTCACTCTATCATTTTAAAGAAACTTAAAATTTAATGATCAATAACATGAATTAATAATTAAAACAAAGTTATTATATGACTATACCTTACGATGTAAACTTTTTAATGAGATATATGGATGAACTTATTGGGAAGAGTTTAATTATTTATCATTTTATGATATCATGGTTGATGAAGATGTAGGGGATATTGTAAGTCTTAATAAAATCTTAATATTTAACTATTAACCTTAACATCGTCTTTATAGAATTTTTGATATAATTATATTATAAAATAAAAGGTGACAAATATGTTTAAAAAAAGATTTTATTTATCAAAATTTAAAACTATTTTATTTGGATATTTTTTTGTAATTGTGATGGGAGCATTTTTACTTTCGTTACCAATATCGTCCGCTAGTAAAACATGGACTTCGTTTATAGATTCTATTTTTACATCAACTTCGGCAGTTTGTGTTACTGGTTTGGTTGTTTTTGATACTGCGACTCATTGGTCGATATTTGGACAAATAATAATTTTATTATTGATTCAAATTGGAGGAATGGGTGTTATAACTGTTGCAATTTCATTTCTTATGTTATCGGGAAAAAAGATAGGTTTATTTAGTAGGGATGCATTAAAAGAATCAATATCAGCTTACAATGTTGGAGGAATTGCTAGTTTAACAAAGTTTATTATAAAAGGAATACTATTTTTTGAATTATTAGGTGCAATAGTTATGATGCCATTTTTTGTAAAGAATTTGGTTGGAATGGGGTATGGATGTCAATATTTCATTCTATATCGGCTTTTTGTAATGCTGGTTTTGACATAATGGGGAAATACT
This sequence comes from Erysipelotrichaceae bacterium, assembly GCA_015059015.1. GTDB lineage: Bacteria > Bacillota_I > Bacilli_A > ML615J-28 > CAG-313 > UBA1737. Next base: position 402,255 of record SVBG01000001.1, read on the forward strand.
CTGGAGATTTTTCATCTCTTTCAATGTTTTCGTCAATACCGGTAATCAACATAATAGTATGTTTATTAATTGTAATTGGTGGTATTGGTTTTATTGTATGGAAAGATATATATGATTATAAATTTAATTTTAAAAAATATAGATTACAATCAAAAGTTGTAATTATAATGTCTATAATTTTAATAATTTTACCAGGAATGTATTTCTTTTTTTTTGAATTCAATGAACTTACATTAAAAGAAAGAATATTAGTTTCAATATTTCAATCAATTACTCCTAGAACTGCTGGATTTAACACAGTCAATCTTAATGGTGTAAGTGAAGTTGGATTAATAATTTTAGTAATTTTAATGTTAATTGGAGGTTCACCGGGTTCTACTGCTGGTGGTATGAAAACATCAACTATAGCAGTTATATGTGCTTCAATAATTTCAGTATTTAAAAATAAAGGAAATGCGGAATTATTTAAAAAAAGAATTAGTGATGAAAATGTTAAAAAAGCATTTGCTATTTTTTTCTTATATTTATTTATATTCTTGTTTAGTGGATTAATAATTAGTAAGATTGAAAATGTTTCAGTATTATCAGGGTTATTTGAAACAGCTTCTGCAATTGGTACAGTGGGACTTACCTTAGGTATTACTCCTACATTAGGCTTAGTATCTAAAATAATATTAATTATGTTGATGTTTTTCGGTAGAATAGGTGGTTTAACACTGATATATGCAACATTAGGAGAAGGAAAAAAACAATTTTATAATTACCCACTAGAAAAAATTATGGTTGGTTAGGAGGTTAGTATGAAAAAGAAAACAATACTTTTAATTGGTTTAGGAAGATTTGGACTACATATAGCAAAAAAATTACACGAGTTAGGGCATGAGATTATGGCAGTTGATGTAAATGAGGAACAAATTAATCAAGCAGTTCCGTTTGTAACAGATGCACAGATTGGGAATAGTACAAATGAAGATTTTTTGAAATCTTTAGGAATTAATAATTATGATTTATGTATTGTAACGATAAGTGATGATTTTCAAAGTTCATTAGAAACAACAAGTCTATTAAAGGAATTAGGAGCTAAAAAAGTTATATCTAGAGCTGAAAGAGATGGGCAAGCTAAATTTCTTTTAAGAAATGGTGCAGATGAAATTGTGTATCCAGAAAAACAACTTGCATCTTGGATAGCAATTAAATATAGTGCTGACCATATTTTAGACTATATTGAAATAGATAATGAGCATGCTATATTTGAGGTAAGTGTCCCTAAAGAATGGATAGGTAAAACTATTGGTGAAATAGATATTAGAAAACGATATGGTATTAATATATTGGGTATAAAAGATGAGAATAAGTTAAGTGTAGATGTTATTCCATCAAAAGTACTTAGCTCTGAGTTATCTTTATTAGTAATAGGTGATTATAAAAGACTCCAAAAATGTTTTAAAATTTAAAATATTTCATATAGAAGGAGGATAGCTTATGAAAGATATAATATTATTAGTTGTATTCTTAATATATGGAATAATGGGTTATTTTCTAATGAAAAAATTAGATAAGTTTATTGATGACAACAAAAAAAACAATAAAAAGTAAAAATAAAAAGTTAGATATTATATTAAAAAAATGTTATAATAATATATATAAATTTGTTTAAAAAAGGAAACAATTATGGCTGTTAATTTAAATGAATCTCAAATTAATAAAAAAGATGAACATATTTTAGTGGGTCTTTCATCATCACCTTCAAATGAAAAGATTATTTTAACTGCGTATAAAATGGCAAAAGCTTTTAATGGAACATTGACTGCAATTTATGTTCAAACTGAAGATTTAAATACTATGAACGAAGTTGATAAAGAAAGGTTGCAAAAAAATATTTCTATTGCAGAAAAACTTGAAGCTAAAATTGTAACTATTACTGGTGAAAACGTTCCTTTTCAAATTTCTGAATACGCTAGATTATCAAATATTACAAAAATAGTGGTTGGTAAAAGTTCTAATAATAAAAGAAGTTTAATAAAAAAGCAATCACTTGTAGATCAATTGATGCCTTTAGTGACAAATATAGAAATGTATATAGTTCCAGATAGTAATGTTCAGTATAAAGAAGGTAAAGTATTATTAAAAAGAAAAACCATAATTCCATCATTTAAAGATATATTATTTACTGTTATGTTATTAATAATAGAAACGTTAATCGGTTATTTATTTATGAAAATAGGATTTACAGAATCTAATATTATTATGGTTTATATTGTAGGAGTACTTGTTACTGCTATTTTAACAAATAGTCAGATTTGCTGGATTGCTTCATCAGTTTTAAGTGTTATTTTGTTTAATTTCATGTTTACTTTTCCACATTTTTCTTTAGTTGCTTATGGAGAAGGATATCCAATTACTTTTGCAGTTATGCTAATAGTATCATTAATTACAGGTAGTATTTCTAATAAAATGAAAAGTCAAGTTAAGAAATCAACTGAAACAGCTTATAGAACTAAAATATTATTTGATGCAAATCAATTAATTCAAAATGCTAAAAATGATGAAGAAATAATTGGTGTAACAATCAGTCAAATTAAAAAATTATTAGATAAGGAAACCTTTGTATATTTATCCAAAAATAAAAAATATTATACTAAAGTATTAGAATCTTTAGAGGAAATAAAAGATTTGGAAGAAGTTAGTAACGAAACCATTCAGTTAGTTCTTAATAAGAATATGAAAGCTGGATATGGTACAGAATATTACAAAAATGATAAATTTGCATACATTCCACTTAGTGGTAATAAAAATATCTTTGGTGTTGTTGTGGTAAAATTGGAACAAAATCCAATAGAACCATTTGAGAATAGTATTATGTTATCAATAATTGGAGAATGTTCTTTAGCTATTGAGAATTACTATAATTTAAAAGAAAAAGAGTTAAATGAAATATTAGCAAAAAATGAGCAAGTAAGAGCTAATTTGTTAAGAGCAATTTCACACGATTTAAGAACTCCTCTAACCTCAATTATAGGAAACTCAGATAATTTATTAGTTAATAGTAAAAGTCTAGATGAAGAACTTAAAATGCAGATGTATTCAGAAATTTATGAAGATTCATTGTGGTTATTAAATTTGGTAGAAAATATTTTATCAATTACAAAATTAGAAGATGGAAAAATTAAATTAAATTATACTACTGAACTTATTGATGATATTATTGATGAAGCATTAAAACACATTAATAAAAATGAAATAAAACATAGTATTATTGTAAAAAGATTTAAAGACTTACTTTTAGTTAATGTTGATGTTAGACTAGTTATTCAGGTGTTTATCAATTTAATAGATAATGCTATTAAATACACACCAGAAGGATCAACTATAATTATCAGTGTTACTAAAAATGAATCTAAAGCGATTATTAATGTTATAGATAATGGTCCGGGAATAAAAGATAAGGATAAAGACAGAATATTTGAGATGTTTTACATTGGAGATAACATTATAGTTGATGGTAGAAAGAGTTTAGGATTAGGTTTATCGTTATGTAAATCTATTATCAATGCTCATGGATGTGAAATTATATTATCAAGTAATGAGCCAACAGGCACAATTTTTACATTTGATTTGCCAATTAAGGAGGTAACAATACATGAATAATAATCCCTTAATATTAATTGTTGAAGATGATAATCATATTAAAAATCTTATTTCAACAACTTTAAAAGTTAATAAATATAGTTATTTACTTGCTACTTCAGGTAATGAAGCAATTATGCTTGCTGTTTCGCATAAACCAGATATCATTCTTTTGGATTTAGGACTTCCTGATATGGATGGTGTAGAAATAATAAAAAATGTAAGAGAGTGGTCAAATATACCAATTATTGTTATTAGTGCAAGAAGTGATGATAAAGATAAAATTGAGGCGTTAGATTTTGGAGCAGATGATTACATAACTAAACCATTCTCCGTAGAGGAACTACTTGCTAGAATTCGTGTAGCTACAAGAAGGTTGAATTGTATGAATGAAAAACAAGTTGAATCAGTGTTTAAAAATGGGGATTTAACTATAGATTACAGTGCAGGTTGTGTATATCTATATGAAAAAGAACTTCATCTTACACCAATTGAATATAAATTATTATGTCTGCTTTCCAAAAATATAGGAAAAGTGTTAACACACACATATATTACAATGGAAATTTGGGGGACTACATGGGAAAGTGACATTGCTTCATTGCGTGTTTTTATGACAACATTAAGAAAAAAAATTGAACAAAATTCTACAGAATCAAAATATATTCAAACGCATATTGGTATAGGATATAGGATGTTAAGAATAGAATAATCAATAGAAATATACATAATTATAAACGGTGTTTTAACAGGTTTTTTTGAAATCATTTAAAAAAAATGTAAAATATCTACGATTTACGTATCATTGTTATATAATTCAAACGAAAAACAATTATTTAATAAGAATATAAAAAGAAACAAATTTTGTTTTATCAGAGTATAAAGATATCTAATTTAAAATGTGATGAATGAATATTTATAATAATGATGTGTATATTTTGCTAATAGTTACATCAAAAATTTTTGATGTAGAGACTTATAGTCCCACACACCTTATAAAAAGATAGATATCGTAGCAGTTAGGCGTGTGTTGACTATGGAGTTGATGTCCTTAATTTAGATAAAAATAATATAAAAATATGAAATTTAGTGTATAAATATAGATATTTAGCTTATGTAGTATGTCCAAATGGATATAGATATAGAGAGTAAAGAGATAGAACTAATATAGTCTTAAGTATAAACCTCTGCACTACTAAAAGTTGGAATTTATGAAAAGTGAATTTGATTTAGTGCTTTAAAGTTTTTTTAATGTTTAAAAAAGTATTATAGAAAAATAGGATAAATAAAATTATTTATTGATTCAATTAATACCAACTTTTATTACCAACTCATATAATAATAAAGTTGGTGATAAAATATAAATCGTATATTTAAAAAAATATGTAATTTAAAAAGGTCGGAAAATGCATAAAACTATATTTATTTTAGTTGTAAAAATGCAATTTATGTGATATAATATAGTTGTAAAAATGCAAGAGGTGATAATGTGTTATTCAGAAAAGCGTATAAAGACATAAAAAAATGGTTTGATTCTACTAATAAAAATGCTTTATTGATTGATGGAGCAAGACAAATTGGTAAAACTTATCTTATTAGAGAATTTTTAAAAAATAATGCTCAGTCGTATATTGAATTTAATTTATATGAAAATGATTTAGCTAAGCAAGCATTTGAAACTATTAGTAATGCTAAAGAATTATTGATTAAAATTAGTGCACTTGCTACAAGTCCCTTAATAAAAGGAGAAACTATTATCTTCATAGATGAAGTGCAAGCTGTAAGCGATGTTGTTACAAAAGTAAAATTTCTAGTTGAAGAAGGTTCATATAGATATATTTTTAGTGGATCACTACTTGGAATTAGTTATAAAAATATTGATTCTTTACCAGTTGGTTATCTAGATATATTAGAAATGTATCCACTAGATTTTGAAGAATTTTGCATTGCAAATGGGGTTTCAAATGATACTATTAATTATTTAGAAAAACAATTTAGAGATTTAATTCCAATTGATGACATAGTGCATAAGCAAATGATTAACTTATTTAATTTATATACCATTGTTGGCGGATTTCCAGAAGTGGTAGCTAAGTTTATAGAAACTTCTAATTTACAAGATGTTTATTATTTACATGAATCAATTGATAAATTATATAAACTTGATATTTCTAAATATACAAAAGAAAAAACTTTATTAGTAAAAGATATTTATTCTTTAATTCCTAGTGAATTAAATAATCCCAATAAAAGATTTATTTTAAAAAACTTAAATGAAAAAGGCAGATTTTATCAATATGAAGATTCCTTTGTATGGTTATTAAATAGTAATATAGGTTTATTTACATATAATGTTGATAATCCTATTTATCCATTACTTGCTAGTAAAGAAAGAACATTATTTAAATTATTTTTATGTGATACTGGACTACTATGTCATTATCTATATAGTGATAATGTGGTTAGAATCTTGAATAATGATATAAATGTTAATTATGGATCAATATATGAAAATGTAGTAGCACAAGAACTCAAATCTCATAATTATAATTTATTTTATTATAATAGTAAAAAAAATGGTGAAGTAGATTTTATAATTGAAAATGGTACAGAAGTTCTACCTATTGAGGTAAAGTCTGGTAAAGATTATAAGAGACATGTAGCATTAGAAAATTTATTAAATAATGACTCTTACAATATTAATAAAGCATATACATTATGCCAAGGTAATATAGAATGTATTAATAATAGAATATATTTGCCAATTTATATGATAATGTTTTTTGAAAAGAAAAAAGATGTAGAAAGTCAAATTGTAAACATTGATATTAGTGCTTTAAAGTAAGAATTAAAGGTGGACTTAAATATGTATTTTAAGTTCATTTTTTCTTAAAGTAATAGTATTAAATTAGGTTAAAAATGAAAATTAACAACTTATTGTCAAGTCCATAGTGTACAGGTACTACAAAACTTACAATCGCATAGTACTGACACATTTTTTGAAATCTATAGGTCTTCTGTAAAGAGGATCTATTTTTTATTTTTATAGGGTATTTTAGCCATCTTTGGTTAGAATACCTACTTTTTTTGTTCAAATATGAAACATTTAGATTTAAAAAATAGGTGAGACTTGCCACGGACTTGAACCATTGTTCAGCCGGATTCGAATGTAACTGTCCTATGGGACTCGAATAATTAAATAAAAAACACCATGTGATAATACACATAGTGGTGTGATTTTATTTATACATTTTAGAATATTTAAGAAATGTACCATGTGTCATATTAAGCATTTTAGTAGCATTGACATTAGTAATTTCCTTATTATGAAACATGCGTACAACTTTTTCAAAGTTATCAGGTAGTTTATATTTAGGGCGTCCCATATGTACACCATTTGCTTTAGCAAGTTTTATTCCTTCAGCTTGTCGCTTTCTAATATTCTCTCTTCCATTTTGTGCCACAAAACTTAAAACTTGTAGCACAATGTCAGATATAAATTTGCCAACGAGATTCTTACCTTCAACCCTTGTATCAAGAAGTGGAAAGTCAATAACAAAGATATCGACATCAATAACCTTTGTTATATCTTGCAATTCATTAATAATCATATCATAATTACGACCTAGCCTATCAATACTTTTTATGATAAGTAGATCACCTTGTTTTAGTTTGGACTTAAGTATTTTATAACTAGTTCTATCAAAGTCCTTACCACTTTGCTTATCAATAAATATAACATCATCAGTTAAACCTAATTTATACATTTCTTCCATTTGCCTTGCGATATTTTGTGTTTGTGTAGATACTCTTACATAACCATATTTCATAACTAACCTCCTCGTATAAGAACATTATAACAAAATGTCCCTTTATTTGTTTTGTTTAAAAAAGCCACCCATTCCTGGATGACTTATGTGCTATGGTTTGTAAAGGTACACAATTAAAAACTAATTTGTGTCAAATTCAAGATTCAAAAATAATTTTCTATCATAATAGTGGTATAATGGATTATTATTATTATGACTTATCACATTATTGCAATGATCCTCTTTTAACTTATTTAAATACTGATGATTATAAAGAGTTATTAAGAGAAGTTGGAAAAACTGTAGATGTTGATTATAATATAAGGAAAGTAACAAATAATAATCCAACATATGTAAGTGATGTACACAAATATCTAGGAGAAACAATTTCAACATATGAAGAATATTTAGAAGTTGTTACAATACTTGATTTTAATAAAGATACTTACAATGAAGAGTTTTTTGAAAATAATAATATAATTATTTTTTATGATAGGCAAATATTAGATGTTCTAAGAAGTGAATCTATTATACGTATAATGTTTAATGATAAGTCATTTAGTGTTTATGCAAATTTTTTAATTTTAGAATTTGATAAAAGTGAACTTTCTATAGATGATTATATTTTATCTTGGTATAAATCTTGATATTAATAATTGTAATAGAGTGATTATTAAAATATAATAATCACTCCAGATTGTTGACAAACTATGTTTGTAAAAAAGAAAAATTGAAATATCTAAAAAGGTATTTCAATTTTTTGTTTAAGATATTAAAAAAAGAAATAACAAGCATATTAAGCTATACTTGCCAATTTAT
>SVBG01000011.1 GCA_015059015.1 Erysipelotrichaceae bacterium
TTTGTTTGTGTAATAATATAATCAGTGGATTCTATAATGGTTTTATTTACAGATGCTGTGTCTAAATATATTTTATTCCCCTCAAAATTTGTTATACCACTTTTTATAATTGAGTATCCTGGTAAAAATTCTATTTTGCATTTTTTTGTATTTATTGTATTTTTACGAAGAATTTCTTGTATTAATAGATTAATTTTTTCATTTTGTTTTAATAAATTTTCAATCAAATCATCAAGTGTTCCTATAGTGTTAATAATGTGGCATAATATATTATTCAAAATATGTTGAAAAATTGAAAAATTTATAAAAATATGTTATAATTTTAGAAAAGGAACATGGTGATTAGTATGTTTTATGAAAGTGATGTAGAAAGAACTATAATAGAATTATTACAAGATAAGGGTTATTCATATATAGATGATACTAACAATTGGGTTGTTGAAAGACAATTAAGTGATTTTATAAATGAAGAACTTTTATTACAACAACTAACTATAATAAATAAAGGTGTAAAAAATAGAATATTAGAAGAAGCTATAAGAACTATAAAAAATATTGATCATCCATCTTTATTCGAACGAAATAAGATATTTCATCAATATTTAGTAGACGGTTTAACTATTGAAGACTATGAAAGTGAAGTTAATCCTTTAATAAAATTAGTTGATTTTAATAATGTTGAAAATAATAAATTTGAAGTTGGAAACCAAATTAAATTTAAAGAGTTTGCTAATAGAAGTACACGTATTCCAGATGTAATTATATTCATTAATGGTTTACCTTTAGTAGTGATGGAACTCAAGTCGTTTGAAGGATTTGAAGATAAATTATTAGAAGATGCATATAATCAATTAGGTGGAAACACTGAAAGTAGCGGTTATAGATATGATATTCCAACGCTATTTAATTACAATACTTTTAATGTAATCAGTGATGGAGCTAATTCAAAGGTTGGTGTATTGACTTCAAAATTAGATAGATATAATGAGTGGAAAAGTGTCAATGGTGAATTAGGCTATAAGGATAATTACACCTTTAAACTAGATGTTTTAGTAGATGGGCTATTTAAACCAGAAAGATTATTAGATGTAATTAAAAATAATATTTTCTTTATCAATAAAGACAAAAGTAAAAATATTAAAATCATGACTCAATATCATCAATATTTTGGAGTTTGCAAATCTGTAGAAAGAGTAAAACTTGCAATGAAGCCTAATGGTGATGGTAAAGCAGGACTACTTTGGCATACTCAAGGTAGTGGTAAAAGTTTTTCAATGGTAATGCTTGCTCATAGATTAATTACTAATCAAGCATTGCAAAATCCTACCATTATTGTTTTAACTGATAGAAATGATTTAGATGAGCAATTATTTAATACATTTTCAAGTGCAAGTGAATATTTAAGATGTACTCCAGTTCAAGTTAATTCAAGAAAAGATTTATTAGAAAAACTTAAAACAATAAGACAAGGTGGAGTAATATTCTCAACTATTCAAAAATTTGATAAGGATGAAATAAAAGTAAATGAAAGAACTAATATTATTGTAATTGCCGATGAAGCTCATCGTGGACATTATGGCGTATATGAAAGAATTACTTATCAAGAAAACGAAAATACAAATGAATTAGAATTAGTTTCTAAATATGGTACTGAAAAATATATTAGAGATTCTCTTCCAAATGCAACATTTATTGGCTTTACTGGAACACCAGTAACCACGGCTGATAAATCGACAACTGACATTTATGGTGAAATTATAGATACATATGATATGACTCAAGCAGTTATTGATGGTGCTACTGTAAGAATATTCTATGAAGGTAGACTTGCAAAAGTTTGGACAGATCAAAGTTTGTTAAGAAGAATTGATGATTATTATAACGATTTAGAAAATAAAGGTGTAAGTGAAACTATCATTGAAGAATCTAAAAAAAGAATGAGTAGTATTAAAGTTATTCTTGAAGACGATGATCTACTTAGTATGCTTGCTAAAGATATAGTTGATCATTACGAGCAAAGAAAAGGTTTTTTAAATGGTAAAGCAATGATAGTAATGCCAACAAGAATAGCTGCTGCAAAACTATATCATAAAATTATAAATCTAAGACCATCTTATGAAGAAATAATGGTTGCAGTTGTAACTGAAAGTAATAAAGATAAACAAGAATTAAGAGATTTATTTGGAAGTAAAATAGATAGACAAAAAGCTGCTAACGAATTTAAGTCAGAAAATAGTAAGATTAAAATTGCAATTGTTGTGGATATGTGGCTTACAGGATTTGATGTTCCAGATTTAGACGTAATGTATATCTTTAAGAAAATGAAAGCTCATAACTTAATGCAGGCAATAGCTAGAGTCAATAGAGTTTATCCTGGAAAAGAATCGGGATTGGTTGTAGATTATATCGGTCTTGCTAAAGCGTTGGAAGATGCATTGGACACATATACTGCTCGCGATAAAGAATTTAATTTAAAAGATATTCAAGATGTTGCATTAACAATTTTAAAAGAAAAACTTTCAATTTTAAATGAATGGTTCTATAAAATTCCAATTGACAAATTTAACATAAAATCAGCTAAAGAAAGATTTAAAATAATCCAACAAGGCGCTGCTTTTGTTTTAGAAGATGATAAGCGTAAGAAAGAGTATTTAAAATTATCTATTGATTTAAAACATGCGTACACTGTTTCAGCTGGTATATTAGATAAAGAACAACATTCAATTGTTCAGTATTATTTATCAGTAAGAAGTTATATTTTGAAATTAGAGATTGGCACTGGACCTATTGCTTTAGGAGATATTAACGATGAAATTGAAAAATTAGTTGCTGATGCAATAAAGGGGGATGAAGTAAAAGTATTAACTCAAGTTGGAACTACTGATCAAGCTGCTCTAGTAGATTTATTGAGACCAGAGAAGATAGAAGAACTTAAAAAATCCAATCCTCCTCATATTTTCTTAAAGATTATTGAAAATTTATTAAAACAAGTTATTGCAGAAAGTAGAAAAACAAACCTTTATAAAGCACAACAATATAGTGAACGTTTAAGAAAGATTCTTGAAAAATACCATGATAGAAATGGTGATTTTGATACTACAGATACAATTGTTAAGATTATAGATTTTGCTCAAGAAGTAGTATCAGATGAAGATGCTGCAAATGAATTGGGACTTTCAGGTAGAGAAAGAGCATTCTATGATGCTTTAGCTGGCAATAAGAGTGCATATGAACTTTTAACAGATGAAACATTAAAGTGTATTGCTCATGAATTAAAAGAAGTAGTGGAAGAATATTCTACAGTAGATTGGGCTAAGAAAAAAGCAACTCAAGCTAAAATGAGAAGAGAAATAAAACGTCTTTTGAAAAAATATAATTATCCGCCTGAATATACTGAAGAGGCAATAATAACAGTTATTAAACAAGCGGAATACATGATGTAGGTGAATTAAATGAAAATAAAATTATCTAGAAAAGAATATTTAAAATTAAACCAGGTATTTGGTAAGGAAACGCAATTTAGTGAATGGTTAGCACATGAGGGAATAGATTATTTAAAAGAAGCGCTAGGTGTTGAATTAGTTAGCGAAGGTACTGAAGTTAAACCTAATAATAAGTTTAGTGTTGATATCTTATTATCAGTTGAAAATCAAGATTCAAAAAAAGAAATGGAAAAAATAGTTGTTGAAAATCAATATGGTATGACTGATCATAATCATTTCAGTAAGCTTATTACATATGCTGTTACAAATGAAGCTAAATATGCTGTTTGGATTGCAGAAGAAATACATCCGGAACATAAAAAAGCTATAGAATTTTTAAATGAAAATACAACTGACAATATAAATTTTTATTTATTAAAAGCGTTTGTTGAAAAAATAGATGACTCTAATCCTTGTTTTTCGCTAGAAATAATTTGTGAACCAAATGAAGAAAAGAAGATTATGATGTCTAGTGGTAGTAAAGAATTAACAGATTTGAAAAAAACTCAACTAAAATTTTGGGCATATCTCTCTGAAAAAATAAATTCTAGGAAGCTACCATTTAGAGGTAGAAAGCCTAGACCGAAACATTGGTATGATGTACCAGTGGGTTCTTCACATTGCCATATCAGTATTTCTACATTATCAACTGAAAATAAAATAAGATTTGACTTGTGGATTAATAATAATAAAGCGTTATTTGATAAACTTTATTCAATAAAAGAAGAAATCGAAAATGAAATTGGTAGAGAATTAGTTTGGGATCGCAAAGATGAATTAACTAAAGCAAGTTCAATAAGCTGTGAAGTTATAAATGACTTTGACATATATAATGAAGATAAATATGGTGAATACTGTGAAAAAATTATAAACGATTTGATGAATCATTTTTATAAGTTTGAAAAAATATTAAAGAATATTAAATTATAGATAATCTTCATCTAAAGGGGGTAGAACTATGGATATAGTGTTATTAATATTACTAATTATAGTAGTAGTTTTATTAAGTGTTAATATCTTTATTAGTATTAAGAACAAACCAACTAATTCTTTAAATAATACAGATATTGACAACATTGAAAGAGTTGTTAAAACATGTATGAATCAAAATATTGATCGTATTAATGATAAGTTAGATACTCAAGTTAGATTATTAAAAGAAGCTAATTTTAGTTTATTTGATAAGTTAGAAGTTAAGTTTAATAATTTAGAAAATGAAATAGAGTCATTAAAGTTATCATTTAAAGATACAAATGAAATGATCAATGATAAACTTAAAGAAATGATTAAAGATAATTATGAATCTGTTAATCAAATAAAAGAAAAGTTATCTAATGAAATTAAAGAGTTTAATGCATCTGTTAAAGAAGTATTAAAAGAATTTAATGAATCAATTAATAAATCATTTGATAAGCTTGATGGAAATGTAAAAGAAAATTTAAAAGTTATAAGAGAATCAAATGAATTAAAACTTGATGAAATCAATAAAACTGTTAATGAAAAACTAGAAAGTACACTTAATGAAAGATTAAAGCAATCATTTAATAGTGTTATTGAACAAATAGGTGGAGTTAATAAAGCTATTGGTGAAATTAAAGGTCTTGCAAGTGATGTAGGAAGTTTGAAGAGTGTCTTAACTAATGTTAAGAGAAAAGGTACAATGGGAGAAGTTATCTTATCTACGATTATTAAAGACATGCTTGCACCATCACAATATGAAGAAAATGTAGTAACTAAAAAAGGAAGTACAGAACGTGTTGAATTTGCAGTAAAACTTCCTAATCAAGATGATTCATATATATATCTTCCAATTGATTCTAAGTTACCTTTAGAAGCATATCACAGAATTCAAGATGCACAAAATAATAGTGATGTAGAAGCATTAAAAGTTGCAAGAGCTGAACTTAAAAATCAAATTAAAAAGTATGCGAGTGATATTAGTACAAAATATATAGATGTACCAAATACAACTGAATTTGCTATAATGTTCTTACCGGTTGAAGGACTTTATATGGAAGTATTAGAACTTGGATTATTTGAAGAATTAAAAGCAAAATATAATATCAATATCGCAGGTCCTACAACTTTTACTGCAATACTTAATGCTTTACAAATGGGATTTAAGACACTTGCAATTCAAAAGAAATCATCAGATGTCTTTACTTTACTTGCTGCAGTTAAAACAGAATTTGAAAACTTTGCAGGTGTACTTGCTAAAGCACAAAAGAAAGTAAATGAAGCATCAGATGAACTAGATAAACTTGTTGGTGTAAGAACTAGAAAAATTCAAAAACAATTACAAAATATTGAAACTTTAGATCAAGATTTAACAAATAAGATTTTAGAAATTGAAGATTAAAATGGTCACGCATTGCGTGACCAATATTTTTTAAAATAAAAAAAGCAATTTTAACATTTTTTTTAATTATATATATGAAGACTGTATTATTTTAAAATGTAATATGGTTTTTTAATATTAATTATAAGAGGAGTTAAATATGGCTAATGAAATGTTAAATTCAGAATTTTATTCTAATATAAAAGAAATATTAGAAACTGCTAGAAAAAAAGCATATGCTGCAATTAATTTTGCAATGGTTGAAGCATATTGGGAAATTGGGAAAAGAATTGTTGAAATGCAAGATGGAAACAAAAATGCTGAATATGGTAAAAAACTTATTAAAGAGATTTCTAAGAAATTAACCATTGATTATGGAAAAGGGTTTGATGAAACAAATTTACGAAAAATGAGACAATTTTATTTATGTTTTAAAAAACGAGACGCACTGCGTCTCGAATTATCATGGACACATTATCGATTAATAATGAAAGTAGAAAATGAAAATGCTAGATTGTTTTATATGGAAGAAGCAATAAAGTCAAATTGGAGCACTAGACAGCTTGCAAGACAAATTAATACTTTTTCATACGAAAGGTTACTTGCAAGTAAAGGTAATTATGATGTTGTTGCAGATACTACTAAAAAAGAAACTACAATGAAACCAAAAGATGTCATAAAAGATCCTTATGTATTAGAATTTTTAGGAATAAATGATACATCCAATTTTTATGAATCTGATTTAGAACAAGGATTAATCAATAGGTTACAGAAATTTTTATTAGAACTTGGAAGAGGTTTTTCTTTTATTGCAAGACAACAACATCTCAATATTGAAGGAAGACACTTTTATATAGATTTGGTATTTTATCATTACATTCTAAAATGTTTTGTATTACTCGACTTAAAAACAGGAGATTTAACACACCAAGATATAGGGCAAATGCAAATGTATGTAAATTATTATACAAAAGAAAAAATGCTTGCTGGTGATAATCCGCCTATTGGAATAATATTATGTTCAGATAAAAGTGATGCACTTGTTAAATATACAATTCCAGAAGGTTATAATCAAATATTTACTTCAAAGTATATGCTATATATTCCAACTGAAGAAGAATTAAGAAAAGAAATATTATTAGAACGAGAATATTTAGAGAATAAAAATTAATATTAATGGCATTATTTTTTATTAATAGTTGTTGTTCTACGGTAAATAATTAATAAAATTTAATAAGGTTATGTTAGAAACAAGAGGAAATGATGTAATAACTATTAACTATAACTTAACTAATAATGAATTAAGTTCTATAAATCAAGTTATGGATAAGTTTAAAAATTATTTAACTCGTGAATTAGTTGAATATATGCATAAAGAAAAGGCATATATTCAAACACTTAATAATGAATTTATATCATTTGAATATGCGAAATATATTAAATTATAATATTAAGTACAAAAAATATAAATTGATAGTATAATATACCTATAAGGTATATTATATAAAAAAAATTTATGGAAACGGAGGAAAAAAATGAATAAAACAATAAAACTTATGGGACTTACGTTTATTCTTTTTATAATAACATTATCTTTTTGTATTATAAATAAACAATATACGGAAAATAATGTTAAAGCAGCAAATGTAGATAATCCTACATTATCTATTTATAAAAAGAATTTATCGTATTCTAGTGAATTATATATTATGTATGCGGTAGAATATGATGGGTTTGATCCAAATCTTTATCCTGTGAAGATGTTATTCTATGACTCATTACAAGAAGGGTATACTAAAGAAAATGCAACATATGTTGTTAATCCATCAGGTTCTACAACTATTGCGGGTGTAAATTGTTTAATATATTATTCTAGAGGACTTGCAGCTAAACAAATGACAGATGATATTTATGCAAGAGCATATGTAGAGATTGATGATAAAATAATTTATTCAGAAGTAGTTAAATATAGTGTATTAGAATACGTATATGAAGCAACAGGTAAAGTAAATGAAAATATTGAAAACTTGCTATTTGCGATGAAAGAATATGGTGCTAAAGCACAAATTAATTTTAATTATAATTTAGATAGACTTGCAAATGCAACATATTATAATATTAATGTAATTAACGGAACATTATCTGATGGTTTTACACAAGGAAGATTCCAATTAGAAGAAGAGATTACTATCAAGGCAAATCCTAGTGAGGAAGGTATGAGATTTGTACATTGGATAGATAAAAATGAAAAAGTTGTAAGTGATTCCTCAACTATTCAAATTCAAGTTAGTGGTGATAACACTTATGAAGCAGTTTATACTGATTCTGCATCACCTATTTTAACAATTGATCCATCCTTAGAAACAATAAAATTAAATTGGAATAAAGAAGTAACAAAAGAATTCTTATTGCAAGGTGTATCTTCAATTGATGATATAGATGGAGATATTACAGATGATGTTCAAATAACACATCAAATTAATAATCGAAAATATGGTACATATGTAGTAACATATACATCAACAGATTCCAGTGGAAATATTTCTACTGTACAAAGAAATGTAGAAGTTGTTTGGGATTATGCAGTACAGTTTATTGGTCATCAAGGTTCATATTATGGTGCACCAAACTCTGAAGAAGCATTCTTATATGCTGCAGAGACTTTACAATATCAAGCTTTAGAAACTGACGTTAAACAAACTAAAGATGGTGTATTTGTATGTTGTCATGATGATACATTTGGAGGACTTACAATTGCAAATACAAACTGGGCTGATTTAAAAGATGTTGTAATATCATCAAGTAGAACTGCTGGTTACCCTAGTCAATATGGTGAAATGCCTGGTACTGGTAAATATACTGCTAAAATTTGTACACTTGAAAGATATTTAGAAATTTGTAAAGAATATGGTATTAAAGCTGTTGTAGAACTTAAAGGTTCTCCTGGTATTTCAAATAGTGATCAATCAGGAATGCCAGCTTTAATGGAATTAATTGAACAAGAAGATATGTTAGATCAAACAATTTTCTTAGCAAGTGCATATAACTGTTTAATCTGGGTAAAACAAAATGGTTATGATTATATTCCTTGTCAATATTTAGTTGATTCATTTGCATCTGAAACAGTATTTAATAGATGTAAAACTTATGGACTTGACGTTAGTGGTTGTGTTACATATGGTAATGGTCAAACTGAAAATACTGCTGAATGGGTTGTAAAATACCAAGATGCAGGAATTAAAGTTTCAACATATACATTTACTCAATATAGCGATTACAGTGATGTTCAAAAATGGATTGATAATGGTGTGGATTTTGTTACAGTTGACTGGCATAGTATGCATAAATTAGAATTACCTGATAATAGTGATATTGTTTATCATACTGTTAAATTCTATGACCAAGATAATAATTTATTAAAAGAAACAAAAGTAAAAGATGGTAAAGCTGCATCAGCTCCTACTGCTCCAACACTTGAAGGCTATGAATTTGTTGGATGGGATAAATCAATTACAAATGTAACAGAAGATTTAGAAGTTAAAGCAGTTTATGATTTGGTTGAATATAAAATTACTTATGACTCTAATCTATATGTATTAACTAAAACAACATGGGAAACAAAAGATGAATTTGTAAATGATTTTTATAATGATTTATTTGATTGGATCGTACTTAATAAAGATAATTTGTCATGTGTTTTATATAATGATGGTGTTTATACAATCACGACTAATTCAACTGAATATGGTACTGCAACATTCACTAGTGCTCAAGATATTAAAGATATAAATGTTTATATATTTGAACGTACTTTTGCAACATTAATTTATAAACCAATTGAGGGTACTAACTCAGCTGATTACGTTCCTGAAGTTGATAATAATTATTTCTTAAATTCAGAACCATATCGTACTAAATATATTGAATGTAATAAATATTTCTTAAATGCAATGCAAACTTCATACACAAGTTATAGTTATACATATAAGCAAGCATCTAACAACCGTGTTCAAATCTTCTTTAGATTCCATCAATGGTGTAATGGTTCAATAATTACTTGTTTTGATAAATATCCTAATAAGTATTTAATTAAATATCTTACAGGTGTTACTGCAACAATGCCAAGTGATCACTTAACTTATACAGTTGAAGATGAATTTGAATTATCAAATCCAACTGCTTCAATTGAATTCTTAGGTTGGTATTTAGATCACGATGCAACAAGTGCACAAGTATTAAAAATTGAAAAAGGTACAACTGGTGATATTATTCTTTATGCTAAATGGGAAGTAGTTGAAACTCCTGATGTATATTCTAATATTACATATGAATTAGATGGTGGTGTTAATCACTCAATGAACGATTCAACATATTTAGAAGGTGTGATTACTAAATTATATCCTGCAACTAAAGAAGGTTATAAATTCTTAGGTTGGTCAAAAGTAAAAGGTAGTAATTCATATATTACATCAATTAGTGAATTAACAACAGGTGATATTACTCTTTATGCAAATTATGAATATGAAGTATATAAAGTTACTTATAATCTAAATGGTGGACAATGGGGTAATCAAGCAGAATTTACTGGAAATGCTGCAACAACACTTTCAACAACAGGAAAAGGAAACTTCTGGACAACATATCAAACAACGATTTTCTTAGATAGTGTTAGTACATATCCTAAAGCTACATTCTCATTTAGAGTTGGTATAGCCTATGATGATGCAATGGAAATTTATGTTGTAACTGCAATTGCAGATTCTGGAAATGATTTTGATTCATCAAATGCAGAATATGTTATTTCAATTTCAGGATCATATGAAAACTACTCATCTACTTCATCATTTAGATCAAATGTTAAAGTTGGTCAAGGTGTAAGAGTAACAGGAGACTTAACTAGTGGAGTTACAACTCTTGAGTTCTTTAATGAAGAAAATATTGACTATGAAGAAGTTGAAAACTATATTGAAGAATATACTATTGCTGAATTACCAGCACTATTACCAGAACCTATTTGTGACGGTAAAACATTTAAAGGTTGGAGTGTGAATCAAGATTTATCAGTTGATGTTTTAACACAATTACCAACTGGTTTATCAGGTGATATTATTTTATATGCAATCTTTGAATAAAGGGTTAAGAAAAATCAAGTTCATTGAACTTGATTTTTTATTTTTTAAATATTTTTTGACTATACAAATTATTTGTTTTTGTAAATATTATTAAACATACTAATAGGTGATTTGATTTTTATGTTGAAAAATGTTATAATAATTACAATAAAAGAAGAATTTAAGAAATGAGTAAAGAAGATGGCAAAAAAAGTTTCAGTATCTAAAAAAATAGCAGCAAGAAATTATCGTCCTGCACCAAGATTTATTGCATGGCTATATAAAACTATTATGGTAGATATTATTGGTCGCAAATACAAACCACATTTTCATATTATTGATAGTGTTAAAGATTGTGATGGACCATGTTTTGTAATTTTTAATCATTTATCAAGAATAGATCATATGTATGTTACTGGTGCTACATATCCTAGAATTACAAATATGATTGCAGGTAATAATGAATTTTATCGTAAGAAGTTTTCGTTTATTTTTGGATTAAATAAAGTTATACCTAAAAAGAACTATTATCCTGATAGATTAACTATTGCCGCAACTGCAAAAGTAATTAAAAAAGGTGGTTGTGTAACATTTTCTCCAGAAGGTTTAGCAAGTGACTATGGTGGAAATAAACCAATTGTACCAGGTACTAGCAAAATGTTTAAACATTTTAAAGTTCCAGTATATTTATGTTATTTAGAAGGACAGTATTTACAAAATACAAAAGTATGTTTAGATGAACGTTATGGTGAAACTCATGCAACACTATCACTTCTATTTAGTAAAGAAGATGTAGAAAAATTATCTGTTGAAGAAATGGATGATATTATTAATGAAAAATTTAGACGTAATGAATATGCTTGGAATAAAGAAAAGAAAATTAAATGGAAAACACGTGGTAGAATTTGTCATCGTTTAGAAGACTTTTGTTATAAGTGTCCTAAGTGTGGTAAAGAATTTACTATGAAAGGTGAAGGAGATAAAATTACATGTTTATCTTGTGGTAATGGTGCTTCTATGGATGATTACTATGAGTTCCATCCATTTGAAAACGCTGTAATTCCTGCATCACCATTTGAATGGGTTGAACAAGAACGTGCTGATATTATAAAAGAAATAAGAGAAAATCCAGATTACTATTTTGAAGATGAATGTGAAATAGGTAATTTAGATGAGTATAAACTTGTAGGTAACAATAAAACAAGCTTTATTGTAGGTAGTGGTAAAATAAGAGTTGATCATACGGGTATGCATTATAAGGGAACAAGAAATGGTGAACCTTATGAGTTTTCAATCGATTATAAAAACCTTTATACTTTAATTACCGAAGTAGATTCTAGTTTCTTTAATTTTTATTTAAAAGGTGAATACTTTGATGTATTTCCAAAACATCAAACAGTTGGTAAGTTTAGTTTATTGGTAGAAGAAATGCATAGATATCATGTTAATTATTACAAAAACTTTAAATGGAATGATTATATGTATGAAGGCATGGAACTTGGAATTGATTTAAAAGAAGAATAATTACATTTAAATAAGGATAATAGTTTAATTACTATTATCCTTATTTTTAAACACATTGTCAAAAAGTCCTTAATTTACATTGACTTATAGTGTAAAATTTGGTATAATATATATAATAAATAAGAAGAAAGGGACTTTAAATCATGAAACAATTAGTTGATAATTTACAAAAATTATTAGTAGAAAAAGGTAAAACATTAGATCTTAATGGTATGGAATTGATGGATGTTTTAAATATTAAAGCTACTGATTTATATGAACTTTGCGAACAATATGAATTTGAATTATATGACATTATGTATGTAGAGACTTCTACCAATTACGCAAGAGAGTTTAAAAAAGTATTTGAATTTCCTAATGAAGTATGTTGGTATGAAAAAGATGCTTTAGATCCTAAATATATTACTGATGGTATGAGTAGAGTTTATGAATCATGTGATATGTTTATGGGTGATATTTTCAAACAGGGTATTTTCATGCATTATTCTACATCATTAAAAGAAGTAATTAGTTTATTAAAAGAAATATCTCAAGAAGATGAAATTAGATTTAGAGTTCAATATTGTTTTAATGAATATATAGAGTTAATAATTAAAGATAAACAAGTATCAGAAATTAAATTTACAGATATTGATATAGAAAGATTAACTGATGAAGATAAGAAAATACTATTGTATCAATTAATTGTTTTGTCATATGATGTTTCATTAAAAGAAACATTAAAACTATTAGCTTTAATTTAAATTATAAGAAATGCATTTATATTAGTTAATTGACTTATTAAATGCATTTTTTTCTTTATAAAAATATCATCAAATGGTAATAATAGTATTGGTGATAAAATGAATAAATCAATTTGGGATGAATACTTAAAGAATAAAAAATATAATAGATTAGATGAAAATATTGAAACTGATGTTTTAATAATTGGTGGAGGAATAGTTGGAATACTAATTGCAAACCTGTTAAAAGATTATAATATCAAATATTGTTTAGTGGAAAAAGATGAAATAGGAAGAGGTACTACTTCTAAAACAACTGCTTTTTTAACGGTTCAACATGAAACTCTTTATCAAGAATTAAATGATATTGAAAGAAGAAGTTATTTATATATTAATAATAAAGCACTACATCGGTATAAACAATTATCAAAAATTTATGATTTTGATTATGAGGAGGTTGATTCGTGCATATATTCTAAAAATCATAACTTAATAGAAAAAGAATATGAAATATTAAAAGATATATATCCTGATATTTATATTAATAAAAATATTCCATTTGATAGTGATGCGATTGGAATATCTTTTAAAAATCAAGCGATAATTAATCCGATAAAATTATTATATGCTTTAGCGCAAGATTTAAATATATATGAACATACTGAAATAGTTAAAATAAAAAAACATTATGCAGTTTTAAAAAGTGGAAAAAGAATAAAATTTAAATATTTAGTCACTGCAACAAACTATCCAATAAACAATAAACTAAATTTTTTATTTATGAAACTAACTCAAAAAAAATCATATGTATGTGTTGTTAAAAATAAATTTGTAAAAGGAACATATTGTAGTTTAGATAAAGATAATGGATTATATTACAGAATGTATAAAGATTATTTAATCATAGGTGGAAATGATTCAGATACAGGATGTGGATGTAAGTCTAGTTTTGAAAAGTTAGTTTGTAAAAAATTAAATATCACAAAGGAAGATATTTTATATAGTTATTATGGACAGGACACAACCACTCTTGATAAAGTACCATATATTGGTTACAGTGATATTTTTCATAAAAATCATATTATAGTTACAGGATTTAATTTATGGGGATTTACTTGGGCAATGGCAAGTTCTGAAATTGTTTTAAAAATTATTAAAGATAAGAAGTATTTTAAATTAACAAGGCTTAATAGATGGTGTGTTAATAAAAACTTATTTAAAAATATCTATACTTCAATTAAAAACTTACTAACATTTAGACGCCCTAGATGTACACATTTAGGATGTGGTCTTATATATAATAAGGAAGAAGAAAATTATGAATGTCCTTGTCATGGTTCTATATATAATAAGGAAGGGAAAGTTATCAATGGTCCTGCAAGAAAAGATATTAATGTATAATATAGTTTATTATAAAATAATTAATAATTGTTTTGAAAAATAAAAATAAAATAGTATAATATAAGTAATACAAATTTTGTGAGGATTTATTATGAAAAATAATTTTAAAGATTTAAGAATTGTAGATAATTTTTATCAAACATCTGCTTTTTTTCCAATGCCACTTACTTTAATTGGAACTCTTGATGAAAATGGTAATACATCATTTGGTGCATATTCGCTTGTCTTTCCTTATTATATAGCAGGTAAAGATTATTACGCAATGGTGCTTGAATGTCGTAATTCATCAAACACTTGTAAAGGGTTATTAAGAACAGGTAAGTGTACTATTAACTTTATGCCATATAGTAAAAAGATTTTTAAAGAATGTGTGCGTCTTGGTTTTCCTGGTGATACTCCAGAGGAAAAAATGAAAGATTTCAAATTTACAATGGTTGACGGTATGTCTTGTATTGATCATCCTAATGATGCATTTCCTAAAGTTATTGATGAGGCTTTACAAGTCTTTGAATGTACTTGGGTTAAAGAATTAGATGGTGCAGAAAATGATCAAATTGAAGAAGAATATAATGGTCCATATCATGATTTTAATGGTATTACTTCTAAATATGGTGCACATTTTATTTTAAAGATTGATCATATTTTAATGAAAGAAAAATATCATGACGCTATTATAAATGGTGTAACTAGAGGAAACTTTGCTCCTATTCCTACTAACTGGGGATATCGTGATTCTAAAAATTTCTGGTGTTCAGGTTTTAAAACAGCTCACGCAGAAGGTATTCCTGATAAAGAAGTGGATCTTACATCAATTAGGTATGCTGCAGATAGAGCTGATGATGTTGTTAAGTTTACAGATGAAGCTTTAAAAATGCTTGTAAAAGTTCCTCGTCCTTTCTTAAAACTTGTCTTAAAAGGCTGTGTGGATTGGGCTAAAGAAAACAATTGCACATTAATTACAGAAAAAGAAATTGCAATTATTAATGATAAAAGATCAAAAGAAAAGAATAAAAAGTAGAAAATGAGCCTTTTTAAAAAAGGCTCATTTGTGCATTTAAAAGGGGAAAAAATGTTTTCTAATTAAATTGGTATTGTAAAACTAAGTAAATTTTTGTATATTAATGGTGTAATTATTAAGGAGGAAAGTTCTATGAGAGAATTTTTTCTAAAAATATTTAGTGAAAAAGCTGCAAATGAGTTTACAAAAATATCACTTTTTTCACCACTTCATTTTGCATATTTAGCAGTTATAGTATTAATAATATCACTATTTGTTTTTTTATATTTTAAGAAAGAAATAGAAAAGAAAGAAAAGATTGTTAATATATTTGCAATATTAGTATTGTTATGTTATTTATTAGATTTTTTCTTTCAACCATTTTTTAATGGTGGGACTATGGATGAGAATGGTGAGTTAATTCTTGATAAGTTTCCATTTCATATTTGTACAGTTCTTTGTCCGCTTATAATGTTTTCAAGATATTCTAAGTATAAAAATGTTATTAAAACACCAATTGCAGTTTTATCGATTGTAGCTCCACTGATGTGGTTAGTATATCCTGGTAGTGCTCTAGATACAGATTGTTCTGCATTTTCTTATGAAATTGTTCAATTATTTATGTATCATGGATTAGTATTTGCATATGGTATTTTAAGTCTATGTTTAGAAGATTATAAACTAGATATTAAGAAGTGTTACAAAGAAGCAATTTTTGTCGTAGGTATAACTTTATGGGCTGCATTTGGTAATGCAATTTATTCTTCAAGTAATCATGATTATAACTGGTTGTTTATAAAAGATCCAGTGTTTGATTTTGTTCCAGAGAATTTAAATCCATACACAGTAATGTTAGCCATATATTTATCTTGCTTAGTTATTTATGGAATTTATTATTTAGTAGTCTATTTATATAATAAAAAAAGTAAAAAAGAAGTTACTATGTAGGAAAAATTCCAAAAACTAATAAAATAGGTTTCTGTAAAAAAAATATAAAAACCTATTTTTTTGTTTTAGTTTTTATCTGTTTTTAAAAATAATTTGATATACTAATAATAATTAAGAGGTGGACTATGTCGTTTATTAAAGCAAAACAACATTTAGAAAAATTTAATTTAGAATCAAGAATAATAGAATTTAATGAATCAACTGCAACTGTAGCACTTGCAGCAATAGCCCTT
Organism: Erysipelotrichaceae bacterium; assembly: GCA_015059015.1. Taxonomy (GTDB): domain Bacteria; phylum Bacillota_I; class Bacilli_A; order ML615J-28; family CAG-313; genus UBA1737. The sequence continues at coordinate 16,757 of SVBG01000011.1, forward strand.
GGTGTTACTGAAGGAGAAATTGCAAAATCATTATTGTTTATTGTAAATGATATTCCAATCCTAGTAATTGTAGCTGGCGATAAAAAAATAGATAATCATAAGTTTAAAGAAGAATTTAATATTAAAGCTAAGATGGTTCCTTTTGATGATGTTGAAACGTTGATAGGTCATGCAGCAGGAGGAGTTTGTCCTTTTGGTGTAAATAGTAATGCAAAAGTTTATTTAGATATATCACTTAAAAAATATAAATATGTGTATCCAGCATGTGGTACTAGTAATACAGCAGTTAAATTATTAATAGAAGAACTAGAAGCAGCATCTAATAATTTAAAATGGGTGGATGTTTGTAAAGAATAAGTTATAGAAAAGGATGTAGTAATATATGAAGTATTTATTTTTTGATTTAGAATTTGCAGCATCACCTCAAAGTGGTAAGAAAATTTGTGAATTTGGTTATGTGTTAGTAAATGAAAAATTTGAACTTATTGAAAGATTAAATTTATTAATTAATCCAAATATTGAATTAAACGAGTGGGATAATTATGTAGTTAATAAAATTTTAACAAGATCTTATCTTATTTATCTTCAACAACCTTCTTTTGAATGCTTTTTTGAACAAATAAAAAAATTATTTAAAAAATGTGATTATATTTTTGGCTATTCTATCCTAAATGATGTAACAGGAATAAACGATGAATTAAAAAGATATAGTCTTCCACCACTGGAATATGATTTTTATGATGTTCAACAAATATATAGTAAAAATATTGGTGTAGATCAACAATTTTCTTTGGCTACTGCTTTAGATCATTTTAAAATACAAAGAGAAGAAAGATTACATGATGCAGAAACTGACGCATTTCATACAATGAAAGTTTTTCAAGAAATACTAGAAATAACAAAGTTATCAGTTGCTGATTTATTAATATCATGTTCTGACGCAAAAGATAAATGTCATGATTATACTACTGACAGATATGAATATTTGTTAAAACATCCAGTATTAATAAAAGAAAACAATAATATAATAAAAAATAAATTTAATCGAAAAAGATATTCACAATTAGTAGATAATGTTATTCCACTAAAAAAAGGAAATGATAAACTTGTCAATAAAAAAGTTTATATAAGCGTTGATTATACTAATTATAATTACGTTCAAACACTAAACTTAATTCAATTAATTACAAATGAAGCAGGATGTTTTGTAAAGAGTTATAAAGATGCTAATTTGTATATAAGATTTCCTGGTGAACATTTAAATTCAGATGATGTTAAGATAGATGAGTTTCGTAAATCTGTTGGACCACATTTAAAAGCAATTGAATTTAATGAATTGTTAGAGATTTTAAATGTATCAATAGACGATTTAAATGAACTTCCAGAAGAATCATTTTATTTCTTAACAGATAATTTTGATGAAGTTGAAGAAGAAGTTGTTGATACTGTTAGTTTCTTTGATTTGGCAAGAGATTTTAGAAATAAATAATGTCAAGCTTTTTTAAAAAAAACTTGACATTTTAATATCTTTAATATATAATAATAATGGTGATAAAAATGAAAAGCGATGTAGTATTTAGTATAATTTTTAAGAAATATAAAAAAAATGAATTAATAGTTGCAAGTAAACTATATAAAGAAGAATTCAGTTTAGTATTATCTGAGGCTACTTTTTATAAAATTATTGAAAGATTAAAAAATAAGGGGAAAATTATTAGAGTATCAAAAGGAATATATGTAATACCTAAAGAAAGTGAATTTGGAATTATACCAATAACTGAAGAAGATATAATTGATGATTATATTGCGGATGAAAAGGGAATGGTGATAGGGTATGGATTGTATAATAAATTGAAGCTAACAACACAAATACCATTTTATTTTGAAATATATTCTTCAATAATTACTGAAAATTGTAAACTTATTCAAAATGTTACAATTAAGTATGCAGATTTAGAATTTACTAAAGAAATAAAGGCTATGGTTGAGTGTTTAGAAGTATTAGAAAATTTTTCTTTTATTCAAGATTTAAATTATTTACAATTTATTAAATATACAGAAAATTTTATTAATAATTATAATGATATTATATTAGATAAAGTGTTAAAAAAAATAAAATATAAAAAATCTACATTATCTTTTCTAAATAATATATTAAATTACTATAATATAAAAAATAATATTACGGATTATTTATCATCGTTTTCAAATTATAAGCATTATAAAATGGGGGAAATTCATGAAATTGCTAGAGGATATTACAAAGTTTAATGAATTAGTTGTCAAAGTAGCAAAATGGAAAAATTTGACAAAAGATTCTATAATAAGAGATTTTTATATTGTTGAATTATTACAAAATTTATCAAATAGTGAATATTTTGAACAATGTGTATTCAAAGGAGGAACATCTTTAAGTAAGTGCTATCCTGGTTCAATAGAACGTTTTTCTGAAGATATTGATTTAACTTTCTTAGGAATGGATTTAAATAACAATAAATGTGATAAAATTTTAAAAAGAATTGAACAAACGATTATTGGACACTTTAATTCCGAGAAAATTATTAGTGAACGAAATCAAAGAAATAAAAGTTCATATATATGGAGTGAAAATTATCATAATAAAATAAAACTAGAAATAGGAAGTCAAATTAGGCCTGATCCCTATTCTAAAAAAGAAGTAAAGTCATACATATTTGAATATCTGGAAATTAATGGATTGCATGATTTAATTAATAAATATGAATTAAAAAAGATTCAAATTAATGTCTTAAATATTGAGAGGACGTTTATTGATAAAGTAATGGCAATAAAAAGGCATGCAATTTGCGGAAATTTAAAAAATAAAGTTAGACATTTATATGATGTTTATAGGCTACTATTAATGAATGACATTCGTGAATTTTTGAATAATAAAAAAGAATTAAAAAGGCTTTTACAACTTACTAAACAAACTGATTCATTTTATTTAAATAAGCGAAACATCACTGTTGAATATAATTCTATTGGACCATATGATTTTAATTCATGGAAAGAAAAATTAGATGATGAGATAAAGAGCATCTATGAAAAATTACATTTAAGTCTTTTATATAAGAGAGAAAAACTAGACTTTAGCGATGTATTAAAAAGTTTAGAATATATTAATTCTGTTTTTATCGAAATTGGAGAATAAAATAATATATAAGTATTAAATGATTAAACTCATTTAATACCTTTTTCTTTTTTTTGATACTATCAACTTGAAAAAAAATTAGTTTTTTGATATAATATGTAAGGTTATAAATATATTAAAAAATAAGGAGAAAACTTATGAGTACAAAAAAATTAGCAATGCTTGTCATTATGGATGGTTATGGAATTAGAAATGTAGTAGAAGGTAATGCTATTGCAAATGCTAAGAAACCTAATCTTGATAAATTATTTAAGAAATATCCTAATACTTTAATTGAAGCATCTGGTGAAGCTGTAGGTCTTCCTGATGGTCAAATGGGTAATAGTGAAGTAGGTCATATGAATATTGGTGCAGGACGTGTTGTATTCCAATCATTAACTAGAGTTAATATTGCATGTCGTGAAAATACATTACTTTCAATGCCTGCTATTGATAAAGCAATTAAACATGCTATTAATAATAATTCTGATTTACATATTATGGGACTTATGAGTGATGGTGGTGTACACTCTCATATCGATCATATCATTTATTTAATGAATGAAGCTAAAAAAGCTGGTGTTAAAAATGTTTATGTACATTCATTCTTAGATGGACGTGATGTACCACCTCAATCAGCAAAAGAATTTTTAGCAAAACTGGATTCTGCTCGTATTCCTGGTGTTGAACTTGGTGTTGTTTCTGGAAGATACTACGCAATGGATAGAGATAAGAACTATAACCGTATTCAACTTGCATATGATGCACTTGTGTATGGTAAAGCTCCTGTTAAAGATTTACTTGGTGGTATTGATGAATCTTATGCTGAAGATATTACTGATGAGTTTGTTAAACCTTATATTGTATGTGATAAAGCTCTTATTAAAGAAAACGACTCAGTTATTTTTGCAAACTTCCGTCCAGACCGTGCTATTCAAATGAGTATTGCACTTACTAATCCAACTGAAGCTAAATCTGATAAAGGTAACTTAGAAAATTATACTGAATTTAAAAACTTATGTTTTGTACAAATGATGTTATATTCTGATAAAGTTAAAGGTGATGTTGCATTTGGTGTTCAAAAATTAGATAATATTTATGGTGAAGTTATTGCTGCAAATGGTCTAAAACAACTTAGAATTGCAGAAACTGAAAAATATGCACACGTAACATTCTTCTTTGATGGTGGTGTTGATAAAGAATTACCTGGAGCTGACAGAATCTTAGTAGCTTCTCCAAAAGTTGCAACATATGATTTACAACCTGAAATGAGTGCTTATGAAGTTACAGAAAAAGTTCTTGAAGCTATTGAATCTGAAAAATATGATACTATCATTCTTAACTATGCTAACTGTGATATGGTTGGTCATACTACAGTTTATGATGCTGCAATAAAAGCTGTTGAAGTAGTAGATGAATGTGTTGGTAAAGTAGCTGAAGCAGTTGTAAAAGTTGGTGGTACAATTATCTTAACAGCTGATCACGGAAATGCTGATTGTATCTTTGATGAAAATGGTAATCCATTCTCTGCTCATACAACTGCACCTGTTCCATTCTTAATTACAAAAGAAAATGTTGAACTTCATGAAACAGGTAATTTAGGTGATATTGCTCCTACACTTCTTGAACTTCTTGGTATTACTAAACCAGTAGAAATGTCAGGTAAGAGCATGATTAAAAATTATAAATAGGCTTTAATACTTATTTTTTGAAATAATTTAAAAAATGTAGTATAATAAAAGAGAAATAAATTGAAAGGATTTAAAAATATGGATAACATGAATTACACAAGTCAAGTTAAAGCAATGTGCCCTGTTAAAGTGGGTGCTAGCCATGGTTGTGCTCCAATCCCTCAAGAAGGTGAATGGACATATTCTCGTAAAATCGAAGACATTAACGGTTTTACTCATGGTGTAGGTTGGTGTGCTCCTCAACAAGGTGCATGTAAATTATCATTAAACGTTAAAGGTGGAATCATTCAAGAAGCATTAGTTGAAACTATTGGTTGTTCTGGTATGACTCACTCAGCTGCTATGGCATCTGAAGCATTAGTTGGTAAAACAGTTTTAGAAGCATTAAATACAGACTTAGTATGTGATGCTATTAATACTGCAATGCGTGAATTATTCTTACAAATCGTTTATGGTCGTAGCCAATCAGCATTCTCTGAAGGTGGCTTACACATTGGTGCTGGTCTAGAAGACTTAGGTAAAGGTTTAAGAAGCCAAGTTGGTACAGCTTATTCAACTTTAGCAAAAGGACCAAGATATCTTGAACTTGCAGAAGGATATATTACAAGACTTGCACTTGATGCAAATAACGAAATTATCGGTTATGAATACTTATCTTTAGGTAAATTTACTGATTTCTTAAAGAAAGGTATTAATGCTGATGAAGCAATTAAAAAATCAATGGGTACATATGGTAGATTTGCAGATGCTGCTAAATACATTGACCCACGTGAAGAATAGGAGGATACTATAATGGCATTATTTGAAAGTTATGAAAGAAGAATTGATCAAATCAATAAATGTTTAAATGAAAATGGTATCAAAGACATCGAAGAAGCAAAAGCAATTTGTGATGCTGCTGGTGTTGATGCTTATGGTATTACTAAAGGTATTCAACCTATCTGTTTTGAAAATGCTGCATGGGCTTATGTAGTAGGTGCTGCACTTGCTCTTAAGAATAAAGCTAAAGATGCTGCTGAAGCTGCTAAATGGATTGGTGTAGGTTTACAATCATTCTGTATTCCTGGATCAGTTGCAGATGATAGAAAAGTTGGTTTAGGTCATGGTAACTTAGGTGCAATGCTTTTATCTGAAGAAACTAAATGTTTCGCATTCTTAGCTGGGCATGAATCATTCGCTGCTGCTGAAGGTGCTATTGGTATTGCAAAAACAGCTAACAAAGTTAGAAAAGAACCATTAAGAGTAATCCTTAACGGTCTTGGAAAAGATGCTGCTAAAATCATTTCAAGAATCAATGGTTTTACACTTGTTGAAACTGAATTTGATTACAAAACTGGTGAATTAAAAGAAACTAAAGTTACTCCATATTCAGATGGTGACCGTGGTAAGGTACGTTGTTATGGTGCTGATGATGTACGTGAAGGTGTTGCAATTATGTGGCATGAAAACGTAGATGTATCAATCACTGGTAACTCAACTAACCCAACTCGTTTCCAACATCCAGTAGCTGGTACTTATAAGAAAGAAAGAGTACTTGCTGGTAAACCTTACTTCTCTGTTGCATCAGGTGGTGGAACTGGTAGAACTCTTCACCCAGATAACATGGCTGCAGGTCCTGCTTCTTATGGTTTCACTGATACACTAGGTAGAATGCACTCAGATGCTCAATTTGCTGGTTCATCTTCAGTTCCTGCTCACGTAGAAATGATGGGATTAATCGGTATGGGTAACAACCCTATGGTTGGTGCTACTGTAGCAGTTGCAGTTGCAATTTCTCAAAGTTTAAATAAATAATTTTATTAAAAATGATTTAAATAAAAAAGTACTTAAAGCACATATGTTTTAAGTACTTTTTTGCCCCTTTATTTTTCATATCAAGTATTGCATTTCTTATAAATATTTGATATAATAATTTTACTATATTTATTAAGGAGGAACCAACAATGGAACCAACTAGAAACGAAGAATTTGATGTTGTAAAAAAACATGATATTAAACATGATATTGACATTACACTTAACATTAAAAAAGAGTATAATTATTTATGTTATCAGTGTGATACTTATTATAAAATTCGTAATACTACTCTTAAACAAACTCCATTTTCATTAGTTGAATCAATTATTATAACTAATAAAGAGAATATATCTTACAAAGATTTAAGATTAGAGTTTAGTTTTTCACATTATTTAATTGGTATTAGTGATATTTATTTAAGTTTAGTTAGTGAAAATTCAACTACTAAAGTTACTGAAGGTATTATGACTAAAGTTGATACTGTAGGTCTATATAATATATCTGAGACTACTCCTATTAATTTACTTGTTAAACTTTATGATAAGAATACTTTATTAAAAGAAGTAACTACTGACATAATTATTACTCCAATGAATGAATCTAGTCATATTATTGATAATTACGAAATGTTATCTTGTTTCGTAACTCCTAATATTAGTGAAGTTAAAGAAGTAATTAAACATGCAACAAAAATATTATCTGAGATTAGAAAAACAGAAAGTGCTTTTGTAGGTTATCAAGCAAATGATATTGATTCAGTTCGTGAAGAAATGATGGCAATATATAATGCATTAAAATCAATAGGTATTAATTATGCAAATCCACCTGCTAGTTTTAATTTATTCCAAAGTGTTAGACTTCCAAAGAGTGTATTAAATGAAAAGCTTGGTACTTGTTTAGATTTAGCTATTTTATATTGTGCATGTTTAGAAAATGTTGGTTTAAATCCCATTCTAATTTTAATTGATGGTCATGCTTTTGCAGGATGTTTCTTAAATGATGAATGTTTCTTAGAAAAGACTTGTACAGATGTTGGTAAGGTGTTTAATCAATCAGCTAATGATAACCTTGCGATTGAGCTCGTTGAATGTACAATGTATACTGCATCAAGTAATCAAACTTTTAATGCAGCTACTAAACAAGCACGTGATCATATTAGACTTTATAACAGTTTCTTTTGTGCTATTGATATTCTTTCTTGTCATAAAACTATTTTCCGTCCAATTCCAAGTTTAGAACGTAATGAAAATGGTGATTTTATTATTAATATTGAAGTAGAAGAACAAGATGATTTAAAAAGAAAGAATAGCGATAATAATCAAGAAGTTTATGAAGGAATTGAAAAATCAGATAAGTTTAATTACTGGTCTAAAAAACTACTTGATTTAAGTTTAAGAAATAAGTTAATTAATTTTAAGATTGGTCCATCTAGTCCTCAACTTGTATATAATAGTGCAACTAATATGTTAAATACACTTCTTAAAACAGACAAGATTTATCTATATCCGAACGATAAAGTCTTACCAGCTAATACTTATTATGAATATAGGGAAGATTCAACTAATATTGATGATTTAGCTAAACGAGGAGTTTACGCAATTTGTACAACTGATACAACTTTAAAAGCTTTATTTAGAGCAGGTAATTCATCAATTGAAGAAACTGGTTCTAATAATTTATACTTAAGTTTTGGTTTAATTAACTTTACACCAAAAAATTCAAAAAAATCACTTGTTGCACCAGTATTTTTAATTCCTGTTCGTGGTAAGAATAAACGTACTATTAATGGTTATGAAGTAATGGTTGATAGTGATAATATTGCAATTAATACTACAGTACTTGAATACCTACATCAAACTTGTGATATTTCGTTTGAATCATTATATAATGTTGATAAAGAAATTAATAACTTAAATATTTCTTCTGTATTTAATGCAATTAGAGAAAAAACATCTTCTGAATGTATGATTGCAGTTGATGATAATAAAGTATTCTTATCAACTTTCTCTTTTTCAAACTATATTCTTTGGGAAGATATTCATAATCGAAAAGATCAACTTTTAGAAAATAAAGTTATTAAAGGTTTAGTTGAAGGACTTCCACTTGAACATGATTTAGAATTTAATTTTGATGTTGATAAAGATTTTAATCCAGATGATCTTGCTATTCCACTATCTGCAGATAGTTCGCAAATTAAGGCGATTGCTCTTTCAACTAAAGGAGAAAGTTTTGTCCTTGATGGTCCTCCTGGAACTGGGAAGTCACAAACAATTGTTAATATGATTATTAACGCAATGTATAATGGTAAAACTGTATTATTTGTTGCAGAAAAAATGGCTGCCTTAGAAGTTGTTAAAAAACGTATTGATGATATTAATCTTGGTTGTTTTTGTTTAGAACTTCATTCACATAAAGCTCATAAACGTACTGTTTTAGATCAAATTGGAAAAGCGCTGGCTCATGATCATACAAAATCTCCTTCAGAATTTGATGAACAAATTAATGAGTTAGCACAAAATCGTACATATTTAAATGATTTTATTAAACGTATCCATACTAAAACATTTGTGTATTCTTTACATGATGCGATTGTAAATTATTATTCTAAAGAAGATTATTTAATTGACTTAAAAATAGATAATAATAGGTTCTTGAATTTAAATGAAAATAATTTAAAAGAAATTGATGAAATTTTTGCAAAACTTAAAACTATTAAACAACAATATGGAGAGTATACTGATTCACCATTTTATGCATTTGATACATCTAATTACCTTTTTACAATGAAAGAGCATTTATATGATTTAGTAGTTGATTTAAAAGAAAAACTTGTATTATTAGATGGTAAGTTAAGTGAGTTTAAAGAATATATAAACGCAAACATTAATTTTAGTTTTAGTAATGTTACAGTCCTTATTAAAATGTTAGAACTTGTTTTAACTAATAAAGTAGTGTTTAATAATTTATATACAGATGATATTATAAATAAAAATACTGGTTCTTTAAATTTAATTGAGAAAGGTATTGTTTGTAATGAAATATTACAAGAGTTAAATCAAGTATTTAATAGCGATGTGGTATTGATTGATGCTAATGATTTATTAACTAAATTAAATAATAGTAATTTCTTAACTAAGATTTTCATTCAATTAAATATTAAGAAAATACTAAAACCTTATTTAAAAAATCCTGGTTATAAAATTGATAATTCAATACTTAGTAAAATACTTGAACAAATTTTAAAATATCAATTAAATAATAAATATATTAAAGAAAATAATACATTCTTAAAATCACTATTTGGTGATAAATATGATGAACTTGCAAATAATTATTTATTAATGAAAGAGTATTATGAAAATACTTATTTATTAAAACAATATTTAGATAAATTAACATACCAAAATGATCTTGATGATAATCTATTTAATATCATTACTTCATTTAAAATTATGTGTAATGAGATTTCTAATGATGATCATCGTAAATATAAGTTACAAAAAGTACTTGAAGTATATAATGCTTATTTAGTTTCAGAAACTAATCTAGTTAATGATTTTGAACTTAATATTAATAAATTTGTATTTAAGGATGATAACATTGCATATCATAGTTATAAAGAGACTGTTAGTAAAATGGAAGAACAAATAAGTAAATTTGAAGGTGTTTCTTTATATAATAAGAGTTTTATTGAGTTATCTAATGCGTTATTCCCAATTGAATTAATTAAATATTATAAAGAAGGAAAATGTTCATTAAACGATTTATTTAATCATTTTATTGCAGGTCATAATTATGCATTAATTAATGAGTATTTTAAAGATTATTATTTTATTGAATTTAATGGTTTATTATTTGATAATGCGATTAGAAAATATAATGAACTACTTGATCAATATACAGAACTTATTATTACAGAAACTGCAAGTAAGATTACTAAGAATTATCCAGTTAATAACTTTGGTTACGCTAAATCTACTGCTATTTATGGGTTGCAAAAGTGCATTAAAAATGGTGGTCATAAAACAACAATTAGAAATATTTTAATAGAATATGGTAAATTAATTAGACAAATTTGTCCATGTTTTTTAATGTCTCCAATGAGTGCTGCTCAGTATTTAAGTTTAGATAGTGAAAAATTTGATCTTGTTATCTTTGACGAAGCGAGTCAAATTCCAACTTGTGAAGCAATAGGTGCTATTTCACGTGGTAAATCGTTAATTGTTGCGGGGGATCCTGAGCAAATGCCACCAACAACTTTCTTCCAAACTGTAATTGGAAATAATGAGATTGCAGAAATAGGTAGTAACTTTGATGATTTAGAAAGCCTACTAGATGACTGTTTAGCTCTTGGTATGAGAAGAAACAGACTTTTATGGCATTATCGTAGTACTCATGAATCATTAATTGCATTTTCGAATAACATGTTCTATGATCATTCTTTATATACATTTCCTTCTCCAGATAATTCATTTAGAAGAGTTAGTTATGAGTATGTTGGTGGTGTATATGATTCAGGTATTAATGAAAAAGAAGCTGATGCGATTGTAAAAGAAGTTATAAGACGTTTTAAAGATCCAGAACTTTCTAAACAATCTATTGGTATTATTACATTTAATATGAAACAACAAGAACTTATTCTTGAAAAGATTAATGATTTATTTGAGGCTAATCCTAAGTTTAATGAGATTAATGAAGCTAATAAAGATAAGTTATTTGTTAAAAATCTTGAGAATGTTCAAGGCGATGAACGTGATGTTATCTTATTCTCCGTAGGATTTGGTTTTAATAAAGATAAGAAGTTCCATCTTCACTTTGGTCCTTTATCTCTTGAAAAAGGTGAACGAAGATTAAATGTTGCGGTAACTAGATCTAAAGTTGAAATGAAAGTATATGCTTCTATTCATGGTAGTGATATCAATACCTTTAAAACTAAGAATAAAGGTGCGGAAGTATTAAGAGAATTCTTGATTTATGCAGAATTTGGTATGTCTAGTTTAATTATGGAAAATGCTCATCAAGTAATTAGCTATGTTGGTATTGAAAGAGAACTTCAAGAAGAACTATTAAAAAGAGGAATTGATTCTGATATTTTAGTAGGTGATTCTAAACTTAAACTTAATCTTTGTGTTAAAGATATGAATGGTAATTATGTTCTTGGTATTATTTGTGATGGTGGTGTCAATGCACAAGATTCAACTTGTCGTGATAGAAACTGTGTTCAAATAAGAACACTTCAACGCTTAGATTGGAATATAATTAATATATATTCAATTGATTATATTAAGAATAAAGAACAAGTTCTAGATTTAATAATTGATGCTATTAATAAAAAGAATCAAATAATTGAAGTGATTGATGATCCAATTGATGTTGTGTTTGAAAAAGATATTGTTGAAGTATATAAACGTGCTAAGACATATGAAAAATATCCATTTAGAATTCATTTTAGTTATGATGCTATGGTGGATGAATATATTCAAAATGGTATTGTTCAAGAACTTACTAATATTATTGATTTCGAAGGTCCAATTGCTTATACACTACTTCTTGAAAGATTTAAAGAATTAGTTAATGTATCTAAAGCAGGTGCAAGAGTTAAACGTTTATTTGATAAACATTTAACTGCAGTAAGTAGAGAGAAGAAGTTAGAATTATCGCAAGCAGTATATTTTCCTAAAGATAAGAAAGAAAAGAATATTGATTATTATCGTATTTCTAATAATTCTCAAAGAGATATTACTGAGATACCTGCATGTGAAATTAAAATAGCTATGAAAGATATTTTAGAATTACAAGGTAGTGTTAAGTATGATGATTTTGCTCATATTATAGGTAATTTCTTTGGTGTTAAAGTATTAACACAAACTGCACAAGATAAATTAAGTAAGTTAATTAAATATGTTGTTTTAAATTCAACTGAATTTGTCATTAAAGATAATTTTATAAAACTTAAATAAATGCATGGTAAGGAGAAATCCTTACCATGTTGTTATTAATTGCAACTAGAGTGATAAAAACGTGTAAATATGGTAAAATAGATACAAGAGGTGTAGTATGAAAAAGATTGTAAAATTATTTTTGATAATATTTATTTGTTTTGGTATCACAAGTTGTACAGATACAAATAATAATAATAATAATATAATTATTAAAATAGAGAATGATGTTTTATTGTGGGATAGTTATACTAATGCATTAAATTATAATATATATATTGATAATATATTAACTGATACTGTAACTCAAACTTGTTATGATTTAAGTTTGAAAGAAGGAACTTATCAAATTAAAGTTAACGCAAAAACAATTAATGGATATTCATCTTTCAGTAATATATTAGAATATTATTCTAATGGTTCTAAATATGAAGATGTAGTTATAAAATTACAAGCTCCTGTAATTAAGTTAACTGATGGTATATTATCTTGGAATAAAGTTTTAAATGCAGTTAGTTATGACATATATAAAAATGATTCTTTATTAGATTCTATAACTAGTCTTTCATATAATATAGATGAAGTTTATGGAGATAAATATTATGTTGTTGCAAGAAGCGGAAATTCTTACAGCGATAAAAGTAATGTAATAGAAATTAATGGCGATATAAATACTGGAGTTGTAAATATTTTTTCTATTAATGATACTCATGGTGCTGCAGCAACAAATGCTAACGTAACTGGACTTGATAAAGTTGAAACACTTATTAATAGTTTAGAAACTGATACTAATTATATTAAAGTTGCTAATGGTGATATTTTTCAAGGTGGTTATGCATCAAATGTAACAAGAGGAAGAATTTTTATTGATATCTTAAATGAAATGGATTTTGATTGTTTTGTAATTGGTAATCATGAATTTGACTGGGGTATTGAAACTATTAGTGTATATAAAGATGGAGACTTATCTAATGGTGAAGCAAATTTCCCATTCCTTGGGGCTAATATAGTTTATAAGTCCTCATCAACTATGCCTGAATGGTTAGATGAATATACTATTGTTGAAAACAATGGTTTAAGAGTTGGTATTATTGGTGTTATTGGTGAAGGATTAACTAGTTCAATTAATGCAGAATTTGTAGAAAACTATTCATTCTTAAATCCTGTTCCAATTGTTGAACGTCTTGCAACTACATTAAGAACTACAGAAGATTGTGATGTAGTTGTTGTTGCAACACATGATTATGATTTAGATACTAATGCGCAATATGCATCATTATTTGGTGATGCAAGAATAGATGCCATTCTTTGTGCTCACACACATCAAAAAATAAATGAAACTGTAAATAGAATAGATAATTATAAAATCCCAGTTCTTCAAAGTAATACTAAAAATATAACAGTTGGTTCAATTAATTTAACAATTGAAAATGGTGATATTACTAAAAAGTCAGTTAATCATTATTATCCTTCTAATTATTCAAGTAGTACTAATATTTTAGATATTATAGAAAACTATGAAGATGTTATTTTAGAAGGTGAAAAAGTTGTTGGTTATACAAGTTCTTATTTATCAAAAAGTTATTTAGGTCCTCTTGCGGCAAATGGAATGGTAGAATTAACTGGAAGTGATTTTGCGTGTTTAAATACTGGTGGTGTAAGAAGTACAATTGATTTAGGTCCTATTACAATGGAAGATATATATGAAGTATTCCCGTTTGATAATAAATTAATTATTGTTGAAATGAGTGGAAGTACTTTAAAATCATTTTATAATACAGCTGATGGGTATTTATATTTTTCTAGTAATTTAAATATTAACAATATTTCTAATAATAAAACTTATAAGATATGTGTTATTGATTATGTATATAATTATTACTATTATCAAAAGTTCTTTAAGAACCTTAAAGTAACAACTCTTGACTTACAAATCCGTGATGCGGTTGTTTATAAATTAGAAAATGGTGCATAAGATGAAAACTTTATTTGCAAGAATTTATCAAAAGATTTTATATATTTTTACTAAGTTTATAAAATTTAGAGAACCTATTATTTTAAATGAATTAAGTGAAGTAGTTGATGTATTAAAAAAAGAAAATAAAAAAAATATTTTACTTTTATCTGGTAAAAGGGTATGTAAAGAAGAGTTTTATATATATTTATTTAATTTATTAAAAGATAACTTTAAAGTTTTAGATTATAATGAAATTCCTTCAGATCCTGATATTGAATCAATAGAAAAAGCAGTAACAATATCAAAAGATTTTAATGTTGATGCGATTATTTCAATTGGTGGTGGATCTACAATGGATGCAGGGAAAGTTGTTGCGGCAAGACTTACTAATAAAAAGTCGATTAGACAAATGCGAGGTCTTCTTAAAATTACAAAAAAACCAATCTTTATGATTTGTATACCTACAACTTGTGGAACTGGTTCTGAATGTACTGTAGCAAGTGTTGTAACTGACCTTAAAAGAAATGAAAAGTATGCAATAAGTGATCCTAAACTTATTCCTCAATATGCAGTATTAGATCCAAGAGTATTGTTAACACTTCCAAAAGATTTAATTGCAACAACCGCTCTTGATGCTTTAACACATGGAGTAGAAGCATATATTGGAAAAAGTAATACTTACGAAACTTATCTTTATGCAAGACGTGCTATTTATAAAATTATATATAATGTTGAAACTGCTTATAATAATAAAAAAGACTTAAATTCTAGAGAACTATTACAACAAGCATCATATGAAGCTGGTATTGCATTTACGAAAGCGTATGTTGGATATGTTCATGCATTTAGTCATGCGATAAGTGCTTATTATCATTTGCCTCATGGATATTTAAATGGAATTTTGTTACCAATAATTTTAGAAGCATACGGAAAATCAGCAAATAAAAAGTTAATTGATTTAAATCATGAAGTTTGTATTAATTCTAATAATCCTAATGATTTTATTAAAAAAATAAAAGACTTATTAGTAAAATTAGATATAGAAAATAATTTATGTGATATAATAAAAGATGAAGATATTCCTAAGATGATAAAGCACATAAAAAAAGAGGTATATCCACTATACCCTGTGCCTAGATATTTTAGTGATGAGGAATTATTAAATATTTTTAATAAAATAAGAAATATTGCATAAAATAAGAAAAAGGAGAAATTGATTATGCCTTATATTATTGATATATATGCTCGTGAAGTTTTAGACTCAAGAGGGAATCCTACTGTAGAAGTAGAAGTTACACTTGAAAGTGGTATTATGGGACGTGCTATTGTTCCATCTGGTGCATCAACAGGTGATGGTGAAGCACTAGAATTACGTGATAAAGATCCAAAAAGATATCTTGGTCGTGGTGTATTAAAAGCAGTTGAGAATGTTAATGAAGTTATTGCACCTGAACTTTTAGGTTATGATGTTAGAGAACAATTATTAATTGATAAGAAGATGATTGATTTAGATGGTACAAAAAATAAATCACATCTTGGTGCTAATGCAATTTTAGCTGTATCACTTGCCTCTGCAAAAGCTGCTGCTAAATATAATAATGTTCCTTTATACCAATACTTTGGTGGTTTCTTTGCACATACTCTTCCTACACCAATGATGAATATTTTAAATGGTGGTGCTCATGCTAACTGGTGTATTGATATTCAAGAAATTATGATTATGCCAGTATCGCCTAAATCATTTAAAGAAGCATTAAGAATAGGAGCTGAAGTATTCCATAACTTAAAAGATATTTTAAAATGTAAAGGTTGTAATGTTGCAGTTGGTGATGAAGGTGGTTATGCACCAAAGTTATCATCTAATGAAGAAGCAATTGAAGCAGTTGTAGAAGCTATTAAAAAAGCAGGTTATGTACCTGGTAAAGATGTTTATTTAGCACTTGATGTTGCATCTAGTGAATTCTATAATCCACATACTAAACAGTATATCTTAAAGAGTGAAAATAAAACTTTAGATGCAGGTGGAATGGTTAAGTATTATGAATCATTAATTAAGAAATATCCAATCATTTCAATTGAAGATGGATTAGATCAAAATGACTGGGAAGGTTGGAAAGTATTAACTCAAAAATTAGGTAGTAAAGTTCAACTAGTTGGTGATGATTTATTTGTTACTAATACTAATCTTTTATCACGTGGTATTAAAGAACATGTTGCAAATGCAATTTTAATTAAAGTAAATCAAATCGGAACATTATCTGAAACTTTTGCGGCAATTGAAATGGCAAAACGTGCAGGTTATACTGCAGTAGTTTCGCATAGAAGTGGTGAATCAGAAGATACAACGATTGCAGATATTGCAGTTGGTCTTAATGCTGGTCAAATTAAAACAGGATCACTTTCAAGAAGTGATAGAATTGCTAAATATAATAGACTTCTTCGTATTGAAGATGAACTAGGTGAAGTAGCAGTTTATGATGGTATTAATTCTTTATATAGTATAAAAAAATAAAAAATATGAGTCACTGGTTTGGTGACTTTTTTTGATATTAAGTAACCATTCTTGAATTTTAAAGTAACTATGGTTTTTTAATTAAATGTTGACTTTTTTATAATAAAATGGTATAATGTTTGCAAATAGATAATGTATCTATTAAATATAATTAGCTTAAAAATAATTATTAGTATTTAATTTTGTCACTTTTTTTAATTTAAATTGTTTTATATATGAAAGCTAATTGTTAATTACATTAAGAGGAGGAAAACAATGAAAAGAAAAGTTTTGGTTTTTGTAGCTGTTTTAATGATCGCATTAACACTTGTGTCATGTGGTAAAAAGTATATTGTTACTTTTGATACACAAGGTGGAAGTGAAATTGCTTCAGTTGAAGTTAAGAAAAATAAGACAGTAGTTAAACCTGAAAATCCAGTTAAAGAAGGTTATGATTTTGTTGAATGGCAACTTGATGGTGCTGCTTATGATTTTTCAACAAAAGTTAAAAAAGATATAACATTAGTTGCTAAGTGGGAAATTCCTGCTATTGAAGGCAAGGTTACAATTATTTTTGATTCACAAGGTGGCTCAAAAGTAGATAGTGTTACTGTTAATAAGGGAAGCAAGGTTAAAGAACCTGCTGCACCTGTAAAAGAAGGCAATGTATTTGCTGGATGGCAATTAAATGGTGTTGATTTTGATTTTAATACAGTATTAAATGAAAATATTACACTTGTAGCTTCGTGGAAAACAGAACTTATTAAACCTAGAAATGTTAAGTTTGTAAATAATAAAGTTACTTGGGATAAAGTAACTGGTGCTACTTATTATGAGGTTTATGTTAATGGTATTAAAAAAGTTGTTACAACTAATGAGTATAAAGTAGATTTAGAAAAAGAAGGGTTTGTTTCAATTAGTGTTGCTGCCGCTTCTGATAGTGGTCTTTCCAAACAAACTGAAACAGTTATTTATACAAAAGAATATACAGTTAATGAAATTGTAGAAGTATTTGGTTTATCTGAAGAAGAAGCTAACAAATATTTTGATGAATTTAAAATTGTTTTAGCTGCACAAGAAAAGTTTGGTATTACATTTGAAGAAATTTCAGATATAAATGCTCTAAACGAATTATTACAATATATTCAAAACGGAAAAACAAGTAATGTAATTTCATTCTTTGGTATAATGCTTTATACTAGATATAAAACAACTGAATATCCAAAACCTGAAATGCCAGATGTTGATTTACAAGCATTATTTGATGATATGAAAACAAAAGGTGCTTATAGTTCTACTAAAACAAATTATGAAGATGATGATAAGTTTGTAGAATTAGTTGCTCCTTTCTTTGGATGTGCTGTTGGTCATTATTATTATTCAGCTAAAGTTTCTACTTATAGCTATTTGCAACGTGTACTTAATAATGCAGATTCGATTTATAGTGTAATTAGAAATAATGATTTTTATACATTTACTAAATACGATGGTAAAGAATTTGTTCTAACTATTGATGAAATTGAATCTATTAAAAATTATTTTGTTGCAAAAGGTAGTAAATATACAGATAATTATTCACTATTTAAAGAAGCATTTGCATGTGAGTATGCAATGGAACAATATATTTATGATGTGTATATGTATGATAAATATGTTAAAGTTAAAACACTTGCAGAAGAAAAAGTTGTTGAAATTATTGCAAACTTTGAAAAGAATAAAGATGCTTTAAATGCGACTGCTATTAAATTATATGATGCTTATGAAACTGCAATGGGTTATCAAACAAAATTAGAAGAATTAATGGGCAAATTCCAAAGTGTAGATTCTGAAGCTGCTCTTACTGCTGCTATTGAAGATGCTAGAAACTTTGCAATTCAAGTTGCTGAATTAATTGAAGATAACCTACCTACTGAAGCAGAAGTTCAAGTATTAATTGATACTTTAGAAGGTTATGGATTTGTTGTGGGATTACATGTTGAAGATATTGATGGATTATTTACAACAATGGAAACTTTATTAAATACTGCAATTACTACTATTAATGAAACTCTTTCTATTATTGAAGAAATCAGTGTTGCAGATGTTGAATCTATCCTTGGTCTAATGCAAAATCCTGAAGATGAAGCTGCTACTCAAACTATTAAGAAAATTGTAGGTTTACTTGAAGGTAAATTATCAGGTATTACTATTAATGGTGAAGTAGATTTAGAAACTGTCCTTGGTTTATTATTTATGTCAGGTGGTGAAGGTGATTTAGATCAATTAAAATCACAATTAAGTATTTTATTTAATATTCAATTTACTGATGAACAAGTAAAAGAATTAGAAGATGAAGTAAAAGCATTTGCAGAATATATGGAAGCATATGATTTAACTAAACTTGAAGAATTAATTCCTGGTCTTTATACTGGTAGTGTTGATCCAGAAGAGGCATTAGATGAAATTTTTAAGATTATTGATTATATGGCTGCATATATAACAGTAGAAAAAGTTGTTAAATATGAAAAATATATTAAGTGTGCTATTAGTGCTTCTGAAATATTAGAAAATGATAATGTTGATGAATTATATGAATTGGTTAAGAAAGATTTTAATATCCTTGTTGATGCATATTGCTTTAGTTTTAAACTTGTGTTAATTGACGAAATGTATGGTTATGATTGTTATGCCACAAAAGTAAAAGCACTTGAATATAAACTTAAATTAGCTAAAAAAGAATATACTAACGCTGAATATAAAGCACTAATGGATTTCTTTGCTAAGAGTGAACAAATTACTGAAGGGTATGAAACACTTGATGAAAGTTATAAAGCAAATGCGTTCTATAAAGATTACCAAGGATCACTTAATAAACTTACTAGTTTAGTTGGTAAAACTCGTCTTGAGTTAACTGAAGAAGAACAAGCATTAATTCAAGATTTTGAATTCTTTAATTGGGTTTATGCACCAAGTGATTATTAGGATTTAAAAAAGATAATAGGTTTTTAAACTTGAACCTATTATCTTTCTTTTCTTATTATGAGGTAATTTGTTATAAATTATGGTATAATGATATATAAAGAGGGTAACTATATGATTAAAGTTAATAATATTACATGTAAATATAAAAATGGATCTAATATTCAAATAATATTAGAAGATGTTTCTTTTGAAATTAAAGATGGTGAATTTGTTATTATTACTGGAACAAGTGGTTCTGGTAAGACAACACTTTTGAAGATATTGAGTGGGATTCAAAAACCTGATAATGGTAGTGTGTATTGGGATGATATTAATATATATGAACTTTCAAATAGTAGTTTAAGTAATTTAAGACTTAAAGATAGTGGTTTTATTTATCAAGATTTTATGTTAATAGATGAACTTAATGTTTATGATAATCTTATTTTGTCTCAAAGATTGTTAAAAATTAAAGATGAAAAAAGAGTTAATGATGTTATTGAAATGTTATCAATTAATCATTTATTAAAAAAATATCCAAGTGTTTTAAGTGGTGGTGAAAAACAAAGGGTTGCAATAGCAAGAGCACTAATTAATAAACCTAAAATTTTATTTTGTGATGAGCCTACTGGATCTTTAGATTTTAAAGCTACACTTGAAATTATGGAATTATTATCTAAGTTAAATAAAAAATATAATATTACAGTAATTCTTGTTACGCATGAACAAGAGAATTTGAAGTATGCAACAAGAATAATAAAATATAATAATGGTGTATTAGAATGCGATTAAAGATATTATATGAAAATATTAAACATCATTTAGTATTATCTTTATTTATAGTGTTTACTACTATTGTTATCGTAACATCAATTAATCTATCTTTAGAAACTAATTCTTTTTTGAATCATGTTACAGGTGATGAATATAAACTTGTTAATCATGATATGGATATTATTATAAAAGCTAATACTGGGTTATCGCTAAAAGGTACTAGGGGAGATAATTTAGAGTATGATTCATCATATGAAAGAAGAAATGCATTTTATAATGTTACGCTTCTTGTTAAATCAGATAATTCTAATTGTGTTATTCAAATATTTGAAGGAACTAACGAAGATATAAATTCTGCTTTTAATAAAAGTCTTAATATAAATGACTTTGAAATTGTTATTACAAAAAGTTTAGCTAATAATTTACAAGTATCTATTAACGACTTAATTGATTTATATATTGGTGATAAAATTGTTAAATATAAAGTAGTTGATATCATTGATGGAAGTGGAATGTATAAAGGTGATAGTGCTTTTATAACTGGTTATAATGTTGCAGAACACTATGCTCTTAAAAAGATGTATAATCTGATCATGTTAGATGTAAAAGATGATGTTAATTTTGATGGTCTTTATAATCATATTAAGAATAAATATAATTCTTATACTGTTACTAATATTAATGATACAAAACATGTAGAATCATTATCTAATAGTTCTTTAGATGAAACTCTTATGATTATAACATTGATCTTTATTATTATTCTTATAATTTTACTTAAAATGTTTAGTGAAAAATTAAAAAAACAAAAAGAATATTTTATATTAATAGGAAAGAACAACTTTTATAAATCTTATCAATTATTAGCTTGGTTATTTTTAATTATTATATCTTTAACTTTTTCTATTTTACTGTCTAATTTATTTATTAATATAATGCTTGAAATCTATAAATGTAGAATTCCATATATCATTAATAAAATTTCATTTATTTATAGTTTAATACCACTTTTAGTTGTAATGTTATTTAGGGTTTTTGATGTAAACTTTAGAAAGGTTAATTTTAATAAAATATACATTTATATATTAATATCTTTTTCTTTAGTGTTTAGTGTTTTGATGATTTGTTTTAAGAATAGTAATTTATTTAGTGTATTTTTATTATTATTAATTATCGTATTGAGTTTATTTATTATTGAAATAGTGTATAGATTATCTAAGTATGTTTTGAGTTATATTCAAAGAGTATATATATATGATTTAAATAAGAAAACACTTATATTTAGATTATTACAATTTATATATGTTTTTATAATAGTAATTATTTCACTTATTTTATCTACTTTAAATACATATACAACACAAATAAACAACTTTTCTGAATTAGTTAAATTAGATACTGTTGTTGCTACAAAAACGATCTTTACTGAAAATGATTCATATGATCAAATACAAATTGATAATAATGTAAATATCTATGATACTAATTTAAATATTGTATTAGGGCTAAATGTAAATCAATATGAGTCCTATTTAGATTATCCGCCATTAACAAGTGAAGAAAAAGATAAATTTTCGAAAGATGTAAATTATATCATCTTACCTAAATATTTTGAAAATACTTATCATCTTGAAGTTGGAGATGAGGTTGAGTTATTAATTAATGAAAAAATAGAAAGTTTTAAAATATTAAAGTTTGTTAATCATATATATTATAAGATGGCAATAATTAATCATAGTGATAATATGTATTATGGTTATGCAATTGATTCTAATAATTTGAGTGATGATTTGATAACTAATTTTAATGATTATAAATATTCAATTGTTAATTTTAAAGATTCAATAAATAAACATCAAGATTTATATAATAATGTTTTACAACTTGTTAAATATACCTTAGTTATAATAATTGGTATTATAATATTATTGTCTATTTATATTGCGTATGAAGAGCATCTATATCAAGAAAGTAATCTTAGAAAATTAAAATTATTGGGTCTTAATAATCAACAAATGATGTTAACTTCAATTGTTAAATTTATATATAATTTAGTATTATGTTCTTTATTAGGCATTATTTCATCAAAAATTATTTTAAGTATTATTGATGATGTTGCAGAAAACTTTAATACTATATTCTATATTGAATTTGATTTTAAGATTGTCTTAATATCAACAGTAATAACTTCAGTATGTCTATTGATTAGTTTTATATATTCTAATATAAAATATCGTAAAATATAATTTATAAAATAAAAAATGTGCAGATTTCTGCACATTTTCTATTTTGTAAAGTTTCTTTTTATTGCAAATACAGCAGTTTCATAATCAATTTGACCTGTCGAATATAAAGTTAATATATTTTTATTTTTCTGACTAATTTCACCACTACCAGCAGTTGATTCTAATATTGCAGCAAGTTCAGTTAACTCATCGTTATTAACTTTAGGAAGTTCGATTTCAAACGGGAATCCGCCTCGTAAAATTACTTGATTAAGAAACATAGACACTGCATATGATGTATTAACTCCTAGTTTTTTGAAAATATATTCTGATTGTTCTTTCACATTAGGTTCAATTCTTATGTGGATTAATTCTGTTTTGTTACTTGACATTTTATTTATATTATTCACCTCTTTAAATGTTGTATCACATTTGATACACAAAATCAAGTGTTAAAAATAAAAAACTGCAAACTTTTATGATAGTGTTGCAGTTTTTATTGTGTTTGTATTTTGTTTAATTTTATTCTATTTCTTGTTCTATATTACACTCTTTACAATAGTATACTAAGTGTTCTGTATTTTTTAGTTCTACTTCATTAACTTCTGTTATTTCTTTATGCCAAGAAAGTTTCATCTTATTGTTGCAAGTAGGACAATTACATTTTTTAGTTAGTCCTTTAAATATGTTTTTATAACTTGCTTCATAGTATCTTATTCTTGGTGTAATAGATGTAGGATCTTGATGGTATTTTTCAAGTTCTTTTTTAAGAACTCGTTTTCTTAAGAAGAAGATGAGTATTCCACCTGCAATCATTATGATTGACATAAATTGTGATGGAGTTAAAAAGCCAAATGGTGAAGCACCTCTGTCATCTCCACGTAACATTTCAATAAAAATTCTAAAGATACCATAAGATATTAGATAAGTTTCAGTATGGTATTTCTTTAAGAATAAGAAGAATATTATAAACGCTATAAGTAAGAATGCTGCTTCATATAGTTGTGTAGGATGTACTATTAAATATTGTCCTGTTATTTCATCTTTTCCTGCTTCTGAGTAAGGTATTCCTAAGAAGAAGTCAGTTTCTTTGCCATAACAACATCCAGCTAAGAAGCATCCGATTCTACCAAAACAGTGTGCAATTAAGATACCAATAACTATTTGGTCCATATAATTGATTGCGCGATTTTTATCATATTTCATTCCAAATGGATATATAATAAAGAAAACAATTATTCCTGTAATAATCCCACCTGCGAATGTTATACCACCTTCATTAAAATCAAGTTTAAATGGCTCGCCTGTTTCTAAGTGTAGTTCAATACAGTGCCATAATGTATCAAAGAATGATGCTCCAAGATATACAAACATTCCGCCAATTAGTGTTATGATTGTTAATCTATCAATTGTTTTTTCATCAGTTCCATATTTTCTTAAACGGTAAAAAAATACAAGTGAACAACATATTACGCCAATCACCATCATGATGGCATAGCTACTGATTGATTTACCGAATATAACTATATTATCCCATTTATCAACGTTAAATAAAAACATTAAGGATTTCAATTTATCACCTCGTTTTTCTTATATATATTTTACCAAAAAAAATAATTTTAGTCAAGATGTAAGAACTTATGGTATAGTATAATCGTTATTTAATTAGTCAAACAAGTGAAAAAATATTTAAAAAAGTGTATAATGTTAATATATAAATTAGTGGAGTATAAATTATGGAATTATTTAATGAAATTAATAGTTTTATAAAACGTAGTAAATTAGAACTTTCTATTTTTAAATTATTGTTACTATATCATAAAAGTAGTGAGGATATTTTATGTTATGATGTGATTTTAGAGGTAACTTCTAAGATTGAAAGTGATTTGGTAATTTATTCTAAAGAAAAAAGTGAAGCTTTATATAATACAATAGATAATGATTTTGTTACTTTAAAAGAATTATATGAAGAATTTAAAAAAGAAGTATATCCTTATTTTCCTGTTAAAGGGGTAATGTTATTATCAGTTTTACCTAAAACAGATGTTGATAAGATTTATAATTTTTTAGTTAGGTATTTAGAATTTGAGGAATCTAAAGGGCTTGATGCTCTTGTGTTTCAAATTTATAAAACATTAATGTATTTTCCAAGTGAAGAATATCGAAATAGTGTAAAAGATTTTTTAAGTCAAACTATTATAACTAGTGATAGATTAGAAAGTGTTATGGCAAGTATTAAACAACATAAAAAAGATTTGAAAAATGAAGGTTTAGAGGCTAGCTATATTGAACTTCTTGCGATGTATTTTAACTATTTATGTAAGGAGTTTAGACATGTATAAAAGACTTGCTATAGATTTAGTTAAAATATTTAATGAAAGAGCATATCTTTCTATAGTGTTAGATAATTCTATTAAAGAATTAAAATTAGAGATTAGTGATAAAAAAGTATATACTAAAATTTTATATGGCGTTTGCGAAAAAAGAATGCTGATCGATTATAACATGTCTTTACTTATTAAAGGTAAACGTGTTAAACCATTTATTAAAAATATTTTACGTATTGGTGTTTATGTGATTGACTATATGAATATGAAAGATCATTATATAGTTAATGAGCTTGTTAAAATTGTTAAAAAAGATGATTATAAATCGGCAATGTTTGTTAATGGTGTTTTAAGAAGTTATCAAAGAAGTGAAAAACCTAGTGTTAATAATTTAAGTAAAGTAGAGCGTGTTAGTTTAGAAGTATCACTACCTTTAGAACTTACTAATTTACTTTATAAACAATATAAAGATAATCTTGTTAGTTTTTTTGAAAATGGTAGTAGTCTTAATACATATCGTATTAATACGTTAAAAACAAATGTTGGTGAAATAAAAAGTATTTTAGATAAATTGAATATTTCATATGACATTGATAATGTAACGCTTTATACACGTGATGCGCTTCTTGATACTGATATGTTTAAAGAGGGATTAATTATTGCGCAAGACGCATCAAGTATTAGAGTTGCTGAAGTTGTAAATCCTACTTTAGGTTCAAGTGTCTTAGATGCTTGTAGTGCACCAGGGGGAAAAAGTCTTCATATGGCAGCTATTATGAATAATACTGGTAGTATTACTTCTTGTGATGTGTATGAACATAAACTTGAAAAAATAAATGATAACGCAAAAAAACTTGGTGTATCTATTATTAATACTCTTTTAGCTGATGCAACAACTTATGATTATAATAAAAAGTTTGATTATTGTTTAGTAGATGTTCCTTGTTCTGGACTTGGAGTAATAAGTCATAAACCAGATTTAAAATATCATATTACATTGAAAGATATTGAAGGGATTAATAATCTTCAAAAAAAGATTATTCGTCATGTAAAAGATTATGTAAAAGATGGTGGAATACTTGTATATAGTACTTGTACAATTAATAAGTTTGAGAATGAATGGTTGATTAAAGATTTCTTAAATGAATTTAAAGAGTTTGTAAAATTAGAAGAAGAAATTATCCTTCCAAGCAGCAAAGGGGATGGATTTTATATATGTAAAATGAGAAAGGAAAAGATTCATGAATAGTATTTATAATTATACTCTAGAAGAACTAGGTAATTATTTTATATCAATTGGTGATAAAAAATTCCGTGCTATTCAAATCTTTGAATGGCTTTATAGAAGTCGTGTTAATAGTTTTGATGAAATGACTAATGTACCTAAAAAAGCTATTGTTCACTTAAAAGAAAACTTTACAATGGATTTACTAACCCTTGAACGTCTTCAAGTATCAAGTGATGGTACAAGAAAATATTTATTTAAACTTAGTGATGGACATTTTATTGAATCAGTTTTAATGAGACATAACTATGGAAATAGTATTTGTGTAACAAGCGAAGTGGGTTGTAATATGGGGTGTGCTTTTTGTGCTAGTGGAGAACTTGGTTGTGTTAGAAGACTTACACTTGAAGAGATGGTGCTTCAAGTTTTGACTGTTCAAAAAGATTTAGATAAAGAGGGTTCTCGTATTACTAATGTTGTTGTTATGGGAATTGGTGAACCATTTGATAATTATGATGTTCTTTTAAAATTTTTAACAGTAATAAACTATGCAAAAGGACTTGAAATTGGTGCTCGTCATATTACAGTATCTACTTGTGGAATTGTTCCTAAAATAAAAGAATTTGCAGAATTTCCACTACAAATTAATTTAGCATTAAGTCTTCATGCACCAACTAATGAACTTAGAAATAAATTAATGAAGATTAATAAAGCATATCCAATTGAAGAAGTAATGGAAGCGATAAAATATTATTATGATAAAACTAATCGTCGTGTAACGTTTGAATATATATTACTTCATGGTATAAACGATACAAAAGATTGTGCAAAAGAACTTATAAAACTTATTCGTGGTATGAATGTATATGTTAATTTAATTCCATATAATGAAGTATCTACTAAACCTTTTAAAACTACACCACACATAGAGGCAGAAGAATTCTTTAGTATTTTACATAAAGCAGGTATTAATGTAACACTTCGAATGGAACATGGTTCTGATATAGATGCTGCTTGTGGACAACTTCGTGCAAAAAGAATGAGAGAAGATATTAATGATTTATAAAGGACTTGTAATTAGATTAATTGCTGGTGAATATTTAGTATATGATTTAAATTCTAAAGAGATTTTAAACGCAAAACCTCGTGGTGTTATGCGTATAAAGTCAAGTGCTCCTAAAGTAGGTGACTATGTTGATTATACACTTACAGATGATGGAAAAGGCGTTATTGAAAGAATACATGAAAGACGTAATGATTTAATTAGACCATATATTAGTAATATTGATCAAGCATTTGTTATTTTTAGTGTCAAAGAACCAGACCTTAATTTGAATCTTTTAGATAAATTTTTAGTAACATTAGAGTTTAACAATATTACACCAATTATTGTATTTAATAAATGGGATTTACTTTCCTATTGTGAAATAGATGAAACTAAAAAGGTTATTAGTTATTATGAATCAATTGGTTATAAAACAATTATTACTTCTTGTAGTAAGAATTTATTAAATGATTTAAAAGATTATATTAAAGATAAAATAAGTGTTTTTACTGGTCAAAGTGGAGTGGGTAAAAGTAGTTTACTTAATCTAATTGATCCAGCTTTATCAATTGAAACTAATGAAATATCACAGGCTCTTGGGCGTGGTAAACATACAACACGTCACGTGGAGTTAATTAATGTGGAATCAGGGTGGGTTGCTGATACTCCTGGATTTGGAACAATTGATTTTGAAGGTATGGAGAAAATTGATCTTGCACAAAACTTTATTGAATTTTTTAAATATAGCAGTCTTTGTAAATATAATGGATGTCTTCATATAAATGAACCTTCTTGTAAAGTAAAAGAATTAGTTCTTGAAGATAAAATTTTAAAATCTAGATATGAAAATTATTTAGCATTTATAAATGATTTAGGAAAGGATAAAAAAGAATATGATTCTAGCCCCATCAATTCTAACAGTAAAAGAAGAAGAAAGAGATAGTGTTTTAACAGAACTAGCTAATCTTGGAATTATATATTTACACCTTGACATTATGGATGGTAAATTTGTACCTAATACCACTGAAGGTGTAGGGATGCTAAAAAAGATTAATAAGTTTGATTTTGTTTTTGATACTCATCTTATGGTAGAAGATCCTATTAATTATATTGATAAATTCTATAAAGCAGGTAGTGATATTATTACTTTCCACTATGAAGCAGTTAAAGATGTTTTACCACTAATTAGAAAAATTCATTCATTAGGTATTAAATGTGGTGTTTCAATTAAACCAGGTACTAGTCCTGAAGTATTACTTCCATACTTAAAAGAAATAGATCAAGTTTTAATTATGAGTGTTGAGCCTGGTTTTGGTGGTCAAAAGTTTATGGAGTCTTCACTTGATAAAATTAAATATTTTGATGAGCTTAGAAGTAATAATGATGATTATAATTATCTAATTGAAGTAGATGGTGGTATTAATATGGATAATGCACCTCTTGTAAGAAATGCTGGATGTAATGTTGTGGTAATGGGAACAGCACTTATTAATAGTAATTCTAAAAAAGAAGTTATTGAAAAAGTAGATAGTTTATGAGAATAATTATTGTTGCGGGGAGCAAATATCAAAACTTTGATCGTTACGAATATTCACAAGATGACTTTATTATTGGGATTGAAGATGGAGCTTATGAAGTTATAAAAAGAGGGTATCCCTTACATTTAACATTAGGAGATTTTGATACTACAACACACTTTGATGAAATAATTTGTAAAGCAAAAGATTTTATTAAGTATCCTAAAGAAAAAGATGAGATTGATTTAGAACTAGCACTAAAGTATATAGAAAGTAATTATAAAGATTCTGATGTATATATCTTTAATGCAACACTAGGTAGAATGGATCATGAACTTGTTACTATTAAACTTTTAATTAAATATTCTAATCTTAATCTTCATTTAATGAATGATACGGAAGAAATTATTTATTTAACGAAAAATTATAAAATAAGTGAGTTAAATAAAAGATTTAGTTTAATACCTCTAGATGATGTAGAACTTGAAATTATTGGTGCAAAGTATCCACTATCTAAAACAACTCTTTCTTTAAAGGATTGTTATACATCTAGTAATGAAACTAAAGATGTTACTTATATTAATATTTATAGTGGTGGAGTTATTTTAGTAAAAGAAGTATAAATAAAAAAAAGACGCATATAATGTACCAAATGGAGGTATCTTATATGCGTTTTCATGTTATTCAATTACCTAGATTTTTATCTGTTATTGTTAGATTTTTTATGAAATTATTTAAGAAAAAATAAAAAAAATGACGTAATGTCATTTTTTTTGTTTCTCTTATGCGCGTTCGATTGAACCGTTTTTAGCCATCGTACGTAAAGCACGTGTTGAAACGTAAACTCTTACGACACGACCTTTATCATCTTTAATTCTAACTTTTTGTAAATTAGCTTTCCAAGTACGACGAGTAGCTTGTAGAGAGTGAGAACGGTTGTTTCCTGAAGTAGAACCTAAACCAGTAACATAACATCTGCGAGCCATTATATAGTACCTCCTAAAAAATTAATTTGATATTTAACCTATATAATTATATCAAAAAATGGATGTTATTGCAAGAAAGTTGCAAATAATAATTTATATTTATCAAATGAGTTGAAAGTAGTAAATACTATATTACTTGCAATTTACGGGAAAATAAGTTATAATATATATATCATGTAATTATGATAAGAAAGGAATATTTTTTATGGCAACGTTAAAAGTTAATGGGGAATTATATAAACAACTTGTTATACATGGTGCTGCTAATTTAAGAGCTAATTATAAAGTTATTGATGCACTAAATGTGTTCCCTGTTCCAGATGGTGATACGGGTACAAATATGCGTATGACTATTGAAGCTGGTGCAACAGCTATTAAAGATGTAAACGAAGAATCAGTATATGAAATGTCAAAGAAAGTTTCACGTGGAATGCTTATGGGGGCACGCGGAAATTCTGGCGTAATTTTAAGTCAATTTTTCAGAGGAATATATAAAGGTTTTAAAGATATAAAAGAAGCTAGTGTTAAGGAGTTTGCTAAAGCATTCCAAAGTGGTGTTACTCAAGCATATCATGCAGTGTTAAAACCAGTTGAAGGAACGATTCTTACTGTAGCTAGAGAAGCGAGTGAAAAAGCATTTAAGACTGTTAAGAAAAATGATTCACTTGAAAAATATTTTGAAATCTTTTTAAAAGAAGCTAATGCTTCACTAGAAAGAACTCCTGATTTATTACCTCAATTAAAAGAAGCAGGTGTTGTTGACTCAGGTGGTGCAGGATTTATTAATGTAATTGAAGGTATGCAAAAGTACCTATTAGGTGAAGAGATAAAAGAAGTTGAAGTAGTAACTGAAGCTGCTACTGTTAATAGAGGTTCATTTAATGCTCATAGTAAGTTAGAATTTGGTTATTGTACTGAATTTATTTTACAACTTCAATATGCAAAAGTTGATATCGCAAAATTTGATATTAAAGAGATTTCAAATTATTTAGAAACAATTGGTAATAGTATTGTTGCACTTCAAGATGAAGATATTGTTAAAGTACATGTACATACTATGACTCCTGGTAAAGTATTTGAATTCTGCCAACAATATGGTGAATTTATTACTTTAAAAATTGAAAATATGCAAGTTCAACATAATGAAGGTCAAGTTTTACAAAATGCTGAACCAGTACAATGTGATTGTCCTGAATGTGTAGAAATGAGAAGAAGTGAAGAACGTAAAAAATTTGCAGTTGTTGCAGTTGCAAGTGGTGATGGACTTGTAAATATCTTTAAAGAAATGGGTGTTGATTACGTTGTATCTGGTGGTCAAAGTATGAACCCTTCTGCTGAAGATTTTGTTAAAGGTTTTGATTTATTAAATGCTGAAAATATCATTGTTTTCCCTAACAATAGTAATATTGTTTTAACTGCACAACAAGCTGCTAAATATTATGATCAAGCAAATATTATTGTTGTTCCAAGTAAGACACTTGCACAAGGTTATTCTGCGTTAACAATGTTAGATTTAAGTAGTGGTGATGCTGATCAAATTGTTGAAGAAATTAAAGAAGTAATTGCTAATGTAACAACTGGTTTAATTACTTATTCAATTAGAGATACTGAATTTGAAGACGTATCTATTAAACAAGGTGACTATATTGGTATTTGTAATGGTAAAATTGTTACTGCTAATGTAAGTCGTTTAGACTCAATTAAGAAATTATTAGAATTTAGTGATATCGCAGAAAAAGAAATTATTACAATTATCACTGGTAAGGATGCAACTGTTGAAGAGATTGCTGCTGTAAAAGCTCATATTGCTGAAGCATATCCACATGTTGAAATTGATGAAATTACTGGTGAACAAGATGTCTATAGCTATATTTTCTCAATTGAATAATTAAATATAAAATGAGATAATAAGCAATCCTTATTATCTCATTTCTTCTATAAGAATAGGGTGTACGCAAGATGAAATTAAATGACATAATGATAGCGGATGAAGAATACATCTTAGCTAGATATAAGAATTTACTTAAAAAACAAAATATTTTAACTATTGAAGATTTATTATTTAATTTTCCTACTAAATACGAAGACTATAGAGTGTCTAGTATTAAAGACGCTAAGATAGATGAACCAATCGTATTAGAAGGTACAATAGTTAGTAAAGTCACTGTTAATTATTTAAAGAGTAAATTATCAACAGTTGTTTTTACAATGGAAGTGGAAGGCGAAAGAATTAGATGTACGATTTTTAATCGTGTATTTTTAAAGGGTAAAATCAACTATGGGACTGTACTAAGGATTCAAGGTCATTTCTACCAAAATATGAATAATTTTACAGTTAACAATTTACTTATATGTGATGAGATTAATCGTGATATTGTTCCTGTATATAAAGTAAAAGATATTGCACATGATAAATATCTTGCTATAATGGAAAAAGCTTTTCGTAGATATAAGAATTTAATAATTGAAACTTTACCTAAAGAATTGTTAGAAAAACATAATCTTTTGTCAATGCAAGAAACTATTTATAAGTTACACTTTGCAGATGATTTTGAACAAATAAATAAGGCTTTAACAAGAATTAAGTATGAAGAATTATTACAATATCAATTATCAATGAAATATTTACATTATATGCGTGAACAAAACCACAATTGTCCAGTAATTGATTGTGATTATAGTTTATTAGAACAACTTAATAAAAATCTTTCATATGAGTTAACACAAGATCAAAAGTTAGCTATTAATGATATTTTAACTGACTTAAAAGCTCCATATGCAATGAATAGATTACTTCAAGGTGAAGTTGGTAGTGGTAAAACAATTGTTGCGGAAATGGCAATTCTTGCAACTGTACTTGCTGGCTATCAAGCAGCACTTATGTGTCCAACTGAAATTTTATCTAATCAACATTATGAAACTTTAATTGAAACATTTAAAGATTATAGTGAAGTTAAATTAGGACTTTTAACTGGTAGTACTGCTGCTAGTAAGCGTAATGAAGTGATTGAAAAATTAAAATCTGGGGAAATTAATGTGATTGTTGGTACTCATGCATTATTCCAAAGTGAAGTTGAATATAAGAATTTAGCACTTGTTGTCACAGATGAAGAACATAGATTTGGTGTTCATCAAAGAGTAATGATTAAGAATAAAGGTTTATCTGTTAATTACTTGAAGATGTCTGCAACTCCAATTCCAAGAACACTTGCGATTAGTGCATATGGTGATACTGATATTTCGGTTATTAAAACACTTCCAAGTAATCGAAAGAAAGTTATTACTAAACTAGTTGATAAAGCTGGTAAAAAAGCTGTAATGGTTCATATGAAAGAAGAACTTAAAAAAGGTCATCAAATATATGTTGTAACGCCATTAATTGATGAATCAGAAGCCATTGATACTGCTAATGCAAATGAAGTATATAACAATATGGTTAAATACTTTAAGGGTGAATATCAAGTAGGTTTAATTCATGGAAAATTAAAACCTGCTGAAAAAGAAGAAATTATGGAGAAGTTCTTAAAGAATGAAATCCATATTCTTGTTGCAACAAGTGTAATTGAAGTAGGTGTAAATGTAGCTAACGCAACAACAATTCTTATTCTTGGTGCTGAACGTTTTGGTGTAGCAACACTACATCAATTACGTGGACGTGTAATGAGAAGTGGTGCAGTTCCTTATTGTTTCTTAATCCCAGAAAATATTACTGATGTATCACTTGCAAGACTTAAGATGGTTGAAGAAACATCAGATGGATTTAAACTTGCAGAGTATGACTTACTTCATAGAGGTCCCGGTGAATTCTTTGGGGAACGTCAAGCAGGTGCAATGAACTTTAAATATGCTGATATCTTAAAAGATAATGATTTATTAGAACTTGTTAATGAAGATTCAAGACTTATTATGCTTACAACTAAACTTATGGATGACGAAGAATATCACTACTTATATGAAGTAGTTCATAATAATTACTTACTAAAAGTTAGTGAGTTAGATTAGGAGGAATTTTATGATTAAACTTGCGATTGACGCAATGGGTGGAGATTTTGCTCCAGAACAAATTGTTAAAGGTATAAATATAGCTATTAAAAAACATAGTGATTTAGAACTTGTTTTATATGGCAAACCAGAGGAAATTAAAAAGTACTTAACTTTAAATGATAGAATTACAATTGTAGATTCTCCAAGAGTTATCGATATGGGAGAACATAATCCTATTTCGGAAGTTAGAAATAATCGTGATAGCTCTTTAGTTATGGCTTTTAGAGCTGTTAGAGAAAAACTTGTAGATGGTGTAGTAACTGCTGGTCCAACGCAATGTGTTATTGCTGCTGCTCATGTTCATATTGGTAGAATTAAAGGTATGAAACGTTGTGCCTTATGTCCTACACTTCCAACATTTAAAGAAGGTGGAACATTAATGCTTGACGTTGGTGCTAATACTGATATTAAACCTGAACATATTGCACAATATACTCAATATGCTAACTTTTATGCACAAGAAGTAAAAGGTATTAAAAACCCTAAAATATATCTTTTAAATATTGGTACAGAGGAAGGTAAAGGAAGAGAACTAGAACAACAAACTTATGAATTATTAAAACGTCTTCCAATTAACTTCTGTGGTAATGTTGAATCTAAAGAGATTCTTACAACTGATGCTGATATTATTGTTACTGATGGATTTACAGGTAATGTTGCGATGAAAGCATTTGAGGGTACTGCAAAAGGTATGGGTGCTCTTCTTAAGAAAGAAATTAAATCAAGTTTAGGTGGAATGATTGGTTACTTGTTTATGAGAAAAAATCTTAAACGATTCCAAGATCATTTTAGTGCAGATAAAGTTGGTGGTGCAACCTTATTTGGTGTAGATGGTACTGTTATTAAAGCACATGGTTCTTCTAATGCAGATGCATTCTCTAATGCTATCACACTTGCATATAAAGCTGTTAAAGGTGATGTTGTAAATAAAATGAAAGAATTTATTGAAAATCACCCTTTTGAGGAAGTATCTAATGGCTAATCAAAAGAAAAATACATTTAATAAAAAGTTATTAAATGCGGTACTTAATAAGTTTGGATTATTTACTACTCATTATGATAATTATATACTTGCATTAACACATTCAACTTATGCAAATGAAAATGGAACTGAAAGTAATGAACGTATTGAATATTTAGGTGATGCACTTTTAGGAATGCTCACTGCTGAATATATCTATAATACTTATCCAGATATGCCGGAAGGTAAAATGACAAAACTTCGTGCAACTTATGTTTGTGAAGATGCTAACTTTTCATATTCAAAGGAACTTGAACTTGATAAACTTATTTTACTTGGAGTAGGTGAAGAAATCCAAGGTGGAAGAGGAAAAAAAGCTATTATTGCAGATTTATTTGAATGTTTCCTTGGTGCAACGTATCTTACTTTTGGACTAGAAGCAGTTAAAAAGATTTTAGAAAAGGTTGTTTTCCCACATATAAAAAGAGTAGATAATGAACAATTCTTTGATTACAAAACTAAACTTCAAGAATATATTCAAGCAGATTATCAAAATACTTTAAAGTATGTTGTTGTAAAAGAAGTAGGTAAACCTAATGAAAGAGTATTCACAATGCAAGTTGTATTTAATGATATAGTACTTGGTGAAGGAACTGGTTTATCAAAGAAAACTGCTAGTCAAGCTGCTGCGAAAAATGCTTTAGAGAAATTGGCTAAAAAATAAAGGTTTTAAAACCTTTATTTTTTTTATATTACAAAAAATGTTGACAAATAATGCTATTTATTATATAATATTATTAATATAAATATAATTTAATGGAGGGAAAAATGAAAAAATCTTTTTTTAAAACATTATTGTTATTATGTTTAGTTTTAATAACTAGTTTTAGTGTTTCTTGTAGAAAGAAATGTAAAAATCATGATTATGTTGATGGTGTTTGTTCAAAATGTGAAGCTGTCGATCCAGATTATAAACCTCATACACATGAGTTTATAGAAGGTGTTTGTTCATGTGGAGAATTAGATCCAAATTATAAGACTGAACCTTTAACGTATACAATTACTTTCAATTTAAATGGTGGTTCTTTATCAAATGCTCCAAAAGAATATGATGGTTCTATTGATGTCCTTCTTCCCTCTCCTACTAAAGAAGGATATGATTTTGATGGTTGGTATGAAACAAATGAGTTTTCTGATAGTATAGTTAGTAAAATTGAAAAAGGAGCAACTGGTAATAAAGTGTTTTATGCAAAATGGAGTGAAATACCAGCGCCAGAAAAATATTCTATAACATTTGTAACTAATGGTGGAATTCTTTTAGAGGAACCAATTAATTATGATGAAACACAAGAAATCGTATTACCAAATCCTACAAAAGAAGGTTATATCTTTGATGGTTGGTATGAAACAAGTGATTTTACTGATAGTATTGTTAGTAAAATTGAAAAAGGATCGACTGGTAATAAAGTATTTTATGCAAAATGGAGTGAAATACCTGCACCAGAAACTTATAGTATTACTTTTGTAACTAATGGTGGTATTTTATTAGAATACTCTATATTCTATGATGAGACACAAGAAATAGTTTTACCTATTCCAACAAGAGCAGGTTATACTTTTGTAGGATGGTATGAAACAAGTGATTTTAAAGATGTTGTGCTAAGTAAAATAGAAAAAGGAACAACAGGAAATAAAACATTATTCGCAAAATGGGAAACTACTACGTATTTAATAACATACATTACTAATAATGGTGAT
Organism: Erysipelotrichaceae bacterium; assembly: GCA_015059015.1. GTDB lineage: Bacteria > Bacillota_I > Bacilli_A > ML615J-28 > CAG-313 > UBA1737. The sequence continues at coordinate 53,585 of SVBG01000011.1, forward strand.
TTAAGTAATGCGCCTGTAAATTATAATATTTTACAAACAGTTATTTTACCTGCTCCAACAAGAGATGGTTATAGTTTTGAAGGTTGGTATGATGATGCTCAATTCAGTGGTGACATCATAACTTCTATTTCAGAAGGTTCAATTGGTAACAAAGAGTTTTATGCAAAATGGGAAAAAATAACTTATTTAATTTCTTATAATACAAATAATGGCGCTTTAAGTAATGCCCCCGTAAATTATGATGTTACTCAAAATGTTATTTTACCTACTCCTACTAGAAAAGGGTATGATTTTATTGGTTGGTATGATAACAATCAATTCAGTGGTGATAAGATAACTTCTATTTCTGAAGGTTCGATTGGTAACAAAGAATTTTTTGCAAAATGGGAAAAGGTAATTTATACAATATCGTTTGTATTAAATGGTGGTTCTTTATCAGGCTTTCCTAAAGATTACGATGTTGAGAATAAAGTTTCATTACCTACTCCTACAAGAGATAAGTATTTATTTAAGGGATGGTATGATAATGCTCAATTCACTGGTTTAGCTGTAACTGATATTGCTAAAGGTTCTACTGGAAATAAAGTATTCTATGCTAAATGGGTAGAAGAGTCTACTACTTCTGATGGAAGACCTTGGGAATTAAATAAATGTGGATTTGATGGACAATCTATGAAGTATGTAATTAAAGTACAAAGCGTTATAGATAATGACCCATATGATGTTGGTTATACTGGAACTAACAAAGCTTTAAAACAAGCTCATCAAGTTGATGTTGAAGATGCTTATAATATTGAAATTGAATATTCTAAATGGGATAATGAAGCTCAATGGGGTCCTGCAAGAGTTCAATTTATTAAAGAAAGTTATTTTTTTGGTTCATTCCAAAAGAAAAATATTTATGCTATAGATATAATGTCTCAATGGATTCCTTCACTTGTCAAAGCTAACTGTTTAGCTGAATTATATAACTATGATACAGGAGAAGGTATTTTTGCTGATTATAAATATGATCAAGATTCTACTATTAATGAAGCTACAGCTGTACGTAGTAAAGTTTATGGTTACCAACCTGGTGCTGCTCGTCCTGATGCCTTCTTATACTATAACGTAAATAAGATTGCTTCAATTGGTATGGAAGATCCTGCTGAAATGTGGTTTAGAGGTGAGTGGACTTGGTCCAACTTTGACAAATGGGTTAGAGATGCTCAAGGCAAACTTGGTAGTGGTGAATACGCTATTGACTGTGGTTATGCGGAATTTATTATTGGTGCCGCTCCAGCTCAAGGTAACCAATTAGTCAATGCCTCTAATGGTGGTATTTTGTTTACAAAATTATCAGTAAATTATCTTTTTGAAAAAATGAAAGTTTATTATAGAGAAGGCTATTGGGATACTAGACATAGTGTTCAAGATGTTTCTAAAAATTTCAAAGCTGGTAAGACTTTAATTCATTCTGGTAGTTTGTGGTTCTTAAAAGAATCTACACGCTTCACACCAGAAGGTGAAGAAAATGGAATTGATTTTAAGATGGGTGTTGTTCCTTATCCACTTGATGATAATACTATAGTTACTCCATATACTGAACCATATTCATATGAAGATAACGAAGGTAACTTAGTAGAAGTAACAAAACCTTTAATTACTAGAACTAATGAAACATTAACTTCTAAGACTGGTGAACCTATCTATGGTATTGATTTATCTGAATCTAATTTCTTAATACCTTATACTGGTAGTTCGTGCTTCTCATTAATCAACTATAATGGTTCAGGAGAAAATGGTATGAATCCTTCAATCGCTTTCTATATTTTACATGACTTAATGGCAGATATGCCAATTAACCATGATGATGAAGTATTAACTTCTGATGATGAATATCGTCTATACTTAAATAATAAACTTGATTATTCTATTGACATTGAGGCTGTAATGTCAGTTCAAGATTCGTCATTATCTTATTATGAATTAATGGAAGTTCTTTCTATGATAGTTGGTGATGGTTCTCACTTTGCTCCTAACGGATTCTGGGTAGTTGCGAATGGTATGATTTCAAGTGATCATATACCTTTGACTAAATTTAGGGAAATAGAAACTCCGTATAAAAAAGCTTTAGAAAGCCTAGGATATTAACATTTATAAAATTAAATTATTTTAAATATTATAATGATACTTGTAAAAAATTGTTTGTGATATAATATCTATAGGTAGTAGAAATATATAAAGGAGATAAAAAATGAAAAAATCATTTGTAAAAACATGCTTGTTATTGTGTTTTATATTTATTATTAGTTTTTGTGTTTCCTGCGAAAAGAAATGTAAAAATCACGAGTTTATAAATGGTGTTTGTTCTAAATGTGAAGAAGTTGATCCAAACTATAAACCACATACACATGAATATGTTAAAGGTGTTTGTATTTGTGGTGAAAAAGATCCAAATTATAATCCCCATGTTCATGAATATGTTGATGGCAAATGTTCTTGTGGTCTGTTAGATCCAAGTCATACGCACATTTATATAGAAGGTATTTGTGAGTGTGGTGAAAAAGATTCAGATTATAAACCTGAACCTGTAATTTATACAATTAATTTTAATTTAAATGGTGGTTCTATATCAAATGCTCTAAAAGAATATGATGGTTCTGTTGATGTAACGCTTCCAACTCCTACTAAAGAAGGTTATGAATTTGGTGGTTGGTATGATAATCCTGAATTTAATGGAAGTTCTATAACTGAAATACTTGCTGGTTCAAAAGGTGATAAAGTTTTTTATGCTAAGTGGATAGTAAAACAACATGTTCATGAATATATAAATGGAATATGTGAGTGCGGTGATATTAGTAGACCTATAGGATTTGATGGTCAAAGTATGGAATATGTAATAAAAGTATATTTATTATCAGAAAATGATCCATTTAATTCAAAGTATTTAGGTGAAAGTCAAGCTTTAAAACAAGCTCATCAAAAGGACGTTGAAGCATTATATAATATTAAAATTAAATATTCTGAATGGGGAAAAGATGATACTGGAAAGGAATATACATTAAATAATGTTAAAGCAGATTATTTAGATAAATCATTAGAAAAACAAAATGTTTATGTAGCTGAAATTTCTACTGATTGGATTTCAATGCTTGTTGAAAACAATGTTTTAACTGAACTATATGATTTAGAATATGAAACTGGATATTTTGATTTATATAATTATGATCCTTATGATAATTTAGTAGTTTATGAAGCTGCATCTGTGAATAACAAAGTTTATGGTTTTCAAACTAAGATGGGGCGTCCTGATTATTTCTTATATTATAATGCTTCTAAAGTCGCTTCTTTAGGGATAGAAGATCCAGCTGAAATGTGGTTTAAAGGTGAATGGACGTGGTCTAATTTTGATAAGTGGGTTGAAGATGCTCAAAGTAAACTTGGTGATGATGAATATGCTATTGATTGTGATTATGCAGATTTTTTAATCGGTGCTTGTGCTGCTCAAGGGAGTCTTTTGGTTTCAAATTCTCGTAAAACTATTATATTTGGTAAATCATCAGTAACAAATGTTGCTGATAAAATGAAAACTTATTATAAAGAAGGTTATTGGAATACAAAACATGGTGTTCAAGAAGTTTCTACAAACTTTAAAGAGGGTAAGACTTTACTTCATAATGGTAGTATATGGTACTTAAATGAATCAATACGTTTTACACCAGAAGGTGAAGAAAATGGAATTAATTTTACAATGGGTGTTGTTCCTTATCCAATTGATCAAAATACAGAAGTTACTCCATATACAGCTCCTTATACTTATGAAGATACTGAAGGTAATTTAGTAGAAGTAACTGAACCTTTAAAAACTAGATCTAATGAACCATTAACTAATAATGATGGTGATGCAATCTATGGTATTGATTTATCTGAATCTAATTATTTGATTCCTTATACAGGTTCTGAAATGTCTTGTTATTCAATATTTAATTATGAAGGTGAAGGTCAAAATGGTATTAATAGTATAGTAGCGTTTGATATATTATATTATTTACTGTTAAGAAGTGCATGTGATCCTAATTCAGAAGGATATACTAGTGATAATATTTATAGATTATATCTAAATAAAAAATTAGATAATTCAATTGATGTAGAAGTAATAATGTCAGTTCAAGATTCTAGTCTTTTATATTATGATCCAATAAAAACATTATCTATTAAAGCAGGTAATGGATATCATACTACAAATAATGGATTATGGTTAGTTTTGTCTAATATGATGATAAGTGAAGAAACTCCTGCAGAGTTATTAAAAGAACTAGTACCTATATATCAAGAAATATTAGATAGTTAAGGTAATAAATTATAGTTGGTATTTAACTAACTATAATTTTTTATTTGTTTTTTTATGTTGTATTTGGTATAATAATATAAAAGAAGGTGTTATCATTAAAACTAGATACCCAATAATTTTAGTACATGGTATTGTAGTAAAAGATTTTAAGAAATTTAAGTGTTTTGGTAAAATTGAAAAAGTTTTAAAAGAACAAGGTTTAATTGTTTATACTGCTAAAACTGATGGGTTTGGAACTATTCTAAGTAATGCTGAACAATTAAAGAAATATATTAAGTTTGTTTTAGAAAAAGAAAATGTTGATAAAGTTAATATTATTGCTCATTCTAAAGGTGGACTTGACGCTAAATATATGATAACAAATTTAGATATGGAAGAAAGTGTTGCATCACTTACAACACTATGTACTCCTCATAAAGGGTCTCCTATCGCAAGTAAACTTCTTAACCTTCCTAAATGGTTGTTAAAATTTATTAGTTTTTGGATTAATTTTTGGTATAAAATATTCGGAGATGAACATCCTGATAGTTTAGAAGTATGTAAAGAGTTAAAGCGTGTTAATTTAGAAGAAGAAGATTGTTTAATGATAAGTGAAAAAGTTTATTGTCAAAGTTATTCTTCTAAAATGAATAAGTCTACTGATGATTTTTTAATGGGAATACCTTATGCTTTTTCAATGTATTTTGAGCATGTTGAAACGGATGGAATGGTACCTGTTGATTCTTGTGTGTTTGGTGAATATAAAGGATATGCGATTGATGATTCTATATCACATTCAGAAATTATTGATTTTATGGTTAAACATAAGAAAAAAGAAAAGGTTTATAAGTTTTATATAAGTGTATGCGTTGAACTTATAAAAAAGGGTTATTAATATGAAATTTGGATTTTTATCTAATAATATGTTAAAAGTTATTGCATGCATCACAATGTTAATAGATCATATGGGAGTAATACTTTTTCCTAATATAATGATTCTTAGAATTATTGGTAGAGTTTCTTTTCCAATATTTGCATTTTTACTTGCGGAAGGATGCTTTTATACTAGAAATAAATTAAAACATTTTTTAGTAATAAGTGGTTTTGCAGTAGTTATGCAGGTAGTTTTATATCTTGCAACTTCAATGACTGATTTTTCGATTTTTGTTCATTTTTCTATTGCAGTTGGTATATGTTATATTATTGATTTTATTGATTTTATTGATAAGTTTTTTAGAGAAAAGAAATATATTGTATCAATTAGTTTAATAATCGGTTTAATCTTACTAAGTTGTTTTATATTTATAATTGATAATAGTACTATGTATTTTTATTCAAACTATGGTATATATGGAATATTCTTACCTGTTTTAATGTATATAGTAAGAAAGTATATAAAAGATATTCATATATTTATTAATATTATATTAATATGTATTGCGCTAGTTTTAATGAATCATTTTAGAGCATATAATTATCAATTATATGGAATGTTGTCTTTTGTATTTATTTTACTATATAATGGAAAAAAAGGAAAATATAATTTAAAATATTTATTCTATATTTTCTATCCACTTCATATGGTAATACTTTACGCTATAGCAATGTTTTTTTAGGAGGTTAAAATGGAAATAGTTGATTTATATGATAAAGATAAAAAACTAACTAATATGCAAGTATCAAGGGGGGTTAAAGTACCTAAAGGATATTATAGATTAGTAGTTCATATGTGTATCTTTAATAAAGAAGGTAAAATGCTTATTCAAAAAAGGGCTCCTCATAAACACTGGGGTAATAAATGGGATATTAGTGTTGGAGGTTGTGCGGTTGCAGGTGAAACTAGTGGAGAGGCTGCAACAAGGGAAATTAAAGAAGAGATTGGATTAGATATTGATTTAACTAATACAAGATGTAATTTTACATTTACTTTTGAAGATGGATTTGATGATATATATTTAATTAATGTTGATGATATTGAATTATCAAGCCTTATACTTCAAGAATCAGAAGTAATAGACGTTTCATGGGCTAGTATGGATGAAATACTTACAATGATTAAAAATGATGAATTTATTATGTACTATGAAAGTTATATTAAATTATTATTTGAATTTAGAAATGCTATAGATATGTATAGTGAATAAGAAAAAGCAGGTTCATATTTTAATATGGACCTGCTTTAGTCATTTAAGTTAAAAATATATTTAGTTATTTGATTATCTTTTATATAAACATAGTTTCTTGATGCATTATATAGAGGTGATGTAAAGGTAAATTCATTTGATATTTTTGTAAATAGACCTTTAATAAAATGAGAGTGTGTAGCAATTAATATTTTTTTGCCCTTATATGTATTGGCGATTTTTAATATTGCGTTAAAAGCTCTATTTTGTAGTTCATAACTTTTTTCTAAGTTTTCTACATCATCACGTTTTATTTTATCATAGATTTCTTCACAAATAAGGCATCCTTCTGCTTTACCAAAATCACGTTCTATAACGTCATTATTAATAATAATTTCTCCAGTATAGTTAAGTTCATTAGCAATTATTCTTGCAGAATGAATTGCACGATTTAAAGGACTTGCGATAATAACGTCCCAGTTTGGATCTTTTTCTTTTAATATTAATCCTACTTCTGTGACTTGTTTAATTCCTTCTTCATTTAAGGGATTATTAATTCTTCATTGGATAAGTTTATTTTTATTCCAATCTGTTTGTCCATGTCTGATTAAGCAAATTATTGTTTCCATTATATTTTCCTCTTTATATTTTAATTATACTAAATTTTATGGTTTTTATAAATAGATTTGCTATAATTTTCTTTTGTTAAACAATAGAAAAAAATGTATAATTATGCTATAATTTATAATACGAAATGAGGGATTATAATTATGAATAATATTGCAAAATTAATTAAAGCAAAAACGATTGATTTTACTCAAGTATTAATAAAACATTATAAAGCGATTGGTTTAAATGAAACAACTGCTGTAATAGTAGCTAAACTTTATTATTTAGCTGATGAAAATGATAATTTCTTAGAACTTGAAAAACTTGCAAAAGAAGTAACAATTAATATTGAAGAGTTAAGTGATTTAGTTATTGATTTAGTAAATAAGGGGTATATTGAACTTACACTTGATAATAATGGTAAAGAAACATTTACGCTTGATGGTGTTATTGAAAAGTTAGGTGTTGTGTTAGATAAAGGATCAAGTGATGAATTACTTGATGAAAGAAAAGAAAAATTAAGTTTAATTGTATCTTATGTTGAGACTACTTTTTCTAGAATTTGTAGTGCTGCTGATTTAATAATTATAAATGCTTGGCTTGATAATAATTATGATTATGAAGATATTAAAAGTGCTGTGTTTAAAGCATTTCAACTTGGTAAATATAATTTAAAATATGCTGATGCTATACTTGCAAGTAAAGCATCTCATCAAGCAAAACCTGAAATTGAAGTTGATGAAGAGTTAAAAGCATTATTAGATGGTGCGTATGTTAAAAAGTAAAGAAGAACTAACTAGTATTTTATTTGAAATAGAAAAAATGTTTCCAAATGCTGGTTGTGAATTAAATTATAATAATGTATTTGAATTATTAATTGCAGTGATGCTTAGTGCTCAAACTACTGATAAATCTGTGAATATTGTTACACCTGAGTTATTTAAAAAATATCCTAATGCTAAAACTTTAGGAAGTGCTAATATAGATGATGTAAAAGAGATTATAAAAAGAATAGGTCTTTATTCAACTAAGTCTAAAAATATTATTGAAACTTCTAAAATATTAGCGGAAAAATATAATGGTGAAGTTCCATGTGATTTATATGAACTTATGACTCTACCTGGTGTTGGAAGAAAGACAGCAAACGTTGTAATGTCCGAAGGATTTAAAATTCCTAGAATTGCAGTTGATACTCACGTTGAACGTGTTAGTAAAAGGCTTGGATTAGTAGATAATGATTCTAGCGTTTTAGATGTAGAGTTAAAATTAATGGAATTAATAGATGAAACTAAGTGGCATAAATCACATCATTTATTGCTGTTTTTTGGAAGATATTTTTGTCTTGCAAAAAAACCTAATTGTGAAAGTTGTTTTTATAAAAATAGTTGTATTTATTATAATGACAAAAACCTCCAAGATTAATTACTAATTAATAGTAAAATAATAGTGGAGGTTTTTTATATGCGTGTATATGTTTTTGATGAAGAGAATGAATTAGATTTAGAAATGAAAGTTAATGAAGTGTTAAGTGATTATAATAGTGATGATATCTTTGATATTAAATATAGTGTTGCGGTAACATATGATGAAAGAGAACAAATATATTGTTTTTCTTGTATGATTATAATTAAATAAATAGAAAGACAACTATTTAAGAATATATCTTAAGTAGTTGTTTTATTATTTATTTTGACAACAAAATGTTGTCAAAAGGGTTGTATGAAAACTTGACTTTTCTGTACTGATGATGATATAATTTAAGTGAAATTTTGAAAAAGGTGAAGTATTATGACTTTTAGGGAGTTTTTAAAGGATAGAAGAGAAAAACTTAATTTATCATAAACAGATATTGCTTGTGAACTTGGAATATTAAAACAAACAGTAAGTAGATGGGAGAATGATGTATCTTTACCAGATATTATGATTATTCCTAGACTTGCAGAAATATTAAATGTTAGTCCATATCATATTGTTGATGTAATTTGGGGTGGTAAGTCTTTAGTTGGTTCATTTTATATTAAAGTATCAGATGAATTTGAGATTAATAAATTAAATTATTATTTTGGAAAAGTACGAAAAATTGATAAAGATATATATGCTATACGATGTTTAAATGAAACATTGAATGAGTTTATTGAACAATATTATAATGAATCAAAAATAAAAATAGTACAACCTGTTTCTAAAAAAGAAAGTATTATTTTTGGTAATTTACCTAGTTGTGATAATTATTCAGAAGAAGATAAATTTTATACGGTTATAAATTATTGTTTAAAAAGACATTCTATTGTTTTAAGAGGACGTTACATTTTACATAAGAGTATTAGTGGTTATAATTTGTTTGAAAATATAAGTAATAAATTTGTAGAGTTTGATTTATTTAATAAATTTAAGTTTGTTTATGAAAATGCAAATAGTCAAGAAAAATTTGATGAATTACATAAATGGTTATGTGATATTATAATAGATATTTATATGAGTGAGTTTAGTTTTTCTTTAGTTGTTGTTGAGAAGTTTAATAAAATAAAATATTATGAAACTCAATGTATTGTCAATAGTGTATTTAAAATGATGAATGAAATTGGGTTAGTTGATGGAAAAAATATAAAATATTTTCATAATAAGTGTTCATATGCATTATTTTTAAATAATAGTATTGATTGGAGTAATTATGATGAGTATTTAAAGAATAAAATATATTTAATAGAAACTGGAGATGAAAATGGAAATATTAAAGTTTTCTAATGATGAAGTGAAAGAATATGTGCAGTTATTTTATAATAAGTACTGTAAAGATAAAAAAGATATTATTAGTTTGAAAGATGCAAATGTAGAAACACTTGCATTAATAGCAGCTAAGCTTGCATATAGATCTTCAGTTACAAGGGCTTACGCATTATGCAATTATAGTGGTAATAATTATATTAGTGATAAAGAAGGTTCTAAAATTAAATGTGAACAAGAGTTAATAAGTATTTATTTAATAAGTTTATATAAAAATGAACTAATTAATTTTGAAAATGAATCTTTAGATATGTGGAAAAAGATAAAGCAAGTATATAGAGATAATGGTTTTACAAATTATAAAATAGGACATGCTCAAAAATGGTTATCAATGTCTATTAAATATTACTATATTCTTTTAGCTACTTATGAAATAATTGAAGTGAATATAAATAATGTTTTTAATGGTTTTTTTTATTTTCCAGTTGATGGAATGGTAATTAACCATTTTAAGAAAAAAGATTGGAATATTGAATTTAAGGATAAGTGTTGGACTAAGTGTGATAATGAAGAAGTTTTTATAGAGTATTTGAATTCTGTAAAAAATCATATTAACATGTATAATAATCCTTTTATCTATGAATTGTGTGTTTGGTGGGATTTAGCAGCTAAAAAAAGTGCTTAAATACCTTAAAAATTAGAGTGTAAATGTCAATATTCGTTTTTTATTTAATCTATTGACAAATGATTTATAAAGGTGTATAATGCACTTACCTAATTTTGAAAAGGGTGTAAATATGAGTAAAAATACGTCTTTTTTAGGGTCTTTTTTATGAAATAATGGAAAATTAGTAGACAAATTTTTTGTCTACTTTTTGTGACGAAATTTAAAGGGAGGAAATTAAAGTGGCAAGTAAAGAAACAATATCAATTTTTTATTCAGTGTATACACAAAAAGATGTAGATAAAACTTTTGAAACGCGTATTAAAGATCAGTTTGTAAAACCGGTTAAAAATGCAGATGATTATGTTTTTACGGTTGGTTTTGATGGTAATAGGATTTATTTAGCATTTGAAGATGATGTAGAGTTAATTATTTCTCATCTTGTGGCAATTAGATATTATTTTAATTTTTATGATCAAGTTAAAAATGTTGTGTATACTTCTAAATCAAAGCATGCTATTAATTTCTTCATTGATGGGTTAAAGTATTTTAAAGATTTTAATTTTACAGTTAATTTTAATTTTGATGATAAAGATAAAAGAAGTATTATTAAGACAGTTGCAAAAAGTGTTCCAAATCTTAATATTGATTTAACAAATGAACTACTTGATTATTTAGTTGTTAATTTTGATGCAGCTAAAGAGTATGGAGTTTTAGAATTTATTAAAAAGTATAATGATTTATTAGAAGAAGAAAAGACTGAAATAGTTTTAGAAAATCTTAATACTATGGAACTACCGATGGATTGGACTAATATTTATTTAAATGATGAGCGTGCTCAAGGTGTATTTGAAGAAAATATTGGTGATGGTCTTGTTAAATGTTTAAATGTATTAGGTAAAGTTGATATTGAATATATATCTTCTATTACTGGTTATAGTTTAAAAGAGGTTATTATTGAACTAGGTGGCACTATTTATCAAAATCCTTTATATTGGGAAGAGTGTTTCTATAAAGGGTATGAAACAGCTGATGAATATTTATCTGGTAATATATATGAAAAGTTAAGGATTGCGGAAGAATATAATAAAAAGTATAAAGGTTATTTTAAGAAGAATGTTGAAGCATTAAAATTAGTAAAGCCCCATACTATATCTAGTGGAGAAGTATATGTTACACTTGGTTCACCTTGGCTTCCTAGTGAGATTATTGATCAGTTTATTGATGAAACTTTTGGGACATCATATTATGGTAAATGTTATGGACCAGGTGCAAGAGAAGAGTTAAAAACAATTCATGATGAACTTACTGGTAGTTGGGAAATACCTTATAAAAATAGATATTTACATTATAATGTAGCCGTTTCTAGAACTTATGGTACTGCTGAGCATAATGCACTGCATATTTTAGAAAGAACTCTAAATATGCGTACGATTGAGATTACTACTGAAGTTAGAAGTGGAATTGAAAAAAAGCGTGTTATTGATAAAGAACAAACAACAGTCGTACTTGAGAAACAAAGATTACTTATTGATAAGTTTAGAAGTTGGGTTTGGAGTAATGAATCTCGAAAGAAATACTTGATGGATATTTATGAACAAAAGTATTGTTCTAATGTAATTAGAAGATATGATGGAAGTTTCTTAGAGTTTCCAGGCATAAATGAAGATATTAAACTTTATAATTATCAAAAGAATTCTGTAGCTCGTATTTTATTTTCACCAAATACTTTACTTGCTCATGAAGTTGGTGCTGGTAAGACATATGTAATGATTGCTGCAGGGATGGAATTAAAGCGAATTGGGATTTCAAGTAAGAATATGTATGTTGTTCCAAATAGTTTAGTTGGACAATGGACAGAGATGTTTACATATTTATATCCTAGTTCTAAAGTACTTGCGATTACTCCCAGTATGTTTACTAAGACTAAGATGTTTGAAACACTTAAGAAAATTAAAGATGAAGATTTTGATGCAGTAATTATTCCTTATAGTTGTTTTGATCGTATGCCAATTTCTAAGAATTATTTATTAGAAATATTAAAAGCTAAACTCGATGAATTACAAAAACAAACTAAAAAGAAGAAACAAACTACTTTAGTTAAATCTAAGATTAAGAGTTTACAAGAAGAAATTGAAAAGTTAGAAAAAGAATATATTGATAATGAAGATGCAGTATTTTTTGATGAACTTGGTATTGGTACTTTATTTGTAGACGAAGCTCATAATTATAAGAATCTTACAATTGAGACTAAGATTAAAAGAGTTAATGGAATGACATCAACTGGTTCGAAAAAATGTGATGAGATGATGTTAAAAGTTAGATGTGTTCAAAAGAATAATAATGGTCGAGGGGTAGTTTTTGCAACAGGTACACCTATTACTAACTCATTATCGGATATTTATGTAATGCAAATGTATCTTCAAAGTGGCGAATTGGCTTTATTTAATTTACAAAACTTTGATAGTTGGGTTGGGATGTTTGTTGAAAAAGAATCAACATTTGAAATTGATGTAGATACTACTAATTATCGTATTGCAACACGTTTTTCTAATTATCATAATATGCCAGAGTTATCAAGTATCTTATCTAATGTGATTGATTTTTATAATGTTGATGATTCTGATGAATTACCTAAAATGAATGGTTATATTGATGTTACAATTCCTCAAACTAATGAGTTTAAACAGTATTTAAAAACTATTTCTGAACGTGCAGAAAAAATTAGAAATAATAAAGTTAAAAGAAAAGATGATAATTTATTAAAAGTTACTACTGATGGAAGAAAAGCAGCTCTTGATTTAAGACTTGTTAAGCCTGGTATGCAGTTTTATCTACAATCTAAAGTAGCTTATTGTGCAAAGAATATTTTTGATCTTTATTTTAAATATTATAATGAAAAGTATGCACAACTTGTATTTTGTGATATTTCTACACCTAAAGATGAGTTTAATATTTATGATGATTTAAAAAATCTTTTGATTAGTTATGGAGTTAAAGACGAAGAAATTGCGTATATTCATGATGCGACAACTGATACGAAACGTAATCGATTATTTGAAGATGTAAGGCGTGGAAAGATTAGAATCTTAATTGGATCAACCTTTAAACTAGGTACTGGTGTTAATGTTCAAGATAAACTTATTGCACTTCATCATTTAGATATTCCGTGGCGTCCTTCGGATATTATTCAACGTGAAGGTAGAATTGTAAGACAAGGTAATGAAAATGAAGAAGTATTTATCTATCGATATATTACTGAAGGTAGTTTTGATGCTTATTCTTGGCAAATCTTAGAGTCTAAACAAAAGATGATTAATGCTCTTCTTAAAGGTTGTATGACTGAAAGAATGTGTGAAGAAGTTGAAGCAATTGTTCTTAATTATTCTGAGGTTAAAGCTTTAGCTTTAGGTAATCCGCTTCTTAAAAAACGTGTTGAAACATCTAATGAATTAAATAGATATCGTCTTCTTCAAAAGAAATATTTTGAAACAAGATATGCTATGGAAATAGAATTATCAGATATTCCTGAACGTATTAAAGTTCTTGATGATAAAATTAGTGGCTGTGAAGAAGATATTAAGATTTATTTAAATAATAAAGCAGAGTATGATGAAGAGGCTCGTAAAATGCTTAGATCTACTATATATGATGCAATTATTCAAAATGAATTATCTACTGAAGAAGTTTATATTTGTGATTATCAAGGGTTTAGATTGATTGTTCCAACTAATATTGTTAGAGATCAAGCTTATTTGTATGTTGAGGGGTATTCTAAATATCATGTTGATATGGGGAATACTGAACTTGGTACGATTGTTCGTTTAGATAACTTTTTAGAACGTTTACCTAAAATAAAAGATGATTATCTTGAAACTAAAGAAAAGTTATTAAAGAAAGAATCGGATTTAAAACAAGAATTATCTAAAGATAATTATTATGCAGAAATAATTGAAAGACTAGAAACTGAATTAAAGAAAATTGATGAAGTATTAGGAGTTGAAATAAAATGAGTAAATTAAATACATTTGATATGCCTACAGTTACAATCGAAAAGGTTGTAGAAAAGTTATCTTTTGTTTATACAAAAGCTATTTTAAATAAAATCCCTCTTAAAAATATCCCCTCAGTAATGCTGTGGGGACCTCCAGGGGTTGGTAAATCGCAAGGTATTAGACAAATTGGTAAAGAAATAGAATTAAATACTAAGAAAAAAGTTAATATTGTTGATGTTAGATTATTACTATTTAATCCAATTGATTTACGTGGTATTCCTACAGCTAATGCTGATAAGACACTTGCAGTATGGTTAAAACCACAAATTTTTAATATGAGCGATAGTAGTGACGTTGTTAATATTTTATTTCTTGATGAAATCTCTGCTGCTCCTCAATCTGTTCAAGCTGCTGCTTATCAAATTACACTTGACCGTGTTATCGGTGAACATAAACTTCCTGATAACTGTATTGTAATTGCGGCAGGTAATAGAATGACTGATAAATCAGTAACTTTTAAAATGCCAAAGGCACTTGCAAATAGACTTATGCATTTTGAAATTGAAGATGATTTTGATGCGTGGAAAAGATGGGCAGTAAGAAGTGGAATTAACGAAAAAGTTTTAGGTTTCTTAACATTTAAGCCAACTGCCTTAATGGCTTTTGACCCAAGTGTTGATTCAATCGCTTTTGCAACTCCACGTTCATGGGAAATGGTAAGTAATATTCTAAACAATATTTCTGATAATGTTACTGAAGTATTTGATTTAATTTGTGGTATTATTGGTATAGGAGCAGCTACGGAATTTAAGAGTTGGTGTAAACTATATAAAAACTTACCTGATATTGAAGATATCTTTAATGGTAAGAATCCAGCGTGTCCAACAAAAGTTGATGAACTTTATGCGCTTGTTTCATCAATGGTATCATATGCAGTTAAACATAAAGATGATTTAAGAAAAATTGCTTATTCAATAAGATATTCTGATCAATTTCCACCTGACTTTTCAGTGATTTTGATCAAGGATTACTTAGCGATTGAAAAAGATTATAAATTTAAATTAATGAAAGTACCTGAATTTATGAATTTTGTTAAGAATAAAGGTAGGTTTTTAAATGGACTTATCTAAAGAAGAAAAGAATAATTTAATAAGAAAACTACTGCTTTCTAGAACAAGGGTCTTAGCAAAGTATGGCTTCTTAGGACTTTTGTTAATGCATATGAAAATGGCATTGGATGAAAGTATTGAGACTGCCGCAACTGATGCAGAATATATATATTTTAGTCCTAAGTTTTTAAATGAATTATCTGATAATGAACTTGATTTTATCCTAATGCATGAAATATTACACGTAGTGTTAAAACATTGTTTTAGAGATGGGACAAGAATTCCTGAACTTTTTAATATTGCGTGTGATATTGTCATTAATTCAATTATTTTACAAGAACATGGGTTTGATTTAAAAGCTATTACCCTTGATAAATATGGAACTTCTATGCATATAGCACCTGATGGAAAAGAAGGTTGTAATTATACCGCAGAAGAAGTTTATGAAATGTTAGAGAAGAAAATGTCTAAAAAAGGCATGAAGGCAAAAAATGGCAGTGGTAATAATTCACAAGGTTCTAGTTCATCCTCAAATAATTCAAATGATGCTGATGGTACAGATGGAATATCAAATAGTAAAACAATAGATGATCACTCTAAATGGAAAGAAAAGAGTGGTGAAACTAAAGATCAAGAAGCTGAATGGGATAATCGTGTATATGAAGCTGTTAAAGCGATTGAACGTCAAAATGAGGCTTTTGGTGCAGGTAATATGCCTGCATATATGGAAAGAATACTTTCAAAACTAACAACACCTCAAATTGATTGGCGATATGTTTTAAACGAGTTTATACAAGAAGAGATAAATGATTATACATTTTTACCTCCGGATTATCGATATAGTGGTGATTTCTTTTTGCCATCTTATTCTGATAAAGATGATATTGTTAAAGATATTCTATTTATGATTGATACATCTGGGTCTATGACTAATGAAATGATTACATATGCTTTTTCAGAAGTTTATGGTGCAATTTCATTGTTTGATGGTAAGCTATCTGGTAAACTTGGATTCTTTGATTATATTGTTCATAATGTTGTGGATTTTGAAGATGTATCTGATATTGAAAAAATTAAACCTATGGGTGGTGGAGGAACTAGCTTTGAATCTGTTTTTGAATATGTAGATAGAATGGATGAACCTCCTATTATGTTAATTATTCTAACAGATGGACAGGCTCCTTATCCAAAACTAGATAGTAGTTATAATATTCCTATCTTATGGCTTATTAATAATGAATTAATTACTCCTCCTTATGGAAAAGTAGCAAGAATTAAGATTCCTAAATAGATATAATTAAAAAAATCTCCAAATCTTTATACTAAAATATATAGTATAATTGATTTGGAGATTTGTTTATTTTAATAATTCATTAATTAGATTAATATCTGGATCAATATAGATTGTTTTTTGATTTGAAAGTGTTACAAATGATCCTTTCATACCAGGTACTTTTTTTAAGTATCTTACTTTTGTATAGTCTACTGGAACACTGCTTGAATTTTTTGCGGCTGAATAGTATGCAGCAAGATTTGCTGCTGTTCTAATTATAAGTTCTGTCATTTGGTAATTTGGATTGTTCTCAGGTACTTTTACAATAACGTGACTTCCTGAAATATTTTGTGTGTGGAACCAGTAATCATTACTTGAGGCAAGTTTGTGAGTTAGGTAATCGTTTTGCGTATTATTTTTACCAATATAAATAGTAACATCATCTATTGTGTATGATAATATATTTAATTTTTGTTGTTTTTTCTTTAGTTTTTGGTTAGATTTTAAATAACCATTAAGTATTAATTCACTCTTTATTTCTTCTAAATCAGTGTTGTTTGCGATTGATAATTGGAATAATATTGTATTAAAATATTCGATTTCTTTTTCTACTTTATCAATTTGTTTCTTTACTTCAATAAGCGCTTTTTGCGCTTTTTTTGCTTTATTGAAGATTGCTTTTAAGTTAGATGAAGGATCAAGTAAGGGATTAAGTTTTATTTCAATAAGTTGATTATCATTAAAATAATCATATACTATTACGCTTTCATCGCCTTTTTTAACCTTATAAAGATTAGATTGAAGTAAAATTCCAATGTTCGAATATTTAAGATTTTTATTTGCATTTTCTAAATCAAGTGTTAAGTTATTTAACTTTGTAATTGCTTTTTTCAGTTCTTTTGAAATAGTTTTTTCTATTTCAACAGCATTAAAATTAACAGTTTTTAATGATTCTGTATAGTATTCTTCTAGCATATTTGATAGTGTTTTATGCTTTGAAATTACTTCATAATCACTTGATAATGGATATGCATAGAAGTCTAATTTCTTTTCTGTTTTATAAATTACAGGGTTAATTTCTTGATTTAAAAAGTCTTTTATTTTAGAAGAATCTAACTCATTTAGTGTATGTAATAAAGGTTTTGAAACACCTTGAATACTATCTAATACTGGAGGAATTTCATCTATAAATGGATTAATTTTCTTATTTGATTCTGGATAAAGATACTTTGCATGAGGGATAATTGTCCTAGAATTCTCGTTTGAGGGAGGAAGTTTTCGTAAAGCATCTATTATAAAAAAATCGTTATTTAGAAGAATTATATTACTATTTCTACCCATAATTTCAAAGATTAAGATAAAAGTATTTTCATCATCTAGTTCATTATAAGCAGAAATATGAAGTTCAATTAAACGATCATTCTCATGTTGAGCAATTTTATTAATAATTCCACGTTCAATATACTTTCTAAGTAACATACAAAAGTTATTAGGAACTTCAGGATTAGATATTTTCTTATTTAATAAATGAATTCTTGGTGCATCAAGTTTTGATGAAATTAATAATTGTTTATTAAGTATTAAACCAGTTTCATTTTTACCTCTTAGGTTTAATACAATCTCAAGTGGTGCTGGTTGATAGATTTTATTTATTTTAAAGTTTAATATCTCATTATTTAATTCATTAGTTAAGTAGTGAATAAAACATCCATCAATAGGCATTTTAATTCCTCCTTTTCTTTTATTATATATAATTATACATTATTTTATTAAAATAATAAATATAAATACTTTTTTTAAAATAAAATGATTCACATATAAAATGTGAATCAAAAAAACTAGTTTAGTTTAAAAAGGTAAACCTTTGTGACACCTTTATTTATAACATTATTTTAGCATAAAATAATGAAAAATACAAATTATATATCTTAAATAACAAAAAAAGTAATTAATTTTTAATAAATATATTAAGTTTATAAATGTTTACCTTTATGAAAAGGAGGAAAAATGATGAAAAAAGAATTTGAAACTCCCACAATTGATATCATCAATTTTGATGGTGATGTTAAAATGGGACCAAATGATGAATGGTTCGATTCTAATGTTGACCCGGGAGGATGGATTTAATTATGAAAAAGAGTTTATTTAAATTATTTTTTGTTATGTTATTCTTATTAACAATTTCATTTACAATTGTTTTTAATAATAACAATTCTGTTAAAGCAGATGAAATAGAAGAAGAAACAGTAGAACCTTCACTTAATATATATAAAAAGAATATATCATATTCAAGTGAAATCTATATTATGTATGCAGTTTCATATGAAGGAATTGATACATCTGTTAATCCTGTTAAGATGTTATTCTTTGATAATATTCAAGATGAATATACACCATCTACTGCATCATATGTAGTAGATTCTACTGGTAGTACTACTATTAGTGGTGTAGCATGTAAAATCTTTTATTCTAAAGGTTTAGCAGCAAAAGAGATGACAGATGATATTTACGCAAGAGCATATGTAGAAATAGATGATGAAATCATTTATTCAGATGTAGTAAAATACAGTGTACTTGAATATTACTATGAAATCAAAGAAGCAGGAACTGCTTCAACTAATATTCTAAATCTACTTGAAGCAATGGTTAATTATGGTGCAGCAGCACAAATTAACTTTAACTATAATACTGAAAAATTAGCTAACGCAACATATTATAAAGTAAGTGTTGAAAACGCAGTATTACCTGATGGATTTACAAGTGGAAGATTCCAATATGAAGAACAAGTAACGCTTACTGCACCTGAAAAAGAAGGTTATGTATTTAAAAATTGGACTAATGTAAATGATGAGGTTGTATCAACTGATGTAACTTATACATTAACAGTAACACAAGATGAAACACTAACTGCTAATTATGAAGAAGAAGTAGCTGTTACACCAGTAACACTAACTCTTACAAAAGAAACAGCGTATGATGCAACAGCATCAACACTTGATTTACCATCTACTGTAACATTTGATTATAATAGTGAAACAGTAACGGAAAATGTTATATGGGATACAGCTTCATTTATAGTAAATCAAATAGGTAAACAAAAACTATATGGAACATTATCAAATGATACATATAAAGTAAATGAACTTAGTATTGAAATAGATGTATTACCATATACGTTTAGTTTAGATGAAACAAATATCAAATATTCAATTACTAAATATTATGGAAATAAAAATGAAGTTGTTATACCATCAAAATTTAATAATGTTGAAATTAATGAAATAGGTGAATGGGCTTTTGAAGAATATAAAGGCACAAGCATAACAATCCCAAGTAGTGTAACAAGCATAGAAATAGGTGCCTTCTATGATTGTACAGCAGAAATAATATGGGATAATCCAACGATAACAGAAATAGGTTACGGTTCATTTTTGTGGTATCGAGGTACAAGCATAACAATCCCAAGCAGTGTAACAAGTATCGGCCTATATGCCTTCGAAGAATGTGTGGCAGAAATAATTTGGGATGACACAATGATAACAGAAATAGGTTCTTCAGCTTTTGGATGTTATCGAGGCACAAATATAACAATCCCAAGTAGTGTAACAAGTATCGGAGAGTATGCCTTCTTTGATTGTAAACATTTAACAAACATAACAATCCCAAGCAGTGTAACAAGTATAGAAATAGGTGCCTTCTGTGACTGTTGGAATTTAAAAAATATATATTATGACGGAACAGAAGAAGAATGGAATAATATAGAAATTAACTCTGATGATAATGATTATTTGCTTAATGCAACAATTCACTTTAAAGAAAAAGAACTTAATATTGAAATATTTGAAGAAAATGGAATTTGTTATTTATATCTAGGTAAATATCCACAAACAGTAGAAACTGACTCTAATGTAATATCTAATTTAGATAATATAACAACAACAAATTCACTAGGTTATATTGAATATAATGGTGCTGAATACAAAAAAGTTACTGCAAATCCTTATGAATCCAATTACACATTTATTAACAAATCAAGCATTGTAAAAGGTAATACATATTATTTTAAAGTTGAACCGATTAAATGGAGAATATTAGAATTAAATGATGGAACATATAAATTATTATCAGATATGATATTAGATAATACAGAGTTTTATCAATCAACTTCTAATAGAACAATTAATGATATTACGATTTATGCTAATAACTATGAATATTCAAACATACGTGCATGGTTAAATGGATATGATGGAACAACTTATGATGTAGATGATTATACAAATAAAGGATTTATTGATATCGCATTTACAGAAGAAGAAAGAAAATTAATTAATAGTACACTTGTTGATAATAGTTTAGCATCAACTGGTGATTCAGAAAATCTATATGGATGTAATAATACAACAGATAAGATATATTTATTAAGCTATGCAGATGTAACAAATACAAATTATGGATTTGATGATTACGATACAAGATGTGCTATTGTATCTGATTATGGAAGAAGTAATTATTGTCGTATGACTATATATACACATCTTTATGGTAATGGAGATTGGGTTCTTCGTTCTCCTAATTGTAATTATGGCTCCTATGTGCACTGTGTCTCATATGGTGGTAGTATTGGAAAAAACCTCTCCGTCAAAAAGTCTTATTATGGCGTTCGCGCAGCTTTAGAAATAACAATCAAATAATCTGAATGCGCATAAAATTATTATAAGCAAGAATGCAGAATTACTTGTTATTACGATAACTTAAAATTAATTAGATGTTTTAAAAAATAGAGTTATTGATAGGAGGTGAAAACATGGATTTTATTAAATGTTTAGTTAATGTATTTAATAATCATCAAATTGATAGTTTAAATATTACTGTTAATGGTGTGACTTATGATAAAAACTTTAAAATAAGTTATGATGATATATTATTTGCAGATAGTACTGATTGTCCTAGTGAATCGTTAGCTATTCATCTTAATGAGCTAGTAGATTATGTAATAGATAAAAAAATAACTATTAAGATTAATTAGTAAATTTAAATTACGTGGAACTTATAAATTAGTTTTAAATTATTTATATGGGAAAAATGGTTGTTGTTTCAGTAATATGAAAATATTAGTAATTATATTAGTTCATGTGTGAATTATTTAAATAGATGGATTAATGGTTATAAGAGAAGAAACTAAAGTTTTAAGATATAGTTGTAAAAGTGGATTACTATGTACTTATTTTAAAAAAACTTTTTCATAGTTTCTAAAATAGCAATTGAATAGTTATGTAAGAGATTTACACTTTAATGGTGTGAGTCTCTTTTTATGTTGTTTTATTAAAAGTTATTAAACAATTAACTTGAAATAAGTTTTGGGTTTATGGTATACTATATAATAAGAATTTAGTGCATGAGGATGGGACTATGAAGTTAAATACAAAAGGATTATTAATTGTTATATCAGGGCCTTCTGGTGTTGGTAAGGGGACTGTTAGAAAAGCATTGTTTAATCGTACTGGTCATAATCTTGATTATTCAGTATCAATGACAACACGTGCACCACGTGAAGGTGAAGTTGATGGAGTTGACTATTATTTTGTATCTAAGAATGAATTCTTAAAGCAAGTTGATAAAGGTAATTTACTTGAATATGCAGAATTTGTTGGTAATATGTACGGAACACCAAAAGATAAAGTAGAAGAAAAACTTGCTCTTGGTCATGAGGTGGTTCTTGAAATTGAAGTAAATGGTGCTATGCAAGTAAGAGAAAAGATGAAAGATGCGGTGTTTATCTTTATTGCACCACCATCATATGATGCACTTGAAAATAGGCTTGTAAGACGTGGAACTGAACGTAATGAGGTTATTAAAGAACGTTTAGAAAAAGCGCATCGTGAAATTGGGCAAGCAGTTAATTATGATTATATCGTTATTAACGATGAAGTTGATAATGCTGCCGATAGAATTATGGCAATTATTAGAGCAGAACATGCTAAATGTTCTAGAACATTAGATGAATATTTAAAATTAATGGAGGAAACTAACAATGACTAGAGTTCAAGGTTTAATGATTAATACTCAACTTAAGATTGCAAATAATGAACGTGAAGGGATGCGTTATCCTGCAATTGATGAATTATCTACAAAAGCTGATTCAAAATATAAACTTGTTATTGCCGTTGCAGAACGTGCAAGAGAAATTAAAGCAACAGGAAAATCATTTTTAGCACAAACAAGAAATTATAAAGCAATTGGTATTGCTTTAGAAGAAATTAGTGCAGATAAGGTTACTATTATTTAATGGAATTAACTAAAGTAATTAATACATATATTGATTATCGAACTAAGATGCAGGCTTTAGGGTATGCATCTTATATTATTAGGGTTCTGTAAAATCTTTTGAGATTTTGAGATAAAATAAGAATTTATCTTAAAAGATTTTATTATTTGTCTCAAAGGATTTTATTAGATATCTCAAAAAAATTAAAAGAGAACGGTACAAAAAACCG
>SVBG01000014.1 GCA_015059015.1 Erysipelotrichaceae bacterium
ATAAATTGGCAAGTATAGCTTAATATGCTTGTTATTTCTTTTTTTAATATCTTAAACAAAAAATTGAAATACCTTTTTAGATATTTCAATTTTTCTTTTTTACAAACATAGTTTGTCAACAATCTGGGAGTTCATATGAACTCCTTTTTCATTTAAAAATTGTTTGAAGTAAACTTGTTTGTTCAAGTTAAACACACAAGTTTTTAAAAACTTAAAGTATAATTATTTTTTAAGTGCAGTAGATAATTTACTTACTAAATGAATTCGCTCTTCACTTGAAGAACTGCTCCAAACAAGCTCTAAAAAGACACCAAGTCCTGGTAGTGTTTTTTCTTGACTTGATGAAATAGCTTCATTAATTGTTTGATGAAGTTCTTCATTTGAAGAGTTTTTAAAGTTTTCAATAATTGCATTTCTAATATTAATATCCATAATAATCTCCTTTTAATATTAGTATTTACTAAAATTATAATATTATGCTAATTTTTATTTAAAATATTTAAAATATGATATACTAATTAATAGATTAATAATGAGGTGAATTATGGTAGACTTTAAACAAATAGTAGAAAATAATAAAGAATTGATTATTAAAAAGACTAAAGAATTAGTTCAAATTCCAAGTGTGCTTGATGAAACAACAATTAGTGAAGATGCTCCTTTTGGATTAAAAATTAAAGAAGCACTTGATTATATGATGAATCTTGCAGAAAAAGATGGATTTGAGACTGCTGTTGATGGTGGTTATGCCGGGCATATTAATTATGGTAACAAGGATGGTAAGATTATTGGTGTACTATGTCATTTAGATGTTGTACCTGAAGGTACTGATTGGCTATATCCTCCATATAGTGCAGAAATTGTTGATGGTAAAATGTATGGACGTGGAACTACTGATGATAAAGGTCCTACAATGGCTGCATATTTTGCGCTTAAGTTTATTAAAGATGCAGGGATTAAACTAAAGAATCAAATTAGAGTTATCTTTGGTACTGATGAAGAAACTGGTTGGCGTGGGATTGCCCATTATTTAAAGAATTTCCCTATGCCTGATTTAGGTTTTGCACCTGATGCTAGCTATCCTTTAATTTATGGTGAAAAAGGTCGCATGAGTTATGATTTAACTTTAAATTCTTGGGATGATGAAGACATTCTTGTATCTATTACTGGTGGAGAACGTTATAATGTTGTATTAGAAGAAGTTAAAGCTGTTGTAAAAAAAGATTTAAGTAAAGAGTTTACTACTTATGCTAAGAGTAACCATTTAGAATATAGTGTTTCAATAAACAATGGTTTATGTGAACTTATCTTAAAAGGTAAGGCAGCTCATGCTATGGAACCGGATAAGGGTATTAATGCCGGAACGCATATGTGTAATTTTTTAAAAGATTATTCTAATAACTTAATGGTTAAATATATTGCGGAAAAACATCATTTAAGCCATGCTTGTGAAAAACTTGAACTTGATTATAATGATTATGAAATGGGACCAATTACTTGTAATATAGGTATTATGAACATTAATAAAGAAACTACTCGTGTTACACTTGATTTAAGATATCCAGTAAGATATGATACTGATAATTTTAACAATAAATTAGAAAAAATTGTATCGTCTTATGATTTATCTATTACAGCAAAAACAAATAAAACTCCTCACTATGTATCACCTGATGATGATTTAGTAAAATTACTTTACGAAGCATATGTTAAAAATACAGGTGATACAGTAAATAAGCCATTTACAATTGGTGGTGGAACTTATGCAAGTATTTTAGAACGTGCTGTAGCATTTGGAATGATGATGCCATATGAAGAAGAACTTTGTCATCAAAGAAATGAATATTTAAATTTAGATACATTATTTACAAGCATTTTAATTTATATTGATGCTATGTTATTATTAGGAGAAGTAGATGCGTAGAAGAAATGCAAAAAATGCTCATGAAAGAGTAATAGCTAGAAGTGGTTTAATGGTATTAGACCCTACAAATTATAAAGGAAAATGGAAAGAGTTATTTGATAACAATAATCCGATTTATTTAGAAATTGGTATGGGTAAGGGGAAATTTATTATTGAACATGCAAAAAGAAATCCAAATATTAATTATATTGGGATTGAAAAATTTGAAGGTGTAATTATTCAAGCATGTGATAAATTAAAAGAAAATGAACCTGCAAATCTTCATTTAGTTGCAGGAGATGCTACTAA
This sequence comes from Erysipelotrichaceae bacterium, assembly GCA_015059015.1. GTDB lineage: Bacteria > Bacillota_I > Bacilli_A > ML615J-28 > CAG-313 > UBA1737. The sequence goes on from SVBG01000014.1 coordinate 2,213, forward strand.
TTTACTTAATTGGTTCGAAAGTGGAGAAATTAGTAAAATCTTCTTAAATTTCTCTGATCCATGGCCGAAATCTCGTCATGCAAAAAGAAGATTAACTTATAAAACATATTTAGATATGTATAGAGTTATTTCTAAAGGTGAAATTGAATTTAAAACAGATAATAGAGAATTATTTGAATTTAGTTTAGTATCATTAAATGAAAATAATTGGAAGTTTTTAGATTTAACGTTTGATTTACATAGTAAAGAAGAAGATATAATTACTACGGAATATGAAGATAAGTTTTCCGCAAAAGGAAATCCTATCTATTTTGTAAGAACTACATATAAAGGTGATTAATATGAAAGGTATGATGTTATTTGCTGATAGCTTTGAAGATATTGAAGCACTTGGCACACTTGATTTAATTAGAAGAGCTAAAATTGATATTGATACTGTAAGTATTACCGGCAAAAAAGAAATTTTAACACAATCTAAAGTATATGTTCTGGCGGATAAATTAATTGAAGAAATTAATTTAGATGAATATGATTTCTTAATTATACCTGGTGGGGCTGCTGTTATGAAAACACATCTTAACTCGCCAATTACTGAAAGTATTGCAGTATATTTCTATAAAAAACATGCACTAATTGGTTGCATTTGTGCAGCACCAAGTATTCTTGGAAAATATGGAATGTTAGAAGATAAAGAATATACATGTTTCCCTAGTTTTGAAAAATTAGTCGTTGGTGGTACATATTTAAGCGATGCTAAAGTAGTAGTTGCTGATAATATTATTACATCTAAAGCAGCTGGTACCACATTTGATTTTGCATATGAAATTATTAAATATCTAAAAAGTGAGTCTATTGCAAATCATATTAAAGAAGCAGTATTTTATAATTAAGAAAAATAGAATTTATAAATTTTACATTGAAAAGTACATTCAAGTGCCATTGTAAGTGGAATATATTTCTAACAATGGTGCTTTTTTTGATTTTGGAAATAGTGGATCATATAAAATATAGTTAATTTAAATTACTATTTAAATTTAATATATTATAATTCTTGTATTTAATGTTGATAAGTGCTATAATTATTTTATATGAATTATTATTTCATATATTAGGAGGAAGAAATGAAAAATAAAAAAAGATTAATTATTTATTCAGTTTTTGCTTTAATTTTATGTTGCTTATTTGTAACTTCATGTAAAGGTTGCAAAGGTTGTAAAAAGGAATGTGATCATTCTTGGGGTGAGTGGCATGAAGTAACAGCTCCTACATGTATGGCTGAAGGGCTAAAAGAACGTGCATGTACTAAATGTGAAGAAAAAGAAAGTGAAAAAATTGAAAAAGTTGGACATAGTTTTACTAATTATATAGCTGATGGAATAGAAGCAGCTTGTATTGAGTATACAAAAACTGCTACATGTGATTTTGAGGGATGTAATCAAAAAGATACAATTGTGGTTAGTAGTACTGAAGGTCATAACTTTGTTGTAGTTGAGAATAAAGATGCTGATTGTGAAAATGATGGATATAAAGTAGTTAAATGTGATGGATGTGGTCAAGAACATACAGAAGTTACTGGTTTATCTACTGGACATAATGTTGCATCATGGACAATTGTTTCTGAAGTGAAAAAAGAAGGAACTACTTGTGAGTATATTCAAACATATGAAGGATATTGTTCAAATTGTAAACAAAATGTTCAAAATGAAGAATCAGTATTTAAACATACACTTGATGTAAGAGTAACACTTGAAGCAACTTGCGTTGATGCTGGTACTAAAGAACAATATTGTACAGAAGATGGATGTAATTATACAAAAGAAGAAGAATATACTGCACCACATGCACATAGTTATGATGATGGTGTATTAGAAGGTGTAGTTACTAAATATACATGTGTAAATGGTTGTGGACATTTTAAAACAACTATTGTTGCTAAAGAAGAAGTATCTACAGAAGTTTCTAAAGAAAACTTAAATGGTAATAGTGTAGAATTAAAAAATGCAGAAATTGCTCTTGATAGCGAAACTTTAGATGGCTTAGAAAGTTCAGATGTAACACTTGGTGCTGATGTTTTAGATACTGCTACAAAAGAATCACTTATGGGGTCACTAACTGAAGAACAAAAAGCTCAAATTGGTGATAGTACAATTTATAATTTTACAATGAAACAAGGTGACGATGTAGTAGCTGAATTTAATGGTTTTGTTACAATTACAATTCCATATACTTTAACTCCTGGTGAAAATCCTGAAAATATTGCTATTTGGTATGTAACTGATGATGGTTCTATTGAAGCAATTGAAGCTACTTATTCAAATGGTTTCGTTACTTTTAAAACAAATCACTTCTCTTATTATACTGTAACAAGACTTACTCCAAAAGAAAGATGTGCAATTTATGGACATATTCATGTTGAAATTACAGTAGATCCTACATGTACAAAAGATGGGTATATTTTAAATATTTGTCAACGTTGTGGTGAATCTGTAAAAGAAGTTATTAAAGCATTTGGACATGATTATAAAACTGTAAATGTTGATGCAACATGTTCAAAAGAAGGTAGTATTACTCATACATGTGATACTTGTAAGTTCTCATATGTTGAAGTTCTTCCAAAACTTAGTCATAATTATAATGAAGTAGAAAGAGTTGAAGCTACTACTGAAACTGAAGGATATATAAAATATGAATGTTCAGAATGTGGTGCAACAAAACAAGATGTTTTACCAAAAATAGATGAAAATATTGCTGACTTAACAGTTGTAGATGTATTAAAGAAAACATTAACTAATTTTGATTTTAATAATATTGTTTTAAAAATTACTAATCTTGAGGCATCTGTAGTTGAAAATCGTCATATTATTGATTCTTCATATGTTTATTCATCTGATAAAGTTTCATTTGAAATAGCTGAAATGTATTTAGGATTAGATAGTAATAATAATTTAATTGGTAGTGGAAATGTTACTGTTAAATTAAATCATGGTAAAGTAGAAGAAAAGATGAGCGTAAAAGCATACTTATACAATGGTGTCTTCTATGGAATTGCTTCATCTGAAGTTAATGGTGTTTCAGTTGTTAATGCTAATTATATTAAAGTTGATCTTGCAGGTTTAGCACTTTCTTCAACAAAAATGTTTGGAAGTCAAGATGAAAATACTAATGAAATTGGTTTTGATTCGTTATTAGAAGCGTTAAATGGAACAACAGGTAAAAACTTTGAAAGTTTTGAAGATGTTGAAAAATACTTAAATGACTTAATTTCTTGGTGTGAAGAAAATGTAGTTCCATTTATTGAAAATTTAGATGTTAAAGAAATTGAAAAATTTGGTAAAGATTTAGTTGAAAAACTATTAAAATTAAATGTAACTACTGATGGATATCAAATCAATGTTAATACAAATGCATTAAATGAACTATATGATTATTTAACTGAAAATTATATTTATGATATTTTAGCTGATATTTTTGGTGAAAAAGTATTGAAAAATATTGATTTATTGTTAAATTTCAATGTTGGTAAATTAATTAAATTTGTAGAATCAAGAGGATTTGTTTTAAGCGAAGCAGTAGAAATCATTGATGGATTATTACAATATGTTTTAGAAACTGAAGATATTACATTAAATGCAATACTTGGTGGAATGATGGATGTTCCTGAATTTGATATTGTTGAGTTTGTTAATAGTCCTGAAGTTTCAGAAATTAGTGTTAAACAATTAATTGAAAATTACTTTGGATTAGAAATTGAAGAATTTAAAACTCAAGTAAATGAAATGTTAGAAGCATTTAAAGAAACAAAAATTGTTGATTTAATTCCTACTTCTGAAGCTCCTGCAATGATTACTTTACTTGATGATTATATTTTATTAGCTAGTTCAGCATTAACTATAAATTTAAATATTAATAAATACTTTAATTTAGAGAAAATTAATTTTAATTTTAGTTTAGAACAAAATGAAGAAAACAGTGATTTATTACCAGAAGGATTTATTGCTAATTGTTCATTAGAATTATTATTTAATACATCTTCATATCAAGTTTTAACAAGTGTTAAATCTGAAGTTGATCAATTATATAACGATATTATTCTAAATTTTGATATTGAAACTTTAATTGAAAGTAGATATTATAATGATGATGGTTATGATATAGAATATGTATATGATGGTGATGTATTAGAAAAAGTAGTTATTAAGAGTATTGTTGAAAAACCTACATATCCTAATACTAATTTAGAAAATACGACTGTATATCAAACAATTTATGAAATTTATGCACAAGATATCTATGATGCTTTACAAATTACGTTCTATAAAGAATGTAATAATTGGTATAATCTTGATTTTGAAATTGCTGTAAAAGAAATTGAAGTTGTAAAAGAAATTATTTATGCAGAAGATAAATCTGGACAAGTTAGCTTAGAAGAAAATATCCTAGAAGAAAGAGTAATTACTAAGGTACAGTATTTTGAAATTTTCTATAATACTGTTACAAAGGAAACTAAAAATTATTCTGATAATGGTATATGGAATGAAGTAGATCATAAATGGGTTGTAACAAGTCAAACTGTAGCTGATAAATGCGGTAACTATACAGTCACTCATAAAGTATGTTCTGTATGTAAATGTGAAGCAGTTGATTATCAAAGAAAATATCATTCGTTCTACTTTGATAGTCTTGATTTAAATGGTTCTTCATGCGAAGATGGTTACGATTATGTTATTAAATGTCATGATTGTGACTTAGTATTAGAAGGATATGGTGATGCTCATTATCAAATTGAAACATATTATGATTTAACTGATTTTGGTGCAACTTGTGAAGGTGAAATAGTTATTGAATCTTGTGCTTGTGGTGAATATTCAAATTTTAGAATTAATGGAACATGTGACTTTGAATGGAAAATTGACGCTTATGAATATTCAGATTATGAAACTTTATTTGGTGATAAAGATGTTTCATACTATGAAACACATGTTTGTGCTGTAACTGATCCAAAATGTGGATTCCGTTATACAACAATTCATTATTATGAACAAGATCCTACATACCCTTGTGTTGTTGTTAGATATACTGCAGTTTATCTTGGTCATAGTGCTACAAAATTAGGTGATGCAAAAGAAATTATTATTATGGCTAATGATGAAGATGTTCGACATGAGTGGAACTATACTGAAGTAGGAAATGAAGAAATTAGAACTTGTATTCATTGTTCTGCAAAAATAATTTCTCAACATCAACAATTTAATCATAATGGTAAAACTTTCACAAAAATAGTTTTAGAAAGATACGAAAATACGGATCCATTTAAATCTAGTTGGTATCAATATGCATATACTTATTATTTTGATTCAACATGTATTTGTGTTCAAACATATACTGATTCTGACGGCGAATGTAGAGATTATCAATATAATTGTTGTCAAAATGAATGGATTTCTACTGAAGGATCTACTTGCACACAAGATGGAATTGGATATAGTAAATGTTATATTTGTGGTAATGAAGGTGAATATAGAATTTTAGAACCTCATGGTCATGACTTCATTTGGAATCATGAACTTGAAATGTATGAATGTTCTAAATGTGGTATTAAAAATACTAATGGAGCAAATGGTTCTATTACTTTAGAAGATGCAAGTGATATGGATAGTGATGCTGATACTTTAATTGTTGGTTATTATAATCCAAAAGATATTGAATATGTATTAAATGTAACTTTAATTCTTAAGAATCCTGCAAACCCTGATGAAGATGAAATTTTAGTATTAGGTGTTGATTTTGAAGAGTTACCATATGGAAGATATGTATCAATCTCTAAATCACAAGTTGAAAAACTTGCAAAAGAGTTAGGATATGAACCTAGTGAATATAATATTCGTTTAAGTTTTGTTCCTGTAAATTTCTATGATGACTTAGATTATGCTATTACTTTTGAATAAAAGTATAATTAAATAAAACTATATCACCTGTCAAATTGACAGGTGATATTTTAACTTATAGTTTTATTAAAATATATGAGATATAAGTCTATATCGCTTTACAAAATATTTAAAATATGATATAATATATCAGCATAGTAATGAAATGATTACTATTCCTTGCTTTTTATAAGATAAAAAGCCTAATAGACCAAAAGGAGGTGGAAAGAATGAAAAAGTACGAAGTTATGTATATCATTCGCCCAAATGTTGATGAAGAAGGTAAGAAGAGCATTATTGAAGAAATCAATCAAGTATTTGTAAAATGTGCATCTGTTGTTTCTGAAGTTAAAGAATGGGGCTTAAGAGAACTAGCTTACGAAATCGATGGTGAAACTAAAGGTTATTATGTTTTATTAAATGTTGAAGCTACACCAGAAGCTGTTAAAGAATTCGACCGTGTTGCAAACATTAAAGAAACAGTTATTCGCCACATCGTTATAGCATTATAGGAGGTAACTTATGAACCGAGTTATGCTTGTAGGTAGAATTACAAGAGATCCAGAACTTAGAACATCACCTAATGGTGTATCTTTCACTGCATTTTCAATTGCTGTTAATCGTCAATTTGCAAATGCACAAGGTGAAAGAGTAGCAGATTTTATTAATTGTGTTGCTTTCAATAAGCAAGCAGAAAATTTAGCTCGTTTTATTAAAAAAGGCGGGTTAATTGGCGTTGAAGGTAAACTTCAAACAAGAACTTACCAAGCTCAAGATGGTAGTAATCGTACAGCTGTAGAAGTTATTTGTGATGTTATTACATTCTTAGAAAGTAGAAGTAGTAATCAACAACCTGGCGGATACAATGATTATAGTTCTTATGATGGAAGTTACAATCAACCTGAACAAAATTCAAGTCCAAGAAATGGATATGTTGCTCCAAGACGTCCTGAGCCTGTTCAACCAGCTCCAGTACAACCTGCTCCAGTTCAAAAAGAAGAACCAAGCAGTTTTACTGACGTAGAACAACAATTTGACATTTCTGATGATGACTTACCATTTTAGGAGGAAATTATGGCAACTTTTAAGAAACGTAAAAAGGTGTGCTACTTTACTGAAAACAAGATTGAAAAGATTGACTGGAAAGATGCTGATTTATTAAAGAAATTTATCTCAGATCGCGGTAAAATCTTACCTCGTCGTGTTACAGGTACAAAAGCTATTTACCAAAGAGAATTAGCTATTGCAATCAAAAGAGCACGTCATATGGCGTTATTACCATTCGTTAAAGAATAGTATAACGATTGAAATCATACAAATAAAATTCGACAATTTTATTACATATGATAATAACAAAATAACAAAAACAAAAGCTTAACATTAATACATGTTAAGCTCAGACTGTTGACAAACTTAAGTGTTTGTCAACTTTTTTTTATATTTGAAAATAATCACCAAAAGTGGTATAATATATAATATAAAGAGAGGGTCAACTTATGTATAACGAAAAGAATTCTAATTTTA
>SVBG01000012.1 GCA_015059015.1 Erysipelotrichaceae bacterium
TTTTACGACTTTCTTTTATTGTTAGGTAATTTCCATTTTTCTTTGCCATTTTCATCACCTACTTCTTAGATTTTGGATCCATCGCATCACGCAGACCATCACCAACAAAGTTAAAGCCTAGTACTGCTAGAACAATTAAAATACCTGCTGGTAACCACATATTCATATAATATGATAAGATAACAGGATCTTTAGAACTTGAAATCATTGTACCCCAAGCAGCATATGGTATTTGAACACCTAGACCTAAATAACTTAATGTTGATTCATATAGAATAATAGAACCAAGACCAAGTGTCATATTAACGATTAATTGAGGCATTACATTTGGAATTAAATGTTTAAAAATCTTTCTCCAAGTTGGAAGACCCATAACGTCAGTTGCAACAATATATTCTTGTTCACGAAGTGATAATATTTGACCACGAACCATTCTTGCACAACCACTCCAACCAAAGACTGTTATAATTACCATTAGGAAATAAATTCTATTGGATGGATCAAAAAATTCTTTCAATGAATCAAGTACAGCAGACGCAATAAGTAAAATAGGTAACATCGGAATACAGTTGAATACATCAACTATTCTCATAATTATTTGATCTACTTTACCACCAAAATAACCAGCTAACCCACCAAGGATTACTCCAAGGATTGTTTCTAATATTACTACTATAAAACCGATTGTTAAAGATATTCTACCACCATACATTAAACGAGTAAAAATATCCATACCTTTTTCATCAGTACCAAGTAAATGATCTTTACTAGGTTTTGCTTTTAAATTATCTGTAACAATTTCTAATTGTTGAATAACAGTTTGTTTTTGACCGTATTCATCGATATATTCATGTTCAACTTCAATATAATTAATAACTTGTGTTCTATCTACTTCTGTTTCTCCCCATCTATTATAAATAACAGGACCAAGGAATGAGAATAAGAATAAGAAAACAAGAATTACTAAACCTACAACTGAAAGTCTAGATCTAAAAAATCTTCTTAAGATAAGTTTAAATGGACTCATCTCTTTATATGTTTCTTCTTGGATAGGAGTTTCTTTTACTTCGTCTATTTGATTAATATTTTCTTTTTCAGACATCTTCTTACCTCCTATTTACCAAGTTTAACACGTGGGTCAACTACTGAATACATAATATCTGAGAATAATGTACCAATAACAGTTAACACCGCTAAGAACATATTATATCCCATTACGAATGGAATATCACCTTCACTAAGTGCTTTATATGCAAGACGTCCAATACCATCAATCGCAAATACTTCTTCGGTAATCATCATCCCACCAAATAATGATGGAAGAATTCCAGCAAGTAGTGTAACAAGTGGGATCATTGTATTTCTAAACGCATGCTTATAAATTACTTGTTTTTCAGGAAGACCTTTTGCACGAGCTGTTCTAATATAATCAGCATTTAATACTTCTAGTGTATTAGTTCTTGTATATCTCATTAATCCACCAAGTGATAAAATTACTGTACACGCAATCGGTAAAACTAAGTGATGTCCCATATCAAGAAGTTTTGCCATAAATCCTGCAAAATCTTTTGTATATGTTTCACCTGCTGATATTAAACCAGTAGATGGGAACCATCCAAGTTCAACTGAAAATACTTTTACTATAATAGCAGCAAAGAAATATGTAGGTAAACTTATACCAATCATTGTAAAGATTGTAACCGCATAGTCACGCTTTGAATATTGGTGCGTTGCACTTGTAATACCAAGTGGTATTGCAATAGCAAATTGAAGCACAGTCGCAATAACTGCTATTGCAAATGAAACCCACATGTTATCACCAATTACTTCTGCAACAGGTTTTTCATATTTAAATGAAGTACCAAAGTCACCTTTTAACATATTTGTAAGCCACGTAAAGTAACCATCAACTAACCCTTTAAATGAATTATCACCAATACCATATTGTGCTTTAAATTCAGCTAATTGATCTAACGTAATTGTACCTTGTTGTAATTGAGATGAGAATTTGATATCCAAATAGTCATTTGGCATCATTCTAACTAATGTATAAATTATAATTGAAACACCTAGAAGAACAAATATTGAAATGAACAATCTTTTAAGAATATATTTTAACATATTATTCCTCTTTCTAATTCATTTTTTATTTTGTTTGATTTAATCTAACTGTATGAAGATCTGATAATAATCCACTATAAGGAGATAAATCTGAGTTTAGTGATGATTCATCAATTTTATTAATGCTATATGCAAATAAATCATCTCTTTGATATGTAGGAAGTTCAACTGCAAGCATCATAACGATATCAAGTGCTTCAGCATAAATAGCAGCACGTTCATCTTGATCTGTAGTTTCACGACCTTCTTCAATTAATTCTGATAATTCTTCAACTAAAGCTAATTCCTCATTATACTTACCACCAGTATTTTGAAGAATTTGTTTATAACCCCAGTTTAGAGTTGAAGTAGCAGTTGAATCTTTATGATAAACTTGATACATATCAGGGTCAATTGTTGAACTCCATGCAGCAGCCCAAACAGCTAAGTCACCATTTGCAAGCTTAGATAATGCTTGAGCATCAGTTGCAACAGTAATTTCAAAGTTAATTGAATTTAATAATTCACTAGCTTTATAGAATGCATTAAATGCAGGGTGATCAGTTTCACTACCAGCAATAGTAAATGTATATTTAAGTTTAGTAGAACCATTTGTATAAACACCATCACCACCAACATTGTAGCCAGAATCTTCAACAAGTCTAACTAGGAATTCTTTTTGTTCATCTTCTGTAAAATAGTCACCTGCTTTTTTACCAAGTTCATCACAATAATCAGCATAATCAGGATTAACAACATCTAAATTAGATGGAACAGGACCACCAATAAATGGATAATATGCAGTAGCACCTGTTGGATAAGCCCAGCTTGTAAGTGACATTGAACGATAAATTGCAGAAGCAGTATTTCCATAATAACTAACTGTCATCGATGTATCAATTGAATGCATAATAGCTTGTCTAACTTTAATATCAGGAACAAATCCAGCATTAACACCAATATAACCATAACCTGAAGTTTCAATTGATTTATTTTCTATACCTTCACCTTTTTTACCATTTAATTCTTGAATAGTTTTAGGATTTGAGTTAGGTTGAACATAATCTACTTCGTTATTATATAAAGCATTAAGTAAACCACTGGATGCAACTACTTGATAGTGAACATATTTAATTTCAGGTACACCACCAATATAGTGTTCATTTCTTGTGAAATATAAAACGTTATTATTTAAGAAATCTCCCGCTCTAACACCTTCTGTTTCATGGTTAGAGTTACATGCAACATAAGGACCAGCACCAACTGGAACACCAAGTTTTTCTTCATTTTTAATTACTTTAGTCATAAATTCTTGACTTGAATATTCAACACCAAAGTTAGATTCAAAGTCAAATGCACTAATATAAGGCTCAGCAGAATAATAATACATTGGAGCAACACTAAATGCAAAGTTCCAAATAGCTTTAGGGTCAACACCATTAATAGTGATTGCTAAAACTTCATTTGAACCATTATTAACACTACCATCACTAGCATATGTAGGAGCAGCATAAGTCTTACCTTTTACAGTAACAGCCTCATCTTTATTGATAAACTGAATACCAGAAATATTAGTATAAGTTCTTTCATGTGTAGCATGATATTCTTCTAACGCAACATTTACTAAATAATCATAAAATTTACCCGCAGTTTGCCAATATAATGCAACTTCAATTAATGCCATTGGAAGTTTATCTTCATAAATAGTATTAATAGCTCTTTCTTTAGTCCAACTTTTTAACTCTGCTACATTATTTGTAAGTGAAGATTCAAGGCGTGCTTCTTTTTTATTCCATGATAAATAACCTTCATTATATAAAAACATTTCTACATCTGTAGTAAGTTTAACAGATTGAGTTACACCATATTCATCTTTAAAAGTAACACTCTTATATGCACCATCACCAGAGTTTTTGTAGTCAGTTTCTAATTCTTCTTTAAATAATTCACATACTTTATTAAAATCATCAACAATATTTTCAAAGCCATCATCTTCTGAATATTCTTCTAAAGCATCTTTAAATTCATCTAATGAATAAGAATAATCCTCTTTATCATCATATATATATTCAGCAGCAGTAATTAAATAATCAATTCTACTTGATGCTTCAATATAAAATTGTTCCATAAATCTTTCTTGTGATTTTTCATCACCTTGTTGAGTACGATATTCTTTTAACCCAACAATATCAGTTGAATAAATTGTACTTGAACCTGTATATACAGGGTCTAAATAAACATATAAATTAAATAGAACATCTTTAATAGTAAGTGGTGATCCATTTGAAAATTTAACGTTATTTTTAAGTACTAAATAATATGTTGTTGTATCTTCAATTTCATCGTACACTGAATCAACATCTAGTGCAACAACAGCTTCATCCGCGCCATAAGTAACATTACCTTTTGAATCGTTGCCAAGCATACCAATTTGTGTCATACCAACAATTTGGCTATCTGGTGCAGATGATGAATAAAATGGATTAAATACTTTATCTAATTCTTGAGAAGCAAGAAGTAGTGGAGTATCTTCATTATTTTTATTTCTTTTACATCCTTTCTTACAACCAGCAGCTGCAAGAATAGTTAACACTACAAGTGTCAAACAAATAATTCTTTTCATTTTTCCCTCCTACAAATTAGTTAGATTCATTTTCAAATAAAACATTTGAATCATCACTAATTAAAACATTATCTAATTCTTTATAACAGAACTTATCTAAAACTATAACTTTTTCACATTCAGGAATTCTAGTAATATCGAAACTTCCACTAAATGAAACATTCTCAAGTGTTGTATTTTCCATAATAGTAGCAAGTGGAGCAAACACTAAATATTTAATTTGTGAGTTTCTTGTATCAATATCAACAATAACATTATCAAATGTAATATCTTTAATAACAGAATCTTTTAATTCAAAGAATAGTGAAACATATAAATAATTAGAACCATTTTCTAAATCATCAATTTCACCTTTTAAGCCAGTTCTTGAATCATCATAATCAATTGTAAAATTAGATACAGTATATCCATTACCTAAAATTTCACCTGAATAACTATCAAATATTAATTCATCTTCATCAAAATCAATATCATTACAAAGATAAATATTTTCACCCTTACTAATAGCATTCTTAAACTGTTTTGCAGTTTTAACAACCGTATAATCACCTTCAATTAAGTTCAAATATACTTTAATTGATAAATCTTCATCACCACCTGGGTGAGTAAAGTTATTATTCCAAGGATTACCAAATTCATCTAAATAACCAAGTGATGTATAACCTTTAACAGTTTTAACATCTAATTGACGTTCGCTAAACTTAGCACCTTCTTTACATTCATAATCACTTAAGAATACATCATTTCCATCTTTATCTTTATAATATAATTCATACTTATAAGTTCTATTTACTTCCCATTTAGCATAAAGAGTAACACCATCTATAGTCATTCGGTCATTTTCAAAATCCCATTTATCACTATATGTTACATTACCTGATTCATCAACAGTCTTAGTTTGATACCAACCTTCAATATGGTAACCACTCTTTAAAATCATATCGTTTGGATTAGTTTCTAAAACATTTGGATCAACAATTAACATATCAATAATAGAACCATCAAAATTATATAAATAACTTACTCTTTCATGAGAGTTTTGACAAACACCACCTTCTAAATAGAAGACAGCTTTACCAGTACCAACTTCTGCATAAAGGTATGTTGTATCAATAATTGATGTAAATCCAGTTGGTGATAAATAATTTGCAGAAAAACTCTTTAATTTACCTCCATCAACCACAATTTTAATGTTCATATTAGATATATTACCTAAGCTTTTATTTAAAAATAATGAGCTTATTTTATTATCTAAAACCTTTGCAGTTAAAGTATAAGTATCATCATTAACACTTAAATCATAATCATTTTCTAAAAACTCTTCAGATAGAACAAAAGTCAAATAATATGTTGGAACAGTATATGGATTTTCATATGTTGTACCATCAACTGTAGTATACTTAACATCATCAATAGTTTTATACTCAGTAAGAGATTCATCATAAAGTTGAGTACCTGTTGTTGATAATTTCTTTTCTAATACGCGTACTTCTGATCTAACTTTTTCACCACGAACAAGTGTAAAATTAGTATTTTTATGATAAACTTCAAAATCACTATCCTTTATTACTTGTGTTTCGTTATACCCAGCAAGAATACTTTCAGATGCATAAATATCATTAACTAATTTTTCAAAATTAGTTAATTTCTTTTTACCACAGGAGCTAATCATTAAGACAAGCACCATAGTAAAAACTAATAATATAATTCTTTTCTTCATATATTTAGCCCCTTTCTAGTAAACTTTTCTTTTAATTAAAATAAACGCAATAGTACCAATAGCACTAATACCAAGTACACTCGATACAACAATTAGTCCGACTTTATTTACTGATGTTGTAGGTAAGTTACTAATTTCTGTTAAGATATTAACATCATCATTTAAATCTTTAAAGTACTCGTCAAATTCTTTTTTAAATGCATCTACATTTGTTTGATCAATATATTTTTTATCATGTCTATTTACAATATCAAGACGTTTAACAATTGAGTAATAATCATCAATCTTATCAAATTCATATTTAGCCCCTAGTGCTTCAATATCTTTAATTAAGAATTCATATACATGATTAATTCTTTCATCATTTAAAGCTTTCCAAGCAGTTTCTGCATTGACTAACTTCGTATATAAACTATCTAAATAGTCTTGTGAATAACCATATTTAGTCAAATCTTGTGTAACTACATTATAAGCAGTTCTTGCATCTTGAATAATAAGTTCATCAGAAAGTTCAACATTTTCTGGAATCAACACTACTTTATTTAAATAGTCAATTGAATTTGAATCAAGCGCAACATAATCACTTGCTACTTTATTATCTAAATCAAAATATAATTGATATAAAATATTATCATATCCAGATACATCTTCATTTGCAGGAATTATAATATTTAATTTTTTAGTTTTACCAACTAAATCTATAAATTGAGCATAATATAATGGATAATAGCCATTGAATTGGAAATATTTATTAAGAAGTTGATAAATTTCTGAATCTGGTTCATATTCAATACCTAAATCAGTTACAGTACCTTCAAGTGCAGGTGCTTTAACAGACTTAAATTCAACAGTCTTAAGTCTTGTACAACCATAGAATGCATAATTACCAATATATTCAAGTGTATCAGGGAAAACAAGTGTCTCTAAATTTTTATTAAAATATCCAGCATACTCATCAATTCTTATAGTATTAAATAATACCTCATAAGTTGAACCATCCTTATTAGTTGGGTATGATGTAAGTAATAATTTATTATTAGCAGTAACAGTATATAAAACACCATTATCAAGTTTTATATAATCATTTACATCACAAGTATCATTACCATCTAAATCAGTAAATTGAGTCATATGTTGATTATAATAAAATGCTGTAGGAGCAATATATTTAATTGTATTAGGAAGTTTAATTTCAGTAACACCAATACAACTAAGTGCTTGAGCTTCAATACGTTCAACAACTTTTAAAGTTACATCAACTAAATTATTACATGTAATAAACGCTCCAGCTTCTAAAACTAAAACATTTGATAAATCAACACTAGTTAAACCAACACATCCAGAGAATGCTTCCATACCAATTGATGTTGCATTTGACAAATCAATACTTTCAAGTGCTGAACAATTCATAAATGCTCCACCCTCAACTGTTTTTATGCCATTAATATTTACTTTTGTTAAGTTATTATCATTTGCAAATAAACACTCAGAAATAACTTCAAGATTTGAAATAATTGTAACTTCCTCTAAATTAATTAAATTGCTAAAAGCAAATGCACCAATTGATGTAATATTTTTACCAAGTGAAATATTAGTAACACTTGTAGAACCATAAAATGCATAATCACCTATTGAAACTAATGCATCACCAAATGTAATACCGGTAAGTTTATTAGCCGCTTGATTATTCATTGTACCAAATGCATAATCTCCAATAGTTTCTACGTTTTCAAAACCAATTAATTCAAGATTTACACAACCTATAAATGCATAAGACGCAATATTTTTTAAAGTATTACTTGAAACATTAATTAAACTACTACAATTTCTAAACGCACCTTCATTAATATCTATTACATTTTCTAACACTAAATCATTTAAAGAAGTACAATTTTCAAAAGCATATTCTCCTATTACTTTTGTATCAACATTTGCACTTAAAAGACTAGTACAATTGCTAAATGCATAAGAAGATATTTCATTTGCTTTAACAACAATACTTGTTAATTTCTTCATATTAGCAAATGCACCTTCGCTAATAATATTTGAATTAATATTTAACACTTGTAAAGCTGTTGAAGCAAATACATAATCATTAAATGCATCTAAATATTCCATATTATTAACATTTTCAAGACTTACACAATTATTAAAAGCATAAGATTGTACATCAATAGTTTTATTAGGTAAATTTACAGTTTTTAAATTAACACAATTTTCAAACGCACGAGAACCAAGTACTTCAACATTATTTCCAAGTGAAAGTGTAGTTAAATTACTAATACCACTAAATGCACCATCTGCTATATATTTATAAGCATCAGGAACAATGTAATCATTATAAGCATAACCATTAGCACCAAGATAAATAGTTAAATTATCTAAACTTACAAGTAAATGGTTACTAACTTTATAAGAACTATGATTTTCATCTACCATAAATGTATTTAATTTATTACAGCCAGTAAAAATACTTCCATCATTAACTGAAATAACCGAATTAACTTGGAATGTTACTTTACTTAAATTTACACAATTACAAAATGCTTCTTCTTCATAATGAGTTGCACTATTTGGAAGAACTACTTCTTCTAAACTAATACAATTATTAAAAGCACTTTGATAAATAAATTCACTTCCTGCATTTTCACTAAAGATTACTTTTTCTAATTTAGTACAATTATTAAATGCTTTTGCACCAACATATACTAAATTATTAATTACATTTAATTCAACTAAGTCTTTACAGTTTTCAAAACAATTATTAGGAATTCTATCCGCATAATATGTTAAAGTTGTAAGTCCTGAGTTTTTGAACATTCTTTCAGAGAAATTTGTATATTTTCCATTATCAATTGATTTTAAATTAGTACAATTAACAAATGTTTCAATACCTGCATTTCTTAATGCTGTTATATCAACATATGAAAGAGACTTACAATTTGCAAAAGCACGTCTACCAATTGCATATGCACTTTCTAAATTTACATTATCTAATTTTTCACAATCTTCAAAAGCATTATTACCAATCATACCAACATTTTCTAAATTAATATTTTCTAAATTTGTTGCTTTAGAAAATGCATATTCACGTATAATTTTACAAGATTCACCCTTATCATTTGATAAGAAATTAACAGTCTCTAATGCTGTACAATTATAAAATGCATATTTTTGAACTTCTAAAACATCATATGGAATTGTAACACTTGTAACAGTATTATTTGAAGCAGGGGTTTTACCAGCATCATAATCGCCTTCAGGTAGTTCAATTGTGTAGTCATTTGTATAAAGCGAGAAAGCAAATGGTCCAATATATAATATTCCTTCATCATCAGGTATTACAACATCTCCACCAAGTCCTTTATAAGCAACTAGAGTTTGTCCTTCAATTACAAATTCATTTTTAACAATAACACGCTTAGAAGCTACTAAAGATGATACTCTACCATCAATTTCAACTTTTAATGTAATTGTAGCATTACCTTCTTTTAATGCTGTAACAACCCCATTTTCATCTACTGTAGCAACTTTTTCATTAGTAGAAGACCATATTAAAGTATAATCTTTTAAATTCCATGGTTCTAATTCGTATCCTAATTTCACTTGTTCACTAGGGAACATTGAAATATTAGGTTTTTCTGTAAAGAAGAAACGATCACCTGTTTCACCGATATCTGATGTTTCATTTCCATCAATAAAGGCTTTTATTGTATCAAAATAAGTAAACTCAATATCAGTTAATTTCCCAGTTGTGCTATCTACTTCTTTATCTCTTACTCTAATTCTTAATTTAATTTCATATTTATAACCCATTTGGTCAAGCGTAGAACAAGTTATTTGACATGTTCCAGGAGCTATTGCTTCAATTTGACCATTTTTTACTTTTATAACATTTTCATCAGAAGATGTCCAATTTAATTTAGAGAAATAAATTGCTTGTACCTCTTCATTTTCACCCATTTGAGGATCATTTGAAGTAAGCATTTTAGATAAATCTAATTCATCACCAACATAAATGTCTTTATAATATTGATAAATATTATTACTTTTTGACGAATAAAATTCTTCTTTATATGATATTTCAGAAGAGTTTGTACCAGGCAATGTTACAAATGAATATGATTGATTAAGTGCATAGTCATCAACTAAGAAACCTAAGCCATTAGTCATTGGGAATTCACCACTTTCAATCTCACCATATTGAAGTAAATCCATATAATCAGTAATTTCTATTGTAACTTTATTAACTTGCCCTCTTTCTCCATAAATTGGAATTACATTTTCCGATAAAGAAACAAGTTTACCTTCTGAAATTGTAAATGGTCTAATTGATTGAGCATAGTGATTATCATAAACATAAACATCACAGTAATAACGATAATCTTTTAATGATTTATCATACTTAGAATAGAACTGTACATCTTTAATAATTGGTGATTCATAATCAACATAGAATGAGAACTCAAACGTATTATTAAGATTTGTTGATAAACCACCATCACCATAGTCTAATTCAGCTGTCATAGTAAATGTATATTTAGTATTATTTTGAAGACCAAGTTCAAGTGCTGTAACATTAATCATATCATAGCCTGGAATAATTTGACCACCAAAATATGCTTTATGTTCATCATATTTTATATGTTCATAAACTATTTCTCCAGTCGAAGCATTTTTAATTACTGTTGTCATCTTTTTAGCATTACGAAGGAGACCTGCATAAACAGTTGTAATACCATTAATAGTTTCCAAACTATATCCAATTGCCGCTTTATCTTCAGTAGCAGGAATAGGATCATATTTTGATTCATCAATTTCATACACATAAGTTCCAAGAGGAATTATATAACTATAATAATATGTACCTAAAGGAGTAGTAGCATAATAATCAGCTTTTAATTTATCTTCTTCATCTATTGAACCATCATGTGCTTCAGATTCTACTTCAAAATATGTTTTATCAAATAAAGGTGCTTTTGTCCAGTCACCAAAGAATGCAAGGAAAGGAATTGAAAGATCAATTTCATCTTCATTTAATGATTCTAATACAACAAAACCTTCTACATAAATACCATTAATAAATGACTCTCTAATATATTTCTTTTCAGCATCAGTTAAACTAATTATATAAGTAACTTCAACTTTACCATTTGGATCAACAATTAACTCATCACCTGATAAAATACCATCACCTTTTACACTTTTTTCTACTTTAGGATTAAGCATATAAGCTTTTTCCGCAACATATGCAGGATCAGCAGTAGATAAACTTTCAGTCATCGTAAAATCATTTAAATTATATCTTAGTTCTTTATTTGATGTATTATGAACATTAAATTTAAGTTCATAAACACCAGTTTCCTCAGGATCATCTTTGCATTCAATTTTTGCTTTAGTAGAACCATCAACAGAAAGATAAGCAAGAGAATCAAGTGCATATTCTAAATTACCAAGTCCTGCACCTTGTTTTCTTGGCGAATATGGATTACCATATTCATCTAAAATAATCGTACCAGTTGACATAACAAGTTGATTTGCAAGATTATTAATTTCCACTGCAGTCATATCAGGATATCTTTCTTTTAATGCTTGACGCATTAAAATAATAACACCACAAAGGTTTGGACAAGCCATTGAAGTACCAGAAATTTCATCATAACCACCACCAGGAACAGAAGATAATATTGAACCACCATGAGCTGTAATTTCAGGTTTAAGTGATAAATCAGATACAGGACCCCAAGATGAGAAATCACTCATAAATGGTCCAGCTAAATAATTTTTATCAAGTGTTAATACACCTGTTCCTTTAGCTGCTAAATATTCACCGTCATCTTTATTAATTGAGCATAGTGGAATAGCAAGACCACTACCTGCATTCATATATACTTCACCAGCGATATTATTATAAATAATACAACCAATTGCCCCTTGTGATAAAGCAACTTGTGCTTTTTCTTCAAAACTTGTTTCACCACGTTTAACAAGAGCAATTTTACCTTTAACATCAATATTTGAATAGTTTACTTTTTTACCTACACCTGGAACAGTTACATATTCAATTTCCATTGTAACATCACCAGTATCAAGTTCTTCATATAACATCTTATAAAAATCATATGCTTTACCAGCATTATTATTGGCATTATTAAAGAAGAATGTATAACCAGTTTCATCAATAATATAACTACTCTTAACACCACTAATTGAAGCAACAGACATTGTCGACTTAAATGTACCTGGACTTCCTACTGTTGCAGAGTCTGGATTAGACGCTTTATTTGTATTTGAGTTTTCTCCACCATAACCACTACTATAGTCATTACTTGCAGCAACTAAAAGAGAAATACCTGCAGCTTCAATCTTATCGTAGACTACATTAATATATTCATTATCAGATGAACGTGAAAAACCACAAGCAGAACCAAGTGATAGATTTATAGCATCAACACCAAGTAGAATTGCATCTTCAAGTGCTGCTAAAATATCATCTTGAATAGCACCATTATTAATATCACCAAATACTTTCATAAGTACAAGTTGTGTATTAACAGCAACACCAGTAATTACATCATCTTTACCACCAATAATACCTGCAACATGTGTTCCATGATCAGAATCATATGGAGCAACATCAGCATCTTTATCAGCATAGTCATAAGCAAATGGAATTTTAGCATTTAAATAAACATCTTGTGATTTTATATCTTGTTTATATCCATAAGCCTTAGTATCATATAAAACTTTTTCAACATCTTTAATTGATATCATTGGCTGATCAGGCATATTTTGGAATACAGTATGATGTACATCAAAACCAGAGTCAAGAATTGCAACACTTGTATTATTTCCATCATACCCAACACCACTTGAATTGAATATTCCCGTTTCATAAACATTAACAAAGTTAGTAACTGTATCACCATTTGATACTTCAGCATTACTAACACTTGCAACGTTATATTCAGGTTCTGAATATACTTCAGCTATTGAAACATTAATATCTAAACCAGCTTTTTCTAGCGCTTTTAACTGACCATATGTTGTAGTTGCAGAAAAACCATTAAATAAAGTAGTGTAGGTATGTTTAACTTCATTAATGTATCCTGCATCAATTAATGTGTTCATCATCGCTTGTTGTTCAGCATTCATAGTCTTAACACTTGAATTTGCATATCTTGACGATGCATATTCATTTAGAGTATGATATCCTTGGTTATTTTCATTGTAACTATCAACCAAGCCAGTAGATTTAAGTGATATAATAACATTTACCAAATCATCATCTTCTAACATATCAATACTATATAATAAATCTTTGTTCAAATATTTTTCATTATCAGTAATACTTGCGATTAAATCTGATTGATAAACATTCAAACTTATTTTATTATCAGTATCAACTTGTTCTTTATTTTCTTCAGTTAGCTTTGTACTACATCCAACTAATAAAAACAGCAGTACAAAAACCAACGCTTTTTTAATAAAATTCATATTTACTACTCCTTCTAATTTAAATTTTTTTAAAAAAACCATAGTTTCCCTATTATATCTTATTCTACCAAATTTCTCAAATTTTTTCAAGTGATACTCCCCTTTATATTATCTAAAGCGTTTACATTCAAATTTAATATTTTACATTTTTTATATATTTTTTACTAAATTTTAACAAATGTCCACTTTTTCAACACAATTTAACTTATTAATTATTTCCTATTTTATAATTTTAAAAAAATTAAAAAATATGATTATTTTGAAAAATTAATAAAATTATGTTATATTATATATCAAGGAGAAAACATATGAAAGATTGGCAAATTATAACAATTATTATCATTTCAGTATTACTAATATTAACAATTCTAACATCACTTATTTGTTACCTAATGGCTTTTTATTCAGGCAATAAAAAACATAAAAACAATGAAATTAATCTACCAAATAACGAAATATATAGAACATTTAGAGACCTAATTATCTCTGATATTGAAATAGCAAGAAAACTAAACTTTAAAGAATTTACAGTTAAATCATTTGATGGACTAACATTATATGGCAAGTATTTTGAGTCATTTGAAGGTGCTCCAATTGAAATTATGTTTCATGGATATAGAGGTGATGGAGAAAGAGACTTAAGCACTGGTATCAGACGTGCTAAAGCATGTTCTAGAAATGTTCTAATCGTAGATCAAAGAGGACATGGTAAAAGTGATGGACATACAATATCATTTGGAATAAAAGAAAGACATGATGTAATAACTTGGACAAATAAAGTAATAGAAGAATTTGGTCCAGATATTCAAATCATTCTAACTGGTATTTCAATGGGAGCCGCAACAGTTATGATGGCATCTAACCTAGATTTACCAAGTAATGTTATAGGAATACTTGCAGATTGCGGATATGATAGTCCTAAAAATATTATTAAAAAATATATAAGTGATATGCATTTACCTGCAACGCTTTTTTATCCATTTGTAAAACTTGGAGCACTACTTTTTGGACATTTTAACGTAGATAGTGCATCTCCAATTAATTCAGTAAAAGAATCAAAAGTACCAATTATCTTTATTCACGGAGAAAAAGACACATTTGTACCTTGTTATATGAGTGAAAAACTATATAATGCATGTTCAAATAAAAAACACCTTACAATAATCAAAGATGCAGAACATGGCATTAGTTACTTATTTAATCCAGACCTTTATGTACAAGAACTAGAATACTTCTTTAAAGACAAAAAATAGAACCATTTGGTTCTATTTTTTTATAAGATAATTAAAAATTAAAGTAATTTCAAATAAACCCATTCGAATGCGTTCGAATAATTATTATTATTTATATTTCAATTTAGTATATACTAAACTATTTTTTTAAATTATATTGATATATTTCTTCAACCGCAAAACCAATCTTTGTTATCACATTCGGCTTCTTAGGATAAACAAAATAAGAATCATCCTCAGTATTAATAACAAAACAATCTTCATGTCTTACATGAACATAATCATATTCAATATGTAGTGAGTTTGCTTGAAGCGGAGTTCTTAAAATACGATAAGGAGCATTATTATAATAACCTTCTAATATAAATCCCTCATTAATTGTATGCGATACTTTCGCTTTACCAAGATATGGTACACAAGTAGTACGAGGTAATGAATAAACTTCTACATCATCAACAAAACTGTATGTTCCATTTAATACTTCTTTTTTTACTTCTTCTTTTTCCCACAAGTACCAATCAGGAACATGACTAAATTCAGTGTTACCATCAAATGCTAATAGGGTTCCATCTTCGTTTAAATTCCATTTTTTACTACATTGTTCACAATAAAGCACTGTGCCTTTTGAATTCATTTTACTCTCTGTCTTACAGCAAGGACATTTATATAAAATCTTATGTATTCCTTCTGCACGATATTTTTCTGTAATTAAAATACCATTATCTTTTTGATACTTATAATCATCATAAATAAATGCATCTTTAATAATTTTATTTATTTCATCAACAGATAAAGTTTCAATTTGTTCTTTAGTTAAAACTTGTGTAAGCGTTGTATGTAGTGGAACTTTACGTTTCTTTCTGAAGTTCCAAAATGGTGTATGTAAATGATTCCCTCTATGAATTACAACAACAACTGGTACCCCACATTTTTTAACAAGTTTTCCAAGTGAATCTGGTATATATGAAGTTATACCACATGCAGAATATCTTGCTTCAGGATACATCCCAAGTACATCTCCACGTTCTAATACTTTTTTAATTGATTTAATTAAATGAATATCATTAGAGAACTTTCTTGTACAAATACCACCAATTAATCTCATTAACCATGCTCTTTTAATATATCCATCAATATTAATAACATTATTAACACGATGTGGAAAAGTCCCAAGTGCAGCAAGTTCAAAATCAATAAAATACTCGTGATTTGATAGCATAAAGTATGGAGGTTTTAATCCTTCCATATTTATTTTTTCTACTTTATATTTCTTCCCCATTAACGCAAACTTGCTTAATACCCAAATTAGTCCTACAATAAATAGTGGTTGTCTTATTGGGTATCTAGCTGTTTTATATCTTTTTTTGTTCTTATAATTTACTTCTATTCTTTCCATAATTTCATCCTCAATTAAATATTATACTTTATTCTATTATTTTTAGCAAATATTTCAATATTATTACCTTATAAAACTAACAAAATATACATATTTGTAATGTCATACCTTTATGATACAATATTTAAATAAGTAAAACGAGTTTTGCATATAGGTGCAAAACTCGTTTTTTTATTCTATATTTAATTTATTTAAAAAGTTATTAATAGTTTGATCATATTTTTCCATGTTATTAATTCTAACCATAGAATGTTTACCTTCATCAAACCAAACTAACTCTTTTATAGTAGAACCTGCTTTATCAAAAAGTTTTTGTGCAAAGTCTGGTTTTGAATACATATCTTTTTTGCTGTGTAGCATTAAAAGTGGAACATCAAGTTTATCTATCACATCTAGTGGACCAAATTTCATTGAGTGTTTAGTATAATGTTTCATCCAAAAGTTTATTAAATCTATAAATATAAAGACTGGTTTTTTCTTTTCTATTAGATTATTTTTCATTGATTCATAGAATCTTGGGAACATTCCTTCAGTAATTATTGCTGTAACATATGGACAATTCCTTAATATAGCAGCATATATTCCACCTGCTGCACCAATACAAATACCATGGAAGATAAATGAATCAATGTTATATTCATTGTGAATGTGTTTAACCCAATTATTAATATCTTTACTTTCCTCAAATCCAATTGTATTGTATTTACCTTCACTTAAGCCATGTGCTCTTGGATCAAGTACTAAAACATTACATCTATTATAGTAAGGTGCTGCAAAAAAGTATCCATATTTTAAACATTCTGTTCTACCTGATAAAATAACTACGCAAGTCTTTTTACCAAAGTCATAATATTCACCATAGAGATTTAATCCTTCACTTACGATATGAACATCTTTTTTATATTCAATATTATCCTTACTCCACTTAAGTCCTATATTATACATTTCAATTGATTGTGGTTCTAGGCTAGATGGAATATCTCTACTCCACACATCTTTTGATACTCTACTTAATGTTTTAGTATATACTAAGTACGATGCAACAATATATGTAAGTATCATCATAAAAAGTCCAGAAGCAAGTAATATAATAACTATCCATATAAATATTGGATGCGTAATAATATCTAACATTTTATCTTCCTTTCTTTTTAGTCTTTAATATTTCAAGTTCTTCTCTTAGTTCTAAAGCTCTATTATAAATATAATCGTTTAACGCAAGACGTTCTTCTTTTTTTGTAGTTTTAGAAGTAACATCCATAAATTTAGATATATCAATTTCTTCACTTATAATTACACTTGTACGTTTAAATATTCCATAATTCCCATCAGTAATTACTAAAACAATTGGAACATTTGCTCTGTGCGCAATTAATGTATAACTAGGCTTAAACTCATGTATTTTACCATCTGGGGTATTTTGTCCTTCTGGGTATATTTGAACTAGTTGTCCTTTTTTTAGGACATCTGCACATTTATTAATAAAGCTCATATTTTTAGTTTCTCTATTTGCTTCAATAGCACCAAAGAATTTCATACCAAATCTAGTTAATTTACTTTTAAATGGAATTTCAGATGCAACAACATTAAGTTTTCTTGGAAATACTACAAATGATGTAAGTACATAATCAAACATATTAAAGTGATTTGTAACAATTAATTTACCACCTTTTAAAAGGTGTGTATTTTTTTTATCAACATAATACGTTTTTCTTTTAAAAAACAATAATTGTAAAGGATAACCTGTTATTAACCCAATTGTTCTAAAAATATCATAAAACATTATTTAATCACTTCTTTCTCTTTTCCCATAAGTGAAATATCTTGGTTAAATTTATAAGACATTATAAATCCAATTACACAAGTAAGACTTGCAATAATAGGTAATAACCAAATACAATCAAAACGTTTTAATGCAACTAAAATAATACCTGTTGCAATTCCTGCAGCAATACCTTCAAATACACCTTGAACTGCAAAATACATTGCTGATACTGTTTTACCAGTTCTTTGATATTCAAGTTCTGCAATATTAGATGGTACTGAATATGTAATAGAGAAAAATGCTCCAATTGAAAATGATATAAATATACCACCAAGCACTGCAACAATATGAAGTCCAAGCGAAGTTAGATTAAACGGATTAAAATAACAGAATAACAATACTAACATTCCTATTGCAAATACAGTAAGAACAAACCTATACGCAAAACCAAGTCCTCGTTTTTTCATAAACTTATTATATGCCATAATTGTAAGTGGAACAGGTGCAAAACTCGATGCCATAACAACCGTCATATTAAGATCAGTTGATGAAAAAACTTCATTAATACCACCTAAAAACAGCTGTAATCCAATTGTAACAACACTTATTGTAAACATCCAATAAATAAATGTTTTATTTGTGAAAGAACATTTAAACGCTTCTTTTAATGTAATACGTTCTTGTTCTATTAAATTAATATTATTCTCTTCATCTTCATTATTAACATTTTCTTTTAACATAAAGAATGGAATTAACATAGTAAGAGAAAGTGGTAAGAAAATTAACGCAATAGTTCTAATGTTAAACTTCATTCCAATAAAGATTGGAATAAGCGCAAATCCAAGTGAGAAATAAACTACATCAAAGATTGATTTAACATTTGATAAAAACATTACATCTTTTTCAGTTGCACAAACTTCTCTAAATGTTGCATAATAAGTTAACATTGTAAGTGTATAAAATGAATAGAATAAACATAATATTACACCAAACCAAACTGTATTAAGAATAGTCGCAGAATCATTAAGTGGTATTAAGAATAATACAAATGTAATAATTGTAGGAACAACACCAATTAATAATCCCATTTTACGGCGACCAAATTTACATTTAATTTTATCAATTAAATATGCGAATGGTAAATCAATAAATCCATCTAATGCTTTTGCAAAAAACGCAAGCACTGTCCAAAGAGCATAAACTACAATATCTTTATTAAGATATGTCCATTGTTCAACATTATTTTCAAATCCCCCAGTCATTAAAGCACTACATAGATAAGAGCCCATAAATAAAGATAGCATATTAATGCCAAGCCCAGCACATCCATAAAGAATTAATTGTTTTTTACTTGTAAATTTTTTCATATTTTTCTCTTTCTACTCAAATGTAATTGTTAAACAATAAACTGCTTCATTTGTTTCAACACTTGCTACTTCTACATCTAAGTCTAAGTTTAAAATTAAATCTTTAATATATTCAATATATTCATTAGTTACATTACTACCATAATATAGTGTAATAACACTATAATCATTGTTTTCTAAAATATCTTTAACTGTTTCAACAGTTACATTATCAAGTGATGGTGCAATATTAAGAATTTTTTGATTACATAATGCAAAAAATTCGTTTTCTTTAACTTGTTTTCTACCATACTTAAAATCTTTATTTGCTTGATAAATACATAATTGATAAATTTTAGAAATTGTATCATTAACAACTTGGATTGCATTATCAATTGAATCTTCATAATCAATCATTAATAATGATGCATAACACTCTACAATTGATCTACAGTTTAATACTGTAACTTTTGCTTTCTTATACATACTACCTGCTTTCATTGATGTTAAAATCGAATTAGAACTATTAGGAAATACTAATATTTTCTTAGCATTAACTAAACTAAATGCATCAATAAAATCTTGTGCAGATGGTGCTATATCACTTTTAATTACAACATCAGATCCTATTTCAAACAACTTTTGTTGCATAAACGAATTATTTGCAACAGATATGATTGCAAATTCAGGAACATCATTTGTTTCATTATATAAGAATTTTTTATCTTCTACTACATTACTATTATTTTGCATACTTTGCACTGTCATATTTTCAATTTTAATCTTTAAAAACTCACCATATTCTTGACAAAGATCAGTGACTTCACCTATTTGATGAGCATGAATATGGAGTTTTACTTTATCTTTTTCTTGCGTAGTTACGATTGATTTCCCAACTTTATCTAATTTTTTATTAAAGTCTTTTAAATCAAAATCAGATAAATCAATGGTAAGTTGTAATACACCTTCTATACAATAACCATATGCGAAATTAGTATCTTTATTAAATAAGGACAAGTCAATATATTCTTCTTGTGTAGATTCTTTTATATCTTCAATTTTTTCACCTTTTAAGTATTTCGATATTCCCTCAAAGAAATATACCATACCTGCTCCACCAGAATCAACAACGCCAGCTTTTTTTAGAATTGGTAAAAACTCAGGAGTTCTTTCAAGTGATATTTTTGCAGCACTTAAAAATATATCAAATAATTCATCAAAGTTATCTATAGGGAGTTTTTCAATAACTGCTTTTGTAGCATCTTTTAAAACAGTAAGAATCGTCCCTTCTACTGGTTTTGCTACTGATGCATATGCAAAGTTAACACCACTACCAAGCGCTAGTGCAAAACTTTTGCAATTAATTTCTGTTTTGTCTTTTAAACCCTCTGCAATTCCTTTAAAAAATTGAGATACAATTACACCTGAATTACCACGAGCACCAAATACAGTACCAGTTGCAAAACTATTTATTACATCTGCAAGACTTGCATTTTTATTTTTAATTGCTTCATAACCATATTTTAATGTCATCACCATATTTGTCCCAGTATCACCATCAGGAACTGGGAATACATTTAAATCATTAACAATGTTACGATGCTTATCAAGATTTTTAATTCCAATTTCAATTAAATCTATAAAGATTAAATTGTCTATTTTTAATAACATATATATAACCTTACTTTTTATGCGATTTTTTCAATTGCGCTAGCTAAAGTTTCCTTTTCAAATTGTAAATCGCTTGTAACAGGATTTCCAAGGAAATAAGCACAAATCATACCTGGTCCTATATTTGTTCCACATCCACTAAATACATCACTTACAAATACTTTTTTAAAGTTACATGATGCTTCAAATTTTTCTTTTAATAAATTAGCATAATTATCCCTATCACTATGCATAATTAACAAATATTGATTTTCTAAATCAACAGCTAAAGATTTAACATATTCTACTGTTGCATCCATTGCTTTTTTAATTCCTTTTACTTTAGCAAGAACTGTTACATAACCATCAGTATTAGAATCACCCATCGGTTTAATGCCCGCAAAGTTCCCCATAATTGCTTTACCTTTGGAAATTTGTCCACGACGTGCTACAAATGTTAAATCATCAATAGGCCCCATTTGATGAACCTTTGATTTAGTTTCTTCTAAATAATTAATAACTTCTTCAAATGATTTTCCTTCTTTTTGAAGTTCTAATGCATAACATACTAAAAGGCCAAATGATCCTGACATTCTAGTAGTATCTAAACAATAAATTTCTGCATCATTAATTTCTTCTTTAACACGTTTAGCTGCAAGGCTTGCAATACTAAATGTACCACTAATTTTAGAAGAAATAGACATACTTATAACTTTATATCCAAGTTCAACATACTTTTTAAATGTTTGATAATAATCTTCAGGTGTTCCAGCAGCACTACTTACTTGATTTTTCTTATTACTAAGTGTTTTATAAAATTCATCTTTAGAAATATTTTCCCAATCAAGTCTTGTCTTAATACTATTTCCATTAATTTGAACATAACCCATTATGTAATCTTCAAGTCCAAAATAATCTCTTAACTCTTTAGATAAATCACATGTTACATCAGGAAGAATTATATATTTACTCATACTTTTTACCTCATTTTTAAAAAATAAAATTATATATATAATTTTATCATATTTTGTCGTAAAAGTAAAGTAATATTCAATACTTATATTTTCCATTATCTTTATATTCTATATATATAAAAGACTTCATTAAAAATGAAGCCTTTATTTTTAAAATATTAAAATAATTTCTACAATTAATGCCCCTAAACATGCAGCAACTGCAACAAGTGTTAAATTACTTTTCTTTATTGCAACTATTAATGCAACACTTAGTCCTGCAATTGCAGAATAAATAGATCCTGTAACATATAATGCAGAAGGAAGTGTCATCGCAGCAAGAACAGTATATGGAATATAAAATAAAAATGATTTTATATATTTATTTGTTACCTTCTTTGTAATAAGAGAAAACGGAATAGCTCTTATTAAATAAGTAGATAATGCTACAATTAGTAAATATATGAAAAATAAATTATTATCCATTATTATCACAATCCTTAATTGGGAATAATAACGCACAAACAAGCGCTGCTAGAATAGCACTAAGACTTATTGCAATACCTGAAGGAACTAAATTCAAAATTGGTACAAAGAAGAAAAGAATACTAAGTATGCTCGCTATAATAACAGCAATTAAAACTTTATTATTTTCTTTTGCAACGGGAGTTATTATCGCAATAAACATCCCGTATATCGCAAGACATAAAGCATTCATTATAAACAAAGGAACAACTGTCCCAACTAAAGTACCAAGTAGTGTTCCTAGCGCCCATCCAAAATAAGGCAAAGTACTAAGTCCTAATAAATATATTCTAGATACTTCTTTTTTCGTTGACGCAATACCAAATATTTCATCAGTAATAAAAAAAGCTAATAACCACTTCCAAATACCATTAAACTTAGAATCTCTTTTTTGTGAAAGAACAATTCCCATAAAAGCATATCTAACATTAATAGTAAATTGAGTAACAAACATTTCAAAATATCTTCCTGGATCCACCATTATTCTAACTGCCGCAAGTTGCCCTGCAGATGTAAGTGTTAACATTGATATTAAAAGTGCCTGCCAAGCGCTTAGTCCAAGTGAAATAGCCATAATACCGAATGTAAAAGAAACTGATAAATATCCAAGTCCAATAGGAATTCCATCTTTTAGTCCAGTCTTATAATTCATGATACTAAAGTCCTCCGTATATATAGTATAACATATTATCTAGAAGAATTCAAAATTAATTCACTAAAACACCATTTAGATTTTAAAGTATTACAAATTTACTATTTTTATAAGTAAAATATGGAAAATGCAACAAGTAACACTATCGTTTCTTAATAGAGCTAATATTTCAATTCAAATCAACAAATTCAAAAAAGAATGAAAATAGACTTTTAGGTCGTAGAGTCTGCTGATAAATTAATGCTTTTATTTATAGTTTAATTTAAAAAATAAAAAAATAAAAAGTGAATCTTTATCGGATACTAAGTATTTTTTAAATTAACTCCTCTTTAATACTTTGTCAAATGTATATCCAGGATCATTATAATTAATAATTATAGATAAATCTAATGGAAAAAATTAATTGAATTAGTGTACAATAGTTATTTTATGGATTACTATTGTTTGTTTCTGTTGTAGTGTTTAGTAAGTTTTCCATACATATATTATACCAAAAAAAGGGTAAAAATTCCATTGAGCGGAATTCTTACCCTTTTTGTATTTTTTACAGTCTTTTAACTATAATATAATCAGACAAAAGTACAAAACTGAGTGTGTCAATTTACAAGAAGTCGAAATAACAATTTGTTACATTGTCCTTATCCTGCCTTAAATGTGCGACTATGTAGAACATTTCTAACTTTACTAATTAATTCTAAACTAATAAATGAAAGTACACTTTTTATAAAAAGGTTAATAATATAATCAACTATTAATTTGTTACAGTCAAATTAATTCTTACTCCATAATTATCATTATAAATATAGTTATATCCTTCTATTACAACACTACCTATTCCTGTAATTGTTACATTACCCCATGCATCAATACTAACACTAGTAATTGTTGATGACTTAGATACTACACGCCATGAGTAATATTGTGCCATTGGATATAGTGAGTTTTGAACATCTAAGCCTAGTTGATATTCACCATTACTTAATTTATGAGTATCACTAAATTCACTATAAACTACTTCAGAATAAGTTTTAGTATCATGAACTACTGTAAATTGTTTTACAAATACAATTGATGGATTGTCTTTATTAACTGCCATAATTTTAACAGTTCCAACTGACTTTCCAAATACTGTTCCATGTTGTGATACAGTTGCGATACTATCATTACTTGAATACCAATAATAGTCTTCTCTTGAATATTGATCTACATAATGATAATCAATATAAATTACTCTTGTAAAACCAATTACGATATTTGTTCCTCTATAACTTCTATCATTTGGCAATAAAGCCTTTTCATATATATTTACTTGACTTCCACCATCAGTAACAGCATCAGGGTCAGGTATCAAAACACTTCCACCATATTGAGTTACTAGTCTATTAAATGTCACATCAAATGCAGCATTATCATCTTTATTAAAATATGATATAAAATATGTGCCTTCAGTAAGATTTAATGTATAAGTAAAGGAATCATTTGTTCCATCCATTAATTGTGAAATTAAAGTTTCAATTGTATATTTTTGTGTTGTGCTATTATAATTAAGTTTGCTTAAAACAAATAATATATCATTGCTTTGAGTGCCACTATATGAATAATCAATTGTAAATTTGCCTGCTTGTTTTAAATTAACCTTTTTAGTATAATCACCCTTTGTAGTTTCAGAATCAAGTATTTCCATGGTAGAATTTATTGTTTCAGATTTTGCAAATAAATCAATTGTTTCATATTCAACTGGTTCAATATTTAATGTTAAAGATTTAAGGCCGTCAGTATCAATGTCTATATATACATAGAAGTATCCTGTCGCATTTAAGTATGCTACAAAGGTATTTTCATTATAACCACTTATTGCTTGATTTGAATATCCTGTTAATGAATACTTATCCATAACATCTTCATTCATATGATCTTTAATCATTATAGAACTATATGGATATGTTACTGTGGTTCCATCAGTTTTAACTCCAGTTAATGTAAATCTATAGAATCCTACTCCTCTACTATTTATATAATAGTAATAATTAGTTGGATATATTCCATCGTTATAATTATGAGTATTCAACAATACGTCATTATCACCAACTCCTATATATGCTGTTGTTCTTGATACAATTTTTATCGATGTTAAATTTGTAGATGAACTACTATTCTTTATTTCTAAATAGTATGTTCCCACTTGAAGTTGATTAATAATATGTTCTATTGAATTAGAATCATTCAAATCAGCAATTAATATCTCATTAAAGTTTTCATCAAATAATTTTATATCAACACCATAAGTACCATCTACCATAAATTCATAATATTTATTATAATTAGAATTAATCTTATAATATTTAGTTTCATTGCTACTTAAATTTACTGTTTTATTGATGGTAGAAGAATAATTACTTAAACTATATTCTTCACTAATTTCAATAGTCTCAATATGTCTACAATTTTGACATTTAAAGAAATTTCGTTCACCATCAGTTGCAACCAATAACATATTAGAAATCGTTCCTTCATGATGTTTACAAGCCCAGTATATATTAACATGTTGCCCTTGATAAGTTATATCATTTGAATCCATATCAATATCGTATAAAACTCCATTACATTGTGCACAAATTAAATCAATCGTACCATCATTATTAGTTCTTTTCATCCAAATATGATCTGCATCTGTATGAAATTCTCTTATGATTGATATACCAGCAATATCTTTATAAGTAACATTATCTTGTCTATCTTCCAATACACCATATCCCATAAGTATCTCATTATGATGTTCGCCATGAGTTATACGTTTAGTGCAACATGCATCAACATCATCTAATCCTAATATATGTCCGACTTCATGCATACCTGTTCTTTCCCTCACTACTTTTAGTTGCTCGTCAGTTACTAACTTATTTGTATCATCTCTATAAAAATATTTGATATTAACATTCATGTAAAAATCACTAATATGTCTATGAGTAATATTTGTAATATTGGTTGTAATACTTTCGCCATC
Organism: Erysipelotrichaceae bacterium; assembly: GCA_015059015.1. Lineage (GTDB taxonomy): Bacteria > Bacillota_I > Bacilli_A > ML615J-28 > CAG-313 > UBA1737. The sequence goes on from SVBG01000012.1 coordinate 26,464, forward strand.
ATGCATATTACCAGTTGATGCTATAGGTGCTGTAAAATAATGTTCTAAAGGGTAAATGGATAAATTATGATCATCTTCTGTCCCTTCTTCAATATTAATTAATTTATTTGCAATTCTATTACCATTATTATCATAACTATAATAATACACATCATTCCATTTCATCATACTCTCAACATAAGCTGCTTTAATTTCATTCGCCAATTCCTCATCAATATCAGTTGTCCAAGTATATCCGCTTCCATTAAGAGCAGCATCTTCAAAAAAATACTTTATGGTTGAAATATCTTGTCCAATATGATAATAATCAAAAATTGGGCCTCTAGAATAATTAGTTTCACATAAATAATACCAAACTTTATCTTCTCCATCAGTAGTACCTTCTGGCAAACACTCATCATATTTTACAGTTAATAAAGTGGAGTGTGCACTTACGTCTAATGAATTTATAATAATCAAAAAATTTGTTAACAAAAATATAAATGTAAATATAATAATTTTTTTCATTAACTCACCTCATCTCTAATAATATTAATAATATCATCTATTTTTAATTTAGTTTTTTTTATTATGTAAAATGATAAATCATCATTTACTATTTTTTCATCTAGTTTTTCATCATCAATTGTTTTTATAGACAAAATATCATAAAATTCACGTAATTCTTTTTCTAATAAATTATTACTTTCTTTTTGATTACTATATACAATTAATTTATCTAATACAACACACAAATCTTTGTCATTATCTTTTATTATTTCTAATGAATTTTGCAAATCATAATCAGTAAGGCATAGGTCTTTAATATCAACATAATGTGAAGGAATCCATAACAATATTTGATTAATATTTATGTTTTCATCAAATAGGCTACCATCATATAATTTCCATTCAACTTCATTTGTAATATCACGATAATATTTTAAATCAATATTATAATCCATATTATTTATTAAATCTTTCTCTAATAAAAAATCATATACTACAAAAGCATCAGAAAATACTAAATCATCTACATATTTTTTTATATCAGATATATTATTGTATGACACCCATTTCACATTTTCTATGTACTTGTCATCCCTTAATCTTTTCGGAATATATAATTCCTCATTAATATATCCACATATTATAGTATATTCTTTATTAATTAGTTTTGCACTAAAAAATGTATAATTATTTTCCATTACATAACGAATTTTATCACTTAATGTATAAGTCATTATTTCATTTTTATTAGCTACAATTTTTATAATTTGTTGAATATCCTCATTTTCTTTTTGTAAATATTTATATTCATTTTCTTCTATTTCACCACATCCAGCAAGACACATTATAAACATTAAACTCATAAAAACTAAAAATACTTTCTTCATTTCACATCATTCCTTTCAATCATATCTATATTATTACTTAATAATTCATTTTCAAAGATAATCACCATATTAATTAAATAAATCTTAATCATGGGTAACACCTCCCGTTATTTATATTATATGTTATATTTGCAAAAAACTCTCTTATTTCTAAGAGAGTCTAATAATTTCTTTCCCTATTTCATTCTAAATACTTAATGTTGCTTATTATTACTATCTTAGAATATCAGACCTTCACTACATTAATATTATACTACTTTCCAACATACCTTGTCAAGTATTTAATATTTAGCATTAACTATTTATTAAATATTAATATACTAAACTTTTAGAATTGTTAATTTATATAAATATTAAATTTTAGTGAATTTTGTTATTTTTTAATATGTTCAAACAAATAAATGTTTAAAATAATAAACTTATCTAGTTTTGTAGTAAATATATTTTTAATTATACCAAAAAAGGGTAAAAATTCCATTTAAGAAAATTCTTACCCCTTTTTTTTACATACCCCTTATTCTTTTATATTGTTAATACCCGCATAACCTCTAAAGTGCAAAATAAAGTTACCTATATACAAAGGAGTAATAAGAATTTCAATATGATTATTACTTCTTTATAGTAAATAATAAAATTTAAAACTTAAGAATTCTTACAACAAACTTATACCATTTTAAGTTTAAAAATCAATAGTTTTTCAATATTTATCAAAAATATAAACTTTTTTCTTATAGTTAAGAAAAAGCCTACCACTATAGGTAGGCTCAAAACTATTTTTCTACAATTTGAATTGCATAACGCATTGTTACATCATTACCGTTTACAGAAACAGTAATAGAGAAGTAATAAATACCTGTATTTAAGAAATCAATATCATCGATATAAATTAAAGATTTCTTTAAAGTATTATTAGTGATTTCTCCATCTTTTGTAATAATTGTAATATTATCATAGAATGCTTTTTTAGCTAAAACTTTATTTGTAAATTTAGTTAAAGTAAAGTTTTTAATTGAAACTACAGCACCATCAATAATAAATGCATTTACAAATACTTCTTTATTAAATTCTTCATTTCCTAAATATTTAACAGTTAAAGTATTATTAAATGTATCCATATATACTGCACCATCAGTTCCATAATTAAATGATGGTGTAATATTTACATAATGCATATTAATTAAATTACCAACAGTTGTGTATTCAAATAATGTTTCAGCATATTGTTTTTTATCAAAATTGATTAATCCCATTCCATAACCATCAAAGAAGATATACATATTTTCAGATACATATCTACCAAAGTAAGTATCTTTTTCAACAATTGTAAACGTATTATCATCTAGATTAAGAATGAACTTATAACTAAATGGACTCTCAGTTGCAGACCCTGCATCAAAAATATAAACAGTATCATTTTCATAATCAATACCACCATATTTTTGATTTCTAACAGCAGCACCACTTACGCTAAATATTGAATTACTTCCAATTTTTAAATAGAATCCTTCACTTTGATCAACTGATAAAATTGCAGTTTCACCATTAATTGTTGTAGTAAATGTTTGATTTACATATTTATATAGAACTTCACTATCTTTAGAATTAATTTGACCAACTTTTTCTGTTGTCATTGTAAATTTATATACATCACCTAAATAAGTTAAAAATGAAGAATTACCAGTTTCTTGTGTAAATGTATCATCAAATACTACTTCACCATGATTTACAATATATTTATAGTCACTTGAAAGTCTTTCATATAAATGAACCTTTAATGCGTACCACATAGTTTCATTAGTTTCTTTATTAGTTACTTCAAAAATATCAAGTGAATAACCATTATAATTTTGTTCTAAAATATATGAACTACTATAATTAATAACTACTTTTTGATTAAGTTCCCAAATTTCTTCATTGAAATAAATTAATGGTCTTTTAGCATCAATAAATGGCATTCTTAAACTATTATCTGGATCAATAACAACAATACCATTATTATAACTTAACGTAAATTCGTAATTATTAAATTTAATATACATTGTATTTTCATCAATACCATATAAAATTTCAGCTAAAGAGCCGTTAACAGACATTTGTCCATCTGCAGTAATATATAGCTTTTTAAGTTGAGTTACACTAGTACCTTCTTCTTCATAGCCTTCTTCATCAGTTGATGAACTTGTAGGAATAGTAGTTAATAATGTATCATAAACTCCAACCATTTTTAGGTTTAAAACGATAAATTCAACTGTTTCACTAAATCCTTTAAAATTAATTTTAACAGGATATACACCAGGAGCATTTGTATTAATTTTACCTTCTATCATATCTTGTGTAATTTCAACATTTTCACCATTTAATAAAACAGTAAAAATATCTTTAGTATAAACAGTAGTTCCTTCAAATACAAATGTTTTATTAACACTAATTTCAACATTTGCTTCAATCATTACATTAAAGCTTGTTCTAACAGGTTCATTTTCAGGACCATTTACATATACATCAACTAAAACTTCTTGTAAGCCAATTTCAGCAAAATCAATAGTAGAAAGAACTTCTGCATAAGTTGCAAGTGTAGAAGCTTGTGATGCAATTTTTGTAAGTTTTTGATTTACGCCATTAATTCGAACTACTAAATTATCAAATGCATCATATGAAGTTACACCTTCTTTTAATACAACAGTATCATTTAAAACTATAATACTATAAATCTTATCAACTACTTTATATGTAATTTCTTTAGTAATTGGTGTTTCCTTAGTTATACCTAAGCTTGAATCAACATATGAAATAGTAATAGTTGCTGTATATGTACCAACAGTATTAAAGTCTACATTATCAGTATTAATATATTGATCAATATCTGTGAAATTAATTCCATTTACAATAACACTAAAATCACCCGCAAAATTATATGAAGTTTTTGAAGTTCCTTTAACTATTTCAATAACATTAGATTTAGTGTAATTAATGATAACACCTTGTTTTACTTCAACAACAGCAGTTTCTTCATACCCTAGATAATAAAGCTTAATAATGTTTTCTCCAACTTCTGCATAATTAATAACACCATCAATCATATCTAAAGTTACAGGAATTTCTACATTATTTTTAACAATATTAAATAAAGTTGTTAAATCAATATAACTACTATTAGGATAAATAATTAAATCTTTATGAGTAATTACAATTTCACCATTTGGTACCACTTTAATATTACATGAACTAGTTTTAACTGCTTGTCCTTCAGTATATGTAATCTTAATTTCATAAACTTCATTTTCTACAGCATTTTCTAAACTAGATAAATCAATCATATCTAACGTTACAAGTCTAGCCTGTCCATCAAGATAAATACTAAATAAAGATGTATAGTCAAATGAACTTAATTCTTCTTTTGGAATTTCTTTTAAAACATATGAATTAATAATTTCAATATCATGGTCAGAAATTACATTGACTGAAAGTGTCATTGAAGTTTCACCAAGTGAAACTTTATATTGATATACACCTACATTAGTTGTTATATTAGACTCTACCATATCAGAAGTAATAGGTTTAATTTTACCATCAACAACAACTGTAAAATATTGATTAAAATCATATGTTTCAATTTCAGATTGTTTAATAGTAATTTCATATGTACTTAATTTAATTTGATAGTTTATTTCTTCAACATTAACAACTAATTCAAGAATTTCACCTTTATATTTGCAAATAACTTTATAAGCACCAGCTATAGTTCTAAGATTAGATAAATCTAAATATTCATCTAATACTTCAACATTTTCTTCATTGTCAGTTATTTCAAAATACTGTTTATAATCATGATTAAATACAGTTAAATTATTTACATTTACTTCTTCTACATCTTTTAAAGTGATACTTATTGCATCAGCTTTTAACACCTCAACAGTTATAGAGGCCATTTTATTTTTATAAGTACATAATACAATATAATTTCCAACTTCAGCTAAAATATTACTTAAATCTAAATATTCTTTTTTAACTTCAATGTCTGAAGTTCCTGATTTAATTGTAAATAAAGTTGTATAATCATAATCAAGAACTTCATCGACATTTAAAGTAATTTTTTCCTGATTTGGTGTAATTGTAATGTTTTCAACAGGAGTTTCATCACAACCAATTAAAACAAGGGCTAATGCAATCAAAACAACAGCTATAAAACGAATATTATTTTTCATAAACGCCCTCCATCAATTAGGATCATTTTAAAATCCAATCACCTAAGTGATAGAAATAAATACTTAAATGTTTAGTATGATTATTAGAAATAACAATTTCAATATTACCTTTTACCATAGTAACATATCTATCGCGTTGACCAGTTGCTCCACCTGACATATCAGTATTAGCACTATCTAATGTATAACCTTCTTCTTGAAGTGCAGTAATTAATTCTTCCATTAATTCTTCATAATTTGTAATTCTTACATTTTCATCAAATTCGCTACTTTGAACATTAATAGAAATATAATCGATATAATATTCTTCACCAAGTTCATTAGTTCTAGTTCTCCAATCAAAGAATGGACCAAATACTAAATCATCAAATACTTCTAAGAAAATCTTAGGAGAAGGAAGATTTACAACTTCTTCACCAAATACATGTGTAAACGCAGTTAAAGCATTTTCTTCATAGCTATTTCCAGTGTGTGTAGGTTGGAAATATTTACAAACATATTGATCCCATGAAGTTCTCCAAACTCTTGGAGTATAACCGTCAAATGCATCAGCAGCAATTTCTACAGCATTAAAATCGCTATATGTAGTAGTAATAGTACCATAGTAAACACCTGATAAATTGTAAGCAAATGAAGTAGAAACTACATAACCATTTTTATCAACATCAATTGAGAATGTTTTTGTACTAGATTTTTCAGCATCATCTGCATAACTATGCATTGATACAGCAAGTGCTAAATCTCTTGTAACATCTGTTGCTTTAAGTTTGAATTGATATACCATTTCATCACCATTACCTTTAGTACCAATAAATTCAAAAATATCACTAGAGAAATCAAAGTTAGGTAAGATATCAGCAATACTACCTTTAACTTTACGAGTACCTACAAAACCACCAGCTGAAGCTTGATATTCAAATTCATCGTAAGTTCCATCATTATTTTGTTTATAACCAGAATATTCAGTATGATAAAGTTTATCATCCATAGAGTAAGAATATTTACCAGTATTTTCAATTAAAATAGCATCTTTTGTAATATAACCAACTTCACCAACAACACCTACACTTGATGTATAATTATGAATTTTAGCTTTAATAACTTTATCTTGGTTAGTACCAGTAGTACTAATTTCATAATCACCACTATCTCCACTTGGAGCATATGTAGTTACATCTTTTGCACTATATTTATAGTTATCTAATGCTTGCATATTTGCAAGTGCTTGACTTAATAATTCAGCATTTTCAGGAGCTTCATATTTTGTAGGTTCAGGAACTACAGTAGTACCAATATTAGCTGGAATAAGTTCAACTTCAGTATAACTCATTGCATCAGCTTCCTCTTGTGTATCTGAACCATAATATAATAATTCAGTTCTTAAAATAACTTTTCTAATATGACCATCTTCAATTTTAAATGAAATTGAAGCAAGAGTATCTTCTAGTAATGGAGTTAAACAATATGATAAATAAGTCATTAAGTATAATCCATCCATATCGTTTTGATCTACAGTATAAGTATATAATTCATCATCAGCATTATAAACAAAATCAGTTACATTTAAGTTACCTAAATGATTCCATAAATGTTGTGCTTCCCAAATAGCAGGAATACTTTGATAATCTTTTACAGTTGCAGCGGAAACTTCATTATTTTTATTGATATATAATCTTTCAAGAGCATGACCAACATTTCCATAAGCATCCATTAAACCGTCAACTGAACCTCTTCTATAGTTATCAGTTACAATATTAGTAGTATTACCTTTTACATTCCATGAACCATACCATCTACCATCTGACATCATTACTAACATATCATATTGGTTAGTAGAATTATTAAATGAATTATTAAAATCTGTATAATAGTCTGTTAATACACCACCAAAAGTAATACTTAAGTTAGCAATTTCAGAAAGAACAGCAGTAGTTAATTCACCAACTTGACCTTCAATAATTGGAGCTTTAACTAAAATAGTCTTAGATTTAAATACACTTTCATCACCAGTAGCAGTTGCAGTAATTGTTACGTTAGTATCAATTTTAACAGTACCGATTAATGATAATACACCATCTTCAATCTTAACTAAATCTTCGTGAGATACTTTCCAAGTATAACCAATATCACTTAAACCAGTAACAGTTGCAGAAACCATAACTGTTTCACCTTCTGCAATTGTATCTTTACTTGTTGTAATAGAAATTGAACCAAATGAACTTGGAGCTTTTACAATAATATTTTTTTCAGCATAAACACTATTAGTTTCAACAGAAACAGCCTTGATAGTTACTTCAGTATCAACATTAACTTCTTTTAATACAGATAAAACATTATTATCAACTTTAACCAATGTATTATCAGAAACAATCCATGCAATACCTTTATTTTCAAGACCAACTACATTTACAGATAAAGTAATTGTTTCACCATATGTAATTGTATTTCTTTGAGTAGTAATTTCAATCTTAGGTTCTACATAGTTCTTAATTGTAAAAATCTTTGTAGCAGTTTTACTAGCATCTGCTTGTGCATATGCTACAACAGTAACAGTTTTATCTTCTGCAACATCACCAATAACAGTTAAAACATCATTTTCAATTTGAACAAGTGATGGATCAGAAATAATAAAACTATAAGCAGTATTATCGTTACCTGTAACAGCAACAGTTAAATTAGTTGATTCACCGTTTGTAAGAGTTGTCTTATCAGCTTCAAATGTAATAGCAACCTCAGTATTATTTGAGTTATTATTACATCCAACAATTGTTAATGCGATTAAGGCAACAAGAACAAAGGCAGCAAATTTTTTAAATAATTTCATGTCCTTTTCTCCTTTTTAAATTTTATCTTTTCCAAACATAGATAATAAAATCTAGATTTTGGTCAACTGGTGCAATCCAAATATTTCCTTTATTAAATTCACCAGCACTATTTTTCGCAAATCCTTCTTGAATTAAGAATTCTTCTATTTTTTCAAGTGAGGAATTGATTGAATAGTCAACATCAAGTGGTACATCATAATAGAATGTAATAGCAGGGTTATTTTTATTCTTACTATCAATATGGTATGATTGTAAACCAAACCCATATGAATCACCAAGAGCATCACCAAAGAATGGCATGTCTTTTAAAAATTGTTCTGCTTCAGGTGTACCTTCTGTTAAACCAAAGAATTCATATAAGAACTCTAAAGCATTTACTTCATAATCTTCAGCAGTAGATGAAGATAAATCAGATTTTGTAATTGTAAGTTCACTCCAACTTGTAGGAACTAATCGTGTTTCAAATTCAATATTAGCATCTTCTGGAACTTGAGTATTATTATAATCTGTATAACTAATCTCAACTACACCATATAAGTAACCTAGGTAGTAATAAAAACCAGTAGAAAGTAATTCTTTAGTTTCATTGTCTACCACACAATACGGAGTAAATGATTCTGTATTAGAAATATAACCAGTACTTGCATAAATACCATATAAATTAATATCATTACCTACACCATAATAGAATGTTGAAGCAACAGGATTCATTAAATCCGTAACATAATATGTTGTTGTATTGTCTTCTTCATCAATATAATAAGAATTAAAGATTTCTGGAGCAAATGCAAACGATGGTTTACATGCATCAAATGAATCTTCATATGCACGAGAGGCATAGAAACCTAAGCTTTCACCACGTTCGTTAGTTGCTTCATAATATGCATTATATAATTCATCAGTTATTTTCTTATAACCATATGTTTCATTTTCACGATAACTATATACTTCTTGTCCGTATTTGTCATATGTTAGATCAAATGGTACAAAGTAGCAATCAGTATCAGTAATGTACTCTTTAAATCCAGTTTCAAGAATATCACTCATCATACTTGATGCTTGAATATCTTTATACGTTAACGTATAACTTTTAGCACTTTGAATTTTTTCAATTGCTGTTTTTAAATTACCATGAATTTCTTCATCATAATAAAACTTAGGAACCTTTCTAACATCTACATTTTCTTCACCATAGTTTACTGCAACAAATAATTCTTGAATAGCTTTATATTGTTCAACAATACTATAGTCATCTTGACTCTTAGCATACACACCCATAATTTCTTCATCTTCAATAATTAATGAAAATCCATCAGCCTTAAATTCATATGGATTAGCAGATGTAATCATTCTATCATCAAGTTTTGGATCATTCCCACTATAAGTCCAACGCCAAGTTTCTTCATCAAATGTAAAGTCACTAACTTTTAGTCCTTTAAAGTTATTATACAAACCATAACTTTCCCAAGATAATTGATTACCATAATCATCTAGTGCATAATCGTATTGTTCTTCATTCATAAAGTTAAGACCTACTTGACAAGCATAGCCATTATGTTTTTTATAATAAACACCAAGTTTAGTCATAGACTCACCATTTTCATATTCAGCATACCAATATTCACCATCAAGAGCAGTTTTAACTACAGTTGAATAAGTAGTATAAACATTACTTGATCCAAATGGATATAAAGTGATATTAATATAACCTTCAAATGAAATATAGTTTTCATTTGCAAGAGCATCAATCATTTCTTGAGTAAGCTTAGGTCTTGCAAGAACTGTAATAATTTTAGTTGCAAAACATTCTTCATTTTCTTTACTAACTGCTTTAACTTCAATATTAACATTACCTTTATTATCATCAATATCTTTAGCAGTTAATAATCCATTTTCATCAATTGATGCATATTCTGTACCTTTAGAAATTTTCCATATAACTGCGTCTGTTTCTTTATGACCAGTTACATTTGCAGTTAAAGTAATTGATTTACCATTTTTTACTTCAGATGAACCACTAATACCTACAACAATATCAGATTTTTGAGGTTTAGGGTGTTCAATTTTTGCTTGATAAACTAATAAATCACTAGGTGTAGATGATGTATAACCATCTGCACAAGCAATAACCATATATGTGAAATCTTTCTTTAAATCATTTACTAAATAAGATGCTTCATTAACAGTAAATGATTCTCCATTAATTAATACAACATAAGATGTTGCATTAGCAACAGGATCCCAAGTAATTAATCCTTGTTCTGATAAAGAAATATTAGTAGGTGTACTTAAAACTTTTTCTTCATCACAAGAGAACAATGTAAACGCTGCAATAAGTATTAAAAATACACTAATTATTTTCTTCATTTTCTTTACCTCCTTTGCCTTTTTTTACATATTTAATAACAAAGAATGCACCAAATGCAATTACACAAACACCTAATAAAGATCCACAAACAATTAAAATAACTTCACCAGTTGATAATCCATCTTCACCTGGAGTTGTTGGTTCTTGAGGATTATTATTATTGTTTTGTAATTCTAAATATTCTTCATATGCTTTTACTAGATTATCATAATCCTTTAAATCTAGTAAATATTTTTCATCAATAGTAAGTTCGTTTACTAATCTAGTTACTTCATTTAATTGAGCAATCATTGACTCACTAAATTCAGTAGGTAATTGTTTTAATAATTCATTAGTATCTCTTACTAATTTTTTAGCATTTTTAATTTTAATTTCTTTAATAGTTAGTTGGGCAGTTTCAACTGCACTTACTAATTCATTCCATTCTACTTCTGCATAACCAAAGAATGTATAATCTTGGCGAATAGCTCTTAAAGCAGTTAATGCTTCATTTACTTTATCTTCATGAGCAATAACGATTTGTTCATAATCTTTAATTTCTTTTGCAAGTGTAACAAATTTCACTAAATTAGGTTCTTTTGCAAGTGTAGTATTTCTTTCTGCATTTTCTACTTCACCAAAGTATACTAAGTATACAATTGAATCATATCCTTCAACATCTTTATTAGCAGGTAGAACCATTTCAATTGGCTCTTTTTTACCAACTAAATCAATAAATGTATAATAATATAATTCAAGGCCAAATAGTTCATATTGATTATGAATGATATCATAACCTGGATCAGTTTCTTCTAACACTGCATTAGAATTATATGAACATTCTAAACTTGGAGCAACATAAGAATTAAATTCTACAACTTTTAACTTGTCATATCCATAGAATGCATAATTACCAATTGATTCAAGTCCATCAGGAAGCACTACTTTTTGAACATGTTTATTAGCATTACCAGCATAATAATCAATTCTTGCAGTACCATCTATTACATATAATGCAACAATATCCATATCAGCAGGAACTGATGCAAGTTCTAATTTGCCATTATATAAATATGTATATAACACACCATCAACAAGTTTTGCATAATCATTAATTTCACCAGATTTCTTACCATCTGCTGTATAGAATGATGCAAGTTTTTCACATCCATTAAATGCTAAACTATCAATCTTAGATAATTTATCACTAAATGTAAATGAAGTTAAGAATAAGTTATTTTGGAATGCAGCATAACCAATTTCTTCTAAATTAGGAGCCTTAATGCTACTAATACGAGCACCTTGGAATGCAAAGTCTTTAACAACTTTTAAGTTATTCATTACAAGATTACCACTTACATATGTATCTGCAAATGCAGCTTCACCAATAATTTCAGCACTACTTAAATCAACATTTTCTAAGTATACACTTGATGTAAATGCATAATCACTAAATTCTTTAATATTTTCTAGATTAATATATTCTAGATATTCACAACCTGCAAATGTATATAAACCAATTTTTTCAATTGTATTAGGTAAATTTACTGTTTCTAGTAATACACAATACGCAAATGTATAATCACCCATTGAAGTAAGTGATGATGGAATTGTAATTTCAGATAATTTTTCACAACCTAAGAATGCACCATCACCTAAATGAGTAAGTGTATTTGGAAGTGTTACATATGTAAAGATTGGAGCACCACCAAGTGTTGAATATCTTGAGAATGCACCTTCACCAATTGATTCAACTTTTGGCATTAATACACTAACTACTTTTGAACAATCACTAAATGCATAATTACCAATTTCAGTACAATTTGCAAGATTAACTCTTAATAAATTACTACAACTATAGAAACATTCTTCAGGGATAATTTCTACATATGATAAATCAATTGTAGATAAATTACCACAATATGCGAAACATCCTCTACCAAATTCAACATTAGCCTCAGGCATAATTACACTTGATAATTTAGTACAATTTTGGAACGCACCAAGACCAAATGATGTATTAGCACCAATTGTAACAACTTCTACTGTTGATTGGAAGAAAGCACCTTCACCATAAACAGCATCACTACCAATAACTACATTTTGTAATCCTGTATTTGCAAATGCATAATCACCTACATTTTTAACACTATCTAAATTTTCTAAATTTACAAGTGCTTTATCATAATTAAATGCATGTTGATTGATCGTAACACCACTAGTTGTTGGGAAAATAACTTTTTCTAATAATTCACAATTTGCAAATGAATAATCACCAATAATAGTATTAGGATTTACAATTGTTAAGGATTTAATATTTACACCAGAGAATGCTGCAGGAGCAATTTCAACATATTTTTCATCTAAAACATAATCATTATATTCATATGATGGCGCAGCAAAAATAACTTCAGTTTGATCTTTTGAAAGTAATAATACACCATCATTACTAACTGAATAATTATTATTATTTGCATCAACAATAAAGTTTGTAATATCTGTTTCTTCAAAAATAGATCCTAAAATTTCACTAACATACGAATTTTCATTAAACTTAATTGTATTTAAACTTGTACATTGATAGAAACAATAACTACCAAGTGAAACATTAGAATTAGGCATTGTAAATGTTTCAAGTGCTGTATCACCATAGAATGTTTGAGCACCAAAGTATTCTACAGTACCATTAATATTAAACTCAGTAAGTGCTGTACATTCACTAAATGCGCCATCTTTAATACCTACAAGTGAGTTATGTAATGTAACTTTTTCTAACCTTTCACATAACGCAAAACAATACTCTGGAATTTCTATTTTTTCATATATATCAACCGTTATTAATCCAGTACTTACAAACATTGCGTAAGATAGTTTAGTATTTTCATTTAATACAACTGATTCAAGATTTGTACAATCTTTAAATATTTCACTACCTGAATTTCTAAGTGCCGATAAATTTACATGTGTAATAGATTTACAACCTTCAAATGCTCTAACACCGATTGCATAAACTTTAGATAATTCATCATTTCCTAGTTCTAGTTTTTCACAATTTTTAAATGCTTCTCTTCCAATTACTTGGACTTTTTCTAAGTTAATATCTGCTAAATCATAATCATTATAGAATGCATATTCTCTAACAAATTTAATACTTTCAGGAAGTACTACTTTCTTTAAACTTTGACAATTATAGAATGCATACTTTTGTACTTCTTCTACACCTTCTGGAATAACAACTGATGTAACAGAAGTATTCATCGCAGGAATTTTATTAGCATCATAATCTTCATCAGTAATTTCAATACTAATATCAGTATCATATAAACAGAATGCATAAGATCCAATATATAAAATACCTTCATCATCTGGAATAATAACTTCTCCACCTAAACCTTTATACGCTATTAATGTTCTATTTTCAATTACAAATTCACTCTTAACTGTAACTTGAACTGAAGCCATTAGGTTAGAATCTGTAACTTTTAGTTCAATAATTGTACTACCTTTTTTCTTTGCGATAACTTTACCATTTTCATCAACATCCGCAATACTTGGATTTTTACTACGATATGTTAACTCATAATTATCTTTAGCATACCAAGGATCAAAATCATATGATAGTTGTATTTGTTCACCAGGATACATTGAAATTCCACCAGGTAAACTTGATAAATATATTCTTGAACCGGTTGAACCAATTTCACTAGTTTGAGCAGCTCTTGAATATGCAAATAATGTATCAAAATAATCAAATCTTAATGACTTAATTGTTGAATCATCAACTTTATCTTCAACAACAACATCTTTATTGCTTGAATCACTTTCTGATTTTTTATCTTTAATATTAAGAATTATTACAGCTTGTTTGCCATATAACATTTCTCTTGCAGTAATTGTTACACGACCAGTTTTTTGTGCCACAACAACACCTTCATTAACAGTTGCAACATCTTCATTTGAACTAATCCATGTTAAATATTTTAAATAATCTTTATTTGTATCAACAGTAGTATCAGTAGTAGATAAATATTTTGTTAAATCAATTGCTTCATCTTCGTACATTGAAAGAATAATTAAATCACTTCCTTCAGGTGTACCATCTTTAGTAAATTTAAAATCACCTTTTGTTCCTGGTAATTGACAAATAAAGATGTCTGAATTTAATGCATAGTCTTCTACAACAAATGATAAGGCATTAGGAACAATCGCATCATTTTTAATTTCTTCTAAATAATCAGTAATTTCAAATTTAACTTTTGTATCAGAGCCTTTTTCACCATAAACAGGAATTGGATTATCCATTAGTGTTGTATAGCTTGAAGATGATGTAAAGATAATAGGCGTAATAGCTTGAGTATAGTGATTATCATAAACTGTTAAAGTTATATAATAACGATCCTTTTTCTTAGCTTTATCATATTCTTTAGTATATTCAACCTTTTTAATTACTGGAGCTTCATCATCAGCATAGAAATCAAATGTAAATGTATTACGTGCATTAGTAGTTGTACCATCATTTTCATAATCTAAAGTACCAAACATACTAAATTCATATTGACGATTATTAATTAAACCATATTCTGCACTCTTAATATCTAAGAAATCATAATAAGGCATTGCCATACCAGTATAATAAGACTTTTGAGCATTATAATCAACATATTCATAAATTATTTCACCAGTAAGTTTATCCTTAATAGTGTAAGTCATCGTCTTACAACCTCTAAGAAGTCCCGCATACACACTAGATATACCATCAATTGCACCTAAATAATTTGATATCGCTATTTTATCTTTTGATGCAGGTATAGCATCATATTTATTTAAGTCAATTTCATAAAGATAAGTTCCGAATGGAATAATATAATTATAATAATAAGAACCATAAGGAGTAGTAGCGTAATAATCAGCTTTTAATTTATCTTCTTCATCAATTGAAGCATCATGAGCTTCTGATTCTACTTCATAATATGTTTTATCAAAGATTGGAGCTTGACTCCAGTCACCATAATACGCAAGGAATGGAATATTTAAGTTAATAGACTCTTCACTATTTGTACCATTTAAATCTTCTAACTTAGCAAAACCTTCAACATACATTCCATATGGGAAAGAATCATCAAGTAGTTTTTTGTTTTCTTCAGTTAAAGTATATGTAACTTTTATCTTACATCTACCAGAAGCATCAACTGTAACAACATTACCATCTATCTTACCACCACTAATAATTTCAGCTTTAAATGTATCAGTTAAAATTTGTGATTTTTCAGCAACAAAGTTTTCATCAGATGTAGAAACAGTTTCTGTCATACCAACAACTGATAACTTATATTTTAAAGGTTCATTTGATAAGTTAACTAAATTAAATTCCATTTCATACACGCCTGTACGAGCTTGATCATCTTTTAATTCTAATTTTGATCTATCTATTCCATCTACAGTAAGGTATGCTTTAGTATTAACCGCATTGTATAAACTAGCAAGCCCAGCACCTTGTTTTCTTACTGCATATGGATTACCATTTTCATTTAAAATAATATTCGCAGTTGACATCAATAATTGATTTGCCATAACTGATAATTCTTTAACTGTCGCATCAGGATATTCTTCTTTTAAATATTGTCTAATTAAAACAACAATACCACAAAGGTTTGGACAAGCCATTGATGTACCACTTAATTCATCATAACCACCACCAGGAACTGCTGATTTAATATTACCACCATGAGCAGTAATTTCAGGTTTAATTCCAAGTGAAGGAGTAGGTCCCCAAGATGAGAAGTCACTCATAAATGGACCTGCTTGATTTTTATAACTTAATTTTAATGTACCAGTTTCATTTTCCGCAAGTTTAGTACCAAGTTCTCTTGAAATAGAAATCGTAGGGATATGATCACTCTTCCCCATTGACATTAAAATTTCACCTTCAATATTATTATAAATAATACATGCTACAGCACCTGCTGCTTTAGCATTTTTTGCTTTTTCTTCAAATGTATTATCACCACGCTTGATTAATGCAACTTTACCAGTTAAGTCACCAACACCCATAAAGTTAATTTCTTTACCAACACCAGGAATTGTTACATATTCAAGTGTTAAATCTTCTGTTTCAGATTTACCTAAAGCAAGATACAATTCTTTATAAAAATCATTTGGTAGACCATTCATAGCATTTGATTCAGAATAGAATACAACTTGATTGTTATTAGCGATTAAGTATTTACTCTTAGTTCCACTGATTGACGCAACACTCATTGCAGCATCATAAGTAGAAGGACTACCAACTGTACCAGAATCTGGATTTGTTACTTTATTTGTGTTACCAAGTTCTCCACCAAATGCTGAACTATAACTGTTACTCGCAGCAGTAATTAAACTAATACCACTTTCATTAATTTTGTCATAAACTTCATTTAAATGAATATTATCTTCTTCTCTTGCGAAACCACAAGAAGAACCAAGTGACATATTAATAGCATCAACACCAATTAATACTGCATCTTCAAGTGCAGCTAAAATATCTTCAGTTTTACCACCGTCATCTAAGTCTGGGAAAACTTTTAATAGAACTAGTTGAGTATCAACAGCAATACCAGTAATTGTATCATCAGCACCACCTATAATACCGGCAACGTGAGTTCCATGTTCAGAATCATATGGGAATACATCATAATCTTTATCTGCATAGTCATACGCAAAAGGAATTTTTGCACTATAATAAACATCAGATAATTTTAATTCACCAGTTCCTCTATAAAATGTATTTGCAGCATTAGTACTAGGTAATAAATTTCTAACATCACTTCTTGTAATCATTTCAACATCAATATCATGTTGGAATACAGTATGACTACAGTCAAACCCTGAGTCAAGGATTGCAACAGCAGTTCCTTTACCAGTATAATCAACGCAATCTGATTTATAAATACCAGTATCATATACATCAACATCGTTAACAATAGCTGAAGCGTCAGTTGTAGACTGTGGTAAATTAAATGTATCAGAAATTACAGTTGATGATACACTTTTTAAAGAATTAATAGTCTTCAAATTACCATATTTAATCTTAACTGCAACAGCATTTGTTATTGTATTATAAGTGTTTTCAACACTTAATATTAAACCTTCTGTTTTTAATTCATTAATTAAAGCATCTTGTTCTGCTTTAATTGCTTTAAGTTGTCTAACCCCTGCATCAGTAGATGCATATTCAGACACACTCTTTACTTTTGATGAATAGTAATTATTATATGTATCAATTAAAGCATCATTACTTAAATTAATTAATACTACTATTTCATCAGAATCTAAATAACCATTGTTTTTCTTTAAATTCTCTGCTTTAATTTTAGAAAGTCTTTGTTCTTGATCTACTTTAAAGTCAGTTCTAAAGATTTCTAGTTCTTGAGTAGAATTAGAATTTCCTATATTACTTGAACTTTCAGTACACGACCAACACGCAAAAACACAAAACAGAAAAACAACTAAAGTTACTAATTTTAATTTCACAATAAAATTACTCCCTTCATTATTTTAGCCATAAATAGACAAGAATAACTGCTAATACAAAGCACCCAACTACTACTAAATATACAGGAAAATACGTTGCAAGAGCCGC
This sequence comes from Erysipelotrichaceae bacterium, assembly GCA_015059015.1. Lineage (GTDB taxonomy): Bacteria > Bacillota_I > Bacilli_A > ML615J-28 > CAG-313 > UBA1737. The sequence goes on from SVBG01000012.1 coordinate 44,838, forward strand.
TTTTATTACCGCAATTCTTTCTTTTCTATTCAAATATAACGTCTGTTTTTTTTCTCTTTTAGGAAGACCATCAACATCCATATTATAATATGTTTGACCATTATCAATAATTTTTTCTTTTTTTGATGGTTTATTTTTCATCTTCATTTTGCTTCTTTATCTTAAATTTCTTATTTTTTGTTTCTTCCAAAGCTTTTTGCTTTTCTAATTCTTCTCTATAAACTTCATACTCTAAATCATATTTATCTAAATTAGCCATAACTTCTTCATCATACAAGTGACAAGTAACAAAGTGATTTTTAGTATGTTCAATAAACTTAGGAGTTTTAAATTTACATACATTCATACAACTTTCACATCTTGTATGGAATTTACATCCCTTTGGAGGATTAGCAGGAGATGGGATATCTCCTTTTAGAATAATACGATTCATCTTAGCATCTGGATCAGGTACAGGTACTGCTGAAAATAATGCTTTAGTATACGGATGAAGAGGATTATCAAATATATCTACAGTATCTCCGATTTCCATTGTATTTCCTAAATACATTACAATAATACTATCAGTAATATATTTAACAACAGATAAGTCATGAGATATAAACATATATGTAAGTCCTAGTTCGTTTTGTAATTGTTTAAGTAAGTTAATAATTTGTGCTTGAATAGATACATCAAGTGCAC
>SVBG01000002.1 GCA_015059015.1 Erysipelotrichaceae bacterium
AAGAGAGTTTGGTGACATTGGTGGGGTGGACACACCTGTTCCCATGCCGAACACAGAAGTTAAGCACCCTAATGCCGACGATAGTTGGAAACAGCAAAAATAGGGCGTCGCCAGCTCCTTTCTATATTCATAAAAACAACCGAATGGTGTTATGATTAAAATTGTACAAATGGAGGATTAGCTCAGCCGGGAGAGCATCTGCCTTACAAGCAGAGGGTCGGCGGTTCGATCCCGTCATCCTCCACCATGTGCCGACTTAGCTCAATTGGTAGAGCAACTGACTTGTAATCAGTAGGTTGTGGGTTCAATTCCTATAGTCGGCACCATTCTTTTATTGACTCCGTAGCTCAGTCGGTAGAGCAACTGACTTTTAATCAGTGGGTCGAGCGTTCGAATCGCTTCGGGGTCACCATCTTAATTGTGCCTGAGTGGCGGAATAGGTAGACGCGCAGGACTTAAAATCCTGTGGTAGCAATACCGTGCCGGTTCGATTCCGGCCTTAGGCACCAATTTTTATAAAAAAACACAGTGGGTCTATAGCTCAGCTGGGAGAGCACCTGCCTTGCACGCAGGGGGTCGAGGGTTCGAGCCCCTTTGGATCCACCATTTCTATCAAATAGATGGCGGTGTAGCTTAGTTGGCTATAGCGTCCGGTTCATACCCGGAAGGTCGGGGGTTCAAGTCCCTCCGCCGCTACCATTCTAATACTTTAGTTTGGGACCTTTAGCTCAGTTGGTGAGAGCTCCCGGCTCATAACCGGTCGGTCCTAGGTTCGAGTCCTAGAAGGTCCACCATTTATTATATATAAAAAATACGGAGAAATACCCAAGTCCGGTTGAAGGGACTGGTCTTGAAAACCAGCAGGGTGTAACAGCCGCGGGGGTTCGAATCCCTCTTTCTCCGCCATTTTTTTTAGCGGGATGGAGCAGTTGGTAGCTCGCCGGGCTCATAACCCGGAGGTCGTTGGTTCAAGTCCTTCTCCCGCCACCAAAGGTCCTATGGTGTAGTTGGTTAACATGTCAGTCTGTCACACTGGAGATCGCGGGTTCGAGTCCCGTTGGGACCGCCATTTTAATCGGCTGGATAGCTCAGTTGGTAGAGCAACGGACTGAAAATCCGTGTGTCGCTGGTTCGATTCCGGCTCTAGCCACCATTTTAAAAAAATAAGATATCTAATTATAGATATCTTTTTTCTTTTTGTTTAAATACTTACAGTTTGAAATAGGTATTTGACAATTTCCATTATAATAACAGTCTGAACATTTTTCTCTTTTTCTTTTAGTTTTGTTTTCTTTTTCCATACTATATATCCTTTCAATATATATTTTTTTTAGAAAAGAAAAAAATTATACATGATAATTGAAAAAAAATATAAATATGTTATAATTAAGTAATAGAGGTGTTTATAATGAATAAGATAATAAATTTTAGTAATATAATTAAATGTAATATGAATAAGTGTAATTTTTGTAGAAAATGTATGTATATATGTCCAACAAGAGCTTTGTCTATGATTAATGGTGAAATTCAATTTAATGAAAAAAAATGTATTTCTTGTAAAGATTGTATTAAAGTTTGTGATACTAATGCTTTATATTATAATGTTAATGATGGGATATTAGAAGGAATAAACACTACTGCAATAATTCCTTATAATTCAAATAAACAATTTTTAACTAAAAAATATGATAATGTTATAACATATGAACTAGGTGAAAAAGTTAAAATTATTGAAACTGCCTTTGAAATGGAAAATAGGACTAGTAAAATGATTTTAAAAGAAATGAAAATGCCGTTAATAATATCTGATATTTTAAATTTTGATTTAATATTGAAAAATCAATTTAAAAATTTAGAAAAATATTATAGCAAAATCAAAAATCAATTTTATATATCTAGTTATCTACATAGATTAACAAATTTAAATAAAAATGTAAAAATTGTTGAATATGGAGTTCCTTTTGAAAATAAAAGTTATTTCTATAATAATAAAGTAGTTGATGAAATTTGTGATATACCTTTTAAATATGATTCTAAATATAACATATTAGATGTAGTAAATATATATAAGGATTTATGTAAATTAGAATCAAATATGGATTTACATAAAATAGAAGTAATAAATAGTTTAACAGTAAATATGTACAATAAAAATGTTGATGTAAAAATTTTATTTATTAATGAAATAAGTTTATTATCCTCTCTTGAAATTAACAAGTATGATTTTATTTTTGTTTGTGATAAAGATTCTTATAATTTAAATGAAAATTTATTAAAAGATGATGAAATTAATAAATTATATAAAACGAAATTAAAATCTCCGGGCAATACATTTGCTTTTATAGAGAAGGTGGAATAGATGAATATATCTAAAACTTTATTTAAATTATTGTCTAGATGTCAAAACGCTCCTTCATTATATAATATGTATATAAATCGAGGTTTTCATGATGTAAAAGAAATTAATGGTTTAGATTTAGATAATATAAAAAAAGAATTGTTGACAATAAAAGAAGAGGAATTAAGTGATGAACTTCTGGATTTGGAAACATCAATTTTTAGTAATATGTTTGATGATGAGTCTGGTGATGACTTAACTGTTGTTACTCCTGCACAGTTAGAGGCTTTTCAAGATACTTTTATAGAAGTTGAAAAATTAGCTGCTCAATATATTGAAAAAATTTTTGATAATAAAGTAATTTCTTCAACTAATACATATGATCAAAAAAAATATGAATATTCACATAATGGTAATAAATATTATTGTTATTTAGATATATATTTAGAAGAAAAAAATAAATTAAAAATTTTCGAAGTTAAAGCTACAACTAGTAAAAAATTTGATGAAATTCATTTTCAAACAAAAAGCCAAACTCCAATGTATCCTGTTTTTAAAATAAATGATACTACTAAAATTATGGAATATAAAGTAAATGACTTTATTGGGATAACGTTAGATGATAAATTGATAACTGAAGATTTTATTTTAGGTAAACTAAAAAAACAATTTGATCGTTATTCACCATGTGGTAAATATTTTTATGATATTGCGATTCAACGACATATTATAGAAGAATCATATAAATCTACGGGAAAAGAAATTCCGGAAATTGATTATTATTTAGTAGTTTTAAATCATGAATATATATATGATGGAAAAACTGAAAATGGAAAACGTATTTATAATACGAGTGTAGATGGTCAAGAATTATTTAAAATATATGATGTAAATTATATTACAAAAATTTATCAAGATTTAATTTATAAAGAACGAGATAATTTTGATAAAAATTCAGAGCGTTTAATAGTTGTAAATAATTGTTTAGGAGAACATTGTAGGTATAAGAAAAATGATCAATGTAAATTCTTTAATATTTGTCATGCGCCTGTTTTTATAGAAGGAAGTTTGTTGGAATTTACAAATAAGAAAAATTGTTTTAAGCATTTAACTAAATTAAATAAAAGCAAAAAGCGTGAAAGAATTTCAATGTATGAATTAATAAATAATGGTATTTATACAATGAAGGATTCTTTGATTTATACTGAGGATATTGATCAAAAAATTGAGTATAATTGTTATATAAATAATGAACAATATATTGATAAAGAAAATTTAAATTTTTTAATAAATCAAATTAAATATCCAATATATCATTTAGACTTTGAAAGTTATAATTGTCCCTTACCAAGATTTTATGGAGAAAAACCATATAGACAGTCATTGTTTCAATATTCATTACATGTTGAAAAAAGTCCAGGTGATTGTGAAATTGATAATTCTAATGGGAAATACCATTATGAGTTCTTGGCTCCTGATCATAATGATCATCGCAGAACTCTTGCAGAACAAATGATTAAAGATATTGATTTATCAAATGGTGGAACTGTTCTTGCATATCATGCAGATTTTGAAAAGCAAAGAATAAAAGAATTAATTGATCTTTTTCCGGATTTAGAAAAGGAATTAAAACAAATTTTAGATAATGTTTTTGATTTAGAAAAAGTTCTTCATGCTGGAGAAAAGTTTTATAAATCAATTGATCCAAGTTATTCATTGGCGGGGAAACCAAAATATAATTTTTATGACATAAATTTACACGCGTCGTTTTCTATTAAGAAATTGTTACCTTTATTTACAAATTTAACGTATAGTGATTTAGAAGTTCAAAATGGTACTGAAGCTATTTTGGTATATGGAATGTTACCTGAATTAACAAAAGAAGAATATAATACAAAATACTTAGCGTTAAAAGAATATTGTCGTCAAGATACATGGTCAATGGTTAAAATATTGGAAGGTTTAAGAAATTTAATAAAGTAAAAGATAGTACTTTTAAAATGTTTTTTTAATTAAGTTGAGTGTTTCTAAAAAATAACATTTAAAAAAATTTGGGGTATTTACACCTTTAATTTTGTTTGTGGTCAATAAAAGTGGTTCAGATTGTTGAACCACTTTTGTTATTTAAATTATTATGATTTTTATTTATTGAAAACTCATTATTTCTCTTATTTAAGCAAAATAGAGAAGTTTAAAAATAGGTTGTAATTATTTTTTTATATTAAACGTTAAAAAACCAATAAAGATGTATAACTCCCAACTTTGCCTTAGTAAAATTAAATCTTATAAAAAATATAGGGGTGAAAGTAGTTACCCCCATATTTTTTATATAATCTTTAAAATAAAGTATCATCTTTTTTAATGTTTACTAATTTTGCATCTAAATCATAAGTAGAAGCGTCGATAATTTCTACACAAACAATACTACCTATTTCTAGTTCAATTGGACTATATATATATATGCAACCATCTACATCATCTGGTGCAAACATATAATTTCTTCCGATATATGCGAATTTATCAAAATCATAGTCATCTATAATGCAGTTAAATTTTTTACCAATTAAGGATTGGTTAAATTCAAGAGAAATTTTCTCTTGTTCTTTCATTATTGTATTATATCTTCGTTTAGCAGTTTTTGCGTGAACTTTTGGATACATATCATATGAAGCAGTATCTTCTTCGTTTGAAAAAGTAAAACATCCTAGTCGTTCAAACTTAGTTTCTTTAACTAATTCTAGAAGTTCTTTAAAATCAGTTTCTTCTTCAGTTGGAAAACCTGTAATTAAAGTAGTTCTAATAATTGCCTCGGGTATAAAGTCTCTTATATATTTTATATGTTCTTTTATTAGTTCTTTTGAACCTCTACGATTCATTGTAGAAAGCATTTTATTTGAAGCATGTTGAATTGGGATGTCAAAATATTTAGCAACTTTTTTGTTGTTTTTAATTTCTAATAAAATTTCTTTAGTTATTTCATCAGGATATAAATATAATACTCTTACCCATTCTACATTATCAATTTCTGATATAGCACGCAATAAATGTTCTAATCTACGGGGATCTTTATTTTTAAAGTCAGTTCCATATCTTGTTGTGTCTTGAGCAATTAATGTTATTTCTTTTGCACCGTTTGCAACTAATACTCTAGTTTCTTCAATTAATGAGTCAAAATCTCTACTTCTAAATTTTCCTCTAATTAATGGAATAGCACAATAAGCACATTTATTATCACAACCCTCTGCAATTCTTAAATATACGCTATGTTTAGATGTTGTAACAACACGTTTAGTATAATCCATTTTATATGATAATGTAGATGAAGTTAATTTTTTAAATAGTTCATCGATATTATTATAATCTTTTATTGGAAAGTAAAAATCTACTTCAGGTATACTTTCTTCTAAACTTTGTTGATATCTTTCAACCAAACACCCCATTACTATGATTTTTTTGTCTTGATAATCGCATATTTCTAAAATAGTGTCTATTGCCTCTTGTTTCGCTGATTCTATAAAACCACATGTGTTAATTGCTATTATATCTGCTTCATCAAGTGAGGATGTTAATTCAACATTATATTGTTTTGCCACACCTAAAAATAGTTCGGAATCAATTCTGTTTTTAGCACAACCTAATGATATTAAACCTAATTTCATATTTTTCTCTCTTTCTATATATATATTATACTATAAAAGAATAGTCTTTGCAATCTTTTTAGGCTTTTACTTTTGACCTATTATGATAAATTTGATATAATATATATGTATAAAAAAAGAAAGAGGTATTATTAATTATGGCAAAAACTTTTATCGTTGAAACTTCAGCTCGTCATGTACATTTATCTGAAGCTGATTTTAAAGTATTATTTGGTGAAAATGCTACACTAACTAAGAAAAAGGATTTATCTCAACCTGGACAATATGCTTGTGAAGAAAGAGTTATTGTTAAAGGAACAAAAAAAGATCTTCCTGGTGTATCAATTTTAGGACCTTTTAGAAAAGAAAGCCAAGTTGAATTATCTGCAACTGATGCTCGTAGTATTGGTTTGGGTATTGCAGTTCGTGAATCAGGTGTTTTAGATGGTACTCCTGGTTGTACTTTAGTTGGTCCTGCTGGTGAAGTTACACTTGAAAAAGGCGTTATTGTAGCAAAAAGACATATTCATGCTACAGTTGCTGATGCTGCTGAACTTGGTGTTGTTGATAAAGAAATTGTTAGTGTTAAAGTATCAACTCCTGAAAGAAGTCTAATTTTTGGTGATGTTGTTGTACGCGTAAACGATAGTTATGCACTTGCAATGCATATTGATACTGATGAATCTAATGCTGCTGGCATGGTTCCAGGTGTTATGGGTGAAATTGTAAAATAATAAAATAATTGAAGTCTTGAATGATTAATTTCATTAGACTTCTTTTTTTGTTCAACTGATTTTACTTTTTAGATAAAATATGATAAAATATATATATAAGATTATAAAAAGAAAAGGTGATTATTATGTTATGTCCACATTGTCATGCTGAAAATAATTATGATGCACTAACTTGTGATTTTTGTATGCATGAACTTCCTATGACTGAAGAAAGAAAAAAAGAAATTCAATTTAAGAAAAAGATTGAAAAACAAAACAAGTTCAAGAAATCAATGACTAAATTAATTGGAATATCGTTAGGTGTTCTTGCGATTATTGCAGTTGTTGTTATTGCTTGGTTAATTAGAAGTTAGAGGATTTTATGGGTAAAATATTACAAAAAAGTGAATTAGAAAACATTAATAACATTTATGATGTTATTGTGGTTGGCGGAGGACATGCTGGCATTGAGGCAGCTCTTGCACCTGCTAGAATAGGGTTAAAGACCTTAATGGTATGTGGTTCATTTGAACGTATTGGGAATATGCCTTGTAACCCTTCGGTTGGTGGTCCTGCTAAAGGAATCTTAGTTAGAGAAATTGATGCACTTGGTGGACAAATGGCTAAGACTGCTGATAAGACTGCACTTCAAGTTAAAATGTTAAATCTTTCTAAAGGACCAGCGGTTTGGGCAATGCGTGTTCAATCTGATAAAATTGCGTATGCATCATATATGCAAAAAGTGTGTAGTGAACAAGAAAATTTAGATATATATATTTCTTTAGTTGATAGCTTAATTGTTGAAAATAAAACAATTAAGGGCGTTAAACTAGAAGATGAATTATGTATATATAGTAAGACTGTAATTATTACAACTGGAACATATTTATCTTCTTGTGTTATGTGGGGAAATCATAGTGAACCTGCAGGACCTGATGGAGAAAAAACTAATTATGGATTATCTGCTTCTTTAAAAGAATGTGGTTTTGAATTGTTAAGATTAAAAACAGGAACACCACCAAGACTTTATACTGATACAATTGATTTTTCAAAAGGTGTTTTAGAAGAAGGGACAAATCTTCCGTTAACATTTAGTTATGAAACTGATCCTAAAGAAATGATTCCTTTTGATAAACAAGTACCATGTTATTTAATATGGACAAATGCAGAAACACATAAAATTATTTGGGAACATATGAATGAATCTAGTATGTATTCTGGTCTTGTTACAGGTGCTGGCCCTAGATATTGTCCTTCGATTGAAACTAAATTGGAAAGATTTAGAGATAAAGAACGTCATCAAATTTTCTTAGAACCAGAAAGTCTTTCATTAAATGAAACTTATATTCAAGGTTTTTCTACTTCTATGCCTCATGATGTTCAAGAAGCAATGGTTAAGTCGTTACCTGGATGTGAAAATGCAAAAATAGCTAGATATGCTTATGCAATTGAATATGATGCGATAAATCCAATGCAATTATATCCAACACTAGAATCTAAACTTGTAAAAGGATTGTTTTTTGGTGGTCAAGTAAATGGAACAAGTGGATATGAAGAAGCAGCTGCACAAGGGTTGATAGCAGGTATAAATGCAAGTTGTAAGATTCGTGGGATAGATCCTATTGTTTTAAAAAGAGATGAAGCGTATATTGGTGTGTTAATAGATGATTTGGTTACTAAAGGTGTAATTGATCCTTATAGAATGCTAACTTCACGTGCTGAATATAGGTTGTTGTTGCGACATGATAACGCAGATCAAAGATGTACTAAGTATGGATATGATGTTGGGTTAATAAGTGAAGATAGATATCAAAGATTCTTAAATAAAATAGAACTAATTAGACTTGAAAAAGAGAGATTATCTATATTAAGAATAACACCTAAAAAAGAAATTAATGAATATTTAGAATCAATAAATTCACCTATTTTAAAAGATGGAATTAGTGCAAAGGATTTAATGAAACGTCCTGAAGTTCACTATGTAGATATTGTTAAAATGTGTGATTTAAAAAATCCACTTGAATATCCAAATAGTGATCAAATTGATATTGAAATAAAATATCAAGGTTATATTGATAAAGCTTATAAAGAAGCAAAAAGAGTTTTAAAATTAGAAACTGTAGTAATTCCTAATGATATTGATTATGATGCTATTCCAAATTTAGCTAGTGAGGCTAAAGAAAAATTGAAACAAGTAAGACCACTTACGATTGCTCAAGCAAATAGAATTAGTGGAGTTAATCCTGCTGATATATCAATATTATTAGTTTATCTAGAAAGTAGACGTAAAAAATGAATAAAACTGAATTAGAACAATTGTTAGTAAGTACATTTTATATCACGGATTTGAGTGTTTTAAAGTCATTATATATATATTATGAAATGTTATATGAGACTTCAAAAGTGATGAATTTAACAACTATTGTAGAATTAGAAGAAGCCTATATAAAACATTTTTATGATAGTTTATTATTATCAAAAGTTATAGATTTAAATGAAACTATAACTCTTGCGGATGTTGGAACAGGGGCTGGATTTCCTGGCTTAGTTTTAAAAATAATATACCCTAATTTAAATGTTACATTGATTGAACCTCTAACTAAAAGATGTAAATTTCTTCAAAGTGTTATTGATAAATTAGAGTTAAAAGGTATTGTCATTGTTAATGATAGAGCAGAAAATGCAATAAAAACTATGAGAGAATCTTTTGATGTTGTTACTGCACGAGCCGTTGCATCACTTAATATTTTGTCAGAAATATGTGTTCCTTTTGTAAAATTAAATGGTGTTTTTGTTGCTTTAAAAGGATCTTCTTATCAAGAAGAAATTGATTTATCAAATCAAGCTGTTACAAAATTAAAGGTTAAATTATTTAAAAAAGAATTATTAGAATTGCCTTTAAATATGGGTGAAAGAGCTATTCTTGTATATAAAAAGTATGAAAAAACGCCTAGTACTTATCCAAGATTATATGCAAAAATAAAGAAAAATCCTCTTTAAGAAAGGACTTAAAATGGGAAAAATAATATCTATTGTTAATCAAAAAGGTGGGGTAGGAAAGACTACTACAACGATAAATTTAGGTGCTGCACTTGCATATGAAAATAAGAAAGTTTTAATTGTTGACTTTGATCAACAAGCAAACGCTACAAAAGGACTAGGAATTAATCGAGAAGATATTTTATTTGATATTGCTGATTTTTTCACACATATTGGTCTTTTGACTAAGGCAATAATGAAAACATCAATTCAAAATTTATTTATAATACCTGCTACTATTAAGCTTGCAAGTGTTGAAGAATCATTATACACAATTGAAAATAAAGAATATTTACTTGCACAAAAATTAAAAAGAATAAAAAACAATTATGATTATATTTTAATAGATTGTCCACCATCACTTGGTTTAATTGTTGATAATGCTTTATATGCTAGTGATTCAGTTTTGATTCCAGTTGAATGTAGTTTCTACGCATATGATGCACTTACTCAAATGATTAATAAAATTGATAAAGTACAAAAAGAAAAAGATATTGAAATAGAAGGTATATTAATTACAAAACTTGATAATCGTACTACGGTTGGATATGATATTGTTGATAAGGTTAAGTTTTTATTTCCGAATAAAATCTTTAAAACAATTATTACATATTCAACACACATTCAAGTTGCACCTTCAACAGGTCAAAGTTTATTAGAATATTCGATAAATTCACGTGGATCAAAAGAATATAAAGCGTTAGCTTTGGAAATATTAGGAGATAATAGAAATGATTGATATAACATTAGTTACTTTAAATTCACTAATTGAATTTAAAAAACCGCATCCATGTGGTGGAAAGATTTGGAAAGTTTTAAGAACTGGTATAGATTTTAAACTTGAATGCGAAACTTGTAAACGTATAATTATGATATCTAGACTTGATGTAACAAAAAGAATTAAAAAAATAATTGAACAAAAAGTAGAAGAATAATTATCTTCTACTTTTTTTGCTGTTTTTTACTGGTAATATATTATATAATCAAATAAAAATTGGGGGTTCTATGAAAAAGGTAAATTTAATAATTATAGGCTTAGGAATAGGTTTAACAATTAATTATGGTGTTGGTTATGCGTTATTGATTCCAGTCTTTTTATATTATTTAAAAAAAGATATAAAAAATAGTTTTTATTTAGTTCCTATAATATCAATTGGTACGTTAATTTTTAATTTTGAAAACTTGGTTGCTATTTTAATTTTAGAACTATTTATTGTTTTATCATGTTTTTTTATATTGAATACTAAAAGAATATTTAGATATAAAATGATTTTCTATAGTTTAATATTAATAGTTGGGAACATAATTTCTTTTTTATTACTAGATATACGAATATTTAATTTGAATAATGTATTATTTGTTGTTATTAGTTTAGCCATATTTTTGTTTCTTTGTTTTGAAGATTATATATATTTAAATAATATTATTAAACAACCCACTTTATACACGGAGCATATTGTTGTAATTATAAGTGTTTTGGGGTGTTTTAAAGTAAATTATTTAGGGATTTCATTAGGATTAATTTCATCTGCTTATTTTAGTATGTTTTATGCAAAAAAATATAAAAATATTCAATCATTAATACTCATGTTTGTTTTGTTTATGATATCTTTATTAGGTTTTGATTATAATGAAAGTATTATTATATTAATTATGGGATGTTTGTTTTTTCTTGATTATAATTATTTATTCTTTTTAATTAATGTACTTTTAATTTTGATTTCTTTAACAACAACAATATTTAATAATATTCATTTATATTCTTTCATGGTAACATCTATTGTTTTTGAAGTTTTGTGGCTCGTTTTTGATAGAAAAAAACCAATTGTAAAAATGAATAATAATTATTATAATTTAATTATAAATAACTCAATTACATTAGAGTATGGAGTGTTTTCTTCTTTTTTAGATTTTTTTATTAATACATTTAAATCTAAAAAAATATATAGTGAACAAATGACTAAAGCGCTTAATTGTGTAGTTGAGAGACACTGTAATATGTGTAATAAACAAAGTGAGTGTTATAAAGAAAATAAGACAGATATTGTGTATGAAATAAAACATTTAATTGAACAAAAAGAAGTATCTCAAAATTTTAAAAGAAATTGTTCTAGTATTCAAAGCATGATGCAAACGGCAGAACATTTATCTAAACAAATGATTAAAGAAAAAGATGCTTCAAATATTATATTATTAGCGGTTCTAAATGAAATTAAAATTGTACTAAATAAATATCAAGATGAAATTGAAAATAAGAAATTAATTAGTGGAAAGATTGTTGAAAAGTTTCATAATAAATTATATAATTCTACAATTGATATTATTGATATTAAATATAAAAAAATGTTTAAAGATGATTTTTGCATTGAAGTTATTATACGAAAAAATGATATATCTATAAAAGAAGATGTATGTTTGCTAATTAAAAATTCATTTAAACTTAATTGTCGTATTGAATGTAAAGAACAAAATAATGAACTAATTTTTATAGTATTACCTGAAGAAAAAATTCATATTAAATATGGATATGGTAGCTTATCTTCTTCTCAAACAGAATTATGTGGTGATAATCATTTAATTAAAAGTTATCAAAATGGACATTTTCTTGCGGCTATATCAGATGGAATGGGAAAGGGATTTTTAGCATTTGAGGATAGTAGAAGAGTTTTAGAAGCTCTTGATTCTCTTTGTTATTGTTCCACTAGTGTAGAAACTAATATTGAAATTTTAAATTTATTATATATATTACAGGGGTATACTGAACGTTATAGTACACTTGATGCTATAGATATTAATAGAAGTTCAATGGTTGCTAATGTATTTAAATTAGGTGCATCAAATACTTATATTTTTCATGATGATTTAACTTATACTAAAATTGAAAATAGTTCTTTGCCCCTTGGAATAGAAGAAGAAATAATACATACCGAAATAAAATTAAAAGACAATGATATGATTTTATTTAGTAGTGATGGAATATTTGAAAATGTTGTTGATGAAGATAAATTAATAAATTTAATTAAAAATATAAAAAGTGAAAAACCACAAAAGATTGCTTATGCTATTTTGGAACATACCTTATCCACAAAGACGAAAGTAAAAGATGATATGTCAATAATTATTTTAAAGATTGAGGCGATAAAATAAAAATATATATATTAAACTTTAAAAAAAATAAAATATATGTTAAAATATATTTAGGTGATAAATATGATAGAGAAATTAGTAAAAATTTATAGCAATAAAATAGTATTAAAAGTAGAAAAATTTGATTACAATAAATATTATTATTTTTATACAAACAATGAAACAGATGATATATTTGGAATTGAAAAAACAATTTCAGAAAATGAATATCAATTAATAAAATCATCTTATATGGAAAAGAAAATTTATAATAATAATAATTTTCTTCAAACTATTTATGAGTATTTATTTGAAAATAAATCGTATCCTTTTAAAAATAAAAAAACAAAGATTTTATTAATAGAATCAGAATATAATGAATTTAAAGAGCTTCTATTGAGTTTTTATAAAGAAGTAGAAGTGATTAAAATTGATAATTTATATGTGGCTTTTTGTTTTGAAAGTTATAATAATGATGTCAGTGATTTCGTTTCAACATTATCAGATGATCTTGGTATAAGTTTTAAATTACATGAAGGTATGAATATTTCAAATAAAGTTCAAGGAAATGTTGTAAGAAAATACATAGGTATTGTAAAGAAGTTTTTAGTTAAAAATGAGGAATTATATACAGATATTTCTAGTGTTCTATTGAACGCAGATGATAATTTATCAAAAGAATATGCATTAATTATTAATAATTGCTTGCTTGAACCTATTTTAATTGATTCTTTTGTTAAAGATATAGTTTTAACTTATTTTAAAAATGATTTAAATGTTTCTAAAACTGCTAAAGAATTATATATAAATCGTAATAGTTTATTAAATAAATTTGAACAAATTTATAAAGAAACAGGATTTAATTTACAAAAATTTTCTCATGCGTGTGCTATTTATTTATTAATTATATATAAGGGAAATTATAAATAATGGTAGGATTATCAAACTTTAAGATAAATTCTAAAGAAGATTTGAAATTTATCAGTAAAGGTGTGAAAATACAAAATGTACACGTAAATATTAAATGTAAATTAGATGGTTATTATTTTGAAAATCTTTATATAAATGAAGAGTGTATTATAATTAATTGTATTGTTGAAGAAGAGGTAGTTATAAATAACCCTAATAAATTTATATTAATAAGAAATTGTATGATTGGTAACTTGAAATGTTTTGGTATCGGAAATAATAATGCAAGTATACATATAGAACATAATATAATTTATGATGGAGTAATGTTTGAAAAATTTTATGATTTAGGAAAGAATGTTTCTATATATGTATATCAAAATCAGTTAGATTCTAAATTAGTTATTAATAATAACTTTGTAAACGAAAACACTTGTGCTATGTGTGTTGCATGTAATAGATTTTTAAATGCTAATCAAAATAATTTTATTGCTGAAATTCCAGAATATATTGATGTAAAAGATAACTATTGTTTAAACAATTATAAAATTAAATTTATTGATTTTAAAAAGTTTCCAAATTATTCCGGATATAATCGTAAATATTTAGGTAATGCGATGTCTTTGTTTGTGTTAGAATCAGAATTTAAACTTAAGAAAATTGAACAAAATAGATATATGAGAATTAAAAATATTTCACAATATGTATCGAATGATAACGATCCTGCGTTACAAACTGGATGTGAGGCAACTTCTTGTGCAATCGCATTAAATTATGTATTAAAACAAGAAATTACTAAAAATGAAATGGCTGCTTATTTAGAAATTAAAGATTCAGGTGAAGCGTCTTTTTGGGATGCCTTTATTGGCGATATATATACTGATGGTTTTGGATGTATGTCAAGTGTTGTAGTAAAAGCAATAAATAAGTATTTAAAAGAAAAAGGTTTTGATAAGGATTATTATGTTGTAAATACTACTAATATGCCGTTATATGAATTATTAGGTTTCGTGAATAGTAAGATTCCAGTAATTGTGTGGTGTACAATGGGAAATAATGATCACATGTATCATAAGAAAAATGGTTCTACAAAATGGGATATTAATGGCAATAAATTGTATTGGCCTGGCAATGAACATTGTGTTGTAATAGCGGGATATAGTTTTACAAGAGGTACTATATATTTAATGGATCCTGAAAACGAAGATACTCGCTTCTTATTTAAAGAACGTAATTTGTATGAATTTGAAAATAGATTTACTGAATTATATTCACAAAGTATAGTAATACTAAGAAAAAGAAATACGAGATAAAAGTGATAAAGCTACTTGCTTAAGTGGCTTTTTTACATTTTGTTAGAAAATTAAAAAAATAAACAACAAATTGTTTATGGAAAAAAGAATAATATAATGATATACTATTTATGTAAAATAAAAAACTAGGCAAAAATGTCTATAAGAAAGGAAATTATTTAATTATGGCAACAGTTGAATTAAAAAACATTAACAAAATTTATGACAATAATGTTCAAGCTGTATTTGATTTTAATTTAAAAATTAAAGACCGTGAATTTATTGTTTTCGTAGGACCTTCAGGTTGTGGTAAAACTACTACACTTCGTATGGTTGCAGGGTTAGAAGAAATTACTTCTGGTCAATTATTAATTGATGATGAAGTTATGAATGACGTAGCTCCAAAAGATAGAAATATTGCGATGGTATTCCAATCATACGCTTTATATCCACATATGACAGTTTATGATAACATGGCATTCGGTTTAAAATTAAGAAAATTTAGCCGTGATGAAATTGATCGTCGTGTTCAAAATGCTGCTGAAAAATTAGGTTTAAAACCATACCTAGATCGTAAACCTGCTGCTTTATCAGGTGGTCAAAGACAACGTGTTGCGTTAGGCCGTGCTATCGTTCGTGACGCAAAAGTATTCTTAATGGATGAACCTTTATCTAACCTAGATGCTAAACTACGTGTACAAATGAGATCTGAATTAATTAAAATCCATGAATCATTAGGTACAACTACTATCTATGTAACACATGACCAAATTGAAGCTATGACTATGGCATCAAGAATCGTTGTTATGAAAGATGGTTGGATTCAACAAATCGGTGCTCCAAAAGATATCTATGACAATCCTGCAAATGTATTCGTAGGTGGATTTATTGGTACTCCTCCAATGAACTTTATTAATGGTCGCGTTGGTGAAGATGGTGTGTTCGAATGTGGTAACCAAAAATTTGGTGTAGTTAGACTTGCTGTTCCTGAAAAACAATTAGCTTTATTAAAAGAATATAATTATATTGATAAAGATATTATTTTAGGTATTCGTCCTGAAGCTGTATTTGACAGTGAAGAAGATATGGAAAAATATCCTCAATGGGTTGTTGAACGTAAAGTTGACGTATCTGAATTATTAGGTGCTGAATCACAAATTACAGTTAAACTTCCTGGTACAGATCGTGCTGGTCAAAATTTAACTGCTAAAGTTCCTGCAAGAGTTGACGTTCATATGGGTGATACAATTAAACTTGCGTTAAATATGAATAAATGTCATTTCTTTGATCCAGAAACTCAAGTAAGAATTAAGAGAGATTAATTAAATGCTTGATGTAGAAGTGCTATATATAATAAAAAATAGTGATTCTACAAATATTGTTAAAATTCAAGAAGAATTAATAGTCAACGAAACAATAAATAAAATAATTAATCGAACTTGCTTAAAATTCTTAACAACACTAGATGGAAGAATTGAAGCAATTAAACAAGTATATAAAATATCGAAATTTGTTCCAGTATATATATTTGATGGTTTGATATTACAACCAATATATAGCAATAAAAGTTGGAATCAATTGTATGTTAATATATGTAATATAAAGAAAGTTAATAAGGTTAATGATCAAACGGTCATTACCTTTATTAACGAAAAGACGATATTTTTAGAAATATCATATGAAAGAATGAAACGATATTTAAAGAAGTGCTTAAAAATTAAGGATAATGAAATTAAAAAAATGAAAGAGGAAAAATATTATGGCTAAGAAAAATATTAGAGATATCGTATTAACTGGTAAAAAAGTATTAATGCGTGTTGACTTCAATGTACCTATGAAAAATGGTGTTATTACTGATACAAACCGTATTGTTCAAGCTTTACCTACAATTAATTATGCGTTAGAACAAGGTGCTAAAGTAATTCTTTTCTCTCACTTAGGACGTGTTAAAGAAGAAAAAGATTTAGCTAAAAATGACCTTGCTCCAGTTGCAGTTAAACTTGCTGAATTATTAGGTAAACCAGTTAAATTTGTTAATGCTACTCGTGGTGCTGAATTAGAAGAAGCTATTAACAATATGAATCCTGGTGAAGTAGTAATGTTCCAAAATACTCGCTATGAAGATTTAGATGGTAAAAAAGAATCTAAAAATGATCCAGAACTTGGTGCTTATTGGGCAAGTCTTGGTGATGTATTTGTAAATGATGCATTTGGTACTGCTCATCGTGATGCTGCATCTAATACTGGTATTGCTGCAAATGTTAAGGGTGAAAGTGTAAGTGGATTCCTACTAGAAAAAGAAATTAATTTTATTGGTGGTGCTGTTGATAATCCTGCTCATCCATTTGTAGCAATTCTTGGTGGTGCAAAAGTTTCTGATAAGATTTCTGTTATTGAAAACTTACTTAATAAAGCTGATAAAGTTATGATTTGTGGTGCTATGGCTTATACATTCTTTAAAGCTTTAGGTTATGAAGTTGGTAAATCTAAATGTGAAGTTGATTTCGTTGAATATGCTAAAGGTTTACTTGAAAAAGCTAATGGCAAGATTGTTTTACCAGTTGATGTAGTTGCTGCTAATCCAAGTGATGAAGCTTGTGCTGAAGATTTCTTTGGAGCTATTGCTGCTTGTGAAACTAAAGTTGTTAAAGCTACTGAAATTCCTGCTGATTGGCAAGGTCTTGACTGTGGTCCTGAAACAATTAAAGAATATGCTAAACAATTAGAAGGTGCTAAGACTGTTGTTTGGAATGGTCCTGCTGGTGTATTCGAAGTTGAAAAATTTGCAGTTGGTACTAAAGCTATTTGTGAAACTCTTGCTAACTTAGAAGGGGCTATTACTATTATTGGTGGTGGTGACTCTGCTGCTGCTGCAATTTCAATGGGTTATGAAGCTAAATTCTCACACATCTCTACAGGTGGTGGTGCAAGTTTAGAATACTTAGAAGGTAAGACTCTTCCTGGTGTAGCTTGCCTAGATGATAAATAAGAGGTAAAAACATGAGAAAACCTATTATTGCTGGAAACTGGAAGATGTTTAAGACTCGTGATGAAGCATTAGAATTTATCTATCAAGTAAATAATGATTTACCATCAAAAGATTTAGTTGATAGTGTAGTTTGTGCTCCATTTACAGTGCTTCGCGATTTAGTTAAACGTCAAGGAGAAAATTTAAGAATCGGTGCTCAAAACATGCATTTTGAAGAAAATGGTGCTTTTACTGGTGAAATTGCTCCTGTAATGCTTGAGTCTTTAGAAGTATCATATGTTATTATTGGTCACTCTGAAAGAAGAGCTATGTTTAATGAAACTGATGAATCATGTAATAAAAAACTACATGCTGCATTTGCTCATAATTTAGTTCCAATTCTTTGTGTTGGTGAATACTTAGAACAAAGAGAAGATGGTAGTTGGAAAGAATTAATTAAAGGTCAAATTGTTGCAGATCTTGCTGGTTTAACAGTTGATCAAGTAAAAACTTTAGTTATTGCTTATGAACCAATTTGGGCTATTGGAACTGGTAAAACTGCTACTCCTGAAATTGCTGATGAAACATGTGGATTTATTCGTAATGTAATTAAAGAATTATATTCTGAAGAAGTATCTGAGACTATTCGTATTCAATATGGTGGAAGTGTTAAAACATCTAATATTGATGAATTAATGGCACAACCTAATATTGATGGTGCTTTAATTGGTGGTGCAAGTTTAAATGCTGCTGATTTTAAAGTATTAGTAAAAGCTGCTGTAAAATAATTGATTAATTATTGAATTAAATTAGATATTCTAATTTTAGGTTAGAATATCTTTTTTTTGTAATGTAAGGTTATTATGTGGTATAATATACTTAGATGAATTAAGAATAGGAAAGAGTATGAACAGATATCAAGAATTAAAAAAAGAAAATGATCAATTACTGAATAGTTTAGGAGATTCATATCTTCGTCTTGCTACAATATATATAAAAAAAGCAAGAGGATATGCGGTAAAAAATGAAGACACTGAGGTTAAAATTAGAGATACTTTGTATATATTGAAAAAATATAGTGATGATGGTGCTTTATGTAATGTTGTTATTAAAAACGAATCTGAGTTTATAGAAGAAAGAATTGCTCTTCTTTCTAAGCAATATAAAGATCCAGAAATGATTAAAGGTGCTATTATTTTAGCTGTGCTTATAATTGTATGTATTGGATGGGTTGCGGTAAGTAAATATCTATCTAGAAAAGTGTATTATGAAAAACCTACATCATTTATAGTGTCGAATGTGAAAGATAACAAAATTACTTTAACTTGGGGTAAAGTTGCGCTTGCGCAAGAATATTCTTTATATTATGAAGTAGATGGTAAAACATCTTCTACTTATTATTCTGAAGAATGTGAATATACATTTACATTAGAATATGGTAAAACTTATACATTTTATGTTTATGTAGCAGCAGATGATGTATTTGGAAAATCTGAGGAAGTTAGTGTAATATATACTTTAAATAGTAATAATGATTAAGTCGTATCGTTTGACTTTTTATACAAAAAAGAGTATACTATATTAGGTGCAGATAAAAGCAGCATTCAACTTGATTGTAGATTTTAGATGGTCACGAAGAAATTCGGATGTTAGTAGTCCCGCTGCTTAGGCGAAAACAATAAGATTATCTATCCTATGGTTTTATTTGAAGTTTTTATCTCACAAGTAAAAAAAATAAATTAAAGGAGAAAAAACAAAATGGCACGTTATACAGGTCCAAGTTGGAAGGTTGCAAGAAGATTAAAATTCTCAATCTTAGAAAACGGCAAAGAATTACAAAAGAGAGCTTATGCTCCAGGTCAACATGGCCAAAGAAGAGTTAAACTATCTGAATATGGTTTACAATTACAAGAAAAACAAAAAGTACGTAATGTTTATGGAATGAATGAAAAACAATTCTATAATACATTCGTTAAAGCTGGAAAACTTCCTGGTAAACACGGTGAAAATTTCTTAGCAATGCTTGAATCAAGATTAGATAATTTAGTTTATCGTTTAGGTTTTGCATCTACTCGTAGACAAGCAAGACAATTAGTTAATCATGGTCATTTCTTAGTAGATGGAAAGAAAGTAGATATTCCTTCATACTTATGTAAACCTGGTCAAACTATTGCTTTAAAAGAAACTTCAAAAGGTTTAGTAATCTGTAAGGAAGCTTTAGAAAATACAGTTGCAAGAGTTCCTTATGTTGCTTATGATGAACAAACAGGTGTTGGTACATTTGTTCGTTTACCAGAACGTTCAGAATTTTTACCTGAAATTAAAGAAAACTTAATCGTTGAATTCTACAACAGATAATAACTAAAAATTAATAAGCAGTAAAAAACTGTTAACCAATTGGTTAACAGTTTTGTTTTTTTAAATTTAAAAAACATTATTTTTTACAGAACTTTTTTATTCAGTTTTTAAAGTTGCAGATTCAGAAAAATATACAATAGTATCGTTTCTATCTGTCGCGACAAGGGTAATAGTGTATTCTGTATTTGACTCTAAATTATAAAGTGAATATGAAGTTGTGAATACAGTACCTTGACGATATTTAAATTCTCCAATGTATTCATTATTTATATATATTTTAAATTTATTGATTTTATATTGTATTGAAGCATCTAAAGGAGTGAATGCTAAATTAGCAGATGAAGAAGTAATGTCACTAAAGGTGATATTAAGAGGTATATGTAAAATTAGTTCTTTGTAGATGATTTCACTACTTCCATCTGAATATTCTAAAGTAATTTCAAATTTATAATCGAAATTAGGATTTATATTAGAAAGAGTAAGTGATGTGTAAGAAGAACTTGGGAATACTGAATAATCGTAAATTGTATTTTGATTTATTTCTTTTATGTGTAGTTTTTCTACATTACCATAGAATTCTTTTGCCCATGAAAATGTAATTTCATTTTTCTCTTGATTATATTCGTATGTTATTGAATTTTTTAATTCTTCTTTTGTTGCTGTAAAGCTGTCGTTACATGATCTGTTTGTAATTGACCATGATTTGCCTAAAGAACCATTTGCATATATGATTTGAATGTTTATAGACTCATCTGTAATATCTATCATATAACCTTTTGCTGTATTAATTGCATTATCTGCGTTTGCTGCACCTTTTATACCGGAATATGCACCAGTTAGATAACATGTGCCTAAATATGGGTCTGTTGTTTTTTGCCCGTTATATAAATATTCTGTTAAAGTTTCTGAATGATAGTGTCCGCTAAGTACTAAATCAACTGAGTATTTATCAAAAAGTTTTAAGAATTTTTCATCATAATCTGTATTATCGAAATTAACAGGAATATGGAACATTACTACAGAATAAGAATAATCAACGGTTTCTAATAAGTTTGTCATCCAATTCATTTGTTCATCATAGCCTGTAGCTTTTACATTATCTACTAAAATAAATAGCGTATCGTTGTGTTTAAACCAACCGTTAGAACCTGATAGTGCGGATGTCCCGTTATTTGGACCTGCGTTAAATATTTTAAAATATGAGTTATCTCCTTGTCCTGTTCCATTAAAATAATACTCGTGATTTCCAGGGACGCTCATAAATGGTAGTTGTTTTAATGAATTTGCACAGTTAAAATAAATATCCCAAATTTTGCTGTTTCCACCTGTATCGATTAAATCTCCTGAATCCATAATAAAACTAATGTTTGGATTTTTAATTAATGCTTGTTTTATTATTTCTTCTGAAACTGCAGCAGAGGATGTTGTTCCTGTTGTACCTGTATAATAATGTGTATCAGTTAAAAATAAGAAAGAAGTTGTAGAATCACCACCAGCTGTTTTGAAAGTATAAACATCTGAATAAGTAT
The DNA here is from genome assembly GCA_015059015.1 of Erysipelotrichaceae bacterium. GTDB lineage: Bacteria > Bacillota_I > Bacilli_A > ML615J-28 > CAG-313 > UBA1737. The sequence continues at coordinate 21,911 of SVBG01000002.1, forward strand.
TGTTGCCTTTATTGATTTTATAAATATATTCTGTATTGTTTTCTAAATCTGTCATTTCAATGCGCCAAATATTTCTTCCTTCAAATTTTCCATCTAATAATTCATTTAAATCTTCAAAGTAATAGCCGTCTCCATAATATTCTTTAGCGTTCTCAAATTCTGGATCGTTTGCAGTTGTTACAAGAGCAAATGATTTAGAGTTATATGTTGTATATTGAATTGTATACATAGTTGATGCGTCTTCACCAAATGCTCCACGAATATATTTTGCTTCAAAAGTATCTGTTTCTAATAGTGAATGGAATACTTCTATCACTATAGTTTGTTTAACATTGTTATTAGATGTAGATTGTGCTGTTACATATACCTTTCCATATTTTAATGCAGTTAATGTTGCATTGTTTAATTCAGCTACTTCCCAATCAACTGTATCATCTTGAATAGACCAAGTTACTTCTTGTGAAGCGGATAGTGGATATATAGTTGCAGAAAGGTTGAGAGTTTCTCCCATAAACATTTCTAATTTATCAACATTGATCGTTAAACTTTCCGGTTCTCTTTGTAATATAATACATGTTACAGTATCAAAAATATCAGTATTATCTTTATAATATAAAGTAATAGTTAGAGTCCCTTCTTTTAATGGAGTAAGAACGGAGTTTTCAATTACCGCAAGGCTGTTATCGTTTAATTCCCAAATAACTTCAATATCTTCTTTTGATGAAGTGTATGTTAAGTTGATAGGTTCGTTAACGTATAACGTGTCACTAATTTCATTTATCTTAATATCGATAATTTCTGGTTCTCTTTTTAATATAGTACATGTGTGTGAGTCTGATATTTCTCTATTTTCTTTATAATATAAAGTAATAGTTAGAGTCCCTTCTTTTAATGGAGTAAGAACGGAGTTTTCAATTACCGCAAGGCTGTTATCGTTTAATTCCCAAATAACTTCAATATCTTCTTTTGATGAAGTGTATGTTAAGTTGATAGGTTCGTTAACGTATAACGTGTCGTTAATAGTCTCTAATTCTAATGTAATATTTTCATTAGAATTATTGTTGTTTTGATTGTTATTATTGTTTTTACAACTGTTACAACTGTTTAAAATTAAACAAATTGACAAAATAAAAAACATCAAAAATACTTTAATAAAATTGTTGTTTTTGTTTATCATATTTCCTCCTTAATGATTATATAATAATTATTTATACAAGAAATATTATACAACAATATTTTTAAAAAGAACAATAAAATAATAATAACATTTTATAACTATAGGAAAAAATTGCAAAACAATAAAATAAAATGTTAAATATTTAGAACCAAAAAATATATTTTTAAATAACTTTTAAAAAGGGGTAATTTTAAAAGATTAATAAAAAAACGACTAATTAAGCAATAAAATAAATAAAAATTCAAAAATGCCCTGTTTTTAAAGCTTATATTTTGAAATAAAGTTGAAATTTAAACTACATATACATTTTTATAGATAAAAAAATAAAATAATGATATAATGAGGATACTTTAAAATTAAGAGGAGATTTACTATGTTAACTAAATTTAATAATATTGAACCAGTTACAATTAATAATTTAAGAGGGGGAGAGGGAAGTTGTACGCTTTATAAATTACAGGATTTACCAATTCAATATAATATGTTTGCGAAAATCGTTGTTCATCCTGCTTCGTCTATTGGTTTTCATACTCATGTAGGTGATGAAGAGATTATTTATTGTTTAGAAGGAAAAGGAAAAGTAATTGTTGAGGGAGAAACTAAAGAATTACTTCCTGGAATGATTAATGTTTGTAAAGAAAATCATGCACATTCTGTAATTAATGATTCAACAGAAGACTTAATAATCATTGGAATTGTCACAAAAGGAGCATAAAATGAGTTTAGATATATATAATTTACTAGAAAAAATAAGTTTTACTAGAGTTTCAGGCTCAACAGAAGAATTTAAATGTGCAAATATGTTAAAAGAAACTGTAGAATCATTTGGTGGAAATGCAAGTATTTGGCCATTTGAAGTAAGCGGTTATAAAATTAATTCTGCAAAATTATCTGCTAATGGTAAATATTATGAAGTTAGTGGAATAAAAGGTAGTAGGAACGCAAGTGTTACAGCACCTTTATATTACATGGAAACTACGCTTGATACTGATAAATATGAATTAAAAGGTAAAATTGTTTTAATTAATGGAGTAGTAAATGTTCCAATCTATAAGAAATTATTAAAATATGGTGCGGTTGGGTTTATATCTTATAGTGGTGACATTACTGATACACCTGAAGATAGTGATTTAGAGAATAAAGAACTTCGTGATGTATTAAGAAATAAAGGAATTATACCTGGTGTTCATATGAGAACTACTACTGCAATAGAACTTTTAAAGGATAATCCTAAAGAAATTACGCTTGAACTTTCACAAGATGAGTTTAAACTTACTTCACATGATGTTATTTCTGAAATTAAGGGATATATGTTTCCTGATGAAGTGGTTTGTATTACAGCGCATTTTGATTCGGTTGAATTTTCAAAAGGAGCATATGATAATGGTGCTGGAAGTGTTTTAATTATGAAATTATATGAATTTTTTACTAAAAATGCTCCAAAAAGAACGCTTAGATTTATTTGGTGTGGTTCGGAAGAACGTGGACTTCTTGGATCCAAGGCATATGTTGCATCTTTAAGTGAAGAAAAGTTAGAGAAAATAATTTTTAATATTAATGTTGATGTTGCGGGGACTATTCTTGGGACTGAATATGCAAATGTAATGGCTGAAAATGCATTAGTTGATTATGTTGAGTATGTTTCAAACGAAATTTCATTTCCAATTGTTGTTAGACAAGACATTTATTCATCTGATTCGATTCCATTTTCTGATAAAGGAGTTCCTGCGATTAATTTAATGCGATTTGGACGTCCTGGTGCTGCTCATATTCACAATAGACATGATACAATGAGTTTTATTTCAAAAGAATCACTAGAGAAGACATATATGTTTTTAGAATTTTTATCAAATAAATTAATTAATGCTAATACATTCCCTGTAAAAAGAGAAATTCCTGAAAATATTAAGAAAAAAATTGATGAATATCTATTTAAAAATGAAAAATAATATATATAAACGAAAGAAGGAAGAAAAATGTACGATAGAAAACTACTAGAATTGTTATTAAGCACTCACTCTCCTTCTGGATATGAACTAAATATTCAGAAGAAACTTATTGAAACTACAAAAGATATCTTTGATGAGGTAATTACTCAACAAAATTATAATGTAGTTCATGTTTTGAATCCAAAATCTCCTACAAAGATTTTACTTTGTGCCCATATCGATGAGATTGGGATGGTTATAAATAAAATAAATGCCGATGGAACTTGTAGATTAGAACAAATTGGTGGAGCTAGACCATATATGTATTCTGGCCAAAGTGTTGTTGTTTTAACTGACCATGGGGAAGTTCCAGGAGTTATTGGGTATCTACCTTATATGGAAAAAGGTATAAAAGCTACTGATCTTATTTTAGATCTTGGCGCATCAAGTGCTGAAGAAGCTATGAAATTAGTTAGGACTGGGAATCCTGTAATGGTAAATAGGTCTTATACTTACCTTGCAAATGATTTTTTATCTGCGAAAGCACTTGACGACAAGCTTGCTGTATATATATTCCTTGAAGCTATTAAGAAAGTTAAAGGAAAAACTGATATTGGAATTTACCTTGCGACGACGGTTGGAGAGGAAACTACTGGTCGTGGAGCTCATTCAGCAGTGGCAAGAGTTAATCCAACTTGTGCAATAAGTTTAGACGTAACTTACGCTGCTGATATCAATTATCGTGAAAATTTATTCAATGATGTTTATCTTTGCAAGGGTCCTGCTTTGACAGAAGGATCTTTGATGAATAAAGTTATTCATAAAGATATGATAAACATCTGTGAAGAATTAAAAATTCCATATCAAATTGAAACAGCACCTTCTAGAACTTACACTGACACTGACTCAATGTATACACATTTTGATGGTGTACCATGTTACTTACTAAGCATTCCTCTTAGATATATGCATTCTTCAGTGGAAGTGTGTAATTTAAGAGATGTTGATCAATTAATTGATTTAATTGCGGAATATTTAATTCGATTCAATCCTAAAAAATCTTTGAATCCTTTTGAATATTAATACATACAACCTCCTTTGGGAGGTTTTTTTATAGAAACTACTTGTTTATGAGTAGTCTATAGGGCACCAGCTAGCCTCTATTTCTCTTAAACATATATATGTTTAATTGATTTTACTTGTTTTGCTTACTTCGCTTTTCTATCTTTTTGATTTTTCTCCCTTCACTTACATAATTAAAAAAAATAATGAAATTGCTTTTGCGAAAATTAATAAATTTTTATATAAAATTAGTTAAAGTTTATATGAAATATATATATAATTTTCTTAAAAAGACAAAAACCTAGAAGAATATATATCTTCTAGGCTAAATTTTATAAAAATAATGCAATAATTACAGTTAGAATTCCGCTTGTTACGATTGCAACTGAGCTTATAGCACCCGCACGAGTAGACATTTCTACTGCTTTTGATGTTCCTACAGCGTGGCTAGATGCACCAAAAGCCATACCAATTGATGCTGAACGGTCAAGTTTAAATATTTTTGTTAAAATTGGACCAAATAAAGCCCCACAAATGCCGGTAATTACTACAGCAGCGATGGTGATTTCAGGGATACCTCCAATATCTTGTGAAATTTCTTTAGCAATAGCGGTTGTAACTGATTTTGGTAGTAGTGAGTAGATCATTTGTTTATCCAAGCCAAAGAAATGACCTAAAATAAATACGCTACTCATTGAAACGGCACAACCAATAACTGTACCAACTAAAATTGGAAGCCAATATTGTTTAATAATGTGACGTCTTGTATAGATTGGAAGTGCTAAACATACTGTAAGAGGGCTTAACATGAAATTTACGAAGTTTAAAGCGTTAGTATATATATCTACAGTCTCTTTTGTAGCAGCTCCTGTGATACTTTTTATGATTAATAGATATATAATTACTGTAATACTTGTTAAAAGTAGTGGATTGAACAGTTGATTTTTGATAATTCCTCTTAAAAATGAGAACAATGAGTATAAACCAAGTGTTAAACATATATAAAACACAGGTGAAGTGAAGATTTTAATCATCGATATCACCTCTCATCTTATCTTGTAATAGCATTGTAAGTTTTACGCTTAAGCCTACACTTACAAATGTTAAAAAGAAGCTAATTATGATGATTAAAAGTAGTTTCCACCATATTGGAGCAAGGATTCCGAAGTAGTTCATGATAGAAACGGCAACAGGAACAAAGAAAAAACCCATATTGTTGACGAAAAATTCACCTACATCATCTACAAAATCATATTTTATTACTTTTGTAGTTAGTAAAATGAATAAAATAATCATTCCAATTAATGAACCAGGAATAAATATACCAAGAATTTCTTTTAGTAGATAAGAAATTATCTCACCAACTACTGAAAATCCTGCTATAAGGGCGAGTTGTTTTAGTAATTTCATTGTTAGTACCTCAAATCAATAATTATTTTACCATAAAATTTATATTTTTACTACAAAAATCGTTTAAATTTTAAATTTAATCATATTATATATATGTATTTTGCACTAAGATATTGACAAAATATAAAAAATTTAGTATAATTACATATGTAATGGGTCTGTAATTGGTTTCGACAGATTAGTTATGGTTGAGTAAGCATACCGTGGGCAGGCACGTTAAAACCTTAGGTTTTAAATAAACGGAAATACAAATTATTCTTTCGCTTGCTAGTTAGCTAAGCGACCCTGTTTTACAGGTTAACTCATATATTTCTTTGTCTGTGAGGGATATATGGGTCAAATAGCAGACTTTGATGATTAGGACAGCTTGACCTATGATTCGAGATTTAGAGCTGGTAAATTATTAGTTTTGTTTATTTTCTAATAATTTATAAGACCAAATTAATAAACTAAGTATGTAGAAAGCGAAATTTGCGCTAGTTTGGACACGAGTTCGACTCTCGTCAGATCCACCAACATTACACGTGTCCGCTTTACTGAAAGGTAAGGCGGTTTTTTAAATTAATTGATAAAAATGTGAATGTATGATACAATAAAGAAAAAATGTAAATTATTAATTATATTAGATATACGAGGAAATATATGAACTATAAAGATTTTGAATTTAAAGTACCAGTAGAATCAGTTTCATACTTAGAGGATTCTAATTTTGTATTAGAAATGATAAAATTAATTTTAAGAGATAGATGTCAAAGTGATAATAATAAAATTATAATTAACACCAATTTAAAAAAAGGATTACCGCTAGAAAATATAAATAAAATAGCTGGTCCTATGGTCGAAGCTTGGTGTTGTGAAGTTTTCTCTTCTATTGTTGAATCTGGAAATATTAAATATAATTTAATTAATGCTGAAGCGCAAACAAGATTAGGACTTGCAGATGTTATACTTCAATTTAGTAAAAATGAAAATTATCTTACAGCCAATGTAGATGTTAAAGCTACTTCTGAAGACATTGAAAGTTCAGGTCAGATGCCAAATATTACGTCTTTTAGCCGTATAAGAACAGCTTATGTAGATGATCCAGATTTTATGTTTGTTATATTAAGTATAAAACATAAAGTATATTCAGTTAAAAATAAAAAAACTAATTTAGTTGATGGTATAATGGAAATAGTAGACTATAATGCTTATGATTTAAAACTTATTGGAGAAAATGATTTTATATATAATCCTGCATTGGGAACAGGACAAATACAAATAAAAGATATTCATTACGTAAATTATTTTAAAAGAACAACTTGGGAGTTTTGTCAATTATTAGATAAAAAGTATTTACATAGTTCCAAAAGGAATATTGATGATTGGTATAGAGAGGCGATAAAGAATGGGTGGATTAAAAATTAATGAAATTATTGTAGGTGATGCTATCCACGAATTGAGGAAATTACCTGATAAATCTATTGATTTAATAGTTACGGATCCTCCTTATAATTTAAAAAAAGATTATGGGGATACAAAAGATAATTTAGAATTTAATGAATATTTAGAATTTTCTAGAAAATGGTTAAAAGAATGTAAAAGGGTATTAAAAGATGATGGAACAATATATGTATTTATGGGAATGAGATTCATTTCATACATATATAGAATTCTTGAAATTGAATTAGATATGAAATTTTGTAGTTGGATTACATGGTATTATACGCAAGGTATTGGTAAAACCAAAGGATTTAGTCCTCGTCATGATGATATTTTAATGTTTACAAAAACAAAAAAATATAAATTTAATTTGGATGATATAAGAATCCCTCAAAAATATTATAGAAGTGTTAATAATATGAGAGGTGCTAATCCTGGAAATGTATGGGAATTTTCACATATACACTATTGTAACTCTAATAGAATGAAACATCCGACACAAAAACCTGAAGGTCTATATGAAAGAATAATTTTAGCGTCATCAAATCCTGGAGACATTGTACTTGATCCTTTTATGGGAAGTGGGACATGTGCTAGAGTATGTCAACAATTACAAAGAAATTGGTTAGGATTTGAAATTAATAATGAATATGCTAATTTAATAGAAACAAGATTAAAACAACCATTTAAAGGTTTTGATAGTATAGATGAAAAAATATTGAGAGTGCCTAATGATTTAAATGATTTAGATTATAGAAAAGAGTATATTAATAATCATATTAAATGGTTTTTAAAAAACCATCAAGATTGTATTCCAAAGTTTATTGAGAATGTTAAACAAAAATATGGTGATGATTATTGTGTTAAATTAAAAACAAAAAAACAAAAAAACTTATCAAAACAAACGCCAAATTTGTTTAATTATTCATCTTTAGAAGAAAATACTGATTCTTAATGTGATTAAATTATCACATAATATTTTTCAAATTTCATGAACCTTATCTCGGATCTATAGTTAAAAAATCCTGTAAAATTAATATTTTATAGGATTTTAATTTTATATTTCTAATAAAAATTAATGATTCAATATGATTAGGTTAAATAAAAAAATATTTTAATATAGGAGAAATTAATGGTTTTAAGAATAATTCAAGGTAAACAAGGTTTTGTTTTTGGTGGGCCTAAAGAAACAATTTTAGCAATAGACATAAAAAATATAACTTATAAGATACAAATTAAACAACTTTTTCAAAGGGAAATTATTATTACTTCTTCTATCAATAACGATTATAAAGATCTTTATTCAGTTTATTATTCTCTAGAATCATTATTGATGCTATTTGATGGACAATTTTATTCAGTATCTCATGTTTTTGATGAATCTAATGAAATAACGGAAAGTTGGATAAAAAGAACTTTATCAAGTAGATCTTCTGCTGATTTTATGATTGGTAAATATAATAAATTAATTGATTTTGCTGAAGTTTTAAATGCTAATATATTATTAAAATGGATAGGTATTGAATATGATTTAGATATTGTTAATAATATGATTCAATATTGTTTATCTAGTGTTAAAATGCCTAAGGATATGCAACTAGCATTTATGGTTGAATCTTTCATTCCAATTTGTGAATTGGTTTTTCATAAAAATTCATGGAAATTGCCTTCTGTAAAAAAAGGGGAATCAAAACTTAAAAAATTTTTACTAGAAATGATAAATCGTTATGGAAAAACTATATTTCAAAAAGAATTACAAATTGGAATAAATATTTTTTCTCAAAAGTTAGTAAATTCAAGAAATAGAATAAGTCATATCAAAACAAAGAGTAAAAAAGATTATATTAAAGGCAAGGAAAATGTATATTATTTGATGAAATTGTCTTTATTGTATCGAGTAATATTATTTGAAATTCTTGGTATTGAGAAAAATAAGTATGAGTTAAAATTAGATTCTATTATACAAACAATAGAACAAAGGTTTACAAAAAAATTTATATCTTAAAAGTGTAAAACACCCTAGTTTAAAATAGGATGTTTTAAAATTATTTAGAAATATATATGTGTGGTATAATTAGACATAATATTTAATCGAATAGAAAAATGATAATGGTATTGAAACTATGAAATTTCACGCAAGGAGAATAAAAATGGTAAAGACTAAAATAACATATGATCAAAAATTTGAAAGTAAATTTTTAATGACTTTCGTTATTTCTATATCTACAATTGTCATAATAGGAGTGTCAATATATTGTATTTCCGAACAAATATATAAAGACGATATCACTTCATTTTTAACTTTATTGTTTATTTCTATTATTTTATCGTTCTTCGCTTTTATTCCGTGTATTATTATAGAAAGATATAAATTTATAATTGATTTAGATAATCAAATATTAATTTTTCGTGATTATTTCAAAAGAACTGTCCATTGTGATTTGAATGATATTAAAATTCGAAGAAAATTTGTATGTAATTTTTATGGAGATAGTGCTTATCCAGAATATAAGGTATATATATATTGTAAAGGCAAGAAGTTGTGCACAATAAGTTCAAGTGACTTCGAAAATAAAACAAAAGAAAGTTTATTCGCCATTTTTAAAGAAAATATATGATTGAGGATGTTTATGTACTTTTTTAAAAGAAGAAAAAAAGAATTAGAATATATTGAAAGGATAAATAGTATTATTGAAGGTACTGAATATCAAGTAGCAGTATTTAAAATATATTATAAAGCATTTGGAAATGTTTTATTAAAACTAGTTGCTAAAGGTAATAAAAACATAAAAATAGTTACTGATAGAGGAGATATATTTTTAAACACTAAGCCAATATTCTTTGATGAAAAAATAAAAGCTTCTAAAGATGTGACTGAAAAAGTATTTGAAATTTTATCATTAGTAATAAATATTATTAAAACTGATGACTGGAGATTAACCGGACAAGAAGATTATTTACTGTTTGCTAAATTAAAAGAGATTATTCCAAGTGATTATTTAAAAACATTAGATAATCCAAAATATTTTCATGAACACTGCGAATTTTGTATGACAAAGCCAGAAGATAATAAAGAACAAAAATTCTATTGTACATTAGACAATTATCGCTGGATTTGTGAAGAATGTTATAATGACTTTAAAGAAAAGTTTAAGTTTAATAATCAATAATGTTGAAGTGATATTAGCTTATATATCGAAAATATGAAATTTCATAGTGCGGAAATGAATTTTCCAATTTTTCGTACAATGCTAAAACAATCCCGTTTCAATAGTTTAAAAATCCCGTAAAATTTAAAAATTACGGGATTTTATTGATTTTTTAAGGTTCCGGACACAGGTATCGTAGGGTACGCCCCTAGTCCACCAATAATATGCTAGTCTGGTTTGTTGAAAAAACAAGCCAGTTTTTAATTTTGTAGTAAATTTTTCTGTAGTATGGTATAATTAATCATAGGACTTAGTGAGAAAAAAATTTAAAATAGAATTGGCACTATGAAAATTCATAGTATTTACATAATTTTGATTAATTGTTAGGAAGTGATTTTGATTGAGTAAATATAAAGATTTTGAAACAGCATTGTCATTTTTATTAGATTATGGATTTGAGTATTGTAGCGACATTAATAATCGCAAATGCTATAAAAATGAATATGGCGAATTAATGCTATATTGGAAAATGATAGATTATGATTACGGTGTACCAAAACTTTTAATTAAAACAAATTATAATGAAAGCATTATTGATGTTGATAAAGAATATCTTAATTTAGGTAAAAAAAGAACTATTGGTTTTTATGATATGCTTTATTATGTAATAAAAGCAGAAATTGAAACTAATTACAAAATATTTAATTTAAACATAAACATTAAAAATATCGAAAAGATGAAACAAGTATATACTTATGAATACTCGTATGATAAAGAATATATATTTAATAAACTTAAAAAAGCAAATGATTATAGAATTGTAATTAAAGATGAGTATAGGTTTATGATAGGTTTAGAGGCTACTCACTCTGGTGGTTTTTGGTATGTTGCCAATATAGAAGAGGTTGAGAATAAACAAACAATATTTGGACAAATAATTCATAATCCTGATGAAGATGGAAAACCTAGGAAAGTAGAGTATAAAACAAAAGACAAAATAAAAGATGGATTAATCATTGCGGTTATGTTTATTATATTATGGTGGCTTTTATTGATTATTTGGATTTGTGGAAGTATATATTCATTATTTACTAAAAAGAAAGAAGAACTTACTAAAGAGCAAAAATTAGATAAATTTATGACAGAATATTTATGTTGTAAAAAGAAAGAGGACTAAAAAATGATTAAATCCTTTGTAGATAACTTTATTAAAGATATATATAAAGAACGTATTCTATTTGAATTAAGTTCTAATAAACCTAATAAAAGAGAAAAAGCATTTACTAAATTATTAGATTATAAAGAATACTTTAATTCAGATATAGAAAAAATTGATTTAACTCACTTAATGGATGAAGAAATATTAAAAGTAATTCATACAAAGTATAATGTAAAAGAGTGTTATAGCTTAAAATTTGATAAAAAATTTCAATTAGAAAAAGCAGTTATAAATACAATAAATAGTTATATGTTAGATATTTTAATTATTGATGAGGAAAATATAATATATATTGGTGAAGTAGGAGACCATAATGAAGGTGGAATAGCTTCTGTAAAATTTATTGCACATATATTGGGAAATAAAAATGGAGGTTGCAATTAAAACTCATATGTAGTTATTTGCCGTATATTAAATTTTAAGATGCGAAATGTAATTTTCCGATTTTCCGTGTTTTGCTAAAGCAATCCCGTTCAATAGTTTAAAAATCCCGTAAAATTCAAAAATTACGGGATTTTATTGATTTTTTAAGGTTTTGGACACGGGTATCGTAGGGTACGCCCCTAGTCCACCAATAATATGCTAGTCTGGTTTGTTGAAAAAACAAGCCAGTTTTTAATTTTGTAGTAAATTTTAGATATATGTGTTATAATTAAGTACAGTATTTACTTGATTACAATTCGTTAATATTTATATAGTTAGAATATTAGGGAGAATAAAATGGAAAAAATTTTTGTAGAAAAATTTATTAAAGATAAATATAAAGAAAGAATTTTATATGAATTAAGTTCAAAGAAACCGGATAAAAAAGAAAAAGTATTTACAAAGTTACTAGAATATGATGAATATTTAAGAAATGATGTATCTAAGATTGATTTATCACATTTAACAGACGAGGAAATTGTGAGTGTTATTAGTAATCGTTTTAAAAATAAATATTGTTATAGTTTGAAATTTAATTGTAAAGTAGAGCTTGTTAAAGGTGTAATAAATACTATAAATAGTTATATGCTTGATATTTTAGTGATTGATGAAAATAATATTATATATATTGGCGAAGTTGAACATCATAAAGATGGAGGAAACGCTTCTGTAAAGTATATATTTTATACATAACATTATGAAAATATGTTGAGAAAAAAGAATTAGGAATTAAAGTTAAAGGGTTTACTGCAGGAATAATTACAGGTGTTGTGTGTTGTTATTTATAGTATTCTTACTTTTCTTTATTTTTGTTGAACAACATATATTTTTCTTCATCAGTGTGTTAGGGTGTTTAGCAGAAAGTATCGCAATGATATGTGTTCTTTTTAAAGTTTTAAGACAACCTAAAGTAATGCTTGAGTATGATGATACATATCTATATTTCAATGAATATCAAAAAAAACAAAAATCGAATTTAAAGAAATCGAATCAGTTAAAGTATTTAAATATTTCGATAGACACCATACGTATGAGTTTGGTGATATTGAAATTGTTATAATAAAAGGTATAACTTTACGAATTGGTAAGACATATTATGTTGATAAAGTTCATGACACAATTTTAAATCTTATTAAGTAAAAATTAAAATATGTATATTCATAAACTTATATTCTTTATAACAAAGTTTAAAAAATAATAGAAGGAGAAAAAGCATGAGAAAATTATTTTGGATTATTGTTGTAGTATTTTTATTTATATTATCAGGTTGTGATAATTTTAATGGAAATCCAATAGTGAATCAGCAATTATTTGATGAATTAACTTCAAAAGTAAATGAGTTTTCTGCTAAAATTGAAGAGAGTGATTACTTAAGTGTGGGTTTAAGAGTAGAACTAAATAATGATAGAGTATCATCATTAATTAGTTGTGCTAAAGATCCGGCTTATATAGAGATTACAACTGGTACTGAAAAAGAAATTTATACACAAGAAGGCGATAAAGTATTTAAATATACTAAACTTAATACATCCACTTATGATAGAGATTTTTATTGTTATATATCAGATTTTGAAAACGATGAAGCAAACAATGATGTGCAAAATAGTGGTGATTATTATATCACTGAATTTAATAACGAAAAAATAAATGTTACAGTAAATGATAATATATATACACTGAAATGTAAATACAAAGATGCGTTAAATAAGGAAAGTAAAGAAATACTAGAAGATATTTATGAGTCACTGAATTTACCTATTGACATTTTATTTAATTCAGATTTAACTATAACATACACTATAAAAGAAGAAAAAGTGAAAATGGATTTAGAAGTTGTTATTGAATATGAGGAATTTCCAGAACCTCTTGATTTAAAATTTACAGTAGAAATAGATATAATGAAGTTTACGCCTAAAAATATGTTAGGTGGAGAATTTAAATTATCTGCACCTGATTGTTTTGAAGAAGTTTATAAAACATATGATTATAAAGAAGTGTTAAAACTTGATGCGTATAAAAAGACGTATTTAAGAATTGATGCTAAAAAAGGAATGCTAGTTTCAAATGAGAGAGGTTTAAAATTAGAATTATATGATGAAAACTATAATTTAATTGGTGAATCATTAGGTAATATAGATTCATCAACATATATATCTATTAACTCGCTTTTATCAATTGAAGAAGATGGTACTTATTATGTAGTTGTTACAAATAGAAATCATGATACAACAAAATTTACTTTATCGCAGTATGAATATGATACAACCACAACATCCGAAGGTATAGATATATCTAATCCAATTTCATTAGAAGGTACTATTGAAGGTAAATATGATATAGAAAAGCTAGTATATACAAATACTGATTCTACTGATAAGTCAGTCAGAATAGAAAACTTAGGTAATGAAGATATATTAATTTGTAAAATTCTAGATAGTAATAAAGTACTTATAGCAAGTAATACAGTAAAATTTATAACTATTAAACCTAATCAAGCAAATTATATTACATTACAATCAGGTTTAAATGAATTGTTTATTTGTGAGCAATTTGATTTAACTGATGACGCAAATGGATATGACTATAATATTAAATTAAATATTATTGATTTTTCCATAAGTGATAATACGATTGAGGCGCCAATTCCAAGTGAATTTAATATGGATGCTCACAGTGATATATATTATTATTCGTATGTAGAAAAAGGGTTATATAGTTTTAGTGATGTAAATATATTTGGAAGTCGTCTAGAAGTAAAAGTATTTGATAAAGATGGCAAAAAAGTAAATGCAAACGTTGTTGAATATGGAAAATGGTTAGATGATTTTTCTAGAAATTATATAATTAAAGAAGATGGATGGTATTTTATAGGTGTTAGAAGTTATAGTTCAGAAAGTGGTACAGTAATTCATCAAAAATATGATTATGAAACAATTGGTGATAAAAATAATCCAACATTTATTGATATAACAAGAGACATTACTTATGAAGGTGTATTAGAAGGGCATCATGATTTTGAATATTATCAATTAGAAAATAGATCTAATGAATTAAAAGTTTATTATATTGAAAATACATCAGAACAGTATTATAGAGTTATTTTAAAAGAGTATCCTACATCTAATCCTAATATGATTAACTTTAATCCAGGTGATAAAATATGTTTTTCAAGCCAACCTGGTAGTTTTGAAATAATGATTGTTGAAAATGATTATTTAAATGCTGATACTACTTTAGAATATAAGTTTATTGTAAAAGAATTAGAAAATAATAATGTAACAGATAAGAATTCAAATAATTTACCAATACTTTCATTAGAATTTACTGATAAATACTATATAGCAGGTTTAACACTACCTAAAATGTATATGAAGTTAGTAGTTAAAGAAAAAGGTGCAATAAGATTTCAATATTTAGATTACTTTACTAATAATGTTTTAAAATATGGATTCTCTTACTTTATATATGACGCATCAGGTAATAGAATATATAATGAAATTTTAGAACCAGGTGAATATATAGTTGAATTTAGTTATTCAGAAAGTGTATTACTTTATGCTAAAGTAAAATATACATTTCATTCAGCATTGGATCAAACATATGAAGTAGAATTAAAAGAATTAGACGATACATGTAATGATTATAAATATTCGTACATATATAGCGAAAAAGTACTAAGTACTCAATTTTTAAAGTACTATTTTACACTGGAAGAAAAAACTACAATTTTGTATCATTCGTTAGAAGTTCAAATATTTGATGAATTTGATAATATACAAGTGTTAGTCCCAAATGGTAGTTGGTCATACGTAGCAAGATATTTATATGTAGATTTAGAACCAGGTAGATATTACTTCACAATCCCTGGAATTGATGCTGATCCGAGTGGAACATACAAGATACCTATTCCAATTGGAATTAAAAATGTAAATAGAGATAATCCACAAGACTTTATAAATATGAACGAACTAAAATTAGATGAAGTAATACAAGTTAAACAAGATTTTGAAAATGACTTTGAATTTTTAAAATTTACAGTTTCTGAAACTTCTTATTACGAATTTAAAGGATATTATGTTAATGTATATATATACTCTTCTGTTAAAAGAATGTGTGCTCAAATTATACCATGGTCAGATAAAGAGGTTTACTTAAAAGAAGGAACATATTATATTGTTCTTGAACATCATTATGAAGAAGAAAATATTGGGGAAATAAAAGTTATTAAAAAATAAAAGATGTTCTTATATATCTTATATTTTTAGAAACGTTTTTTATAAAATTTTAAGTATCATTAAATTAAAATATATATATTTTTTAAGTAATATATGTATATTTAGTCTTGAGAAAATATAATTGATGCCACTTTATTTATATGTAAAGTGGCCTGTTATTTTTAATTTTACTTAAATATCTTCTAATTTATTAAAAATATTATAATTTTTAGACAATAACAAAAAAAAGTATTGTATAATGATATTGGAAGAAAAGTACAAAGGAGAACGAATAACATGAAAAAAACTTTGTTAGTTTTTATTTTAGTGTTTGCAGCTATTTTTATGATAAGTTGTAAAGGTAAAAATGGTTGTAATAATAAAACACCAGTTCATGAACATATTGCATGTGCTGAATGTGGTAAATGTACAGATCCAGATTGTGATGGCGAAGATTCTGATAAATGTCTAGGACACGAACCAATTCATGAACATATTGCGTGTCCAGACTGTGGTAAATGTACAGACCCTGAATGTGATGGAGAAGATGTAGATAAATGTCTTGGACATGAACCAAAGCATGAACACATTGCGTGTCCAGACTGTGGAAAATGTACAGACCCTGAGTGTGATGGAAAAGAAAGTGATAAATGTCTAGGACACGAACCAATTCATGAACATATTGCGTGTCCAGACTGTGGTAAATGTACAGACCCTGAATGTGATGGAGAAGATGTAGATAAATGTCTTGGACATGAACCAAAGCATGAACACATTGCGTGTCCAGACTGTGGAAAATGTACAGACCCTGAGTGTGATGGAAAAGAAAGTGATAAATGTTTAGGACATGAACCAAAGCATGAACATACAGCATGTGCTGAATGCGGAAAATGTACAGACCCAGAATGTGATGGAGAAGATGTAGATAAATGCTTAGGTCATGAACCAAAGCATGAACACATATCTTGTCCAGACTGTGGAAAATGTACAGACCCTGAATGTGATGGAGAAGATGTAGATAAATGTTTAGGTCATGAACCAAAGCATGAACATACAGTATGTGCTGGATGTGGAAAATGTACAGACCCTGAATGTGATGGAGAAGATGTAGATAAATGTCTTGGACATGAACCAAAGCATGAACACATTGCGTGTCCAGACTGTGGAAAATGTACAGACCCAGAATGTGATGGAGAAGATTCTGATAAATGTCTAGGTCATGAACCAATTCATGAACACATATCTTGTCCAGACTGTGGTAAATGTACAGACCCTGAGTGTGATGGAGAAGAAAGTGATAAATGTCTTGGACATGATAAAGTTGCTCCTGTTATTGAACTTGTAGATGGAGCAAGTGAAGAGTTAAAGTTAAATTGGAATAAAGAAGCTACTAATGAATTCTTATTAAGTGGCATTACTGCAACAGATGATGTTGATGGTGATTTAACTAATAATATAACAGTTTATCATGAAATTAATAATCGTAAATATGGTACATATGTAGTTACTTATGAAGTAAGTGATGAGGCTGGTAATACTGCTACATTTGAAAGAAATGTTACAGTTGTTTGGGATTATGCTGTAGAATTTATTGGACATCAAGGTTCTTATTATGGTGTTGCTAACTCTGAAGAAGCATTCTTATATGCTGCTGAAACTTTACAGTATCAAGCACTTGAAACAGATGTTAAGCAAACTAAAGATGGTGTGTTTGTATGTTGTCATGATGATACATTTGGTGGTTTAGCTATTGCAAGTACAAATTGGGAAGATTTAAAAGATGTTGTTGTAGATTCTAGTAGAACATCTGGCCTTCCTAGTCAATATGGTGAAATGCCTGGTACTGGTAAATATTCATCTAAAATTTGTACTCTTGAAAGATATTTAGAAATTTGTAAAGAATATGGTATTAAAGCTGTAGTAGAACTTAAAAGTTCTGCTGGTATTTCAAATAGTGATCAATCAAGAATGCCTGCTTTAATGGCATTAATTGAAAAAACTGGCATGCTTGATCAAACTATCTTTTTAGCAAGTGCATATAATTGTTTAATATGGGTTAAACAAAATGGTTATGATTATATTCCTTGTCAATATTTAGTATCATCATTTGCATCTGAAACAGTATTTGAAAGATGTAAAGAATATGGACTTGATGTTAGTGGCTGTGTTACTTATGGTGATGGTCAAACAGAAAATACACCTGAATGGGTAGCAAGATATCAAGATGCTGGAATTAAAGTTTCAACTTATACATTTACACAATATAGTGATTATAGTGATGTACAAAAATGGATTGATATCGGTGTTGATTATGTTACAGTAGACTGGCAAAGTATGCATAAATTAAACTTACCTGATAATAGTGACATTGTATATCATACAGTTAAATTCTATGATCATGAAAATAATTTATTAAAAGAAACTAAAGTTAGAAGTGGTAGAGCTGCTGCTTCTCCTATTGCACCAAAGCGAGAGGGTTATGAATTTAGTGGTTGGAGTAAATGTATTGAAAATGTAACAGAGGATTTAAGTGTTACAGCAGAATATGAACTTGTTGAATATTCAATTACTTATGATTCTAATCTATATGTATTAACTAAATCACAATGGGCTTCAAAAGAAGATTTTGTTAATGATTTTTATAATGATTTATTTGATTGGTTGGTTGCAAATGCATCTCATTTATCATGTGTTACAGTAAATAATGGTAGTTATAAGATTTATGTAAACTCTACTGAATATGGAAGTTGTACAGTATCAAGTGCTCAAGATATTAAAGATTTATATGTTTATACATTTGAACGTACATTTGCGACTTTAATTTATAAACCAATTAATGGTTCTAACTCACATGATTATGTTCCTGAAGTTGATAATAATTACTTCTTAAATTCAGAACCTTATCGTACTAAATACATTGGATGTAACTCATATTTCTTAAAAGCTATGGAAACTTCATATACAGGTTATAGTTATACATTTAAACAAGCATCTAATAACCGTGTTCAAATCTTCTTTAGATTCCATCAATGGTGTAATGGTACAAGTATTGCAGCATTTAATGCATATCCTGAAAAGAATATGATTAAATATTTAGTTGGAGTTGATGCTATAATGCCTACTGATTATGTTAAATATACAATTAACGATGAAATTATTTTATCTGCACCTACTGCTTCTATAGAGTTTTTAGGGTGGTATTTAGATCACGATGCTACAGGTGAGGCTGTTACTAAGATTGAAAAAGGAACAACTGGTGATATTATTCTTTATGCTAAATGGGAAGAAGTTGTAGTTCCAGATGTATATTCTAAAGTTAATTATGTATTAGACGGTGGAACTAATAGTGAAAATAATCCTACTGAATATTTAGAAGGTATTTCAACTCTTCTTTATCCTGCTGAAAAAGCTGGTTATGTATTTAAAGGTTGGTCTAAAGAACAAGGTAGTAATTCATATATTACTTCTATCAGTGAATTAACAAGTGGTGAAATTACACTTTATGCTAATTATGAATATGCTGTCTATAAAATTACTTATGATTTACAAGGTGGAGATTGGGGTAACAAAGCTGAATTTACAGGAAAACCTGTTACTTCAATTACTACTAACAGAAAAGATGACTTCTGGTCTGGAACAAATTATGTTAGTTATATATATTTAGATCATGTTAGTACATATCCTAAAGCAACTTGGTCATTTAGAGTTGGTATTGCGTATGATGAATCAATGGGTATCTATGTTGTTAAGTCAGTTGCTGATCAAAATAAATCATTTGATGCAGATATTTGTGAATATGTAGTTACAATTTCTGGTTCATATGGACAATATGGTTCAACACAAGACTTTAGAAACGCAGTACAAGTTGGTCAAGGCGTTAAAATTACAGGTGACGTAGATTCAGGTAATGCAACATTAGAATTCTATGATGCATCAGGAATGACTGGTGGTACAATTGAAAATTATGTTGTTGAATACACTATTGTAACACTTCCTTCAGTTCTACCTATTCCTCAAAAAGAAGGTAAAGTATTTGTTGGATGGGCACTATCTGCAACATCTTCTGAACCATTTACACAACTTCCTCAAGGTACTATGGGTGATGTAACATTATATGCAATATTTGCAGATGCTAATTAGTATATAAATATATATAAGTATAAAAAAAGATCCTCGTTAAAATAATAACGGGGATTTTTTCTTTAATTATAATGCGGTTTTATATATTTTGTAAGTGTTTTTAATAAATAAAAACACAAAAAATATATTTGTGATATAATAAGTGTAAAAAGAGGATGTTTTGAAATGAAAAAAGATTTAAAAACAAAACTTATAAGTAGAAAAATTAAAAAACCCAATCCATTTTTAATGTTTATAACAATGAGGTTACTAGGAATTCTTAATAGAAAATATAAAGTAAAATTTAATTATGATTATGATATTAAGTCTTTAAAAGACAGTCCTACAATATTACTTGCATCACATGCATCAAGATTAGAATTTATATATATGATATATGGATTTAAGCATAATGATATAAATATAGTATGTGGATATCAAAACATTATTAAAAAAGGATTATATAATTTATTTATAAAATTAGGGGTAATTTCTAAATATTTATATCAGCCAGACATTGTTTGTATGAAAAACATTATGAAGGTATTAAAACATAATGGAACTGTTGGGATTTTTCCAGAAGGTATACAATCAACTAGTGGAAGTACTCATCCTATTAACCCTGCAACTGTTCAATTTATTAAAAAGAGTAAAGCAAATATTGTTGTAGCTACATCAAAAGGTGCTTATCTTGCAACACCACGTTATACAAATGATAGAAAAAAAGGTTATATTGAAATAAACTTTAGTAAAGTTTTAACTTCTGATATGTTAGAAAAATTAAGTGATGAACAAATTTATAAAATATTAATAGATAAAATTAGTTATAATGATTTTGAATATAATAAAGTACAAAGAAATAAATATATAGGTAAAAAGCCAAATGCTTTTGGAATTGATAAAATCCTTTATAAATGTCCAGATTGTAAGAGTGAATATACTTTATATACACAAGATGACACAATTGTATGTAAACATTGTGGATTAAAAATAAAAGTTAATGAATATTATGATTTAGTTAAAGTAAAATGTAATAAATTACCAACCGATATTGATAAGTGGTATAAATGGCAAAGAAATTGTGTTAAAGAAGAAATTATAAGTGATTCATTTGAATTATTTCTTAGTGGATCTATTTGTACGTTAAAAACAGATAAATTAAGAAAATCACCTAAAAATAGAGAAGTTTTATCAATCGGTAGAGCTATTCTTAATAATAAAGGATTAAATTTTATTGGAAAATTAAATGATGAAATTGTTAATTTTAATTTCGATGCAAAAACAATTTATTCTTTAACAGTTTCAACAAAAGGTTATTTAGAATTTTATGCAGGTAATAACTATTATATGCTAATTCCAGAAGATAAAAATCAATGTTTAATTAAATGGACTCTAGCATCAGAAGAAATTCATAATCTTTATGATGAAAAATGGAGATCTGCATGTATAGATGTATATGAATATAGTAAAGGAGACATATATGAGTAAATCTGATAAATTAAATGTAAAAGTAAAAATAGGACTTAAAAGTTTTATCACGGTTATTGCAATACTAATATTAGTACTTGTTTTTGTAGGTATTTTAACATATGTAATACCTGCAGGTAGATATACAATATATACAACAGATGCATCTAAAATAGGAGAACCTTTTTATCAATATACAACAGATGAATCTTTAAATAAGCAAATTGTTATAGATTCATATCGTGTGTTAACAAATGCTGAAAATACATCACGTATACCATTTTACAGATGGTTAATTTCTCCAATTGAGGCTTTATTATTTGGTAGTAGTAGTTCTAATATGATTATGATTATTGCATTATTATTAGTGCTTGGTGGAACATTTAAAGTATTAGAAACAAGTGGTGGTCTTGTATCTTTAGTTAGAGTGATAATGGAAAGACTTAAATCTAAACGTTTTGCAGCCATATGGGCAATTACTGCTGTTATAATGGTTTTATCTGCTGTATTTGGATTACAAGAACAATTACTTATTTTATTCCCGATTTTTGCAATGCTATGTACTGTGCTTAATTGGTCTAATTTTACCGCCATATCATTTATTTTAATTGCATCAGGTGTAGGGTTTACAACTGCAATTACAAATCCTTTAACTATAGGTACAGCATCCCTTGCTGCTGGTGTAAATGTAACAGATGGAATGTGGTATAGATGTATAATCTTTGGTGTTATGTATGTTATTACTTCAATGTTTTTAGTTTATCTTGCTAAAAAAGATGAAAAGAAGGCTGTTGAAAAATTTGATTCTGAAGAATTTATTATGGTATCAGAAGAAGAGCATAAAGAAGATATTAAAAAATCTAAGATGATTATCACACTTTTTTCAATTGCACTTCTTTCTGTTATTATTACCACATCAATTAAATCTTTAAGATCACTCGCCATGGTTTTTATGGCAGTTGCGTTTATTGTAGGTACAGTAATTATTGGTAGAATATTACTTGGTTCGTATAAAAATTTATTTAAGAATTTTTTAAAGGGTGTTGTAGATGTTCTTCCTTCAATATTAATAATTATGATTGCATTTGGTATTACATATATTGCAGAACAAGGAAACATACTTCATACAATATTCTATTACTTCTATAACTCAGTAACAAATATGTCGCCATATTTAGCTGTAATAATATTATATGTATTTGTACTTATTATTGAATTCTTTATTCCAAGTGCTTCTGCAAAAGCTGTATTAATCATTCCTATGTTAACACTTGCTCCAATAGATGGTATAAGTAAAACTGTTATTATTTTAACTTACCTTTTTGCAGATGGATATACTAATGTACTATATCCTACTTGTGGAACATTACTAGTAGGTCTTGGTCTTGCCAATGTAAGTTTTGCAGAATGGTTCAAAAAAACAATCTTATTCCAACTTCTATTAATGGTTCTATCAATTGGATTCTTAATGTTCGCAGTGTTTATTGGTCTATAATATTTAATAAAATAAATGTCACTTTACTAAATGTAAGGTGGCATTTTATATTTTATCTTGAGAAAATAGTACATATATGCTATACTATATATAATAAAATCTATTAAAAAAACGAGGAGATATATAATGAACACTACTTTAAAAGAAAAATTATTAGAAAAGAACTTAAATGTGTATTTTGTAGCAACTGCAGATAAAAATTATAACATTCATAAAGAAACAATTGTTCCTGCTAATCCTTGTTGTAATTGTTATTCTGTTGCAAAAGCATTTACAGTAACTGCAGTAGGCATTTTATTTGATAGAGGTTTAATTACTGGTGATAGTTTATTGACTGATATTTTATCAAAATATATACCTAATGATATAGATCCTCTTTGGTATAAAGTAACAATACATGATTTATTAACACATAAAGTTGGTTTTGGATGCGGAATGCTTGATATTGACGTAGAAGATGCATCAAAGTATCCTTCAATTGATTATTTAAAATTAGTACTAAATACTAAACTAACTTATACACCAGGTACTAAATACCAATATACAGATGCTGCTTATTATTTATTATCAAGAGTAATTTATGAAGTATCTAAAACAGAATTAAGTGATTTATTAAGACCAATTCTTATGGAAATAATGAAATTTAAAGAATTTGCATGGAGCACATGTCCTAAAGGTTTTAGTATGGGAGCTACAGGACTTTATATAAGAACAGAAGATATGGTAAAACTAGGTATTCTTTATTTAAATAATGGGATGTGGAAAGAAACACGCATTATATCAAAAGAATGGGTTGATATTGTCCTGTCTAATGGATATGAATTTTCATCTTTAGGTGATGGGTGGTATGGTAAAGGTGGTATGCGAGGTCAAATGTTAATGTTTAACATTAACACAGGTAAAGCTATTGCCTATCATTCATTTGAAGATGGCATTTCTTATAAACTTTTTCTTTAAGAAAAATAAAAAAAGGCTAGATTGCCTTTTTTTCTATTTTAAGTAGATTAATTTTTTCTAAAGTAATTATTATAATAGGAATAACAACTATTTGTAATATAATACCTGGTAAAGCATTAACAAAAGCACCTAAAATAAAAGCATTAAAAGTAAATGTAGTATTATTTAGCCCCATGCAAATGAACATTGCAATACCCCAAATAATTCTACCAATAATCATAGAAATAATAAGAGAACAATATATATATATTTTCTTTTTTGGCAATATATTATACATTAATCCCGATATTACTCCATATGCTGCAAGTTCAAACGACATAGAAGTTGCGGTAGGGAATATTGGTGGAATACCAAGTGTTAATGATCTAAGTAGTGGTACAATTAGCCCTATAATA
Source organism: Erysipelotrichaceae bacterium (assembly GCA_015059015.1). GTDB lineage: Bacteria > Bacillota_I > Bacilli_A > ML615J-28 > CAG-313 > UBA1737. The sequence goes on from SVBG01000002.1 coordinate 46,348, forward strand.
AGTCCATATTTCCAACCACATATAAATCCACAAAGCATTACAGGGATATGAAGTGGACACAGCATTGCTCCAATTTCAGGAATTTGTCCAGTTAAAAATGGCATTACATATGCGAGTGCTAAAAATAATGCTGATAAAATTATTTTAATTAGTGTATTGCGTTTAGTCATATAGTTACCTCTTATGCTAAAGTTATTTTATCATAATATAAAAAAGTTATCTATTAAAGTGGAAATATATATTTAAACTCTTTAGATTTTATTGAATATATGATATACTTTTATTAGGTGAGTAATATGAATAAAGAAGAATTATTAATTTATTTAGAAAGTGAAGAAGAAAAAACATTTAAGGGTTGGGACTTTTCTTATCTTGATGGTAGATGGGAAAGTGAAAATCTACCTTGGGATTATACAAAAATAGTGAAACAATACTTAAAAAAAGAATCTAAGTTATTAGATATGGGAACTGGCGGTGGAGAGTTTCTTTTAACACTTAATCATCCTTATGAAAATACATCAATAACAGAAGGATACTTACCAAATTATTTAATTTGTGAAAATAAATTAAAATCGCTTGGAATTAAAGTTTATAATTATGTGGGTGATGAAAAGTTATTATTAATTAATGATAATACTTTTGATATTGTTATTAATAGACATGAATCATATGATGAGGCAGAAGTGTATAGAATCTTAAAACCTGGTGGCATGTTTATAACACAACAAGTAGGAGCTTATAATAACAAATATCTTGCGACTTTCTTTGATGAAACACATATCGATCAGTTTCCAGAGTTAACACTTGATAAGTCAGTTAAAAGATTAATCGATAATAAGTTTACTATTATATATAGTAATGAATATTTTCCAACACTAAAATTTTATGATTTAGGTGCAATAGCTTATTTTGCAAAAATTATTACTTGGGAGTTTTTAAATTTTAGTGTTAAAGATAACATTGATAAGTTTTTAATATTACAAGATGAATTAAGTAGTATAGGATATATATCATCTAAAGAACATAGGTTTATTGTTGTAGCTAGAAAGGGTGAATAGTTATGAAATTAAAAGATAATATATATAATTTTACATTTTATCCAGTAAGTTATGAATTTGATAATTGTAATAAAGATTCGGATATATATGACTTAAACTGGATAAATGTTAAATTTGAGTTTAATTTTAAAGAAAAGCACATTGTAGAAGAAGATGCAATACTTACTACTTTTGAAATACACAACTTTATAAAAGAATTAGAAGATGAATTAATTTATAATGAGTATCATCAAGTTCGTCTTGATCCACTTGAACCATATTTTAATATTGTTGTAAGAAGAAAAATTAATTCATTTGAAATATATGTAACTTATGATTATCATAATCTTTGTGAAGAAAATAGACTTGAAATTCTTTTAACTTATACTATTGATGAATTAAAAGAGTTTGTTAATGAACTTAAATTAGAATATTCAAACTTTAGATACAGAAGAATAGCTGATTTATATGAAAACAAAGTATTTAATTCTTTTGATGAACTAATTAATACAGTTTCTAATAATGAAATAATTAAAGGTGATATTTCATATGACATAAATAGTTTAAAAATTAAGACACACGAGTTCTTTAATTTAGTGATAGATGATGCATATATGGTAAGTAATAACGAATTAAGATATGGATTAAGGCTTAATTCTAAAGATTTTTACATAATAGATGAAGATAACTTAATTAGTTTGTTAGAAAAATTATACACAAATTATATAATAGTTGAATATGTTTACCCTATTGGCATAAGAAAACTTAGAAGTTTTGATATATTTGAAAAAGATAAATTTAAATTAGAAAAATTTAAAAACAAGAAAAAAGTATTAAGAATATTTGATGCAAATAATATTTATTATTATAATAAAAAGTATATAAATATTATAGAAGATATATTTGAACAATATAAAAATGATGAATTAGATGAAAACTTAGAATGTATTTATTATTCAAATGATAATAAAAAAAGAATTCAAATTATTAAAAAAGAAAGTTATTATACATTAAAGTTTGAGAAGTTTAACACTTTTGAAGAATCTAATATATATACTACACAAAACTATGGGTATTGGATAATTATTGATGATGGCACTTCTCATTCATATGATTCAGTAGAAAGTTTAGAAAAGGATATTAGTGATTTATTAACTTACTATCATAAAGTTTAAATATATTTATAATCGGTGATAAAATGAAATTTAAAAATGTATATTTTATAAATGGTAATGCATATGCAGGAAAATCAACAATGGTGAAACTACTTGCAGAAAAGTATAATGGTGTTTTATGTGAAGAAAACTATCATAACGCATATTTAAGTGATTTAGATAAAAATGAATTTCCAGGTCTTACTTATACAAGAGATTTAAAGGATTGGAGAGATTTTATTAGAAGAACACCAGATGAATATGAACATTGGATTAATATAACATCAAAAGAGTGTGAAATATTAGAACTACAAATTTTAGAAGATTTAATTAAAGAAGATAATTTAATTTTTGTTGATACAAATATTTCAATTGAAACATTATCAAAAATATCAGATAAAGACCATGTATTAATAATGCTAGCAGATCCCGATATATCTGTAAATAGATTTTTTGAACGACCTGACAGAGAAAAACAGTTTTTATATAAACTTCTTTTAAATGAAGAAGATCCAGAAAAAGCACTTTTAAACTTTAGAAACTGTTTAAAACGTATTAATACAAAAGAAAAATATAATGAGTTTTTAAACTCTGGTTTTAATATAATCTTAAGAGATGAAAAAAGATCGATAGATGAAACATTAAAATTAGTAGAACGTTCATTTAAATTAAAGTAAAGTATTTATAGGTGATAATATGACTTTAAAATTATTTTTTCAAGCTATATTTAAATATTTATTAGGCATATTAATAGTGGGACTATTAATCTTTTTACCTGCGGGGACTTATAAATATATATATGGTTGGTTATTTATGGGAGTATTATTTATTCCGATGTTTATAGCTGGAATTATTATGATGATAAAAAATCCTGTTCTTCTTGAAAAAAGACTAGACGCAAAAGAAACTAGAAATAAACAAAGTATTGTTATTAAATTAAGTGGTTTAATGTTTATTACTGGTTTTATTGTAGCAGGTCTTGATTATAGGTATAAATGGTTAGAAATTCCAAGTATTGTTCCTTATATCGCGGCGGGTGTTTTACTATTTGCATATATATTATGGGCAGAAGTATTAAGAGAAAACACATATTTATCTAGAACAATTAAAGTAGAACAAAATCAAAAAGTCATTGATAGAGGTTTATATGGAATTATTAGACACCTAATGTATACCGCAACAATTCTATTATTTCTATCAATGCCACTTGTGCTTGGTTCTTTAATTTCTTTTTTTATCTTCCTCATTTATCCTGTTATTATAATAATAAGAATAATTGATGAAGAAAAAGTATTAGAAAAAGAACTAGATGGATATATTGATTATAAAAAACGTGTTAAATATCGTTTAATACCATTTATTTGGTAGATGTAATGTTAAGTTATAATTTTATATATTTGGATTAGGAGTGTTTTTATGAAAAATGAAATTGTATTACTGGGTAAGAAAATATTATTAGATGAATCAGATATTGTATTTGAATATCATGGAGAACCTAATTTTGAAGACTATTTTGATGTAAAGTTAGGCAATTGGTCATATATTGATGGCTGCTTAGTAGGAAAAGAGTTAGAAAATAGAGGCGGCATTATATATGTTAAAGAAAGATTTGACTTTGATGTAATGATGACTTTTAAAGTTGCAACAGTCTTACCTGCTACACGTGATTTAAATGCAGTATGGTGTAGTAATTGGAATGAAGAAACTAATTATTTAGGTAATTCATATGTATGTGGTTTAAATGGTTGGTATGAAAATAAAGCAGGAATTGAACGTTGTGGTGATAATGAGTTTTATAGCGGTACTTCTTTATATAAATATACACCTGGTGAATTTGTAGAAATTACTTGTGGATCAATTAATGGACATTGTTTTATGTTTGTAGATGGTGTATTAATATGTGAGTATAAAGATAATTTTCCACTCGTTGGTGGTTTTGTAGGTATATCTCCATATTGTACACAGTTAAAAATTAAAGATGTAGTTGTAAGAAAAATAAAATGGGAGAAATATAAACAAAGATATTTACCAGAAGTATAATTAATAAGTAAATTTAATATAATATATTGACTAAAATATAAATATTTGATATGATATATTTGTTGGAGGATTTATTATTATGAAATGTAATAATTGTAATGCTGAATTATTAGATGAAACTGAATATTGTCCTTATTGTGGTACAAAAACTGAATATACATCTAATAAAAAAGAACCAGAAATTGAAGTTTTAAATAATCAAACAAAAGAAGAAGTTGATACTGAACCTGGATGTTGGGCAAAATTTGCAGGAATCTCTAATATTTTAGGAACAATAACTATTTCCACATTTTGGATTCCATTGTTAGGTATATTTTCTATTTTTCCAGGAATTCCTGGGATTGTATTTGGTGGTTTAGGAAAAAATACTAAAAAAGAAGATATAAAACCTATTGCTGAAAGTGGATTTACTAAGTCTTTAGTTGGAACAATACTTTCAGTAGTTTCATATTTTGTTTGGATTATTATTATTGTAATAGCTTCAGTATAAAAAATAAAAAGTAATTAACGTTATTTTCGTTAATTACTTTTTTCTTTCCAAACTGATAAGTTATTGTAACAAAACTTTGCCATTTCATACACTGAATCTTGCATATTAGATTCTAACCAGTAAATCATTGTATTTACAACACCACCTGCCCACATAAGTCTTAAGTATCTTTCTGTAGGTGAGATACTTTCATCATGTAAAACTAAATCATTTATAGCGGATAGATACTCAAATTTAAAATCGGCATTAAAGATTGTTTTTAAATATCTATTATTTTCTTTTATACATTCAAACATTTTAATATACCATTCAGAACTAGTTTTTTCTCTAAAAGGACTACCTATTTTTTCTATTAATATATATGTTTGATAATATATGATTTGTTTAAGAAGATTATCTTTTGATTCATAATTATTGTAAAATGCCATTCTAGAAACTCCAGCTCTATTACATAGTTCACTGATTGAAATTTTATAATAATTTTTTTCATTCATTAAAATTATTAAAGCTTCTCTTAAACTTTCACATACAATTCTATTTTGTTTTTTGTTATGTTCGTTAGAAATGATTGTCATAAAATGTCTCCTTTTTGTTATTTGTAGAAAATTAAAGGTAATTTATTTATAATTTAATATAAGAGATTACATTTGTAAACACTTATATTGTACTAAAAAAAATTAAAATATTAAAGTAATATGATAAATGATTGATTTATTTATTGTATATTATGTATTTTGTTTTAGTCTTAATAGACAAAAAAAATATCTAAAACTGTAAGAATTAGATATTTTTAAAATAGAAATTTATTTATAAATTCAATTCTCTTATTGAAAAAATCAATAACAATTGGATGGTTATAACATACATCATATCCATGCATTGTCCTTTTAGTATCATTTAATATGCAATCTTTATTTACTAATAATAGTTTGTTATATAGTAAAACACCTTCATCATGTAGACAATCAAATTCACATACTTCTATATATGTAGGCGGCATATAAGAGATGTCTTGAGTTAATGGATCAAAAATAAAATCACCATTAGAATATATATTCCACATTTTTTTATTTAGCTTAGAATTCCACATTGGAGTATTAGTATATTTAATTATTGATTCAAAATTTTTATCTTTTGATACAACAGGATATATTAACATTTGATATTTAGGTAGCATAATATTGTTTTTAAAACATTCATTTATTACTCTTAAACAGATATATCCGCCAGCAGAATCACCACCAAATCCAATATTAGATATATTTAAATCTAATGTCTTATAACACTTTAAGATATATTTATATGCATCAAATGAATCGTTTATACAAATTTCATTATTACTTTTATATGCCATACGATAATCTACATATATAATTGTTAGATTGGTTCTTTTAATGTATTCTTTTATGTTCTTAAAATGATTAGGTCCACCTTTAAAACAAAAAGCTCCCCCATGAAAATACATCAAAGTTCCGCAAGACTTATTATTTTTAGGTTCAATTATATATATATTAAAGTTATCTAACTTAATTTTTCTATATTTTGTAAATTTATTATTAAGAGCTTTTGGTATAAGATTAAGAATAAAATTACCAAAACCAAACATAAAGCGGTTCATTGGACTTTTTATGTATCTCCATATACCAAATTTTTTATCAATATTGTATTTCATCAATGTATACCTCATTATTATTATACTAAAAATAATAAAATATTACAATAAATCATTATTAAAAACAAAATAATTGGTATATTATTTTATGATAAAATTATAAAAATTTAAAACTTTTGTAACGTTTTAAAAAAATATGTGTTTTATTAAGTGAAATATTAATAGTGGAGATGAGAATATGGATTTAGAAAGAAAATTAAAGTCTGCTTTAAATACAAATGATTTAGAACAAATAGAAATCGTATTTGAAGAAATATATAATACATATTATAAATTAATATATTTTTGTATTAATACGAATATTAAAAATCATCAAGATGTTGAGGAATTAGTTGATGATGTTTTTATTAACTTTTATAATAATATTAATAAAATAGATATTTCCAATATTAAATATTATCTCACTAAATCTGCTAAAAATATTTCATTAAATTTCTTAAGAAACAATAAAAATAAAAAGTTTATTTTAGATGAAACAGCTGTTTATACTTATCAAGAAAGTTATATTAACGAAGAATGTGACATAATAGATGATTTAAAAGAAATTCTAACTGACGAAGAAATATATATTCTTTTAGAACATCTTATTTATGGCAAAAAACTGATTGACTTAGCTTCAGAGTTTTCAATCACTTTTGTTAATATGCGCGTTAAATATCATAGAATAATTAAAAAATGTAAGAAAGGGCTAAATATAAAATGAAAAATAATTTTTTAGAAGATTTTATTGATAAAAAAGTAAAATCAAATGGAAATTTTAAAAAAATTAAAAATAAAATTTCATATAATGAAGTATCTACTGCTAAAAAAGTTTGTTATAATAGAAAATTAAAACTATTATTTGGTATAGTTGGAATATTAGTTATAATAACAATAGTAAGTATTATAATCACTAAAGACCCATTCGATACTTTATTTCCAGATGACCAACCATATATACCTGTTGATCCTAATAATCAAGGCGACTTAAATAACCCAGGACAAACAGATAACCCAGGACAAACAGATAATCCTGGACAAACAGATAATCCTGGACAAACAGACAAATATGATGGAAAGTATTCTTTATCATTTGATTTAAAAAATGGGGAAACAGTAAAAAAGGATTATTATGAAGAAGGAGAAGAAATTAATTTACCAATTGTTGAAAGAGAAGGGTATTACTTTGTTGGATGGAGAGATGTTAATAAAAATAGATTTTATGCATGTAATAATGGAACAATAGAAAGTATAGTAATTACAGATGATATTATCTTAGAAGCGGACTGGATAAAATTAATTTATGATTTTAATGGAATGACATATCAAATACTTGTTGATGATAAAAGTAAATATGATCCTTTTGATGCAAATTATATATATAGTGATAAAACGCTTAAACAAGCTCATCAAAAATTAGTAGAAACAGAATTTAATATAAAAATAGAATATGTTGAATATGAAAAGTATGATAGCGATATTGATTTAGTTAATCAAATTAAATTAGGGTTTTTAGATTTAAGATATAAGAAAAATAATTTATTTGCAGCTGTAGTACCTAATAAAGTTGCAACTAATTTAGGTATTAATAACTATGCTGTAGAATTATATGATGCTAGTGCTGATTATGGAATATTTAAAGATTTAGAAGTTAATCAAAATGAATACAATAATATATTAACAAGTATTAATTCTAAAGTTTATGGTTATAGTAATTCTTATGTTTATGGAGAACAATATATATATTATAATAAAACAAAGGTTACAGAATTAGGTTTAGAAGATCCATTAGTAATGTGGATGAAAGGTACTTGGACACAGCAAAACTTTGAATTATGGGTAGAGAGTGCACAAGAAAAATTAACAACTGGTGAATATGTTATTGATATAAATTATGATGATTATATGATGGGGATATCGGCTGCTTCTGGAACGCCTTTAACATTTCCACCACAAACAACAGTTAATTTTACTTCAAAAGAAGTTATTAATGTTTACAAAAATATGAGAACATATTATAAAAATGGATGGTGGGCTAATAAAGAAACAGAACAAAATGTTTCAGACAAATTTAAAAATAGTGAAACGATACTACATTCTGGCTATCTATATTATTTAAATAATGATAAGTATTTTAGTAGTGATATTGAATTTGAAATTGGTATAATTCCATATCCTGTTCAAAGTAGCGATAATATTATTATGACTGAACCTTTTGAAATCAATTTAATTAACAATTCTAAAGTAATATATGATACTCCTATACAAGTTAATGAAGAAACACTAAAGACAGATGATGGAAAACCTATATATGGAGTTAATGTTGCAAATTCATCTTATAAAAATCGTTCTTTAGAAGGATCTATCTATAATAATAATTCTAGTGTAGTAATATTTAATTTTGAATATAAAGATTATTCTGCAAAAGAAATTTTTCATGTTATAAAAAGATTATCGGAAATAGAAAATAATGAAGTTGAAAATGAAGAATTTATTAATTATTTAAAAGAAAATAAACTATCTGACTTAAATATAGATGTAATTTTATCTACACAAAATAAAGAATGCGTAGAAATAGAGATACTTAGAAATCTAGATTTTAATCTAAATTTAAAATCATCAAATAGTTCTATGACAAGTCTTTATAATGTATCTTATTCACTTGTTACAACCGATGAGACGATTGCGGTAATTTTAAGAAATTTACAAAATGGTTATAAAAATTTAATATAGTAAATCATTAGTTAAAATATAGTTCTTGAGCAAATCCACACTCAAGAACTTTTAATTTGATTATAATATATGTATAATTTTAGGTCTTTAGCGATAAAGATAATAAGGAACCAAGTGAAAGTCTTGGACTGTCCCAGCAACTGTAATAAAAGACGAACGTTAAATACCATTGAGAATATGTACAAATATATTTTTGAGAAGGTGACTAGTAGGATGAAGTTTAAGTCAGGAGACTTGCCTAAAATGTAAATAAATAGGAGGAATATTTGATATATAACTAAACTGCTCGGGGTTCGGTGAAGTATATAGAAAATAAAAAAATTAATGTTTAAGAAGAATTTAATTCTTAAAATTGTACTAAGTGTAATTGCACTTGGTGCAGTAGTATTATGTGTAGTATTACTTCATAATAGTTTTAAACCAGATTATGATGGAATAATCACAGTTGAAGTAATAGATTTAGATGGATCTGTTATTAATAAAAAAGAAATTGAGTTTAAAGAAAATGATCAATTAATGAATTTAATTGAAGATAACTTTAATAACGTAACATATCAAAATGGTATGATTATGTCAGTTGAAGATTACAATACTCCATCAGATTGGTCAACTTTTTTAAGTATATATGTTAATGATGAAATGAGTCCAGTAGGACTTGCTGATATTGTATTTACTGATGGAACAAAAATTTCTTTAATTATTACAGAATATATATCTGATTGGTCTTAAGGCATATGCATTTATCTATTAAAGATATAGTAATAATTGCAGCATGTATATCTATTGTTTTTGTTCAAGAACAATTATTATCTTTTTTACCAAATATTCAGTTGACAATTCTTTTGTTAATTTTATATAGTAAAAAACTAGGATTAATAAAAACAATTATTATTGTAATAATTCATTCATTTCTTGACTGTTTAGTTACAGGGAGTTTAAACTTATATTATTTTCCATTTATGTTAATGGGTTGGTTATTAATACCTGTGATTATAAATTTGTTTTTTAGAAAAACAGAATCAGTTATTACTCTTTCAATAATGGGCATTGTTTTTGCGTTACTTTATTCTTGGGCTTATATCATTCCAAATGTTTTAATTCCTAATGAATCTATTTCAAATGTAGGTCTTATTAATTATTTAGCAGCCGATATTACATTTGAAATAATACTTGCAAGTAGTAGTTTTTTATCGATTTTATGGCTTTATAATCCTTGTTCAAAAGTGTTTGATAAAATATTAAAAGACGTTTATAAATAGGGAAGTTTTATTAAAAAAAGCTTAAAAACATAAATATAATAAATACTAATAATAATATTAATGTTTAAATCTAATGAAATATTAAAAAGTTTGATATAATATAGGAGGTATATATGAACAAATTAGAATTATTAAAAGAACGTATCATTAAATTCACAAAAGATCGTAATTGGGAACAATTCCATACACCAGTTAATCTTGCTAAATCAATCACTATTGAAGCAGCAGAACTTTTAGAATGTTTTCAGTGGTCTGATACGGAATTTGATAGAGAACATTTATTAGAAGAATTAGCTGATGTTATGAATTATTGTATTCAATTATCACTTGTATTAGAAGTTGATATAGTTGAATGTATAAATAAGAAAATGGATCAAAATGAACTTAAGTATCCAGTAGAAAAATCATATGGTTCTTCAAAAAAATACAATAAATTATAAAAATAAATGTATATTTGATGAAATTTTAATTAATTTGTGAGATTATATTACTATAAAAATGAATACTAAGAGTAGCAAAAAATTATTAAGAAGGGGGATAACATGGAATTTGTTGAAGCAAAAAAATTACAAGAAATAGTAAATCTAGAAACACCATTTGAAGATATTATTAAAACTTTTAATGATTTAATAAAACCATTATGTGAAAGTGATGATTATTTAGTCTTTGAGTCAATAGTATCACCAACTGATATGTATAAATATTTTGATGTTGCTTTTGCAGCCAATCTAAATCGTGGTGAAAGATCTATTCAAATTAGATTAGAGCTTAAATATTTAGCTGACGCAAAAAGTTTTATTTATCAAAATCTAGTATTTTGTGAACTTGATGAAGATTTAAATGAATTAGTAAAAAATACAAATTTATTTAATTACATTGTTAGTGAAAACATTAAACCAGTAGCTATAAATGTATATGAAATGGATGTATAAAAAGCGCTATGAATTTCATAGCACTTTTTATTTTTTAATATATATTTTATGGTATAATACAAAAGATTAAACAAAAAAGGTGATAAAATGGCAAGTTCAAATAATTTTACAGAAGGAAATATAACAAAAAAGTTAGTAACATTTATGCTCCCGATTCTAGCATCTTTAATTCTACAAGCCATGTATGGAGCTGTAGATACTTTAGTAGTTGGAAAATTTGGTTCTGATGTTGGATTATCAGGTGTATCTACAGGAAGTAGTATCGTAATGTTCGTTACTTTTACTGTTGCAGCATTTTGTTCAGCAGTAATGATACAAATAGCTAGATATTTAGGTGAAAAAAAAGAAGAGCGTATTGGAAAAGTAATAGGTGGAGCAGTTTGCTTTTTTATAGTATTTTCAATAATTCTTACAATAATATTATTAGTATTTGCTCGTCCGATAGCAGTATTGATGCAATCTCCTAAAGAAGCTTTAGATAAAACAGTAACATATATTAAAATATGTGGTATTGGAATGATATTTATAGTTTTCTATAATGTAATAAGTAGTATCTTTAGAGGACTTGGTAATTCAAAACTTCCACTTTTATTTGTAGGTATATCTTGTGTTGTTAATATTGTTTTGGATTTAATTTTTGTAATTATATTTAAATTGGATGTTGCAGGAGCAGCACTTGCTACGGTAATAGCTCAAACAGTAAGTGTAATATTATCAATTATCATAATATTAAAACAAAAACTTCCATTTACAATTACTTTAAAAGATTTTAGGTTTAATAAAGAAGTTCTTTTATTTACCAAAATTGGTTTTCCAATTGCCCTTCAAGAAATATTAACTAATTTATCTTTTGCAGCACTACTTGCTTTTATAAATAAACTTGGACTAGAACAATCTAGTGGATATGGAATAGCTAATAAACTAGTTAGTTTTGCAATGTTAATACCAAGTGCTTTAATGCAATCAATGGCAAGCTTTGTTGGTCAAAATATAGGTGCAGATAAACTTGATCGTGCTAAAAAAGCAATGTATACTGGTATGATATTAGGCTCTTTTGTAGGTGTGTTTATTTTTATTGGATTAATATTTTTTGGAAAAGAAGTATCAATGATATTTACAGATAACCAAAGTTATGCATTTGAATCAGGCGAATATTTAAAAGGATTCGCATTAGAAGTAATTTTAACAAGTGTTTTATTTAGTTATATGGGGTATTTTAGTGGTCAAGGTAAAACAATGTTTGTAATGATTCAAGGTTTAGCTCAAACATTCTTAGTTAGACTTCCAATGTCTTATATAATGAGTATTAGACCAAATCCATCATTAACTTTAATTGGGCTTGCTGGTCCAAGTGCAACTATATTTGGAATATTGACAAATTTGATATATTATATTATTATAAATAATAAGAAAAAAGTAAAAGAAATAATAATTGATTAATAAATTATTGTTAAAAAAATGTATTTTGTGGTATGATAATAATATAAATAAAAACGAGGTATTAAAATGAATAAATTAAAATATTCAAAAAAAGAAATATTAATAATGATAAAAAATGTTCTTTTAGTTGTAATTGGAACAGTAATTCTTGCATTTGGTACAGGAGTATTTTTATTTCCTTATGATATTATTACTGGTGGTATAGCTGGTATATCAATTACACTTAATAATATTATTCCGGAATTTGAATTTTTATCATTAAAATCATATGATATATATGTGTTTGTTATTACATGGGGTTTGTTTTTACTTGGATTAATCGTTTTAGGAAAATCCTTTTCCTTAAAAACGCTTATTTCAACAATTGTTTATTCTCCAGTGTTCTCTTTTTCAGTAAGACTTGTTGAAAATAATGCCTTTAATGGTTTCTTTGATATTGCAAGTAAATATGGCGAACTGAGTGTATTACTTGGTGCAGTATTTGGTGGAGCATTCGTCGGGGTTGGTTGTGCTATAGCATTTTTAGGTGGTGGCTCAACAGGTGGTACAGATATTATTGCTTTTGTTATATGTAAATGGTTTAAGAAATTTAGAAGTTCAGTAATTATCTTTATATTAGATGTTGTGGTAGTACTTGCAGGTATATTTGTGTTAAAAGATTTAACACTATCGTTATTAGGGATCGCATCAGCATTTATATGTGCAATCGTTATAGATAAACTATTCTTAGGTGAATCTCAAGCATTTATTGCACAAATTGTATCAGATAAATACGAAGAAATTAATCATGCAATTATTACAAAACTAGATAGAACAACTACAATTTTAGAAGCAACAGGTGGTTTTTCTAAACAAGAAAAGAAAGTTGTTATGGTATCATTTACAATGCGTCAATATTCAACATTAATTAATATAGTAAATATTATTGATAAAACTGCATTTGTTTCAATTAATCGTGCACATGAAATTAACGGAGAGGGATGGACTAGACCTTCCCCTGATCCAGAAAAGGAGTAGAAAATGAAAACATTAGAAATACAAAATCCGAAAAAACAAAGAGCAAAAAGAAATATAATATTTGCTGCATTAATGATATTTATGTGTATTATAATGATATCTAATGCAGTAAGTAAAAATAAAAATTTGAATGAAGAAAATTTTGAAGTCGTAAAAGGTGTTGTTACTAATTTTGAAGTGCTTGAAGAAGATTATCAATTTAGTATAAAAGTTGAAGAAAAGAAAAATGTTATTATATCAATAAAACAAGAAACATCTGATTCCGTACCTAAAATTTCAGAAAATCTTGTTTTGAAAGATGAAATAATCTTAGTTTATAATAAAGTATCTGAGGAATCAAACGAAGCATACAAAGTAACTATTAATGATAAAGTGTTATATAATCATTTAGAAACAATGACAAAATCAAACAATAGATTAATTATATTTTATGTGATAATAGGTTCTTTCTTTATTGCGTACGCTGTATATTGTGTAATAACATTTGTAAAAACTGAGGCTATTAAAGAAGTAACGCAAGTAGAATATACAATTACTAATAATAATGCAATAACTAATGCAATGTTAAAAAATGAATCAAAATCTATGTCTTTAATTAGAAGAGAAAAACTTATAAATAAATGTGTTTTAATAGCATTGGTTGGGATTTTATTATTATCAATCTTTATTAAGTCATTTATAAATAATAAATATATATTATTAGCTGCTTCAGCTGTAATAATTATTGGATTAGTTACAGTTATGATTGTATTTAAACCACGTTTTCATAATAAAAATTTAAACATATTTGTTAACGATTATATTGATTATATTAAAACAGGAGCATTAAAAGAAGAAAGAACACTTATTTTAACACAAGAAGGAATGAAAGTAATAAATGAGGAACAAGAACATTTATTCACGTATGAAGATTTAAATTTATTTGCGGTTGCAGTTTACTCAAAAACAAATGCTCCGGTAAATATATTTATATGTTCTAATTTAGTTGATAAAGAAGAGTTTAAAGATTATGAGGATTTCATTATTCCACTATCTTCAGATATATATAAGGATATAATAGAAAATAATATTGAAATACTAGGATTAGAAAATTTATTAAGCAATCTATATAATGAAACTGCTACTAATATTAAAGAATTAAAAGAAGTTTTAAATGTAAAATTTTATAACTAAATTAATGAGTACTCAAATTGAGTACTCATTTTTAATAAATCATATTCTGTTTATTTTTTATTAAAAAGTGGTATAATATATTTAATGGAGAAAAAATATGGAACAAAATAGTAAAACAAAAATTTTTGAAGATTATCCGATAGGTAAAGCATTTATAAGTTTAGTCACACCTACAATAATTTCACAAGTAATTATGATAATTTATAACTATGCTGATGCGTGGTTTTTAGGTAGAACTGAAAATGCTGATGCAGTGGCTGCGCTTGCGGTAGTAATGCCAGTATTTATAATTTTAAATGCAATAGCATGTTTATTTGGGATAGGTGGTTCTAGTTTAATAGCAAGATGCTTAGGTAGAAAAGAACCAAATAAAGCAAAAGCAGTATTTGCTTTTTCTATATGGGGAAGTATAATATCTGCAATAATTTATAGTATTATTATATTAGTATTTGCAAAATCAATTATTTATTTAGTAGGTGGAACAGATGCAACATATAAATATATATATAATTATGCATTAATAACAATTGTTATTGGTAGTATTCCTACTATTTTAAATAACGTATTTGGACATTTAGTAAGATCTGTAGGTGGAGCAAAAGAAGCAAGTATTGGAATGGGACTAGGTGGTGTATTAAATATCATATTAGACCCACTATTTATGTTTGTTTTATTACCAGCTGGTTATGAAATAGTTGGTGCAGCTTTGGCAACAATGTTATCAAATGTTGCATCTTGTATTTTCTTTATTATATATGTATTAAAACATAAAGAGATTACTGTATTTACACTAAATCCAAAAGATGTATCTTTTAAATATTCAATTCCAAAAGAAGTTTTATTTATAGGTTTTCCTGCTGCACTTAGTACTGCGCTTGCAATGGTATCAAATATTGTTGCAAATAAACTTGTTATTAATGCAGTTTCAGAAACACTTCAAAGTCCTGTAGTTGGTGGACTTGGTGCTGCTAAACGTATTAATACACTTGCTTTTAATATTTGTATGGGAATTACACAAGGTATGTTACCATTTATTGCGTATAACTATGCTGCAAAGAATTCTAAACGAATGAATAAAGGTATTATATATATGTTTGTGGTTGCAGTAGGCTTCTCACTTGTTGCAATTACATTCTTCCAAATATTCACTAAACAATTAGTTACATTTTTTGTACCTGGTCAACCAGATACAATTAGATATGGTGTAGATTTCTTACATATTATTGAAGTTGCTGTACCACTTTGTTCAATTTGTTTTGCAACAAATACAGTATTTCAAGCTACAGGTAAAAAATTTGAATCATTTATTTTATCAATATTAAGAAAAGGTGTTTTAGATATTCCTTTAATGTATATATTATGTAATAAAATTGGTGAACTAGGTGTTCTTTGGGCAACACCTATAGCAGAAGCATTATCAGTATTTGTTGCTATTGGTTTATTAATACCTTTCTTAATAAGAAATGCAAAAAAGAATAAAAAAACTTTAGAGTTTGAAATTTAAAACATAGGAGTTATCCTATGTTTTATTTATAAGTATTAAACATATATATTATATAGGTGATTAAAATGAAAAAATATATATTATTATTAATAGCAGGACTACTTGTTGGTATAACAACAAATATAGGTCACCCAATAACTCCTTATTATATAAATCAAATAGAATTAGATAAAATTATATTTGGCTATTTCTACGCAACAATGTCACTTGGTATGCTAATATCGGCACCTATTTGGGGCGCACTTGGAGATGCTAAAGGAAGAAAAATAGTTTTAATTATTTGTTTATTGTTTTATGGTGTAGGTCAACTATTATTTGGTGTTATGCACAATCAATATTTAATTCTTGCAGCGAGATTTTTCTCTGGTATTTTTTGTGGTGGTGTATTAGTTTCTTTACTTTCATATATGACAAGAAGTAAAGAACTTTCAAGATTTAATGCTACACGTCTTTATGCAACATTTATTTCGCTACATTTAGTTGGAACTTCTGTTGGATCTTTTATCGGCGGTGCACTAGGCGAGTTATTTAACCCTAATTATCATTATGTGCTTTTTGCACAAGCATTAATGATGCTTATATTTGCAATATATGTATTACTTTTTATGAAATTTGATGATGAAGAAAAGCAAAAAATTAGAAGTATGAATCCTCTTAAAAGTTTAGGAGATATTAAATTATTACCATTTTCATTAGTAATCTTTTTATTCATTATTGCGATTATAAATATTTCATTTACAGATGTATCTAAATATTTAGATGTTTACTTTTCTGATTCAGGATATGGATCATTAAAACTAGGTACTGTTAACTTAATTGTTGGATTTGTTACACTTGGTGTTAATTTATTAGTTACACCATTAATAATTAAAAAGTTTAAACCGCTTATTTCGTTAATTATTTTTTCAATTATAGGTGGTCTAATGTTAATTTTAACATTTTCACTTCCTAATTTATTATTTAATATATATACTTTTTATATGATATTTATAATAACTAAAGCAATTATAGAACCGGTTATTGTTGAATACTTAAGTGAACATAAGAATATTCAGTCTGGAGTTTTAATGGGTCTTAGACAAAGTTTTATTTCATTAGGTGGAATAATAGGTGTTTTAATAGGGGGAATTATTTACGCAAATAGTAGTGTGATGTTATTTTATATATGTGCTGGAATGCTTTTTATTGCTGCTATAATAACATTTATTATATATATAATTAAGAAAAAAGATTCTAATTTATGCTAGAATCTTTTTATGTTTTCTTGATTAAATATATATACTTTGATATAATATAAACAAAAAAGGAGAATATTTTATGACAAAGAAAAATTTTATATTTATTGGACTTTCAATTATAGCAATATTAATTTCTATTATGATGCCATTTATGGGATTTGGTAGTGATGGGTTTACAATCACATACTTACCTATAAATTTAGTAGTATCATTTATTTTATTATTTATTGGTTTAAAAGGTTTATATAAAGATACAAATAACCAAGATTTTTATACTGGAAGTATAATGTCTATTGTGGGAATGTGTATTCTTGTTATTGGAACAATTATATCACCTTTATTTACAAAGAATTACATGGGAATATTAAATTATTATAAAGTACTTTTTGAAAATATAGATAATGAATATTTATTTATTAAAAATGGTGGTTATTTATTTGAAACATTTGGTATTTTCTTTACTATATGTTTTGTTTCATTTTACTTTTATGGTTTTGCAGCGTTTAAGTTTTTGAGTGGGATTAAAAATCAAAATATTATTGTTGAACATAAAAATGATCTAAATAAAAAAATAAAAACATTTATAATTGCAAATATGATTTTATATGCAATATGCGCGATAACTATGTTTTTATATAAGGAAGTAGCACAAACTTTATTACCTTATATGTATAAAAATACAATGCCTGACGAAGTAATTGCTAAATTAATGTTACTACTTATTGTTACATGTGTAATTATGTTTCCAGCTTTAATTGTTGTTTCAGTATTTTATTTTATTAATATTATTAAATCGATAATCTTAGTATTTAAAACACCAAGTCAAATAGAACAAAAAGACGAAGTAATTGATGTGGAAATCCAAACTGAGGAATAACGTATGAATATTTTATTTTTCCTAAAACCTAAAGCAACAGTTACTGTATTAACTACTGATTGTACTTTAAGACAAGCACTTGAAATAATGGATAAAAGTGGTTATACTGCCGTTCCATTAATTGATGAAGATGGTAAATATGTTGGTACTATTTCTGAAGGTGACTTTTTATGGTTTTTCAAATCTCTTGGAATATTTAATATAAAAGATGCAGAAAAAGTATCAATTAAAGCAATAAATAGAAGAAGAGATAATTTACCTATTAGAATTGATGAAGATATGTCTAATTTAATTAACATGTCTAAAACAGAAAACTTTATTCCGGTAGTTGATGATCGAGATGTTTTCATTGGAATTGTTACAAGACAAGATATTATTGATTACTTTTTAAAAAATAACAATATAAAATAAAATTATGAAAAATAGTACGAATAAAATAATTAAAGCAATTACAGAAGGTGGAATATTTGCCGGAATATATGCGTTACTTGCAATAATATCTAGATATTTACTTACCGGAACTGATAGTATGTTATACTATTTTACGCCACTACCCATGGCTATATATGTTGTAAGAAATAAAACGACATATTCAATAGCAGTACTTGCTGCATCTATTGCACTTTCATTCTTATTTTCAAATCCACTTGTTGCATTAATGGTAATAATGCCAAATATAATAGTAGGATTTATTCTAGGCTTATTAGAAAAAGTGAGTAAAGTAAAAATATTAAATTATTTATTAATTTTTATTCTTTGTTATGCAGTAAGTTTAATAAGTATTGCTGCTTTTGAAATAATTAATGGAATTGATTATTGGGAGGACGTAGTAAAGCTTCTTAATAGTATTACTGCCTACTTTAATTATAGTAACGAAGCTTTAATGAAATCAATTGTAGACATTGCTACAACTGTTACTTTATTAGTAGATTCAATTATTAAAACAGTGATGTTATATTTAGTTTTATCAATTGTTATTGTAAGATTGAAACTTATATCAAAATATTCATTAAAAATTAAACTTCCTCTTAAATTTAATTTTAAAATAGCACTTGGATATATATGTACTTTCATAATCTTTTTAATTATATCTTGGTTATATGTTTCGTATCAAACAATACTATTTGAAATACTTATGTCGATTTTATTAACTATTATATTTATATATAGTTTATATTTATCATATCAAACAATATTCTATATTCAATTTAGATTTAATAATATAAAAAAAGGTGTATTTATATTAATTATAATTCTTTGTATTATCCTATTACCAATATCTACAATAATAGGCATGATATTAAATTTTATGAATTATAATGTTTTATTAGATGTTATAAAATAGAAAAATAGGAAATCAAAACGATTTCCTATTATTTTTTATATATTTCTTCTTTTAATACACCAACATATGGTAGTTGACGATATAATTCATCATAATCAAGACCATATCCAACAACAAATTCAGGTTCAATACTAAATCCAATATATTTAATTGATAAGTCAGTTACTTTTCTCATAGCAGGTTTATCAAGCAGTGTTGCTATTTCAAGTGAAGCAGGTTTAGATTCAGCTAAAATTTTCATAACTGTACTTAAAGTAAAACCTGTGTCAACAATATCTTCAACAACAATTACATGACGTCCTTCTAATTTATATGAAGGTAGTATTGTTACCGCAACATTACCAGAAGATGTTGTTCCACCATGATAACTTGATGCTTTCATATAATCAAATTGAATTGGAATTGTAATATATTTTGATAGTTCTGCTACAAATGGAATGCTTCCACGAAGAAGGGATAAAAGAATTGGTTTTTTATCAGCATAATCTTTGTTAATTTCTTCTGCTAATTCTTTGCAGCGTGCTTTAATTTGTTCTTCAGTAACTAATATTTTTTTAATGTCATTATTTAAATTCATGTTAGCCTCTATTTTTTAATGATTTCATCAACAATTATTCTTGCTATTTTTACCCCATTAGCACCTGCTTGTGCAAGACCTCTAGTAATACCTGCACCATCACCACCAACATACAAGTTATGAATGCTTGTTTCAAATTTGTTTGTTACAACTGGACAATCGCTATAGAATTTAGCTTCAACACCATAGAATAATGTATGGTCGCTTGCGATACCAGGACTAACGTGATTAAGTGCTTCAATCATTTCAATTAATGATTTCATAAAATTATAAGGAAGAACTAATCCTAAATCACCTGGAATAGCTTCTTTTAATGTAGGACGAACAAATCCTTCTTGAATACGTTTAGGAGTTGAACGACGTCCTTTTTTAATATCACCATATTTTTGAACAATTACAGATCCATCTGATAATTTATTAGCAAGTTTACTAATTTCATATGCATACTCATTTGGATCATTAAATGGATCATCAAATTCTTGTGAAACAAGTAACGCAAAGTTAGTGTTTTTAGAACCTAGTTTTACATCATTATATGAATGTCCATTACATAACATTACACCATTATGATTTTCAACTACAACGTGACCAGATGGATTAGAACAGAAAGTTCTAACTTGTGTACCAACACTTGTATTATAGATAAATTTGCCTTCATATAGGTTTCGGTTAATTTCATCCATAATAATATCATTAGTTTCAACACGCACACCTAAGTCAACACGATTATTTTTGAATTTAACATTATATTTAGAAAGTGTACTTGCAAGCCATTCAGAACCATTTCTACCAACTCCTAGCACTACATAATCACCATAATATATAGCGCCATTTTCCATTAAAACACCTTTAACAACATTATCTTCAACAATAATATCTTTAACAGCGATTTCAAATGAATAATCAACGTATGGTTGCATTTCTTCATATATATTTGCAAGAACTTTTAAATTAACTTCAGTCCCTAAATGTCTTACTTGACTGCGAAGAAGCTTAAGCCCAACCGCAATACCTTTTTTCTCAATCTCAAATACTTCATCAGTGTAAGGATCAGTGATTTCTTCAGGTGCACCATGTTTTAAATTGATATTATCAACATATTTGATTAAGTCAATAACTTCCTCTTCAGGAAGGTAATCAGTCATCCAACCACCAAATTCACTTGTGATATTAAACTTACCATCAGAGTAAGCACCACTACCACCAAATCCAGTTGTCATTGAACAACCTGGTTTACAACCTATATTACCATTTTTATCTACTGGGCACTTTTCTAATCTTTTTTCTAAGATTGGACACTTACGATTATATATATTACGACCTTTGTCAATTAATAAAACTTTTAAATTTTTATTCATTGTCATTAATTCATAAGCGGCATAAATACCCATTGGGCCTGCACCAACTAAAATAACATCATACTTCATTTTTATAACCTCGTTTTTTAAAAATATTTATACATATATATATTTTAACATAATTTAATTAATTTTTCCACATAAATAAAACTTTAATAAATTAAATTTAACAAAAAATAAAAAAATGTGTTATAATAAATATTAGAATAAGTTTTTTTATAATAAGTTTGGAGGTAAATTATGAACAAAGTATTAGAGTATTTCAATAAATTAAATAATAAAGAAGAAATAATAAAAAAAGAAATCGTAGTATGTGGGTGGCAAAAAATTTATAAAGACACATTTATATCCGCAATTACACCTTATTTATTTGAAGAACTTAATATTAAAGAACACATTGCGAAAGAAAAAAATGAAAATAGAGATCAAAGAATAAAGCCTAAAGTATACATTACAATTCATGATACAGGAGATACTGGTCCTAAACATAATGCAAAATTCTGGAGTGATACAGTATATAAAGAAATGTGGGTTGATACAAAAGAACCTTACAAAGCAAGTTTCCAATATGTTGTTGGAAATGATGGTATATATCACAATATTCCGGATAATGAAGTAGCATACCATGCAGGTGATACAACTCAATATGATTATACTTTATATAATACTGGTGTAAAAATATCCGATAAGTTTGAACTTGGTATTAGTGAAGATAGTTATTATACAATCAATGGCGAAAAAACTACTGTAAAAGCTCCAATGTATGAAAAAGAAATTGATGGAAAACTTGTAACTAGAGTATGTACAATTGATGATATAAACGATCAAGGTATCTGTATGGCAGTTGATGATGAATATTTCTATCTTGGTGAGACATATTTTAATAAAACATATGAAAAAATAGCAAACCGAGGTGGAAATAATAATTCGATAGGTATTGAAACATGTGTTAATGAAGGAAGTAATATTTGGTTATCATTCATGAGATGTGCTAAACTTGTCGCAAAACTACTAGATGAAAATGATTTAGAACTATATGACATTAAACAACATCATTATTTTAGTGGCAAAAATTGCCCACAAACACTAAGAGTAAATAACCTTTGGGAATATTTCTTACATTGTGTTGAAGTAGAAAGACAAGTATTAGAATTTATTAAAGAAGGATATCAAATTAAACTTATTCCTGATTCTGAATATTTAGAAACAAACGGAATCCTTACAAAACTACCTAAATGTGTTAAAGGTATTGGCTATACAATTGAAACTACAAAAGATGGTGTAGTTGATAGTTATAAATATGTTAAATTAGTGTAATGATTGAATATAACACTGATTTATGGTAAAATATATAAGAAATTAATATGAAGAGGAAATATATATGTTAGATATTAAATTTATTAGAGAAAACCCTGATATTGTTAAAGAGAATATCAAAAAGAAATTCCAAGATAAAAAGCTAGTTTTAGTTGACGAAGTAATTGAGTTAGATAAAAAAATTCGTGAATTAAAACAAAAAGGCGATAACTTAAGAAAAGAAAGAAATGACTTGAGTGGTAAAATTGGAATGCTAATGCGTGAAAAGAAAGTTGATGAAGCTAACCAAATTAAAGAACAAGTAAAACAAATTAATGAAGAATTAACAGGTATTGAACCTGAAGTTGCAGAACTAGAAAAAGAACTTCGTGAAAAAATGTTAGTTATTCCTAATATCATTGATTCGTCAGTTCCAATTGGTGAAGATGATACTTGTAATGTTGAAAATGAAAAATATGGTGAACCTGTAGTTCCAGAATATGAAATTCCATATCATGCTGATATTGTTGCATCACTTAATGGTTTAGATAAAGAAGCGGCTGGTAGAACATCAGGTAATGGTTTCTACTATTTAATGGGTGATGTTGCAAGACTTCACTCTGCAATGTTATCATACGCAAGAGACTTTATGATTGATAAAGGATTTACATATTGTGTTCCACCATTCATGATTAGAAGTGATGTTGTTAGTGGCGTTATGTCATTCGAAGAAATGGATGCAATGATGTACAAAATTGAAGGTGAAGATTTATTCTTAATCGGAACTTCAGAACACTCAATGATTGGTAAATTTAAAGGACAAATTATCCCTGAAAAAGAATTACCTTTAACTCTTACATCATACAGCCCATGCTTCAGAAAAGAAGTTGGAGCTCATGGATTAGAAGAAAGAGGACTATATAGAGTTCATCAATTCGAAAAACAAGAAATGGTTGTAATCTGTAAAAAAGAAGAATCAATGGAATGGTATAACAAAATGTGGAGTTATACAGTTGAATTCTTTAGAAGCTTAGACGTACCTGTAAGAACACTTGAGTGTTGTTCAGGTGATTTAGCAGACTTAAAAGTTAAATCATGTGATATTGAAGCTTGGTCTCCACGTCAAAAGAAATACTTTGAAGTAGGTAGCTGTTCAACACTTGGTGATGCTCAAGCACGTAGACTTGGTATCAAGTCTAAAGATGAAAATGGAACTTATTTATGCCATACATTAAACAATACAGTTCTTGCTACACCTCGTGGTTTAATCGCAGTACTTGAAAATAACTATAATGAAGATGGAACAGTTAGTGTACCAAAAGCACTTCAACCATATATGGGTGGAAAAGAAGTTTTAACACCTAAAAAATAATATTTTATAACTCATCAATTGATGAGTTATAATTTTATATATAATAAGGACAAAGAATATGCCAAATAACGCAAGAAAAAAATATATAAAAGAACAAATCAAAAGAAAAGAAGAATACCTAGAAAAAAAGAAAAAAGTATATCATAACCAAAATATTAAAGAATATCCAGTAAATAAAGAAATTGAATTATTAGAATTTTTATATCAAATATATCGTGATCAATCAAGAAACAATGTTAAATCAATTCTATCAAAAAGACATGTTGCAGTAAATGGACTTCCTGTTACACAGTTTAACTATATGTTATATAAAGGTGATATTGTTCAAGTATCGAAAGAACAATTTGATAAAAGTCAAGTTGTAAAACAAGAAACAAAGAAAAAAGTTAATATTAACATTGTATATGAAGATAACGATATTTTAGTAATCAATAAACCTAATGGACTACTTACAATTGAAAGTGATCACGAAAAAACTGATACTGCTTATAAATTAGTGTTAGAATATATGTCCCAAAAAGATAAACACGCTAGATGTTTCCAAGTACATAGATTAGATAAAGAAACATCAGGATTACTTCTTTTTACAAAATCGTATGAACTAAAAGAATTACTTTCTAAAAACTGGAATACTTTAGTAAAAGAACGTGGTTATGTTGCGGTAGTTGAAGGTAAAATGCCTAAAAAAGAAGATACACTTATTAACTGGTTAAAAGAAACAGATACACATTTAATGTATGATTCTAAGAAAAATGGTGATGGAATTAAAGCTATTACTAACTATAAAGTTATAAAAGAATCACCTAAATATTCACTACTTAATGTAACAATAGAAACAGGAAGAAAGAATCAAATAAGAGTTGCAATGAATGAATTAGGACATCCAATTGTTGGTGATGATAAATATGGCAACCCATCAGATCCGTTAAAAAGACTAGGACTTCATGCATCAACTCTTAAATTTAAGCACCCGATAACTAAAGAAATCATGTCTTTTAAAGCAGATATTCCTGCTGTTTTTAAGAAACTTTTTAAGTAAAAAATATTCTTCTATAATATAAGGACAAGAATATAGTAAATATGCTGCTACTTTATGAGTATAAAAGATAAAGAATTTAAATATATTTTTAATCTTTAAATTATGAGCTAATAACTATAAAATATAGTTTATTGGCTCTTTTTATTATAAATAGTTTAATAATTATTTCCTATAAATTATTTTTTAATACTTTTAATTTTTACCAAATAATGAAAAATTGGATATATGACTTGCAAAAAAATTTGGAATTTGATATAATATATCCGGACGTATTATAGTGTTATTATATAATCGTAATAAAAAATCGGAGGTTAATTTATGGCTCATTTACAAGCTCATGCTGAAAAGCAAATTATTGAAATTATTTCAAGATACAAAGATGAGAAGACTCCTTTAATGATGATCTTAAGTGACATCCAAAAGGAATTTGGTTACATCCCTCTTGAAGTACAAGAATTAGTGTCTGAACAAATCGGAGTACCTGTTGCAGAAATTTATGGTGTAGTTACATTCTATTCATTTTTCTCACTAAATCCAAAAGGCAAATATGTTATCGGTGTATGTCTTGGTACTGCTTGTTACGTTAAAGGCGCACAACAAGTTATCGATAAGTTCTCTGAAATTTTAAATATTAAAGCTGGTGAAACTACAGAAGATGGTTTATTCACTCTAGAAGCATTACGTTGTATTGGTGCTTGTGGTATTGCTCCTGCATTATCTATTAATGGTAAAGTTTATCCAAAAGTTGCAGTATCTGATGTTCCAGCAATCATTGAAGAATACAAAAAAATGGGAGGTGCAAACTAATGCTAAATAGTAAACAAGAATTATTACAAAAGATTGAAGTTTGTACTGAACAAATTAATGACAAGTTCTCTGGTAAAGGTGGAAAACGTTCAATCGTTATTTGTGGTGGTACAGGATGTTTATCAAGTGATGCTCAAGCTATTCTTGAAAAATTCCAAGAATTACTTCCTGCTAAAGGAATTGATGCTAAAGTATCTGTTAACCAAGTAGGTTGTTTTGGTTTCTGTTCTCAAGGACCTTTCGTTAAGATTTTCCCTGAAGATACTTTATATCGTGGTGTTCAAGTTTCTGACGTTGAAGAAATCGTTGAAAAAGATTTAATTAATGGTGAAATCGTTGAAAGACTTCTTTATGTTGACCCTGTAACAAAAGAAAAGATTCAAAAACAAGATGACATTACTTTCTATAAAAAACAAGTACGTGTTGCATTACACGGTTGTGGTGTTATTAATCCTGAAAATATTGATGAAGCTTTAGGTTATGGCGCTTATCAAGGGTTACTTAGAGCTTTAAATATGACTCAACAAGAAGTTATTGATGAAGTATTAGCTGCTGGTTTACGTGGTCGTGGAGGCGGTGGTTTCCCTACTGGTAGAAAATGGCAATTTGCTTTAAATCAAAACTCTGCTGAAAAATATGTAGTATGTAATGGTGACGAAGGTGACCCAGGTGCATTTATGGACCGTTCTATTCTAGAAGGTAACCCTCTTGCTGTTATTGAAGGTATGGCTATTGCTGGTTATGCAATTGGTGCTCAAAATGGTTATTTCTATGTTCGTGCTGAATATCCAACAGCTGTTGCAAGACTTCGTAAAGCTATTGAAGAAGCTAAGAAAATTGGTTTATTAGGTGAAAATATTTTAGGAACTGGTTTCAGTTTTGATGTTCATATTCGTTTAGGTGCTGGTGCATTCGTTTGTGGTGAAGAAACTGCATTATTAAACTCAATTGAAGGTAAACGTGGTATGCCACGTCCAAGACCTCCATTCCCAGCTGTTAAAGGTTTATGGCAAAAACCATCTATTATTAACAACGTTGAAACACTTGCATGTGTTCCATACATCTTAAGAGAAGGTGCTGCTAAATTCGCATCTATGGGTACTGAAAAATCTAAAGGTACTAAAGTATTTGCTCTTGGTGGTAAAGTTAATAACGTTGGTCTAGTAGAAATTCCTATGGGTACTACTGTTCGCGATTTAATTTTCGAAATCGGTGGTGGAATTCCTAATGGTAAACAATTTAAAGCTATCCAAACTGGTGGTCCATCAGGTGGATGTTTAACTGCTAAAGATTTAGATACTCCAATCGACTTTGATAACTTAGTTGCACTTGGTTCTATGATGGGTTCAGGTGGTGCTATCGTTATGGATGAAGACAACTGTATGGTTGACGTTGCTAAATTCTATATGGAATTTATTTGTGATGAATCATGTGGTAAATGTTCTCCATGTCGTATTGGTACAAAACGTATTCTTGAAATTCTTGAAAAGATTACAAAAGGTCAAGGAACTTTACAAGATCTTGCTGATCTAGAAGATTTATCAGAAGCAGTAAAAGCTAATTCACTTTGTGGTTTAGGTCAAACTGCTGCTAACCCAGTATTATCTACAATGCGTCAATTCAAAGATGAATACATTGCTCACGTAGTTGATAAACAATGTCCTGCTCATATTTGTAAAGATTTAATGCAATATTATATTGTTCCAGAACAATGTAAAGGATGTTCTAAGTGTTCACGTGTTTGTCCAGTTGGTGCAATCTCTGGTGTAATTAAACAACCATTTGTTATTGATCAAGAAAAATGTATTAAGTGTGGTATGTGTATCTCTTCTTGTCCATTCCATGCAATCATTAAGAAATAATGGAGGTGTAATCTAATGGCAAAAATTAATATTAAAATCGAAGGTGTTTCTTATCAAGTTGAAGAAGGCCTAACAATTTTAGAAGCTGCAAGAGAATGTGGTTATGAAATCCCTTCATTATGTAGCTTTAATCATGGTGAATGTAGCTTAGCTTCTTGTCGTGTTTGTTTAGTTGAAGCAACAGGTGCAAGAGGATTAGTTGCGTCATGTGTATATCCAGTTGCAGAAGGTATGGAAATTAAAATTTCTTCTCCAAAAGCTGCTGCTGCTCGTCGTTTAAGTGTTGAATTATTATTATCAAACCACTCATTAAATTGTCAACAATGTGAAAAGAATGGTCACTGTGAATTATTATATGTTGCACAAATCACTGGTGCTAGAGAAGGTAAATTCTTAGGTGCTAAAACTCCTGTAAGTTATGATGATTTAACTCCATCTCTAGTTCGTGACACTTCTAAATGTATCCTTTGTGGTCGTTGTGTTGCTCGTTGTCAAAATGCTCATGGTACTGGTATTTTAGGATTTGAAAAACGTGGTTTCAATACTATCGTTGCTCCTGCTGCTGAACGTTCATTTGGTGAAACACCTTGTATCCTTTGTGGTCAATGTGTAAGCGTATGTCCTACTGGTGCTTTATCTGAAAAGAGTGAAATTGATAAAGTTGATGCTGCAATGCAAGCTGGTAAACATGTAGTTGTTCAAACTGCTCCTGCTGTAAGAGCTGCTTTAGGTGAAGAATTTGGTTTACCTATTGGTACTGCTGTTACTGGCAAAATGGTTGCTGCACTTAAGAGACTTGGCTTTGCAAAAGTTTATGATACTAACTTCGGTGCTGACCTTACAATTATGGAAGAAGCAACTGAACTTCTAGGAAGAATCAAAAATGGTGGAGTACTTCCAATGATTACTTCATGTTCTCCAGGTTGGGTTAACTATGCTGAATACTATTATGGAGATCAATTAGATCATTTATCAAGCTGTAAATCTCCTCACCAAATGCAAGGTGCTATTATCAAATCTTACTATGCTGAAAAGAACAATATTGATCCAAAAGATATTTTCGTTGTATCAATTATGCCTTGTACAGCTAAGAAGTTTGAAAAAGAACGTCCTGAAATGGAAGCTGAAGGCTTAAGAGATGTTGATGCAGTACTTACTACAAGAGAACTTGCAAAACTTATCAAACGTAGTGGTATTAACTTCAATAAACTTCCTGATGAAGAATTTGACCAAGACATCATGGGTGAATACACTGGTGCTGGTGTTATCTTCGGTGCTACTGGTGGTGTAATGGAAGCAGCACTTAGAACTGCTCATTATGTATTAACTGGTAAAGAACACGAAGCTATCAAATTTGAAGCTGTTCGTGGTATGGATGGATTAAAAGAAGCTGAAATCAATATCAATGGTAACGTACTTAAAGTTGCTGTTGCATCTGGTATGAGAAATGCTAAAGTATTAATGGATCAAATCAGAGATGGTAAGAGCCCATATGCATTTATCGAAATCATGGGTTGTCCTGGTGGATGTGTTAACGGTGGTGGTCAACCATATGTTAAACCAATGTTCTTACCTAATGAAGATACTAATATTTTAGATACATTCAAACAAAAACGTGCTCAAGCTTTATATTCTGAAGATGAAAGACAAACTCTTCGTCAATCTCATCATAATACACAAGTTCAAGCATTATACAAAGAATTCTTAGGCGAACCTAACTCTCATAAAGCTCATGAGTTATTACATACTCATTATCATTCAAGAGAAAGATTCCCTGAAAAATAAAAAAAAGTCCGATTATATAAATAACACAAAACTCCTAGTCATATTTGATTAGGAGTTTTTATTATTTAAATTTACGAAAACGTTTGCAAAAAAATTAAAATATTATTTGAAATAAATTTTAATTAATGATAAAATAATTACATAGAGATTTTAAAAATCACTATTAAAAAGTAAAAAGGAGAAAAAATATGAAGGTTATTAAAAAAGCATTTTTACTAAGTCTTGTGATAATTGCTTTAATGGTTACACTTGCTTCATGTTCAAAAAAGAAAGTTACACTTTCTGCAGAAAAAAATGAAATTAGTGTAATTATTGGTGAAAATGTAGATCTTAAACTTTCAGCTACTGAAGTTAAGAAATTTACAGAACAAGACATTCTTGCAAATCTTGATATAACATCAAGTGATAATAAAATAGTTAAAGTAGAAGCTGATAAAATAACTGCAGTTGGAATAGGTTCTGCAGAAGTAACAGCTACTTGGAAAGAATATGATGGTGCAACAGTTACAGTTAAAGTAAATGTAATTGCACCTGAAGTAGGTGAAGTTACTTATTCTACTCTACCTGTTAATGTATATGTTGGAGATAAATTCTCTATTACTCATGCAGCTAGTAGTGAAGTAACAGTGACTTATACTACATCAAATAAAGATATACTTTCAGTGGATGGTAATAATTTTGAAGCTTTAGCAAAAGGTGCTGCAAAAATAACTGCTACTGCAACTAATGGTTATAAAGAAACTAAGAAAGAATGGGATGTAGAAGTTCTTCAAGGTGAATATACAATAACATATGTATTAAATGGTGGTGTAAACGCAGAAGCAAATCCATCTAAATATGATGTAAGAGAATTACCTTTAATTATTGCTGCTGCTACAAAAGAGCATAAAACATTCTTAGGTTGGACAAAAGAAGCAGAATCTACAGATTATGTAACTGAAATTGCAGCAGGTGAAGCAGGCGATATTACTTTATATGCACAATTTTCTGATATCGTTCACAGTATTTCATATGAATTAAATGGTGGTAATTTACCAGAAGAAGCTCCAGTTACATATATTGAAGGCGAAGGAGTACAATTAGTTAATCCAACAAAAGAGCATAAAACATTCTTAGGCTGGACAAAAGAAGTAGGTTCTACTGATTATGTGACTGAAATTAGTGCTGAAGAAATTGGAAATGTTACTTTATATGCTAATTATGCTGATATTATTCATAATATTACATATGTATTAAATGGTGGAATATTACCAGAAGAAGCTCCTGTCACATACATAGAAGGCGAAGGAGTACAACTAGTTAATCCAACAAAAGCGCATAAAACATTCTTAGGCTGGACAAAAGGAATAGGTTTTTCTGATTATATAACTGAAATTAGTGCTGAAGAAATTGGTGATGTTACTTTATATGCTGATTATGAAGATATTGTTTATAGTATTACATACGAATTAAATGGTGGAATAAACCCTACGGATGTACCTCTTACTTATATTGAAGGTGAAGGTTGTGTATTACCAGTTCCTACAAAAGAAGACTATAAATTCTTAGGATGGACTGTAAAATTAACATCTACTGACTATATTACTGAAATAGGAAAAGAAACAACAGGTGATGTTAAAGTTTATGCTAAGTGGGAAAAAATAATTGTTTATTCAAATATTGTTTATGAATTAAACGGTGGAACAAATCCTTCAGATGCTAAAAAGGAATATGAAGAAGGTGTCGGTTATACACTTCCAATTCCAACTAAAGCTAATCATAAATTCTTAGGATGGACAAAAGAAGTGGAATCTACAAATTATATAACTGAAATTGGAAAAGATGCAACAGGTGAATTCAAAGTATATGCTAATTGGGAAAAACAAATTATTAAATCTGCAATTAAATATAATTTAGATGATGGTCTTTTAGATGACGGCTATGTAACAGAATATACTGAAGGTGAAGTAGTAACATTACCAGTTCCAACAAAAGAAGGCTTTGATTTCTTAGGTTGGTCAATTGTAAAAGGTGGTACTTCATACATTAATGAAATTCCTGCTACTGCAACAGGTGAATTTGTTGTTTATGCTAATTGGAAAGAAAAATTAGTTTTATTAGAAGGTTATAAATATGTTGGCGAAGGATTACACTTTGCTACATTAGATGAAGCTGTTTCAAGTGTTGCTGATGGTGATAAGATTATGCTTCCTGCTGGTGAATATGCATTAAGTGTTGTTATTAATAAGAGTATTGAAATTCATGGACCTAATTCTAATTTACAACCTACAAGCTTTAAATCAGGTGAAGCTGTTATTAATGTGCAAAAAGATGTAGCTGGTAATATTGCTGCTAAAAACGTAGTATTTAATGGTGTTCACTTAAAAGGTACAGGTGGTGGTGGAGGAATTCCAGGTGTATTCTTCCAAGATGGTGGTAATATTGAAACACTAAAATTCAAGAGTTGTGTTGTTTCTGATATGAATACATTTATCAAATTCCGTGATTGTACATCTCAAGCTGAAGTAATTATTGAAGATTGTAATATCCATACTATTGGTCAATTTATTGTTTGGGTACAAGGCGCTCAAACTAAGAAAGTAATTGTTACAGGTAACATTGTTGATGGTTCTACATGTGGTGCTGTTACTAATACAGCTGCTGCCTTATTTAGAGTTAGAAGTGGTTCATTTGAAGCTTATAATAACTACTTTAAAGGTTCATCACAAAATGACCCAGGTTATTTCGAAAGTATTGCAGTTGAATCATATGTTAAATATAATACATTTGAAAATGTAACTAAATTTGCAAATTCTGCTGCATCTAACTTATTAGTATTTGATGAAAATTTATATCTTGATGCTAATGGTAAAGTACTAAATGCTGTTCCTAGTCAAGTTTCTGTTAATGGTGTTACTGCCGATGTTACTATCGCAACAAGTGAAGAAGATAGAGCTGCTAGATATATTCAACAATTAATATCTTCTAATCCAGATCGTTATTTCGCTGTTGAATATGAATTAAATGGTGGTACATTAACATCTTCTGCTGTTACTGCTTATGATAAAGAAGTAGGTATTGCTAATCTTCCTACAATTGAAAAAGAAGGATATATCTTCTTAGGCTGGTATTTAAACGGTATAAAAGTTGAAAATATTCCTGCTGGTACAACTGGAAATTTAGTTCTTGTAGCTAAATTTAGAGATGTTGCACTTGTTGTTAACGGAACTAATGATGAAGGATGTTATCCAACATTAGCTGCTGCATTAGCAGTTGTTAAAGAAGGCGAAACTATTAAACTAGTTGCTGGAAATTATTCTGAAAATGTTACTGTATCAGTTGCTAATATCACTATTCAAGGTCCTAATGTTGGTGTTGCTGGTAATGATGCAAATCGTGCTAATGAAGCAGTATATACTGGTATTATAACAGTTGATGCTTCTGCAAAAAATTTAGTTATTGATGGTATAAAATTTACGGAAGGAGCAAGAGTGATTGGTACAACTGGTGCTTATGTAGGATTTATATTCCAAAACAATTTAGTTACTGATTCAACACTTGCTGCTGCTGAATATAGTGCAACAGGAAGATATGTTGATTCTGGATTTATTAATTTCTCATATTCTGCTGTTACATCACTTGCTAACTTTAAGTTTAGTAATAATAAATTTAATAATGTAGCTGCTGAAAATATTCATTTATGTCGCAATATTAATTTATCTGTAGATAATAATGAGTTTTATAACTATACTCGTGACTCTATAAGAATTGATGGTGGTTATGTTTATGGAACTTTAGCATTTACAAATAATAAATTTGAAAATCCTTCTGTAGGTACTGGTCAAAATGCAGTATACTTTAGAAGTTATAGTGGCGAATCAAATACATCTACTACTTTAATTTTCAAGGGTAATGAATTTATTAAATGTGGTGGTTTAGATAAAACTCAACCTAATAGTGGTACTGTAGGTGCTTGGTATTATCAAGAAAATGGTGCTAAAATTATAGTTGAAGAAAACATTTTTGATCATTGTTATAACGGAATGTACTTTAGAAATAATGGTGGTACAGCGTCTGATTGGTCGTGTGAAGTTAAAAATAATATCTTCTTAGGTCTACCTACTGATTTCTATTATCAATCATATAATGGAACTGGTGATACTGAAAGTACTAATCCACATCTTACTGTTTTTGGTACAAACTATTATGAAGATAATTCAGGTAATATGATTACTGATTTATCTTTATATGCTGAATTATTTAAACATTGTAATACTGCAGGTACTTCACTTAGTTCTAAACCATCAATTAATGATGCTGAAGCTCTTGAATTCTGGGAAATCACATATGAACTAAATGGTGGTACAACTAAAGAAGCATTTACTTACAGTTATACTAGCTTAGATAAAGTTGTTATTTCACTTCCTACACTTACACTTCCTAATCACCAATTTAATGGTTGGTTACTAGATGGGCAATTAGTAACTGAAATTCCTGGGGATGCTGAAGGTAACTTATATCTTATCGCAGATTTTACTGCATTGGAGGGTGAATTGTATAATATTGAATTTGTAACAAATAAAGAAAATGTTATTTGGCCTTCGCGTTCTGCTGCTGATCATACTGAAATTGTTAATGAATTATTTAACGATTTATATGAATGGGCTAAAGGTAATGGCGAAACAAGAAGTTATGCAGAATATGAAGCTTATATTAAGGCTCAATTAGCTGCTTATGCAGATATTAAATTACGTAATACTTCTTTAGGTAACTATCCTGCTGAAGATGGAAGTACTGAATATTTCTTCAATGTTCCTAAATACTATCAAAAATGGAAAGAGTTCTTTGAAGTATTCCATACAGCAATGTTAGCAGTTAATCCTGATCAAAGTTTCTATACAGATACTTATGCTACAATGGTAAGAATGAATCAATTTATTACATGGAGTTCAACTGGTGAAAAATACTTTGCATCATATTTATCAAAATTCTGTGCTGCAACAAAAGTACCTCAAGAAATTCCAACAAGTTATCGTGGTGGTCAAACAGTAGCTCTACCTAATATTTCACTTGCAAATGGTCTTGAATTCTTAGGTTGGTATGATAATGACGAATTTACTGGTTCACCAATTACAAATATTAAATCAACAGATGTTGGTAATAAAGTTTTCTATGGTAAATGGGCAGAGGAAGTTAAAGTAGAAAAAGTTGAAATTAATAAGATTTCTGAATTATTGTTGTTTACTACACATCAATTAGTTTGGAGTTTAACTCCTGGTAATGCTACTGATACAACAGTTGAATTCTTCTCAAGTAATGAAAGCGTTGCGTATGTTTCTGCAAAAGGTTTAATTACTGCTTTAGCAAATGGTAAAACTACAATTACTATGAGAGTGTATGGAAATAGAAAATTAGATGTAGTATTTGAATTAGAAGTATTTGTTAATGATTATATTGATGGTTCATATGAAACTGAATCTTATGTAGTTATAGATGAATCAATTCAATTAAATGCAGAAGTGGTTAAAAAAGATGGAACTATTGGTGCAGTTAAATGGACATCAGCTACTCCTGATATTGTATCAGTAGATGCTAATGGTCTTGTTACAGCATTAAACGCAGGTACTGCGAAAATTATTGCAACAGATGTAAATAATTCATCATTGAAATTAGAATTTGTTGTAGTTGTTCTAGAAGAACTTCCAGAAGATATTTTAGCTTTTGCACTTGAATCTAATGAAAGCAATATCTTTACAAGATATGATCTAAATATTGGTAACACATATAATAAAGATATTTTAGGAAGTGTTTCTAAATTATTAGGTAATAGTCCACTTGTTAAAGACACTAAGTATTATGAAGCATCAAATAAATCTAGTGCTACTTATGGTACAATGTCTTCAATTGAATTTATTACTGTTCACTATACAGGTAATATGGCTTCTGGAGCTGATGCAAATGCGAATGCTAGTTACTTTTCTAATAATGGATCTACTTCAATTCATTATACAACTGGTAATGATGGTGTATATTATTGTATGGATGAATCAAAAGGTGCATGGCATGCTGGTGACTCTGGTGCTCTTGCTGAAGTTGGTGAATTCAAGTGGATTAAATCTGGCGTTAAAGTTGGAGCAAATGATCCTCAATATCCTAACATTACAATTTCAAATGATTTCTATTACGAAATTAATGGTCAAAAGACTACTGTTAAGATGCCTAATCCTTGGAATTACTCAAGTAGAAATACTGACCATATCCTAAACGCTGATGGAACAATTTCATCTAAAGCTGGTTATGGACAAACTGCATTCTCTAATAGAACTCCTGAATCATTTATTAATGCTCAAGGATTACCATTTACTATTGTTGATGGTGAATACTATATGGGTACTACTTGGTGGTGTTATACTCAAGTTTATGAAGGACGCATTTGTGGTACTGGTGGTAATAGAAATTCTATTGGTATTGAATCTTGTGTTAACGAAGGTTCTGACCTTTGGTGGACATGGCAAAAGACAGCTCAACTTGTTGCAGATATTATGGTTAGACAAAATCTTGATATTACAAGAGTAAGAGGTCATCATTTCTTCTCTGGTAAGGATTGTCCTCAACCAATGCTTGAAAATGATCTAGAAATTTGGTATGAATTCTTAGAACTAGTTGAAACTGAATATGAATTATTAACTAAATATGCTGGTTATGAAGTATCAATTGTATCTAATAACCCAGATATTGTTGATAATAATGGTCGTGTAATTAAACAACCATCTGAAACTACATGTGTAACATATACTATTACATTTACAAAAGGAACTGAAACTAAATCAATTACTCTTGCATCAATGGTAAAAGGTTTATATGTAGATAGATAAAAAAATAGGTTAGTAGATAAAATTCTACTAGCCTTTTTCTATGTATATTTAACAAAATATTAAAAAATTACTTGAAATAAATTCTTTCTAATGATAGAATAATTATATAAAGATTTTGATATTATAAAATTATTCATAGAAAAGGAGAAAATTATGAAGTTTTTAAAAAAAGTATCGTTATTAAGTTTTTTATTAATTGGTTTAATTTTTATACTCACTTCATGTTCAAAAAAGAAAGTTACACTTTCTGCAGAAAAAAATGAAATTAATGTATTGATTGGTGAGGACGTAGATCTTAAACTTTCAGCTACTGAAGTTAAGAAATATACAGAACAAGACATTCTTGCAAATCTTGATATAACATCAAGTGATAATAAAATAGTTAAAGTAGAAACTGATAAAATAACTGCAGTTGGAATAGGTTCTGCAGAAGTAACAGCTACTTGGAAAGAATATGATGGTGCAACAGTTACAGTTAAAGTAAATGTAATTGCACCTGAAGTAGGTGAAGTTACTTATTCTACTCTACCTGATAATATTTATGTTGGAGATAAATTCTCTATTACTTATACAGCTAGTAGTGAAGTAACAGTGACTTATACTACATCAAATAAAGATATACTTTCAGTAGATGGTAATAATTTTAATGCATTATCAAATGGTATTGTAAAAATTACTGCTACTGCTAGTAATGGTTATAAAGAAACAAAGAAAGAATGGGAAGTAGAAGTTATTCAAAGTGAATATAATATTACATATGTATTAAATGGTGGAAGTAATGATCTTGATAATCCAACTACATATGACATAAGAGAATTATCTTTAGCTATTAATCCCGCAACACATAATCATAAAACATTTTTAGGATGGACTGTTGAAGAAAGTTCAAAAGATTATATATATGAAATATCTACAGGTACTACAGGTGATATTACTTTATATGCACAATATAAAGATATAACACATAACATCGTTTATAACCTTGATGGAGGAAGACTTCCTAAAGGTTCTCCTTTTAAATATGTTGAAGGTGAAATAACTCAATTAGTTATCCCTACAAAAGAAGGTTATGTATTCCTTGGTTGGTCAACTGAAATTGACTCTAATACATATATTACTGAGATTGGAGAAGATGCTATGGGCGAAATGAAAATATATGCACATTGGAAAAGAGAAAATACATTTGCAGTAATTTACGATTTAGATGGTGGGGTTTCTACTGAATCATATTTACAATCTGCAACTCCTGCTGCAACACTTGAAGTTAACAATTATAACTATAATGAAGGTGCATATTGGACTGGTACAAATTATAAAAATAATGTATTCTTAGGTCAATCAGGATATGATCCTACTGCAACATTCTCTGATCGTATTTATATTGGAAAGGATCCTGTAAGTGGTTTATGGGTTGTTCTTGATATTATTCAATCTGGTCCTTCTTCTTGGGCTGAAGGTGCTGAATATGTATTAACAATTTCTAATTCACACAATAATAAAGGAACACTTCATTCTATTGTAGTAAATTCAATTAAAGTTGGACAAGTTGTTTCATTTAGTTGTAATGTAACTGATATGAATCATTCTACTCCTGGTGATGTATACTTCTATAATGATACTCCAAAGGAGTCAATAGTAAGAATGGATGTTACTCCAGATGATACTTTAATTACACCTTCAAAACTTGGTTCAAGATTTGATGGTTGGTATGATGAAAATGGTAAAAAATATGAGACTATATCTGATTTAACTGATGATGTTAAATTAATTGCTAAATGGACTCTTCTTACTCAAGTAACTGATATGCAAGTAGATGCAATGACAGAAGAAATGATTACAGGAGACACTTTCCAAATTTCGGCAAAAGTTCTTCCAACTGATGCATATTTCCAAGAGGTAATATTTACATCTAGTAATCCTGATGTTATAAGTGTTAGTGAAACTGGTTTAATGACTGCTATTAATGCTGGTACTTGTACAATCACAATTAGAGATTATATGAGTTATGCAGTAAAAAATTATACAGTTACAGTTTACTCAATACCTTCAATTGATGTTGACTTTGAAGATGAATTTGATGGTATTTTAAGTGTAGGAGAAAAAGTACAAATTCATGCTCACTCGCTTGGTAAAGATACTGAAGATGCAGAAATATATTATGAATCAAGTAACACTTCAATTGCAACAGTAGATGAAGATGGTTACGTAACTGCTTTAAAAGAAGGTGAAGTAATTATCACAGTAAGTGATAATACTGGATCTAACTATAAAGTTAAAATTCAGTTAATTGTTGCTGATCTTGCTACAGAAACTAGAGTAGATCAAGTATTAAAATTAATTGCTGAATATAATTTTGCAATCGTTGATGCTGGTAATGCATGTTTATATAATGATGGTACTCAAAGATATTATGACTCAATATATGGTAGCGTTAACTATTTCTTATTTGCACCTTATGTTGTAGAAGAAAAATATTATGCTAATTCTGATGCTATTACTGATAACTCAAATCACAAAGATCGTCGTGCAGAAGATACAATTGAATTTGTTACAGTTCATGATACCGCAACTCTAACAGGTACAGTTCATTCAATTGCTTCATCAATGTCAACAGGTGGAACTTCAATTCATTATACAACTGGTAATGGAGAAATTGTTGGTGTTGTTCGTGAAAAATATCGTGCATATCATGCAGGAGACGGAACTGGTTATTCATTCTCTTGGCTTGCAACTGGTATTAAAGTAGGTGAAAAAGCTCCAGAATTTGATATGGTTAAAAATGGTAGTACATGGTACTTAACTATTGATGGACAAGTTACTTCAATTTCACTTCCTGTTTCAAATGGAACTAAGACAATTGCTAATCCATCAAAAGCACACTTCTCAACATTAGGTCCTTCATATAAAGTTATTGATGGATATTACTATGTAGCTCCATTTAGAGTTGACTTCTCACAAGTAGCAGAAGGTTGTATTGGTAACCAAGGTGGAAATAATAACTCTGTTGGTATTGAAATGTGTGTAAATGTATCCGGTGATATATATGATACATGGCAAAGAACTGGTCAACTTGTAGCTGATATTCTTGTTAGAAATGGTTTAACATTAGATAGAGTTAAAGAACACAATACTTGGAGTGGTAAAAACTGTCCACAATGTTTAAGAGCAGGTTCTTATTGGAATGAATTTATGAAGATGGTTGAAGTTAACTATATCATTATGAAAGATTATAAAGATGCAGAAATTACATTCAAATCTAATAATCCAGATATTGTTAATGAAAATGGTCGTGTTATAAATCCTCCAAAAACAACAACTACTGTATCTTATGATGTAACAGTTACTATTGAAGGTGTATCTAAAACTATAACACTTTATAGTGTAATTCCTGGTACAACTTGTTGGACTCAATGGGATGGTTCATATCCTTCTAGTTTAATTTGGAAGAATGGAAAATTTGGTAAAATATTTTAATAAATAAAAAAATTGGTTAGTAAGAAAAACTCTTACTAACCTTTTTATTATATATATTATAATTTAGAAATAAATGCTTTATAAGCACAATATGCTTCATATACATCTGCTTTAGAAACAATTTCCATAGGGGCATGCATATTTAAAACAGCAATACCAGCATCAATAACATTCATATTATAATTACCAAGGATATATGCGATAGTACCACCACCACCTTGGTCTACACGACCAAGTTCTGCAGTTTGATAGTTAATATTATTTTCATCCATAACTTTTCTAATTTCTGCCATATATTCAGGCATTGCATCATTACAACCGCTCTTACCACGAGAACCTGTATATTTATTATAACAAATACCATTACCTAAGTAAGCAGCATTTTTAGGATCATTAACACCAGCATAAAGTGGATCAAATCCTGCAGATACATCACTTGATAACATCTTTGTATTTTCCATTGCATGGCGAACTTTAAGTTCTGAATAATCAGTTGTTAAATTAATAAGTTCTGCAACAGTATTTTCAAAGAATTTAGAATGAGCACCTGTTGCACCAATAGAACCAACTTCCTCTTTATCAACTAAAATAGCACAAGTTGTATATTCACAAGCACCAGCATCAAGTACTGCTCTTAAAGATGTATAAGCACATACTCTATCATCATGACCATATCCTGCGACCATACTTCTATCAAGTCCATAATCTCTTGCAGGACCTGAAGGAACAATTTCTAGTTCAGCACTAATGAAATCTTCTTCCTCAAAGTCATATTTTTCTTTTAATAGTTTTAATACATTTGCTTTAACAGCATCTTTTTCTTCACCTTCTAAAGGCATATTACCCATTGTTAAATCTAAATCTTCACCTTCAATAACTTTTGCACCTGTTTTTTGCATTTGATCAGCAGATAAATGAATTAATAAATCAGTGATACCAAGTACTGGATCATTTGCATCTTCACCAATACATACATCAACAATAGTTCCATCTTTTTTACATACAACACCGTGTAAAGCAAGAGGAATAGTTACCCATTGATATTTTTTAATACCACCATAATAGTGAGCATCAAGTAGTGCAAAACCATTTTTTTCATATAAAGGATTTTGTTTAATATCAATTCTTGGTGAATCAATATGAGCACCAAGAACTCTTAATCCTTGTTCAACTGGTTTATTACCGATAACGAAACAAGCAATGTTTTTACCTTTATTTGTAACATATACTTTATCACCAGGAACTAATTTTTCAAAACTAGCTAGTGGTTTAAAACCATAACTTTCAGCAAGTTTTACAGCTTCATCAACACATTTACGTTCAGTTTTCCCCTTAGTAATGTAATCTTTATATTCTTCATTAAATTTAAAAACTTTTTCTAAATCAGTAGAAGAATATTTCTTCCATGCGCATTTAGCATACATATATATAACACCTCCAATAAAAATTCTATTATTAGTATAACATAAATTTTTAAATTAATTAGTATTATTGATAAAACAAAAAAGATGAATACTAAAATTAGTACTCATCAAAATTTATTATTATGAATTTTTAAAAGCTTCAACTATTAATTTTACACATGTATCTTCACCAAGAACACCGCTATCTAAAACTAAATGATAGTTTTTAGCATCACCCCATGTTTGACCAGTATAAAAATAATAATGTTTAGAACGTTCTTTATCACGTTTTGCAAGAATAGTTTTAGCTTCTTTATTAGTTAAGTCATGTTTTTCTTTGGAAATCATTACTTTATATTCCATCGAAGCTTTAATAAAGATATTTAATACATCATCTCTTTTTCTTAACACATAATCTGCACCACGTCCTACAATTACACAAGAAGAGTTATCTGCTAAACTGTTAATAATATCCACTTGTGTAGAATTTATTTGATCTTGTAGAGATGGTGATGAATAAGGAAAACTAATTTTACCATATCCATAATAAGATTGATACATAGAAGAAGTTAATAACTCTCCTACTTTTTCAGCATATTCTTTAGAGACCATACATTTATCAGCTACCATGGAAATAATCTCTTTATCGTAACATGGAATCCCTAAAGCTTCCGCAACTTTTAACGCAATAGTGTGTCCTCCACTACCACATTCACGTCCGATTGTAATAATTTTTTTCATAGTAAAAACCTCCTTGTATATATATTTTATAACATTAAAAAAGATATTTCAAGTAGTTTTAGAAAAAATATCAAATTATTTTACTTATACCATATTTTAGTGTATAATATAAATATGAGAATGAGTCTCAATTTCAATTTGGAGTAATATATGGAAGTTAAAGTATATAATACAAGACAAAAAACAATAATTTTAGAAATGTTAAAAAATAACAAAAATAAACATTTAACTGCTGATGATATGTTATTTATTTTATCAGCCCAAAAGGTGAGTGTTTCTCGTGCAACACTTTATCGTTATTTAGATGTTTTAGTTCAAACTGGAGATGTAAAAAAATATATCTTACCAGATTCAGATAAAGCGTGTTATCAATATGTTGATTCAGGTGATTCTTGTAAAGAACACTTCCATTTAATGTGTATAGATTGCGGGACACTTCAACATTTAGAATGTGTTCATATAAATGAAATAATAAATCATGTAGAAAATATGCATAAATTCAAAGTAGATCCAGGACGTGTAGTTTTTTATGGATTATGCGAAGATTGCATGAAAAATAAACAGGAGGAGTAAAATGAGCGAAATTTTACATATCGTACTACATTCATTAGAAGAAAGCTTAAAAGTATTTGTTGTTGCGCTTATTTTATATTTTATAATTAGTTTTGTTGAAGAACGTATTGCAAGAGGACTTGGAAAAAAGAATCGTTTTTCACCTTTAATTGCATCAGCATTAGGACTTGTACCTCAATGTGGATTCAGTGTTGTTGCATCAGACTTGTATGTGAAACGCCATATCACAATGGGAACTCTTATTGCATTATTTCTTGCATGTAGTGATGAAGCTTTACCAATTCTTTTATCACAAGCAACTAAAGAAAATGTATTAAGTATTATTTTAATCGTTGTGTTAAAATTTGTAATAGGTTTTGTAACTGGTTATGTTGTAGACTTTTTATTAACAAAACATAAACACGAAGTTCATGAACATCTAGAACATTGTCATAAAAGTTTTGAAGAAGAAGTTCATATTGGTTGTTGTAGTCATCCAATTGAAGGTGGTGATGAACACTCTAAAGTATATAAACACATACTTCATCCTTTAGTTCATTCTTTAAAAATTTTTGCATATGTTCTTGGTATTACTCTTTTATTTAATACATTAATTCATTATCTTGGTGAAGAAAATATTAATGAATTTTTACAAACAAATAAATACTTAGCACCATTATTTTCATCTTTAATTGGTATTATTCCTAACTGTGCAGCAAGTGTTGCAATAACAAATGTATATCTATTAGGTGGACTTAGTTTTGGTGCTTGTATTTCAGGCCTTTGTATGAATGCAGGACTTGGACTTGTTTTCTTATTTAAACGTAAAACAAACATAAAAAATAGTTTTACAATTCTAGGTATTATGTTTGGAGTAAGTTTATTTGTTGGTTATTTAATTTGTTTTATTTCAGGATTTTAAAAAAGCAGTACTTTGGTACTGCTATTTTATATATATAATTTTACCTGCTCGTTTAATTAATCCATCATCTTCCATATTAGTAAGTTCTCTTGAAACTGATGGTCTTGGTATTGAAAGAATATTGGAAAGTGTTGTAACTGAGTCGATATATACGATTTTATCTTTCTGATTTGATATTAAATAATACATAATTCT
Source organism: Erysipelotrichaceae bacterium (assembly GCA_015059015.1). Classification (GTDB taxonomy): domain Bacteria; phylum Bacillota_I; class Bacilli_A; order ML615J-28; family CAG-313; genus UBA1737. The sequence continues at coordinate 90,475 of SVBG01000002.1, forward strand.
ATCTCTAATATTTTTATGTGCAAGAAGTTTTGCTTGCTGTTTAATATTAATAGCTTCTTTACATATAATTTCCATATATGCTTCTAAGAATGCTTTATTTGATGAAAGAAGTTTAATTAAATTAGATTTAGGAATATATGCTACTTTTGTTTTTCTTGAAGTAATACCTATACCTAAATAAGAGTCTTGACTTGAAAATATTAAAAATTGTCCAAAAAGATTATTTTCTTTTATTACTGTTATTATTTCTTCTTTAATATTATATGTATATGTCTTAATTAGAATTTCACCTTCTAATACAATTCCTATACCATAGCATTTTGCTCCTTCATTAAATACTACTTGATTAGAATCATAATATTTAAATCTTATATATTCTTTTATTTCTTGTTCTGTTAGTAAGTTAATAATGTTCATAATTTTCTCCAAAGTGTAACATTTGTTACAACATATTTATTTTAACAAATGTATAATAAATATGCAAATAATTAGAAATAATAAATATAGAAAATAATAAGGAGATAAATATTATGAAGAAAATTATTTTAAGTTTATTTATATTTTTGTTAGGACTTGTTGTTACAAGTTGTACTATTACAAACGAAGATGGTGTTAAAGATGAACTATCAATTATTATGCCAACAGGAACTCCAGCATTAGCACTTTCTGAATTTGCGATGACAAATGATTATGTTAAGGCAGAAGTTGTAGCAGGGAGTGATCCACTTGTTGCTGCGTTTACTTCAAAAAGTCACGATGTAATTGTTGCTCCAGTAAACTTGGGTGCTAAAATGTATTCTGTATATCAAGAATATCTCCTATATAAAACATTCGTATGGGGTAATTTGTATCTTGCTAGTAAAGGAACTTTAAATTCATTTAAAGAACTTGATGGTAAAACAGTTGTAGCATTCGGTAAAAATTCTACACCTGATATTGTAATGCAAGCATTACTAAAATACCATTCTGATATTAATGTAACTATTGAATATGTATCTGATGTATCTGAAGCTAATACTCTTCTTGCAAGTGGTAAAGCGGAAATTGTTGTTACAGCAGAACCAGCTATTTCAAAATTAAAATCAAAATTTAATTTATCAATAATCGATTTACAAGACGAATGGGCTAAAATGACAGGAAACGAGTCTTATCCTCAAGCTGGAATTTTTGTAAGAAAAAGTATTACTGGTAAAAAATATATTAAAGATGCATTAAATGATATGAAAGAAGCAGTAATAAACGCAAACTTAAATCCGACAAATTGTGCAAATCATGCTGTAAAGTTACATACATCATTTGAAACACTTGGTGTAGAAACACTAGTTAGTGCAATTCCTAATTGTCATTACCAAATTTTAGAAAGTGATAAAGAAGCAGTCAATTACTATTTACAAATGATGATCGATTTAGGTTTCTCTAAACAAATGGGAGGAAGTCTTCCTGTAGATGAATTCTACTATTAAAAAATATTCACTTGGAATTATATCTATTGTATCAATATTTCTTTTATGGCAAATTGTAGTAGTTATAAAAGATGATTCGTTTATATTTCCAAGTGTTCTTGAAATATTAAAAAGTTCTTTTAATATCATTATATCTAAAACTGATCTATTAATACTTAGTAATACACTATTTAAACTAATTATTGTAATTATAATATCATTATTATTAGCATGTGTAGTTGCATTCATATATATAATATTCCCATCATCTATTTACTTTTTTAGACCAATTATTAATATCTTAAAAGCAGCACCATTTGCAGTTATATCAATTTATATCTTTTATGCTTTTTATGAAGCAAAAGAAATAGCTCCTGGTATTGTAACATTCCTAGTTGTTTTACCACTTTCATTTGAAGGTTTAATTGGTGCAATTGATAACATTGATAGAAACTTAACTGATGATTTAAAAATGTTAGAAATTAATACATTTAAAAAGTTTATCTATGTATATATCCCTATATGTGTACCATTTATTGTAACAACATTACTTCAATCATTTGGTCTTGGACTTAAGGTTATGATTATGAGTGAATTTATGTCTCAAGTAGATGGTACTGTTGGTGGAGCATTATTTAATATTAAATATAATTACGACTATGCATATCTATTAGGATGGTTAGTTATTATAATAACCATCGTATCTATTATTGATATGTTAATAAGAATAATTAGTAAACGTTCTAAAATCCTTTCTATTAGAAAATAATATCCTATCTTTTTTGATAGGATATTTTTTTGAAATAAAATTCTTTTTATACTTCATTGTTATCTTTTTCTAATAATAGTTTTTTTAATGCAAGCATAATTTGATCATATTCAATAGATTGTGCGTATGCAAACTGTTTGCGGTATTTATCCCACATACTCCTTAGTTCAGAACTTTCTGCAATATTATGCAAGATGGAAGGAATATCTGCAATTTGTTTTGTGGTACCTCGATGAGCGGCTGTTGAATTTAGTCCTTCCATAAATACTGCATGATCAAATTTTTGTGTAGTGCTTAATATATAAGTGTCGTAAAAGTCTCTTGGACGAGTATTAAATACACCACGGCGCAAGATTGTTTCAACTTTTTCTGCTAAGATTGTTTCAATATTATATGTCCAAAGTTCATATGATTTATTGTTGTCAAACATTTCTGAGAAACCATATTTAATTGCATGTGGTGTAATAACATCTCCAGTGGATACATCAATACTAAGAGGTGTATTCATTGTATCAAATTTAGCGTTTAACATAATACGATAACCTCCGTATGTGTCGTTTTCGCGGATAGGAGAAACAGTCATAATTTCAAATATAACACCATCGTTATAGTGAATACTACAAATATTTTCTATTGCACTACTAATAATTTCAGGTGTAAGAGGAAGATTTTTTAAAGTTGCATCCATATCCATTGTTGCTCTATTATTTAGTCCTACGATGGCAGCTACTAGTATTCCTCCTTTTAGCACAAACTTATCTTTATATTTAGAATTAGAAAGACGAATAAGTAAACGCTCAAACATATAGTTATGTAAAATAACTTGTGCAGGAATATTTTTTTCTTTAGCAATATTTTTAATTTTAGCTTTTAAACTCATTGCATTCATTATAAAAGAACCTCCAAATATTGATATAAAATTTTTGATATGCGCATTTTATTTGCGTAAGTACTTAATTTGTTTAAATCTTTTTTTGGATTTGCTACATACATTTTAAGAGCTGTTAAGAATGTTTCGGTTCCAAGTTTATTACGACTGCGAACTATATCACAAATCGTGCGTTCTAAATCGTATGTAGGAACTTCATTTCCTGCAGGAGTTTTTAATGTAGTTTTTCCCATTTCAAATAGTTCATTCTTGATGTAATACACTTTGCATTCTTCTTTAATAGAGGTTGAAGGAATGCAATTTGACGGAGCAGTAATTGTGTGTTCAAAAGGAACACGATCACTTATTCCATGTAAATATAAGGCAGTTTCGTGTGAAAAAATTACTTTATTAGAACGGCTACTAATTGATAATAATTCATCAGGCATATCATCAGGCATAATGTATTGACCATTTGCAATTCTATATATTTTTTCTTGTTTGCAAAGTTTATAAAGCATAGCTTTTGAAATTCCGTATTGTGCTGCAATTTTTGTTTTAATAATTCCACCATTTGTTTTTGCAATATAAGAAAGTTCAGAGATATAATTCATATTATCACCTCAATTATATTAGTTATTAATATTATATACAAAATTATGATAAAAGTCAATAGTATTTGTTTACTTTTTTAAAATATTAATTTTAAAATTATGATAAAAGTAAACAAAAAATAAATTAATTTATAACAACAAGCATTAAATTTGAAAGTAATATAACTTATTTGATATACTTTTTATAGATAAAATATATATATGTCACCGGAGAACAAGTGCCGTAGCACTAATTGTTGATTAGGTGTCGAGTGAGCTCGGATATTTTTGGTATATGCCATAAGTGTCCTTTTTTTATTTATTGGAGGTATAAAATGATTATTGAAACTGAAAGATTAATATTAAGACCATTTGTAAAAAGTGATGCTAAAGATGTATTTGAATATTTAAAAGAACCACTTGTTAATTGTTTTGCGTGTATGAAATTAAATACATTAGATGATGCATATAAACTTATGGAAGAGCGTTCTAAAGATAAAGAATTAAGTTTCGCAATAGTATTAAAAAGTGAAAACAAAGTAATTGGTGAAGTAGAAGCACACCCTGAATCTAATAATCCAGAAGTAAGTAGTGTACTAGATACGTTTAGTCCTTGTTGGATGTTAAATAAAAATTATCATGGATTTGGATATGCTTATGAAGCAGTAAAATCATTCTTTGATTATTTGTTTAATGAACTTGGTGCAAGAAGAATATATGCTTATACTGAAGATTATAATATATCTAGTCAGAAATTATGTACAAAGCTTGGTATGAGATGTGAAGGGAAATTTTTAGAATTTGTATCTTTTGTAAACGATGAAGAAGGTAACCCTATATATGAAAATACTATGCAGTGGGCTATTTTAAAAAAAGAATGGAAAAATTAATAATATTAACTATTTATTTGAAAAGATACCACTTAAGTGTTAAACTATATAACTAGTTGAGGTGGTAATCATGAATAAGTTAAGATAATTAAAAAGTAAAAAAGAAAATATAAAGGAGAAACAAATATGAAAAAAATACTTAAATGGGCAAAACCTTTCGTTTTTCTTTTTCTTGCTATATGTGCATTAACAATTATTGTTCCTGTTACATATTCATATGTTCCACAATTTATTAAATATATATTTGACAATGTACTAGATCAAAATGATGCTGTTAATACATTACCTAGTGTTTTAATTAACTTCTTTAATAGTTTTGATCCAATGAAATGTATAATCGTAGTTGGAATATCACTTGTTATATTTCAAATATTACGAGGTGGATTAATGCTTTTAAACGGTTATTTAAAAGGTTGTTATGCTGAAGGCATAGCACAAAATATGCGCAATAATTTATTTAAGCATATTGGTAATTTATCATTTAGTTATCATAATAATGTTGATAGTGGTGATTTAATTCAAAGATGTACATCTGATATTGAAACAATTAAAAGTTTCTTAAGTAATCAATTACCGCAGATATTATATATATTTGCTTCCTTAATATCTGGTGCTATTCAGATGGCTTCAATTAATGTAGGTATTATGCTTATTACATTTTGCGTAATCCCTATTAATTTTATCGCAAGTTTTATTTACTTTAAATATGTAAGTCGCAAGTTTGATGAAATAGAAAAAGTTGAAGCAAATATGATTACATGTATAGAAGAAAATGTAAATGGTGCACGTGTAGTAAAAGCATTTGCAAGAGAAAAAGAAGAAATAGAAAAGTTTGATGAAAAAAATGTAAATTATAAAGACGAAGTAGAACACTTAAATAAAGCAATGGCCTACTTCTGGGGATTTAGTGATGGCATAACTATTTTACAATATGCTGTAACAATAGGTTATTGTATATTCCTTGCTGAGAAAAACTTAGTAGGTGTAGGTGATATTGTTGTATGTATAAGTTATATATCTATGCTTGTATATCCAATTAGATCACTTGGTAGAATCATTGGAGACTTTGGTAAATCAGTTGTAGCTGCAAAACGTGTTGATGAAATCTTATCTAAAGACGATGAATATGTAATTAATGGTACTTTAAAACCAGAAATTAAGGGAAATATTTCTTTTGAAAACGTAAGTTTTAAGTTTGATGATGCAGATAACGAGTTACTTAATAATGTCTCGTTTGATATAAAACAAGGTGAGACTATTGCTATTGTTGGTAAAACAGGGTGCGGAAAAAGTACTATTGTACATATTCTAGAAAGAATGTTAGAATATACAAGTGGTAGTATTTTAGTAGATGGAGTAGAACTAAAAAGTATTGATAAAAAACACTTAAGAAATAATATTGGTATTGTTCTTCAAGATCCATTTCTTTATAATAAATCAATTATGGAAAATGTAAGAATATCATCACCTAGTAAATCAAAAGATGATGTTTATAAAGCAGCTAAAATGGCACATATTCATAATGATATTCTTAACTTTGATAAAAAGTATGAAACTTTAGTTGGAGAAAAAGGTGTAACATTATCGGGTGGTCAAAAACAACGTCTTGCTATAGCGAGAATGCTTATTTTAAATAAGCCTGTTATAATATTTGATGATTCATTAAGTGCTGTTGATACTGAAACTGATGCTTCAATTAGAAATTCAATAAAAAAACATAGCACTGAAACTACTACTATAATTATTACACATCGTATTACAACTGCAAAAGAAGCTGATAAGATAATTGTTTTAGAAAATGGTAGTGTTGCAGATATAGGAACACACGAAGAACTTGCCAGTCGTGATGGTTTATATGCTTCCCTTTGGAAGATTCAAGGAGCTTTAGAAGAAGAGTTCTTAAATCTTGTAGAAAAGGAGGTTAAGTAAAATGGATGAAGAATTAGAATATGAAGAACTAGATGATGAGCCTAAGAAATTATCGTCATCAGTTTGGAAGAAAATTATAAAACTTGTTTTAAAAAGAAAAAAGCATATTATTGTTATGCTCGCATCTATTATATTACTTGCTCTTTTAGATGTACTTACACCGCTTCTTAATGCAGAAGTAATTAGAGTATTCTTTAGTGAAAATCCAGAATTCTCAAGAAAATGGTTTTTTATTGGTTTATATGTATTAGGTGCATTACTATATATGATTACAATATACTTATTCTTACGTAATGCTGGTCATGTAGAAGTAGAAGTTGGTTACGAAATTAGAAAAGAAGCTTTTGAAAAGTTACAAGAATTACCTTTCTCATATTATGATAAAACTCCATCAGGATGGATAATGGCACGTCTTACAAGTGATTCAAGAAAATTATCTGAAATTATATCTTGGGGAATGGTAGATTTATTCTGGAGTGTCTTTACAATGTTAGGAGTTTTAGTAATGATATATATTACTAATTGGAAATTAGCTTTAATTATTACTTGTATTACTCCTATTATGTTTATTGTTTGTGTATATTTCACAAAGACTATTTTAGTTGCATATCGAAGTGTAAGAAAAACAAATTCTAAAATTACAGGTTGTTTTAATGAATCTATTCTTGGAGCCAAAACTACTAAAACACTTTGTTTAGAAGAATCACGTTACAATGAATTTAAAGTATTAACTCATTCAATGAAAAAAGACTCTCTTAAAGCAATATTTAGATCAAGTCTTTTCTGGCCAATAATTTTGATTATGGGATATATTGGAGTTTCGCTTACACTTGGTATTGGTGGTGGAGGAATACTTGGTTATATTGGAGGTATAGAAGTAACTGTTGAAGTATTATATCTATTTATAAACTACACAACATTATTCTTTGATCCAGTAATGCAAATAGCAAGAGTTCTATCAGATTTACAACAAGCACAAGCAAGTGCCGAAAGAATTATTGATTTAATTGAAACAAAGGTTGATATTTATGATACTGATGAAGTAAAAGCGATTTATGGTACCTTTTTGAGCCCTAAACGTGAAAATTGGGAACCATTAGAAGGTAATGTCGAATTTAGAGATGTAACATTCTCTTATACACAAAAAGAAGTCGTATTAAAGAACTTTAATCTAACCGTTAAAAAAGGAGAAACTGTAGCACTTGTTGGAACAACAGGTGCAGGTAAATCAACAATTATTAACCTTTTATGTAGATTCTATGAACCAACTAGTGGTGAGATTTTTATAGACTCTAAAAACTACAAAGAAAGAAGTATTAATCATCTTCATGAAAATCTAGGTTATGTACTTCAAACACCGCATCTTTTTAATGGAACAATTAAAGAAAACGTTAGATATGGAAAAATAGATGCTACAGATGAAGAAATAATTGAAGCTTGTAAAAAAGCACAAGCACATGAGTTTATAATATCTTTAAAAGATGGTTATGATACAGTTGTTGGAGAAGGAGGATCAAAACTTTCCCTTGGTCAAAGACAACTTATCAGTTTTGCAAGAGCTATTATTAAAGATCCTAAAATATTAATTCTTGATGAAGCAACATCTTCAATTGATACTGAAACAGAAAAACTAATCCAAGGTGTAATGAAAGACTTTATGAAAGGCAGAACGACATTTATAGTTGCACATAGATTATCTACAATTATTGATGCAGATAAAATACTTGTAATAAAAGATGGAGAAATTAAAGAATCAGGTACTCATAAAGAACTTTTAAAACAAGAAGGAATCTATTATAATCTTTATAAAAAACAATTTATTAAAGAACAAATGGATAATTCAATTAAGTAATTAGAGGTTTCTCTAATTACTTTTTTTCAAAAAAACGCTTGACAAAACACTCAATGAGTGATATAATGTTAATGGAGGATAGATATATGTCATCTATATTAAAACAAGTTCGATTAAATTTAAATCTTACTCAAAAAGAAGCCAGCTCATATTTAGGTATCCCCTTAAGAACATTTCAGAATTGGGAAGAAGGGGCAAGGGTTCCAGCTGAATGGACAATTGATTTGGTTGTAGATGAACTGTTAAATTATTATAAAGAACAAGAAATTAAAGACAAGGGCGGGGTTTATTCATTTACAATGATTAAAAAAAAATTAGGAGGTGTTGTTAATAAATATGATATATCAAAAATTATTTTATTCGGTTCTTACGCAAAAGGATGTGCTAAACCAACAAGTGATATCGATTTAGTTGTTACAACTTCACTTAAGGGATTAGCGTTTTATGGACTTGCTCAAGATTTAGAAGAATTATTTAATAGAGAAATTGATTTAATTAGAGATACATCAATTATCAAAGACTCCAAAGTAGATTTAGAAATAAGAAAAACGGGGATAGTAATTTATGAAAGAAAAAAATTTAACAAAAATAGTTGAATATTGTAATTGGTTAATTGAGAATATAAGTACTGTAAAAAGTTTTGATGAATTTGTAAATAATGAGGCATTAGTTTATTCTAGTTCTTTTCTAATTTTACAAATAGCTGAACATGCAAAAAAACTTTCAAAAGAAATAAAAGAAAAATATAATATTGATTGGAAACGAATAATCGGTATGAGAAATGTAATTGTTCATAATTACGAAGGTATTATTCAAGATACCTTATACGAAACATTAGTCGAAGATATACCGTTGTTGTTAGAAGAGTTATTAAAATAAATAAAAAAGATGTGTAAAATGAATTAATTCACTTTACACATCTTTTGTTTTATTTTTTTCGATACAATGATATATGTTATTAAATGAGCAATAAGTGTTGCAATCCATGAAATAGGATAAGAGATAAATAATAAACTTAAATCTTTATAATTAGTAAAATTAGTATTTGGATTAAAGATGAAATATATCCAAAGCACTCTTATTAAACATACACCAATAATAGAAGTAATCATTGGAACTAAAGAATTTCCCATTCCTCTAATACTACCACTTACAACATCCATCATGCCAAATAAGAAATATGGAAGACATAGATATGTCATTTTTAAGTAACCAACACTTATTTCAAATGGATCAGTAGTATATATCTTTAAAAGAGGTTTACCTAGTAAAAAGAAACCACCCCCAAATATGATACCAATTATAAATACAAGTAATAATGCATAAAGTAGTACTTTTGTAATATTATCTTTTTTCTTTGCGGCAACATTTTGGCTAGTAAAAGCAATAGATGCATGGTATACAGAGTTCATTGAAGTATATACAAAACCATCAAGTGAGTTAGCGGCTGAATTACCATTCATAACAGCTCCACCAAATTTATTAATTGATGATTGAATTAAGACATTTGAAATAGAGAATAAAGAACTTTGAATACCAGCAGGTAGACCAATTTTTAACATATAAAATAATTCTTTTCTGTTAATCTTTAAATCTTTAAAACTAAAATGATAACTTTCTTTAGTTTTAATTAAACACCACATAATCATAATACATGATACTACCTGTGAGATTACTGTTGCAATAGCAACACCTTCAACACTCATACCACATACAATTACAAAAAATATATTTAAGACTACATTTACAAGCCCTGAGATACCAAGAAAAAATAGCGGTCGTTTAGTATCACCTATTCCTCTTAATATCGCAGAAGTAAAATTGTATAAAAGCATAAAAGGAAGTCCAATAAAATAGATTCTTATATACACAACCGACTTTGGAAGCGGATTACTCATTAAATCTAATAACCATTTAGCAGATATAAAACCAAATATACCTACTACAACACCGATTATTAAACTTAATAATATAGATGTATGAACCACTCTTTTCATACCTTCTTCATCTTTAACAGCATATCGTCTTGCTGCAAGAACATTAGTACCAACAGAAAGGCCCATGAATAAGTTTACAACAAGAGCTGTTAAACTACCTGTAGAACCCACTGCACCAAGCGCATTAGGATCTTCACTAAAGTTACTAACAACAATTAAATCTGCAGCGTTATAAAACAATTGTAAAATTCCTGTAAGCATTAATGGAATACAGTATTTAATCATATTTTTAAACATGTTTCCATTAATCATTTCAACTTCATATCGTTTTTGTTTTATTGTATTTGTCAAAATATCACCTCGTTATTTTAATTATAGCACTTTTTAGCAAATAAAAGAAAAAGATGCAACATAAAAAAATTATTGTTTTTGTAAATAAGTAAAGTATTTGAATAAATTTACAAAAAGTGGTAAAATATATATTGTAAAACCATTTTATAAATTTATAATTAATTAGGAGGAATATAAAAATGGCAAATGTAAAAGTAGCGATCAATGGATTTGGTCGTATTGGTCGTTTAGCATTCAGACAAATGTTTGGTGCAGAAGGTTACGAAATCGTAGCAATCAATGACTTAACTAGTCCTAAAATGCTTGCAAACTTATTAAAGTATGACACTGCACAAGGTGGTTATGCTGGATTTATCGGACAAAACTTACACACAGTTGAATCAAAAGAACCTGTATTTGCTGAAGACGGCAAAACTGTAGTTACTCCTGGTTCAATCACTGTTGATGGAAAAGAAATTACAATCTATGCTGAACCTAAAGCTCAAAATTTACCTTGGGGTGAATTAGATGTAGATGTAGTATTAGAATGTACTGGTTTCTATTGTTCAAAAGAAAAATCACAAGCACACATCGATGCTGGTGCTAAAAAAGTAGTTATCTCTGCTCCTGCTGGAAATGATTTACCAACAGTTGTTTATGGTGTTAACGAAAATATCTTAACTAAAGAAGACAAAATTATCTCTGCTGCTTCTTGTACAACTAACTGTTTAGCTCCTATGGCTAAAGCTTTAAATGATTTCGCTGAAATTCAATCAGGTATCATGGCTACTATCCATGCTTATACTGGTGACCAAATGATTCTTGATGGACCACACAGAAAAGGTGATTTAAGAAGAGCTCGTGCTGGTGCTGCTAACATCGTTCCTAACTCAACAGGTGCTGCTAAAGCAATCGGTTTAGTTATTCCAGAACTTAATGGTAAATTAATCGGTGCTGCACAACGTGTTCCAGTTCCTACAGGTTCAACAACTATTTTAACAGCTGTTGTTAAAGGTGAAAATATTACTAAAGAAGCTATCAACGCTGCTATGAAAGCTGCTGCTAGCGAATCTTATGGTTATAATGAAGATCAAATCGTTTCTTCAGACGTAATCGGTATGAGATATGGTTCATTATTTGATGCAACTCAAACTATGGTTGCTAAAGTTGGTGAAGGTTTATATCAAGTTCAAGTTGTTTCTTGGTATGATAATGAAAACTCATATACTAGCCAAATGGTTAGAACAATCAAATACTTTGCAGAAAAATGCTAATTAAAAACTAAACATCTATAGAGAAATCTATAGATGTTTTTTTTAAAAAGTTTCATGCAACTATTTACAAATGAATAAATATATGCTATACTATAGGTGAAGTAATTTGTTTCACTCGTATGAAACTCTTCTTCATTGTTGTAGAAAAGTCCCTTTTATTGAAAAAACTGTTGGAAGAGGGACTTTTTATATTCTACTTCTTTTTGTTCTTTTTTATGGAACTAAGAAGTTTAATCGTTGTGCTTATTAAACTGATTACTTCAGTAATAAGCTTGATTATATTAATAAACATTGCTTCTTACCTTTCTTAGGAGAAGCACATTTTTTTATTAATAAGAAATATAATAGTATCATGTGTTATTCTCCTTTCTCATATCCCCTTCAAATGAGATAAAGAAGAAGAGTACACATCCCCTTGTAGTATAAATAATACTGTATACGAGAGAATCAAATCACCTCATATATATATTTAGCAAAACTACCCTAAATTGCTTTTTTTATTTTAAAAAAGTTTTCGACAATAATTAAATGTTAATTAATATATATGTCAGTTAGACAGATAAATTTCTATAGTGTATTATCACGGTATCGGAATGGTACCGTTTTTTTTATTTTTAAAAAAGGACAAGTTTTGTCCGAATACTTGATTAAATTAATAATATATGATAAAATAAACCTATCCATTCGAAATGGTACTAATATCAAAAAATAATATAGAGAAAACTTTTAATAGTTTGTATAAACAATTCAAAAGAATTGTTCAAGAAAACATTTTATTTTGAAATGGGTTTGTAAGGAGGTATTAGTATGAATGGATTAATTAACCCTATCACGATTGCTGAAAACATTAAAAAATTGAGACTTTTAAAACAACTAACACAAGTAGAAATGGCCGATACATTAGGATATAGTGAAAGAACTATTCGTAGACTAGAAACTAATGGGACATATGACTTATTTGTTGTTAATTTAATTGCTCAAACTTTTAACGTTTCAGTAGTCAGCATCCTATTTAATTAGGGTGCATTTTTTTATTTTCTTAATATAGGACAAAAGACGTCCTAACACCTTTAAACATTTTTGTGATATACTTTTAGTGTGGAAAAATAAAGGTGGTGAAAATATGAACAATAGATTAGAAAAACATCTTGCGAATAAAGGCTTTTTAGTTATTAGACTTAAAGAAGATTTCGATATTGAAAATATATCAAGTGACCATAAAGAAGATTTAATTAATCATATGTTAGTTTCATTCTTAAGTTTAGGATTTAAGTTAGAAGCAAGTTCAATAGAATTATTAAAAGGATTAGATTTAAAAAATTTAAAGAAGTTCTATTTAAATACTTTTGATTTACTTAAAAACATAAAAGGTGCTCATGTAAAACATAAAATATTTTATAGTGATTTCCCAAATATGAAATCATATAAAGATTATGATTATTTTATTAATGCGTTACTACATTATAGTACTGCTAGTACTGATGATTATGGATATATGCCATCTGAAAAAAATAATGTTACAAAATATTATTTTGATCAAAATAAAAAACTTACAGAAGTTAAAATACTACAATATGAAGAGGCTATTAAATATCTATCTACTTATTTTACAACCATGTTAGAAGGTACTAAAGTAATATCATATGAAAATCTAGAATTATTAAAAGCTTTCATGAATGATTATCCAGATAAAGTAAAACCTAATATTATTCCATTTAGATGTAATATGGCTTCGTATATCGGTATATATATTGAACGTATGAGAAAAAAGAAAATCGGAGAAGTATTAGAAAATTTAGATTTATCATTTATTAAAACTTCAACGGATGTATTAAGACTTTATGCGGTAATATCAAAACAAAATGTTGAATTACAAGATAAAGTTAAGTTTATAAGTTTAGATAGAAAAGCACGAAAAATTATTCTTAAAATTCTAAATGATATTTCATTAACTAACAAATTTATTATTGATGATTTAGTAAGTCATGAATTTCTTTGGAAAAGAGCATTTGAATATTTACATGTAGGTGAGTATAAAGAAATATACCCTGAAATATATGATGTTGCAAATAAACTAAGAAGTGGCGAATATCAAACTTATAATTCTGAATTAACTAAATGTTTAGAAGAAGGCAGTGCTAAAGCTTTTAAACTTTTAATGATTAAACCTGGAATATTTGCACGTAAACTTGATTATATCTTACGAAGTAAAAAAATTTCTCATCAAGAAACATTAGAATACTTTAAAAAGTGCTCTAGTGATATATCTACTAATGTTCTATTAAGTTTATTACAACATTTTAAAAATCGATCTAATACATCACTAACAAGAACAATTATGTACCATAAACCTCATAGTTTTGTTTGTTTAGATATTGCTGATGAAAGAGATGAAATACCTAGTAATATTTTAGAAGTAGTTATTAATACAATAGAAGAAATATTACAAGATAAATTTATCTCTTATCCATTATTAGAAAATGTTTACTTAGATGAATGTATGAATAATTATATGATTCCTATTAACAATAAAAATGCTTCAAGTGGTTTTCATACTTTATCGTTTGGATCTAAAATAAAACTTAATAGTGACAAAAATATTTTAAGATTCTTTACACATTGGAAAAATAGCCATTTAAGAATTGATATAGATTTATCTGCAGAGCTTTTCAATAGTGATTTTGAATACATAAATTCATTAGCATGGCATAATATGAAAGGAGGAGAAGACATTGATGCTTATCACTCAGGTGATATTGTAACTGCTCCTAATGGTGCAAGTGAATTTATTGATATAAACCTTGCTAAAGCAAAAAAGAAGAAAATTAAATATATCGTTATAGCTAATTCAGTATTTACTAATGATAATTTTAAAGAAATTCCTGAATGCTTTACAGGTGTAATGTTTAAAGATAAAATTAATAAAGATGAACAAGTATTTAATGCACAAGATGTTGAAATAAAAATAGATTTAACACAAGATAATACAAATGAATGTTTAGCCTTTTTAGTTGATATCGAAAATATGGAATTAATCTGGTTAGACATCCCGTCATATGAAGAAAATTACTTTGTTGTAGCAGCAAATGATTACTCATATATATCTGCAGTAATTAAAAAAGCTACATCATATAATATATCAATATATGATTTAGTAAAACTTCATAAAAAACATATTTCATTTAATGATAATAAAGATGAAGCATTATTAATTATTGATGATAGCGATAACTCTTTAATAAATCCATACAATCTAGAATTAATTTCTAAAGATTGGTTATAAGAAATATATCGGCTTATAATAACTTACTTCTATTAATTGAAACAAGAAAATTATAGTTAGTTATTAACTACCCGATTAAATAAGGCTTATGTTTACTTACTTCTAAAGCTTTTTATTAATATGTGTTTTAGTAAACAACTTTCCTTATTTTCAAAAAAATTTAATAATTTACTATTTACAAATAGAAATTAATATGTTATACTATAAGCGAAGTAATTCGTTTCACTCGTATGAAACTCTTCTTCGTTTAGTAGAAAAGTCCCTTTTTTATAAAATTTGGTTTCTAGAGGGACTTTTTATATTCTACTTTTTTTTGTTCTTTTTTATAGAACTTATAAAAGTTGTCATCGCACTTATTAATCTGAATAATTCAGTAATAAACTTGATTATACTAATAAACATTGCTTCTTCCTTTCTTAGGAGAAGCACCTTTTTTTATTAATAAGAAATATAATAGTTTCAAGTGTTTTCTCCTTTCTCATATCCCCTTCAAATGAGATAAAGAAGAAGAGTACACATCCCCTTGTAGTATATATAATACTGTATACGAGCAAACCAAATCACTTCATATACATATTTAGCAAAACTATCCAAAATTGCTCTTTTTATTTTAAAAAAGTTTTCGACACGAATTAAAGTTGATGTGATTGTAGTTGATTGATAACAATATTTAAAATGTAAAATATCTACTTAATAAAAATAAGTAGAAGTATAAACTACTTCTACTCATTTTTATAATTATTCATCAATAAATTTTTGTAAATCTTTTATATATAGATTATATAATCCATATACTAATTGTTGTTGTTTAATTGCATTATTAGATTGTATAATATCTGTTCCAATTAAGAAAGGAACACCTAAAGCGATTTCGGCTATTGATTTAATATTAAATTTAAAATTAGACTTGTTCTTAAATTTTTCGGAAACATTCAAGTTTATTAATTCTTCGTAGAATTTTTCATAATCATTTTTATTTTTTAATTGATTATAATCAACTTCAATTTGTGCAATATTATTATTCCAACCATATCTTACTCCATATTTATTAAAGATAATATGATTTGTTGTTAACTTAGAAATGTGATTTACATCACCAAGAATTAATATTTTATAATCATTTGAGATGTTATTAAAAAGTTTTTCCCAAGCTTGATTATTAATTATAATAGGTTGTACAGTATTATCACGAGTACCAACTATTTCTTTATCGTTTTTATCATCATTTGTAATAATTAAATTTTCTAATTCTTTTCCTATTGAAATATTTTTAGTTACAATAATTAATTTTGAAACATCATCACCTAAATTATCTAGGATTTCTTTTTCCATTGAAACTTTTTCTAATTCATTTGTATATTTGTTATTAATATTTTTTCCCAATATATGAATTGGATCTACGACTGCTCCTAATTGCATAAAAAAATTAAATGTTTTTGGTGGTAATTTAGATACAATTACACCTGCAAAATAAAAACAAGGATGACATTTTCCTAATATCATTAATAGTTTTTTAATTAATTCTCTTGCTAAATTAGGATCTTTTTCATATAGATTAAAGATATCAATAATTTTTAGTAAATCATTACACTTTTTAATACTATTAATTTTCGAACCATTTAAACTCAAAAGATTATTAATATCATTAATCTCTTGCTGTTCTAATTCATAATTATTTAATTCACTAATAATAAAATTAAAACATGCAGCAATATCTTGTTCATTAAATTTATCTATTTTACTTACATCTATTTTAGCCCAATTTGTTTCAATAATGTTACTCATAGTATTCTCCTTTTTTTACATTATATAATAAAATATTTTAAATTTCAATTAATTATATAATCATGACAAAATTTTTAATTTAATATTTACAAAAAGAAATTAATATGATATACTATAAGCGAAGTAATTCGTTTCACTTGTATGAAACTCTTCTTCATTTAGTAGAAAAGTCCCTTTTAAAATAATTAGCTGGTTAGAGGGGCTTTTTATATTCTACTTTTTTTTGTTCTTTTTTATAGAACTTATAAAAGTTATCATCGCACTTATTAATCTGAATACTTCAGTAATAAACTTGATTATACTAATAAACATTGCTTCTTCCTTTCTTAGGAGAAGCACCTTTTTTTATTAATAAGAAATATAATAGTTTCAAGTGTTTTCTCCTTTCTCATATCCCCTTCAAATGAGATAAAGAAGAAGAGTACACATCCCCTTGTAGTATATATAATACTGTATACGAGCAAACCAAATCACTTCATATACATATTTAGCAAAACTATCCAAAATTGCTCTTTTTATTTAAAAAAAATTTTTGGGTAACTATTTACAAATAAATAAATTTATGTTATACTATTAGTAGAAGCAGATTGTTTTCAAACTAAAACTCTTCTTCTAAAAGAAAAGTCCTTTTCGGGTGTGGACTTAGTTTATTTTCTATTTCTTAAAATGATTTTTAAGAAATTAATGATAGCGGTAATTAGGTTTATAATTGCCGCTATTAAACTTATTTTCATAAATCTAACCAATCTCCATTTATTTGGAGGTTTATCATTATCAATGGTCATATGCATCACCTCCTCTAGTATTGAAGAAGAGTAAACATATCCCCTACACCATCGCTTGAAGTTGCAATCTACTTCCATATATATAATTAGTACAAAGTATTTAAATTGCTCTTTTTATTTAAAAAAAGTTTTCGACAATAATCGAATATTAATAAATTTGTTGACTCTTATAATTAAATAGTATATAATATAATTGTTAGTTAGACAGATACATTTCTAGAGTGTATCAACCCGGTATCGGAATGGTACCGGTTTTTATTTTATATTTAAAAAAATAATTAATTTAACTCAAATTCTTCCATTATATGGTATAATAAATATAGATTAGAGGTATAATATGAAAATAGAGAATAAAGAAATTAAAGGTATTATATTTGATATAGATGGCACACTTATTGATTCTTGTGGAATTTGGGGAGAAGTTGATATTAGATTCTTCGCAAAAAGAAACATGGAAATACCAAAAGATTATCAAGAAGCAATCGGTCATATAGGACTTGATAAAGCAGCTGATTATACGATTAATAGATTTAATCTAAATGAGAAAAAAGAAGATATAATTAAAGAATGGAAAGATGGAGTTTTAGAACTATATGCAAATGAAGTAGTTTTAAAACCTCATGTTAAAGATTTTTTATTGTTATTAAAAGAACAGAATATTCCATTTTGTGCAGCTACCGCAAATGATGAAGATTGCTATAAAAAGTGTTTAGAAAGAAATGGTATCTTTGATTTGTTTGATTTTATTTTAGAAGTTAATCATTTTAAAGATGGTAAAGATAAACCAACAATATATATAGAAGCAGCTAAAAAGTTAGGTGTAGAAATAGAAAAATGTGTTGTATTTGAAGATTTATTAATGGCACTTAATACTGCTTGCAAAGCTGGATTTGTTACTTGTGCTGTATATGATGCAACTTGTAAAGAAGAAAGTGGAAAAAAAGAAGTAGCTGATTTTTATATTAAAGATTATCAAGAAATTATTGATAAAATTAATTAAAGGTGAATTATGAAAAAAATATTATTAATTACAACTGGTGGAACTATTGCGTGTATAAAGACTTCATCTGGACTTATTCCACATGCGACACCAGAAGAACTACTTAATGAAGTAGAAGTAGTAAAAACATTCTGCGTCCCTACAGGACTTAGCTTAATGTGTATAGATTCAACTGATATGTTACCTAGTGATTGGATCAAAATAGCAGAGTGTATTAAAGATAATTATGAAGATTATGATGGATTTGTTATATGTCATGGGACAGATACATTGTCTTATACTGCATCAGCACTATCTTATCTTATTCAAAATTCAAAAAAGCCAATCGTCTTAACTGGAGCTCAAAAACCAATTAGTACTGATTCAACAGACGCAAGAAACAATCTTATTGATAGTTTTAGATATGCAGTAAGTGATAAAGCAAGTGGCGTAGTAGTAGTATTTGATGGAAAAGTCATTGCGGGGACTAAAGCACAAAAGATAAGAAGTAAAAGTTTTAATGCATTTAATTCAATTAATTTACCTGAACTTGCAAAAATAGTTGATGGAAATGTGTTCCAGTATATATATAAAGAGACAAAAGAAGATGTTAAATTTTATAATAAACTAAATGAAAAAGTATCAATTGTAACACTTACACCAGGTATGAATAAAAATATCATTGATGCATACTTTAAAGAAAATGATGCAGTAATCGTATCTAGTTATGGTACAGGTGGTATTCCAAGTAGAGAATCATATAGTATTTTAGGTACAATTGAACACTGGTTAAAACAAGGAAAAATCTTAGTAATGGCTACTCAAGTACAGCAGGAAGGTTCAGATATGTCAATATATCATGTGGCTTTAAGAACTAAAGAAAAGTTAGATTTTTTAGAAGCCTTTGATATGAACTTACCAAGTGTCCTAACAAAAATGATGTGGATATTATCAGTTACTAGCAATATGAATGAAATAAAAGAATTATTCTATACAACAATTAACTATGATATTTTATTTAAAGGTAAGAATTAATGGCAGTTGTATATATATTAAACGCAAATAAACTCACAACTGATTTATCAAAATACGCTAATATTGATAATAAAAGACTTGAAAAAATTAAAAAAAGTACTAACCTGTTATTTATTAAAGAACAACTTGGAAGTAATTTATTACTAAACGATATCTTAGAAAATAATTATTTTAAAGATATTAATTTATTAGAATATGTATATAATGAATCTGGTAAGCCTTACCTGAAAGATAAAAATTTATATTTTAGTTTAAGTCACTCAAATGGAATTGTTGCGTTAACAGTTTCTAAAGAAGAAATAGGACTAGATATTGAACTTATTAAACCAATAAAAGAAAGTGTTGCAAAACGCATTATGAATGAAAATGAATATTGTATTTATTCTTCACTTGATAAAAATAAAAAAATCACATACTTCTATGAAGTATGGACATCAAAAGAAGCATATGTGAAAAAACTAGGTACTTCAATTTCACTTAATCCATCTAATATAGAAATAGATGAAGATATCTTAATTAAAAGAATAATAATTGATAATAATGAATATATGCTTGCAGTAACTAACTCAATGTCATTAACAATAGATGAAAGATATATTCCAAAAGAATTACTTGAAAGGAAAAAATAATATGAAATATGTATATATAGACCATGAACTTGGTGTTGATTTATGGGAATCAAAAGAATCTTTAAAACAAAGTTTTTATACAGATTTTTATAACTTTATTAAAAACAATAATGGCGAAAGCGATTTAAAACTTCATAATATTAATAATGCTAGTGACTTTATTAACTTCGCAGACTTTTACGCAGGTGGAAAAAAAGACTGTTATGCGATTGGATTTGCATTCCACAAATACTTTCTAGAAGCAAGAATGGATGGTAGTCTTCAAAATGAACCTGAAACTACATTTATTGGTTGGTGCGTAAAAAATAATAAATATATTGATTTTATAAACTTTTTAATCACATTCTTTGCATGGTGGAGAAACGATGAAGGATGTACTTGTATGGATCCATACAACTATGCCGATAATTTCTTTGTTGGAAGTTGGGCAGCCCTTGTAGATACATCAAAACTATTCTATTATACAGCTGAAACTGTTCACTTCTGGCAAAGCTATCGCGTAAAATACGCAATTGATAATATTCCAGGAACATTTATGACACCACTTCCACAAGTTGGTCTTCCTAAAATTAGAGTAGCAGGATATGAATTCCTAGGTTGGTTTAATTCAGATAGTGATGAGGCAGAACCTTCTAAAGAAACAGACGATGTTGCTTATGCACGCCTTAAACGTCATGACTTTTATGACTACTGGGGACGTGAAGAAAAAAATATTAAAAAAGTATATATTGAAAATTGGAAGAAAGTAGACCCAGCATAATATGAATGAAACTATTAACACAATTATTTCAAGAAGAAGTATCAAAGCATATACTGATGAACTAGTAAGTGATTATCTACTTAATGAAATCACAACAGCTGCAACTTATTCTGCAAGCGGAATGAACAAGCAATCTGCAGTAATGGTAGTTGTAAAAGATAGAGCATTAAGAGATAAACTATCAAAATTAAATGCATCAATTATGGGAATAGATAAAGACCCATTTTATAATGCACCAATAGTAATTGTAGTACTTGCAGATAGTAATGTAAGAACATATATCGAAGATGGTAGTTTAGTTATGGGTAATCTAATGAATGCAGCACATTCAGTAGGAGTATCAAGTTGTTGGATCCATAGAGCTAAAGAAACATTTGAAACCGAAGTTGGAAAAAAACTTTTAAAAGAATGGGGACTACCAGAATCATATAAAGGAATTGGTAACTGTATCTTAGGATATCCTGTTGATAAATCAGATATCCTACCAAAGCCAAGAAAAGAAAATTATGTAATTTATAAATAGGAGGAATTTAATATGTTAATTGATGAACTTAAAAAAGCTCAAATAGAAGCTTTAAAAGAAAAGAACACTTTAAAAAGAAGTATTTTACAAATTGTTACAGGTAAAGCAAAACTAGCTGAAATTGAAAAAAGAACTAAAAACGAACCATTAACTGATGATGATGTATTACTTGTAATTAATAAAGTAATTAAAGAATTAGATGAAGAAATTCTTGCGTTTAAAAATGCAAATAGATTAGAAAAAGTAGAAGAATTAACTCTTCAAAAGCAAATACTAGAAGCATATCTTCCTGCAAAACTAACAGAAGAAGAAATAAGAGAAATCATCAATTCTTTAGAAGATAAATCAATGCCTAATATAATGAAACATTTTAAACAAAACTATTTAGGCAAATGTGACATGAAACTAGTTAATAAACTAGCTAATGAATGTAAATAATGAAAAGGAATTAATGTTCCTTCTTATATTAGTTTATTAAATATTATTGAAAACAATTAATTGAATGTAATGTTAAAATAAACAAAATTATTGGAAAAGAGAGAAATCTATGGAAAAATTAAAATATAAAATAATTATAATATTTATTACTGTTTTATGTATTTTAAGTGGGTGTAAGAAAAATAATCAACAAGAAAATATATGTTTAGTAACTTTTGATTCTTGTAATGAGACAGAAAATTATAGTGTTCAAGTAGAAAAAGGAAATAATGTTTCAGAACCCAATGATCCAATTCGTAATGGTTATAAGTTTTTAGGTTGGTATTATCAAGATAAATATTGGAGTTTTATAGGGAACCCCGTTACAGAAAATATAACATTAACTGCCAAATGGGAAACGATAGAATATAGTATAAAATATGAAAATATAGAAGATTCAACAAATCCTAATCCCAATTTTTATAATTTAGAAATTGATGAAATAATATTAAATGAACCAATTCGTGATGGTTATGAGTTTTTGGGTTGGTATTATCAAGATGAATTATATAAAAGTATAGATTGTTCACTTTTAAAAGATATAACATTAACTGCCAAATGGGAAACGATAGAATATAGTATAAAATATGAAAATATAGAAGATTCAACAAATCCTAATCCCAATTCTTATAATTTAGAAATTGATGAAATAATATTAAATGAACCAATTCGTGATGGTTATGAGTTTTTGGGTTGGTATTATCAAGATGAATTATATAAAAGTATAGATTGTTCACTTTTAAAAGATATAACATTAACTGCCAAATGGAATATTGCTGAATATGATATATATTATGAAAATTTATATGGTTCACCAAATTCGAATCCTTCTTCATTTAATATAGAAACTGAAACTTTTACATTAGAAAATCCAGTACATAAATATTATGAATTTATTGGATGGACATATGAAGGTCAAGATACTCCTATAAAAAATGTTGAAGTTAGTAAAGGAAGTCTTGGTGATAAAGTATTTAAGGCTAATTGGCTAAATGTTAGGTTTGAAATAATTGACAATGAATACTATGTTGCAGGTTTGAAATATTCTAAAGAAACTAATTTAGTTATTCCCAATTCATATAATGGGAAAAAAATAACAGGCATTAGATTTAACGCTTTTCCAAATTCTGAGTATTTAACAAGTATAGAAATTCCAAGTAGTATTAAATGTATAGAAGATAATGCATTAGTTGGCTTGTATAATTTAACAAGTATTAAAGTAGATGAAAATAATTTATATTATAAGTCGATAGATGGAAATTTATATTCAAAGGATGAAAAAGTATTAATTCAATATGCTGTTGGCAAGACCGATTCCACATTTATAATACCAAATAGTATAGAAAAATTAAATATGGGAGCTTTTTATGGTGCATGTCATTTAACAAATATTGAGATACCAAATAGTGTAACTACTATTGATTCATCTGTATTCTGCGGTTGTGTAGGTTTAACTAGCATAGAAATACCAAATAGTGTAATTAGTATTGGTAGTTTCGCTTTTGTTGGTACTAACATAGTAAGTATAACAATACCAGATAGCGTAACAAGCATTGGACAAAGTGCTTTTAAGAATTGTGACAAATTAGAAAATGTAATATTTTCAAATAGTTTAACATCTATTACAAAAGGTTTATTTGCTTCGTGTCATAGTTTGGAAACTTTAATAATCCCATGTAATATAACAAGTATTGAAGATGAAGCTTTTTCTTATTGCAGTAAATTATCAAATATAGTAATGCCAAATAGTGTATTAAGTATTGGTTATCATGCTTTTTATTATTGTGCTAGTTTAGAAAATATTATTATTCCAAAAAGTGTAGTAACAATTAAACCTTATGCTTTTGAAAAATGCTATTATTTAACAATTTATTGTGAAGCGGAATTTAAACCATCTACTTGGGATGACAAGTGGAATTACTATAATAATCATGTAATATGGGACTATACAGATAATTAATTTGATATTTAAAGAACTATTATTGTAGTATTTATTTAATATATATAAATCAAATGAAAAATAACTAAAAGTTACTATTCAAAAACAAATCTTAAAAGCATATCTTCCTGCAAAACTAACAGAAGAAGAAATAAGAGAAATCATCAATTCTTTAGAAGATAAATCAATGCCTAATATAATGAAACATTTTAAACAAAACTATTTAGGCAAATGTGACATGAAACTAGTTAATAAACTAGCTAATGAAAGTAAGTAATTAATTTGCTTGACATAGTATTATAAAAAATATATAATATTAGTGTGGGGCAAAATCTCATACTCTAAGATTGTTAAATTAAAACCTTAAAGTATGTATATTATAATATTAATTAATTTTAACTCTCTTAGAAATAAGGGAGTTTTTTGTATTTAAAACATATAGTGTAATAAGGAGGTTACTTTTATGAAAAAGATTTTTCTGCTAATTGTATTTACTTTTTTAGTTTTGATTTCTACTAGTTGTAAACAAAATAAAACAATAGTTAAATATCAAGTTAATGGTGGAGATTTATCCAAAATGGAATATGTATGGGATTTAAAAGAAGATTTATTATTGCCAACTCCTACTAAGGAAGATTATAAATTTGTAGGTTGGTATAAAGAATCAGACTTTAGTGGAGAAAAACTAGATTCTTTAAATAAAGAAGATTATAAAGAATTAGATGAAATTACACTTTACGCAAAATATGAAGAAATACAAAAACAAGCAATAGTTAAATATCAAGTTAATGGTGGTATTCTAGATGAGAAAGAATTTGTTTGGGATTTAAAAGAAGACTTAGTCTTATCTATTCCTACAAAAGAGTATTATGACTTTGTAGGTTGGTATAAAGAACCAGACTTTAGTGGTGAAAGGGTAGAAACTTTAAATAAAAGTGATTATAAAGATTTAGATGAAATCACTCTTTACGCAAAATTTGAATTAGAATCTGCAAAAGAAATTAACAAATTTGGATATGATTTAAATGGAACTACGATTAGTATAAGTATTTATAGTAATAGAGATAATCCATATAGTGATGAATATATATACGAAGACAAAGAATTACGCAAGTTACAAATTGAATATATTGAAAATAAATATAATTGCAATATCGAATATGTATTGACTAATTTATATGAGCAACGCAAATTAATATATGTTGGTATGGATTCAGAGAATAGTGTTGGTAAAAAATACAAAGAAAATAATATTTTAATACACTATGGAGAATTAGATGATACTTTCTATGAAAGTTATAAAACTACTTATCAAAATCTTTTGTTTTATCCTTTGAGTAAAATAGAAAGTTATATAGAAACACCATATAGTAATCTGACAAAAAGATTTAATTATGGTTCTTATAATGGTGATATTTATGGATTAGTAAGTGATGAAATCCCAGTATTGAATATGTTTTTATATGATGAGGCTATATTTGAAAGTTTGAATCTTACTTCACCTCAAAAACTTTATCAAGAAGGTTTATGGACTGTTGATAAATTTATTGAATACATAACTTTATTAGATAAAGAAAACTATGTAAATCTTGTTTCACCTGATTATTTTGTTCAAGCTATAGCAAATTATAAAGGCGAATACTTAATAGATTTTGGGAATAAAATTATTAATTTTGATAATGAAGTAAATTTAAGTAATTTAAATAAACTAAAGGAATTAGAGAAAAAAATTACTTTACATTATTTTAATAATTTTTCAAAAACAAAAGAAGATGAAGATAAGATGTATGGTTTTGTTAGTTGTAATTTATTAGATCAAACAAATAAAATTATTGAAAATGAAGGTGTTAATTATTCATTTGTACCATATCCATATGAAATAATTAGTGATAATAATTTTGTAAGTTCTACTTATAATTGTTATGCATTATACAATAATTATAATATTGAAACTAATGGTATTACATATGACATGTTATATTCTATAATTAATGATTTAAGTAGTGGTTTTGAAACAAAATTAAAATATAATAAAGAATATTTGTATGAACTATGTGATAATGATTATGAACAAGATATGATAGATTATTATTTAAATAATAAATTATTATTTGATGGAACTTATGTGGTTAATCGTCATAAATCTATAGAGGGAACATTCTCTTCAATACCTAATTATTTTAAATATTATTTAGACAATTATGATGAGTATACGGAAGAAAATATTGCTAATTTAATTAAAATTGTTAAAACTGAATTAAGAAGAATAATTTTTATAGAAGAGTAATTAATTAACTTTAAAGTCATATCTTTCAAAAGATATGGCTTTTTTCTTTATCTAAAATACAAAATGTGCTAAACTATATAAGAATTAATTGTTAAAGGAGTATTCGTATGAATAAGAAATTATTATATCTTGCAGAAAATTATGATTTAGTTATTGGTGATACATTTGAATTATTCTATCGTGGAGTAGTTAGAAGTATGAATCCATATAAATATTATATATATGTAACATCCCCTAAAGGGCGCCCTTATCCTAGATACTATACATATACACCAGGTGTAGGTGAAGAGGGGGACTATCCTCTTTCAATTACTTTATATGATGATTTTGGTGATGTAATTGATACTGCTACAACTAATCTTCATGTTGTAAAACCTCTTGCCCCTAAGAAGAGAATGAATATTTTATGTGTAGGAGATTCTATTACATTTAATGGTGTATGGCCATATGAAGGTTATAGAAGATTTACTAAAGAGGGTGGTGCTCCAGTTGGATTAGGTTTTAAAGATAGTCTTAACTTTATTGGAACAATGAAAAAAGAAGAAGTTGGATATGAAGGATATGGTGGCTGGCAATGGCGTCATTTTGTTAAAAATGAAGCAGTTTCAACAACATCTTCTGTATGGGTAGAAGTAGAAAGTCACAAGTTAGATGAAAATGATCAACACTCAACTTGGAAATCAAATAACTTACAATGGGTATTAGAATCAATTGAAGATAAGAAACTTAAATTTAAACGTGGCCCTGGTAATTATTCATGTTTACCTACTGTTGGAGATGTATTTACTAATGTAGATGGTGGTATTCATAAAGAGGATATAAAGGTTTCTAAATATTACTTTGAAAAAGGGAATCCATTTTATGATGAAGAGCTTGACGGACCTAACTTTAAGAAATATTGTTTAGATAATAACTTTGATGGAATTGATTATTTATATATCTTACTTACTTGGAATGGTCAATATAAACCATTTAACGATGATTTCTCACATTTTGAACCATTTATTGTAGAGTTTATTAATCGTGCTAAAGAAGACTTTCCAAATATAAAGGTTCGCCTTATTGGTATTCATTCACCTTCTATTGATGGTGGTATTGCAGCAAACTATGGTGCAAGTGGATTCTACTCAGATGTATTTGGTGAAGTTACTACTGCATATAATTATGACGCATATTTAGAAAACTTATGTAAACGTGATGAATATAAAGATTTCTGCAGATATATTGATATGAAAGCTCAATTTGATGTAGAAAACAATATGCCTGCTACAATGCTAAAGGTTAATAATCGTAATGAAAAATTAGAGCGTATTGGTACAAATGGTGTACATCCTACAATGGAGGGATACCTTCAAATTGGTGATGTCTTCTATCGTGCACTAGTAGCTGATATGGAAAAAGAGGCTTAAAAATGGCCTCTTTGATTATTGCAGTAATAACAATTATATTGATAATTTTATCAAGTTTATTATTGCCTCAAATTAAAATTAAAAAAATAAAACTACAAACATATTGGATTGTAGCTCTTGTTGGTGCACTTAGTTTGCTTGTTATTAAAGAAGTAACAATATCTGAACTTTATAATCATTTTACTAGTTCAAAGATAGGTCCACTTCAAATACTAGTATTATTTATTTCAATGACTATTCTATCAATATTTTTAGATGAAATAAACTTTTTTAAGTATCTTGCTACACAAGTTACAAATCATGTAAAAGGTAAACAAATATATATATTTTTAGCTCTTTATGCACTAACTAGTATTTTAACAGTCTTTACATCTAATGATATTATTATTCTTACATTTACTCCATTTATATGTTACTTTGCACGTCATGCGAAGATTAATCCTATTCCATATTTAATTGCAGAGTTTATTGCAGCTAATACTTGGAGTATGATGTTGATAATAGGTAACCCTACTAATATATATATTGCTAGTTACTTTGATATAGATTTTGCAGAATACTTTATGAAGATGGCTATTCCAACAATTATTACAGGTATTACTACTCTTTTGTTAATGGTTATTGTATTCTCTAAAAAACTTCATGAACCAATTGTTTTAGAAGAAGAACACTCAACTATTAAAAACAAATTTTTACTTAGTGTTGGATTATTTAATTTAATTACTTGCACTATTATACTTGCGGTCTCTTCATATATTAATATAGAAATGTGGATTGTAACACTAATATTTGCAGTATCGTTAATAATTACAACACTTAGTTATGCACTTGTAAAACGTGAAAAACCTATGGAACTTAAGAGCACTTTAAAAAGAGCTCCTTGGAATTTAGTTCCATTCTTACTTTCAATGTTTACAATTGTATTTGCAGTAACAAAAAGTGGTGTGCTTGATATTTTAATTAATGTATTTGAAAATACAGAATCTAACTATGTATATGGTATAGCATCATTTTTAGCATGTAACTTACTTAATAATATTCCAATGAGTGTTTTATTTACTGAAATATTAGAACTTTCTCATGCTAATATGAATAATATATATACAGTTATTGCTGCAAGCAATATTGGTGCATTCTTAACACCAATTGGAGCACTTGCTGGAATTATGTGGTTATCACTTTTAAAGAAACAAAAACTTAAATTTTCTTTTGTTAGTTTTATGGAATATGGGTCACTATTTGCTGTTCCAGCAATTTTAATTGTAATTTTAATGATTACTATTATTTAAAAATAAATTTAATTATGATATACTATTAATGTATTATAAATTATATAAGGAGTTAAACTTATGAAACTAAAAAATGTTAACGAAATGACATTAAAAGAAAAACTAGGACAACTTATTTTACCAGGTTTTCATTCAACATATTATGATGATCAAATTAAAACATTAATTGAAGATTATCATGTAGGTAATGTTTTATTATTTACAAGAAACTTTACTGATGCTAATCAAGTAAGAGAACTTACAAAAAAGATTCATGATGAAATCTATAAATCAACTGGTCACATTCCTTTTATTGCAATCGACCAAGAAGGTGGACTTGTAACTAGAATGATGAAAGATGTTACTTTTGCACCAGGTCCAATGACTGCATCAGCATCAATTAGCGATGCAACATATTATACAGGGCGCATGCTTGCAGAAGATATGATTAGACTTGGTATGAACCTAAACCTAGCACCAAGCCTTGACGTAAATAATAATCCAAATAACCCAGTTATTAATGTAAGAAGTTATTCAGATGATCCAACTGTTGTTGCAAAATTAGGTAAGAGATTTATCGAAGGTTCTTTAGAATATGGTGTACTTGCTTGTGCAAAACATTTCCCAGGACATGGTGACTGTGAAGTAGATTCACATTTAGGTCTTCCTACAATTAATTATGATTTAGATCGTATTCATAAAATTGAAATGTATCCATTTATTGAAAATATTAATGTCCCTGCAATTATGAGTGCTCATATCTTATTCCCTGCATATGACACAGTTCCTGCAACTCTTTCTAAAAAGATTCTTACTAATGTATTAAGAGAAGAGCTTGGGTATGAAGGATTAATTCTTACAGACTGTCTTGAAATGAAAGCTATTCAAAACGAATATGGTACTGCAAATGGTGCTTTAATGGCAGTCTTAGCTGGTGCTGATTTATGTGACATTTCTCATACATTAGAATTTCAATTAAAAGCATTAGAACTACTTGAAGAAGCAGTTAATGATGGAAGACTTCCAATGGAAGAACTTGATAAAAAAGTTGAAAGAATTTTAAAAGCTAAAGAAAAAACTCTACCTTATTTAGAACAATATTTTTATGGTAAAGAAATGAAATTTAGCGAAGAAAATAATAAACTTGCACAAGAAATAGTGGACAACTCACTTACTATGGTAAAAGGTAATAATGTAACTTTAACTTCTAATACTTTATTAATTGCACCTGTTGCAATGGCAAGAACTATTATTGAAGATGAATTTGATGACAGAAACCTTGCTAAAGTATTAAAGAAAGAATTTAAAACCTTAGATGTATTAGAACTTCTTAATACAGATGAATTTAAAGAAAGTGTACTTAATAGTTTAGATAATTACGACAATGTAGTAATCTTTAGTTATAATGCTGCAACTTCACCTAAACAAGTTGAATTCATCAATGCAGTACTTGCTAAGAAACAAGAAGTTACTGTTATTTCGTTAAAAGGACCAATGGACTTTAATAAGTATAATAAATTAAATAACTACTTATGTTTATATGAATATACTCCTAATTCAATTAGGACAGTAGTAAAATATTTAAAGAAAGAACTTACTCCAAAAGGTAAACTAACAATTAAATTATAATTAAAATAAAAAATAACCTTACTTTGTATGTATATTACAAGGTAAGGTTATTTATTTTTTAAAACCATTTTCAATTGCTTTAATAAGTAATTCTCCAGTTGCAGGATTAGTTGCAAGTGGGACATGATATACATCACAAAGACGTAAGAGTGCAGAAATATCAGGTTCATGTGCTTGTGCAGTAAGAGGATCTCTAAAGAAGAACACTGCATCTACTTTACCATTAGCAATTCTAGAACCAATTTCTTGATCACCACCAAGTGGACCAGATTTAAAACATCTAACAGTAAGACCTGTGTTTTCCATAATTTTCTTACCAGTTGTACCTGTTGCAAGAATAGTATGTTCTCTTAGGATGTATTCATATTTTTTAGCAAAATAAATCATGGCATCTTTCATTTTATCATGTGCAATTAATGCTAAAACCATATATATATTTCTCTCCTTTCATTAATATTATATATGAAAATATTTAAATAAACAAACATCTTACTTTTAAAATCGTTTACAAAAATCAACACTTGTGATATACTAAATATAGGTTGGTGATATATATGAAAAAAATAATTTTAATATTTATATGTTTAACGTTATGTTTTATTTGTTCATGTAAAAATAAACATGAACATGAACATTACTTTATAGAAGGTACTTGTGAATGTGGAGAAAAAGATTCAAATTACGTACCACCACATGTGCATGAATTTATTGAAGGTAGATGCATATGTGGAGAAGTAGATCAAAATTACGTACCACCACATGTTCATAACTTTATAAAAGGTGTTTGTGAATGTGGTGAAATAGATTCTACATATAAACCAGTAATATTGATTAATATAATTGAAAGCACAGTAGAAGATGAATATTATATTGATGAATTTGATATCAGTACAATTAAAATATCTGTATCTATTGATGATGAAGTTAAAGAAGTAAATTTATCAATAGATTTAATTGAAAATTATCCAAGTGAATTTATAGTTGGAAGTTATACATTTATAATTAATTATGAAGGTGTGAAAAAAGACTTAACACTTAATTTTGTCGAAAAAGAACTTTATACTGAAGGTTTAAATTTTTCTGTAAATAAAGCACTTGATGGGTATGTAGTATCAGGATATAATGGAACTGATAATGAAGTAGTTATTCCATCATCTTATGATGGATATCCTGTTACAGGAATTATGACATATGCTTTTAATGGTAATCAAGTCATTAAAAAAGTAACTCTTCCAGATACAATTGAAACAATTGAACAAAATGCATTTTCTAATTCTTCAATATCTGAAATCAATATACCTGAATCTGTTACTGTGATTAAAGAAGCAGCATTTTATTATTGTGAAAACTTAAAAAGTGTTACACTACATAAAACATTAAAGACAATTGGAGATTATGCATTTGCTAACACAACTTTAGTTTATACCGATAAAACAGATATATCTTCTTGGAATAGTGGTGCTTTTGATGATAATTTAGTATATATACATACAGGTCTTGATTTATCTAAAATAATTAAAAAAGATAACTTTGAATATTATGTAGATCAAACTGCAAGTATACTTAGCTATGTTGGTGATTCAAATAGTGTTGTAATACCAACTGAAATTAATGGTGTAATTGTAAATAAAATTGAAAACTCTGCATTTATGAAAAACACTTATTTAGAAGAAGTAACAATTAATAATAATATTATCTATATTGGTGGTAGAGCTTTTAGAGAAACAGGACTTACAAAAGTTGAAATACCATCATCTGTAAAAGAAGTTGGTGTATATGCATTTAGTGGATGTGAGTATTTAGAAAGTGTTACATTTAATGAAGGACTTGAAAAGATTAATATAAGTGCTTTTGCGGCATGTGTAAATCTACTAGAAGTAATTCTTCCAAGTACACTTACTACAATAGAACAATATGCTTTCCAAAATTGTTTAAGACTACAAAAAGCATTTATTCCAAAAAGTGTAGTAACTGTTGGTGATGGTGCGTTTTATGCATGTGGTAAATCAACACTATATATTGAAAGTGAAAGTATACCAGATACTTGGTCTGTAAATTTTAATCCAAGTAAAGCGAAAATATCATTAAACGCTAGTAAAGAAAATATCTAATATTATGGAGTTTAAATGAAAAAAGTATTTTTTAAAAATAAATATTTTCCAAATCAAATTGATATATGTTTATTAGTTTGTACAAAAAATTGTTCACACGCATATTTGGGAACTTCAAACTTTATTCATTATTGTGATTGTGGTAATGAATTTAAAAAGATTTATAATCTGGAATATGAATTAGCAAATACAAAACTTTTCAATAAATGTAAGTTTTATGATCAATTATTATCTGATAAAGGTAATCAAGATGAATCATTAGATTGGATAGATGATATTACTTTTGATGATTTAATAAATGGTAAAGTTGATTGTATTGGTGATATTAAAGAAATACATATTGCGTTAGCAGTATGTAGTAAAGAGTGTGGACATATTCAATTAATTTCTGATGGAGCACCACAAGTTTGTCCTAAATGTAGGAAACAATTATTTAGAGTTACAACGAAGAAGTATAAATTAAAAGAAACAGATTAAATTCTGTTTCTTTTTTCTTGGTAACAATCTATGTTAGTAATTTCTATATCAATTAGATATCTATTATTTTGGTTACATATTGATGGACATCTAAAACTTGTTGATGAAAGACTTGCAATTCCTTTAATAATTATATAATAAACATAGTCTTCATCACACACAGTAATATATATAATACAGTTATCATTATTGTTTAGATTTTCTAATAAATTTGTATAGTTAATGCATTCAATTAAAATTCTATTATCACAGTATTTATAATTACATATACCTACACTTACTTCATCATTATAACTTGATACTAATAAACATTTGTTATTAGCTTTAATTCTTTTTATCATTTCATTGTTCATTTTAATCACTCCTAATTTAATATATGAAAAAATTATTAAATCGGTTTATTTATTTTATAAAAAAGAGTATAATAGTTATATGAGAAAATTACTTATTAGATTATTTATAAAAGATTATAAAAATATATCAAATCCAAAAGTTAGAGAGTCATATGGTACACTTGCGGGAATAGTAGGTATTATTAGTAATATTATCTTAGCTGCTATTAAAATGTTTATAGGTACTATTTGTATATCACCTGCAATATTTGCAGATGGGGTTAATAATTTTTCTGATGGATTAGGTTCTATTATTACTATTATTGGTTTTAAAATAAGTACTAAAAAAGCTGATAAAGATCATCCATTTGGTCATCAAAGATTTGAATATATTACAGGAATGATTATTTCATTTATTATTTTAATGATTGGACTTTCTTTATTAAAAGATTCTGCGTTAGGTATTTACGATTTAATTAATAATAAAGCTACTCCACTTGATATATCAAATGTCTATATCGTTATTGGTTCTTTAGTTTTATCTATTTTAGTTAAATGTTGGCAAGCAATATTCTATACTAATATGGGAAAAGAAATAGGAAGTGATGCACTTCGTGCTAATTCCAAAGATTCTCTTAATGACTGTATTACAACTGTTGCGATATTAGTATCTACTATAATCTTTATTGTAAGTGAAGGTAGAATTAATATTGATAGTATTGCAAGTTTACTTGTAGCGGTATTTATTATAGTATCAAGTATTAGTTTAATTAAAGAAACAATTAATCCATTACTTGGTGAGATCCCTAGTGATGAATTTATTAAAGAGATTTCATCTAAGATACTTTCATATGAAGGTGTATATGGTATTCATGATTTAGTTGTTCATAGTTATGGACCTAATATGAATTTTGCAACCGTACACGTTGAAGTATCTTGCGAAGTAGATGTTATGGAAAGTCATGATTTAATTGATAATATTGAAAAAGAAGTATCAAAAGAACTAAATATTGAACTTGTTATTCATATGGATCCAATTGAAGTAAATGATGAAGAAACGAATAAAATTAAAGAAGTTGTTAAAAATATATTAAATGAGATTGACGAATTGTTAGAGTTTCATGACTTTAGAATTGTTCCTGGTGTTACACATACAAACATCTTATTTGATGTAGTTATGCCGTTTGAATATCCAATAACACCTAAGGAATTAAAAGATGCAATATGTGATAAAATTAAATCACATAATGAAAAATGGATACCAGTTATACATATTGATTTAATGTATAACCGTATTATAAAATAATAATATATATTAAGGAGATAAATATGGATTTAAAACAAGCTGAACAAGTGTTATATAAATTATTAAAAAAAGAATGGGAATTTGATGTTGAATCTGAAATACGTGAAGATTGGTTAGTATTTACTGCTAATCTTACTGCAAAAGGAATTGATGATGGTATATTCTTTAAAGTTGGTGTTTCTAATGATGATGCTTTTTATATTCAATTTGTTTTAGACAAAATTGATTTTTCATCATATGTATGTAAATTAATCTATGATTATAATGCAAATTCTAATTGGTTACATTGTTATGTAAGAGAAGATGAATATTTAGTTGTTGAATATGCAATTAGATATATTTCACTTGATACTTTGGAAAATAATGTATCATTTATGTTAAGTGAATTTATTGATGAAGAAAATATGAATTATTTGAAACCTCTTTCTGAATTAACACATCCTGTTGAAGAATAAAAATATTAGACTTTATTGTAAATATTAAATTACAATAAAGTCTTTTTTGTTTGAATTTTTTTCGATTTATGCATAGAGGTAGCAATTTTATAATTTATTTGATAAAATATATAATTGAGAAAAAGATAAAAAATTTGGAGGCAAAATGAAAAATCTATTTAAATTATTAATTTGTTTGGTATTAACATTTATAACTGTATTAACAGTTGTTAATTCTAATGTTAATGAATTAGCATCAGTTGAAGCTGATAGCGAACTTGTTGCGATAACTACTGATGATGGTAGCACAATTAAATACCGCAACACTAGTACTAATATTATGCGATTAAGTGAATATAACTATCCAACACAAAACTTAAGAGCATGTTGGGTTTCTCACTTTATTGGTAGTGTTCCTAATTATACAACAGAAACAAAATGGAAGAGCGATTTTAACCATGTTCTTGATGTTATGGAATCATATGGTTTAAATTGCGTTATATTCCATGTTAGAACACATAATAATGCTTTATATAAATCAGAATTAAATCCTGTTGCTACATTCTTTAGTAAAGTAGATTTTGATTCATTTGACCCACTTGAATGGGCAATTGAAGCAACTCACGAAAGAGGTATGGAATTCCATGCATGGATGAATCCTTATCGTATTTCAACTAATGGAACTACAACACAATATGTATCAGGTTCAATTCCTTCAGTTAACCCTGTTAATGATTCAGATAATTTACTTCAATCAGGTAATTCAATTATTTTAAATCCAGGTATACAGTCTAATCGTGATTTTATTGTTGATTCTTGTATGGAAGTTGTAGAAAACTACGATGTAGATGCAATTCATTTTGATGACTATTTCTACATTGATGGTGTTGAAACAGATAAAAATGCTGATTGGAAAAGAGAACAAGTTGATTTATTTATTGAAGATTTATCTAATAATTTAAGAACATATAATAAGAATAATAATAAGACAGTACAACTTGGTATTGCCCCTAGTGGAATTTATCGTAATGGTAGTTATTCTTCAAGTGCTACTTATGATTCAAATGGAAATTTAAAATCTCCACTATATTCTAATACAAGTGGTTTCGCACATTATGATAATTATTTATATTCAGATACATTAAAATGGATTAACGAAGAATGGATTGACTATATTATGCCTCAAACATATTGGGCTTTAAGTCATCCAACAGCAAGTTTTGGTGAACTTTCTAAATGGTGGAGTTGGGCTGTTAAAAATAAAGATGTTAATCTTTATTTATCATCAGGTTTCTATATGGCAGCAGATGGTAATTCTTATTGGAATAAAAATATAAATGAAATAAGAGACCAATTATTAAACGCAGAAATGTATGATGAAGTTGGTGGTTTTGCTTTTTATCGATATAATGATCTTCAAGGTACAAATACTGTTATTGAGACAGGTATGAATCTTTTAAAAACTGATTATTTTAAAACTAAAATCCCTTGTGATGTTAAAAAGTATTATGCCCCACTTTATGATACAGTAGAAGTTGAAAATGTTAAAATTGAAAATAATACTATAACTTATGATGCGTGTGAAAATGTTCGTGGGTATGTAGTTTATAAAGTAGCTAATAATACTGAAGTTGATCAAGAAGATATTAATCAAGTATATTACTATGGAACAGATTTAAGTGTTGAACTTGATGATACATCAAATTATTCATATTATGTGTCTTCAGTGAATCTTGCAAATGAAATATCAGAACCAGTTACTGAAGTAACTGAAACACCTGTTGAACCTGAACAACCTGAAATAGATACAACATTGCCTTCAATTAATATATATAAAAAGAATGTATCTTATTCAAGTGAAACATATATGATGTTTGCGGTAAATAACACGAACTTTGATGCAAACGAAAACAATATTAAAATGTTATTCTGGAATAGTCTTCAAGATTCATATACTAAAGGAACTGAATCTTATGAAGTAACAACTTCTGGTACTACTACAATTAATGGAACAACATGTTATATATATAAATCAAATGGACTTGCGCCAAAAGAACTAACTGATAACATCTACGCAAGAGCATATGCAGAAGTAGATGGAGAAATTATTTATTCTGATGTTATTAAATATAGTGTTTTAGAATACTATTACGAAATGAAAGAAGCTGGCACTATGGGTACAAACCTTGCTAATTTACTAGATGGGTTAATGAATTATGGTGCACTTGCACAACTTAATTTTAATTATAATACTTCACGTCTTGCAAATGCTACATATTATAAAGTAAATGTAGTAAACGGCGTATTACAAGATGGATTTACAAGTGGTAGATATCAAACTACAGAAACAATCACATTAACTCCAAATGAAGCACCACTTGGTATGAAATTTGCTTATTGGAAAGATTCTAATAATAATGTAATTAGTACATCAAAAACTGTTACACTTGGAGTGACAAAAGCAGTAAGTTATGAAGCAGTATATGAAGAAGACTTAGGTGTTACAGTATTAGATGAAATTACAATTGATGTTGAACAATATAAAGATATAGATACAACTCTTGTTCCTACAACTGTTACATTAAGTAGTGGATTGATTACAGAAGAAGTAGAAGTTTCTTGGGATTTATCTACATATGATAAAACAAAAGTTGGTACTCAAACAGTTTATGGAGAACTTGTAAATAGTGATTATGAATTAGAAGAACCATTAACAATGGAAATTAATGTAATAGCTTATACGCTAGAATATGATTCAATAAATAATGAATATGCTATTATTGAATATTTTGGAACAACTGCAAATGAAACAGTTCCATCTACATTTAATGGTATCCCTATTACAAGTATTGAACAATCGGCATTCTATGAATGTACTTACCTAACAAGTTTAGTAATTCCAGAAGGGATTGAGTCAATAGGAGCATATGCATTCCAATATTGTTCAAACTTAGTAAGTATTGAACTTCCATCAACTCTAACAAGTACAGGAACATATGCATATTCAATGTGTAGTAGTTTACAAAACGTATATTATAATGGAACAATTGAAAATTGGTGTGGTATTTCATATGATAACTTATTTGCTAATCCAATGTATTATGCACAAAGTAATTTCTATCAAAAAGATAATACTGGTACATGGCAAACAGTAACAGAAATTGTAATACCAGACACTGTTACAGTAATTAAAGATTACTCATT
Source organism: Erysipelotrichaceae bacterium (assembly GCA_015059015.1). Classification (GTDB taxonomy): domain Bacteria; phylum Bacillota_I; class Bacilli_A; order ML615J-28; family CAG-313; genus UBA1737. Next base: position 129,011 of record SVBG01000002.1, read on the forward strand.
TGCATACTTTAGAAATGTTACAAGTATTGAGTTACCAAGTTACGTTACTACAATTGGAACAGAATCATTTAGAGCTTGTAGAAACGTAACTAGTATTGCACTTCCTTCGACATTAAAATCAATCGGTGCAAATGCATTCTATTTATGTAATTCATTAAAAACAGTTTATAATGTATCTAGTTTATATTTAACTACAGGATCTTCTAATTATGGATATATTGCTTATTACGCAAGTAATATCTATTCATATTTGCCTGAATAAACAAATTGACTTTATAGAGATATTTTCTCTATAAAGTCTTTTTCTTTTTCTAAAAAAATCAAATCTAAATAAATTTTTCTAAAAAAGTGATATAATATATATATTATTAAAAGGTGAAAATTATGAATTTTAAGAAACTAAAAGGACCATTTCTTTTACTAATAACTGCATTTTTATGGGGAACAACATTTGTTGCACAAAGCTTAGGAAGTGATCATGTAGGTGCATTTACATATAATGCAGGAAGATTTATAACAACAGGTATTATATTATTAATAATATCGTTAATTAGAAAAAGAAAAGTTAAAGAATATATTCCAACTAATAAGAATGTAAAATGGATATTAGTTATGTCTATATTTGTTGGTGTTGCGTTATTCTTAGGCGCAACTTTTCAACAACTTGGAATCAATATAACAAAGTCGCCAAGTAAATCAGGTTTTATATCATCACTATATATGATGTTTGTACCAATTATTGGATATTTTATAAAGAAAAAACCTAGAGCGATTATTTGGTTATATTTAGTTATCGCAATAATCGGTTCTTATATGATTTCAATCAATGGAGAATTAAAACTTGAACTAGGTGATATTTTAACCCTTATATGTGCAGTAATGTTTGCAGTTCAAATAGTACTTGTAGATATTATTAATCCACATATTGATAGTATTAAACTATCTGCAATTCAGTTTATAGTAGCTGGTATATTATCAATAATTTTTATGTTATTTACTGAAACCATTAACTTTAATGATATATATAAAGCACTACCTGCAATAATGTATGCTGCAATATTTTCTGGATGTATTGCTTTTACTTTACAAATTGTTGCACAAAAATCTACAGAACCAACTATTGCTTCGATGATTATGAGTTTAGAGAGTGTGTTTGCACTAATTAGTGGAGTAGTTATTTTAAAAGAAGAATTAACACCTAAATTAATTATTGGTTGTAGTTTAATATTTATAGCTGTAATATGTGCACAAATAGATTTTAAGAAAGTATTTAAAAAATAATGAAAGGAGAAAGTTATGAAACGTGTAATTAGTTATTTTAGACCTAATTTATTAAAAGTAATATTATGTTTAACTATTAAAATATCAGGTGTAATAGCTGAATTATTCATACCGATTATTCTTTCATATATACTAGATACAGTTGTAGATACTGGTACAATTTTAGATATCGTTTTATATGGACTATTAATGGTAGTTTTATCAGGGCTTGGATTTTTAGGAAATTGTAAAGCTAATCAAATTGCAGCTGGTGTTGCAAAAAGTGTATCAGTTAACTTACGAAAAGATTTATTTACTAAAATAATGTCACTTAGTCAATCTCAGGTAGATAGTGTTACAATGCCAAGTTTAATAGCAAGAATGTCAAGTGATACATATAATATTCATCAAATGTGTGGAATGATTCTTCGTCTTGGTGTTCGTGCTCCAATGTTATTAATTGGAGGTACAGTTTGTACTTTATTCTTAGATCCAATGCTTACATTAATAATGATACTTATTTTACCACTTGTTATACTTGCTTTATATATTACTTCTAAATATGGAATTCCATTATATGATAGAGTTCAAACAAGAGTTGATAAAATGGTATTGTCTATTAGAGAAAATATGACAGGAATAAGAGTAATTAAAGCATTATCTAAAGAAGACTATGAAAAGAAACGATTTAATACTGTTAATAAAGAATTAATGGATTATGAACTTAAATCAAGTATTGTAATGGCTACTCTTAATCCTGTAATTAATTTAATCTTAAACTTTGGTTTAATATTTGTAATAGTTGTTGGTGCATATCGTGTTAATAATGGTATAATACTACCTGGAAAAGTTTTATCATTTACAACATTCTTTGCGATGATATTAAATGCATTAATTGCCTTAAATAGAATGATTACAATTATTTCTAAGGCATACGCATCATCAAAAAGAATTGATTATATTTTTGATTTAGGACTTGATTTACGAAAAGAGACTTATAATAATACATCTAAACATTATATAGAATTTAAAAATGTAAACTTCTCATATCTAGGTAAAGTTAATAATTTATCTAATATTTCTTTTAAATTAGAAAAGGGTGAAACACTAGGTATTATTGGACCTACAGGTAGTGGTAAAAGCACAGTTATTAATTTATTACTAAGACTTTATGATGTAAATAGTGGTGCTATATATATTAATGGAAAAGATATAAGAAGTTATTCTTATCGAAAACTTAAATCTTTATTTGGTGTATCTTTTCAAAATGATACACTTCTTGCAGATACAATATATAATAACGTTGATTTTTATAGGAAATTATCAAAAAACGAAATTAAGAAAGCGTTATTAGTTTCACAGTCTTTCTTCGTAGAAAATCTAGAATTAAAAGAACAAACACAACTATCTGCTAAAGGAACAAACCTTTCTGGTGGACAGCGACAAAGACTAATCTTAGCACGTGCACTTGCGGGTAATCCAAAAATATTAATTCTTGATGATTCATCTAGTGCACTAGACTATAAAACTGATCTTGCATTAAGAGAAGCAATTAAAGAAAACTATAAGAATACTACTAAAATAATAATCGCATCACGTATTAGTTCAATAATTAATGCTGATAAAATAATAGTACTTGAAGATGGTATAGTTACAGGTTTAGGAACACATAATGAACTTCTTATGAATAATAACTTGTATAAAAGTATCTATAATATTCAACTAGGAGGTGATACTCATGAATAGAAGACGTGGAGTATCTTTCTCTAGAGGGAAAGCTAAAAATAAAAAATATACATTTAGAAGACTTTGGAATTACTTATTTAAGTTTAGATTTCTACTTATTCTTGCGTTAATACTAACTATTGCATCAAACATTCTAGCTCTACTTGGACCTAAACTTACAGGACTAATAATGGATGAAATAGATGTTGAAGAAGCAAATATTAATTTTGGTAATATATACTATTATGCAGGTTTAATGGCTTTATTTTATTTAACATCAAGTATCTTTACATTTTTTATTTCTTTAGTTATGACTAATATTAGTAAACGATGTGTTTATACAATGAGACGCGATGCGTTCAATAAACTTCTTAGTTTACCAATATCTTATTTTGATAAAAATCAAATAGGTGATATTATTAGTAGAATGTCGTATGACATTGATACGGTTAATACTTCTTTATCTACTGATTTAGTTCAAATACTAACAAGTATTATTACAATTATAGGTTCTCTTGTAATGATGATAATTGTATCACCAATATTAGTATTAGTATTTGCAGTAACACTACCTATTAGTTTATTATTTACAAGAATTATGATTAAAAAAACTAGTAAGCACTTTAAAGCAAGATCAAATAATTTAGGAATTTTATCTGCATATAACGAAGAAATGATTACAAGCGTTAAAACAATTAAAGCATACGGAAAAGAAGAAGAAATAATTGATAACTTTAATATTGTTAATGAAGAAGCTGCTCATTCTACTTATCTTGCGGAATACTATAGTGCATATACAGGTCCAGGAGTTAATTTTGTTAATAACCTATCTTTGTCACTAATTTGTTTATTTGGTGCAATTCTATATAAAAAGAGTTTATTATCACTTGGTGATATATCTTCATTTGTTCTATATTCCAAGAAATTCTCAGGCCCAATTAATGAAATAGCAAACATTTTAACAGACTTACAAAGTGCACTTGCTGCAGCTGAAAGAGTATTTGAACTTATTGACGAAGAAATAGAAACACCTGATATAATAGATGCGATAGATTTAGAAGTAGAACTTGGCCATATTGAATTTAAAAATGTATATTTTGGTTATGAACAAAATAAAATAATCTTAAAAAATGTATCATTTAATGCATTACCTGGTAAACAAATAGCAATTGTTGGTCCAACTGGTGCTGGTAAAACAACAATAGTAAATTTACTTATGCGTTTTTATGATATTAATAGTGGTTCAATATATTTAGATGAAAATAACATACAGCTTATTAAAAGAGCATCGTTAAGAAAATCATATGCAATGGTTCTTCAGGATACTTGGTTATTTGAAGGAACGATATATGAAAATCTAAGTTATGGAAGTAACAATGTAACACTAGAAAAAGTAAAAGAAGCAGCAAAAGCTTCTAGAATTGATACATTTATAGAAAGCTTGCCAGATGGTTATGATACGATTTTATCAGAAGGTGGAACTAATATATCTAAAGGACAAAAACAACTTCTAACTATTGCTCGCGCAATGCTTCTAGATGCTAAAATGTTAATTTTAGATGAAGCAACATCAAATGTTGATACCATTACAGAACTTAAAATTAGAGATGCTATGAAAAACTTAATGAAAGATAAAACTTCATTTATTATTGCTCATAGATTATCAACAATTAAAAATGCCGATTTAATATTAGTTGTAAAAGAGGGAAATATTGTAGAACAAGGTACTCATAAAGAATTAATTGAAAAACAAGGGTTCTATTATGAATTACATAATTCACAATATAGTTAGAATTTAAGATAAAGAATAGTTTACATATATTTGTAAACTATTTTTTATATTTTCTTTACTTTTTTCAAAATTATGGTATAATAAGAGTATGAATATATTTAGGGAATATATCTATATATTCAAATTAAAGTTTTAAACTTTCTATAATCCATCTTTTATATTTTTGACATTATAATAAATTACTAACTAAAGATGAATAAAGTAGAAATAAATTATTATAAAGGGAGAAATAAAATGAAGAAAATTATTTACATTTTTATTATGTTATTAGCAATAATTGTAGTAACAACTAAAGCATCAAATGTAGAAGCTGCTAGTGCTCCTGAACTTATTGATGGTGCACAAATCAGAACAGATAATTTAAATGGTATTAAATTTGTTGCTAATGTTACTCCAGTTGATGGTGCTACATATGGATTTGTAGTAGGTCAAGGAACAGTAGTTGATTTAACTGTTGACACACCTAATACGATTACTGGTGAAACTACAACTTTAAATGAAGAAAGTCAATTTTATGTAACAATTGTTAATATTCCAGAACGTGCTTATGCACAAAATTTATCAGTTAGAGCATACGTTTTAATTGATGGTGAATATACATATTCTACTAACATTGTTACAAGAAGTGTTGGTCAAGTTGCATTAGGTGCACAAGTAAAAGGAACTGAAGGTGAATATATTGAAACAGTTGCTGGAAGCATTCTAGAAAACTATAAGAAAGTTCACGTTGACTATCCTGGTAATACACATGTAGATGATGTTTTATATGAAACTGATCATAAAAAACTTGCTGAAAAATTTGTTGAAGATTGGAACGCAATGTTTGAAACTACACTAGATGCAGAAACTGCATTTGTTCAAGGAGACAACTATGCTTCACCATTCAAAACTGCTGCAAGAAATAATTCTACAACTAATCCAGAAGGTGCTAATATTACTGCATTCTTCCGTGATGAAGCAATGTATAATAAATGGGGTTGGATTTTAGATTATATTCAAAATGAATTAACTACAGGTTTAGCATTTTCTGCTTGTGAATCACAAATTAATTGTATTTTAAATAATACTACTGATGAAACAGGCAACTGGTATTATGGTTTAACACTTGCTTCTTATTTACAAAGTATTTTCTGTGGTAAAGGATCTTCTACAGGTTCTGGTAGATTTAACTTTGAAAGAAGCGTAGAAAATATGGAAAAACTAGCATTAATTGTAAATTACAACAATAAAGTATATTCTACATTTGGTGAACTTAAACTTGTAAAAGTTGGTAGTGATCTTAAGTTAGAAGAATTATCAAAAGAAAATTATAATTTTGATGGTTATAGTATAAATGGCACATTATACAATGAAACATACAATGTTACAAACGATAACGTATTATTAATGCCTACATTTACAGCTGTTGAATATGATATTAAATACTATAAAGATGGTGTTGAATTAACTGACTTAGCAGATGTTTATACAGTAGAAGATGCTGTAACACTTCCAACTATTACAGTTGAAGGTTATGACTTTGTTGGTTGGTGTGAAGATGAAGCTTGTGAAGGTGAAGTAGTTACATCACTTTCTGAAGGAAGTAGTGGTGATAAAGTATATTATGCTAAATATGTTGAAAAACAATTAAAGGATGTTAATGTTACATATGACTTAAATGGTGGTTACTTTAACTATCCTTCATTAGATGATGCTATTGCTGATTTTATTGTTGATTTTAATGCGTCACGCAATAGAACTCATACCGCTTCAACATTCTATGCATTAGGATCTTGGAGTGAAATTAGCGATGCTTCTAATTTCTTATATGATGCTAATTATAAAGCTAAATGGTCGTGGTTAGTTGAGTATCTTGCTACTACTGCAATAACAGCAACTAATAAAAAAGCATTTGAAGTTTTCCATAATTATACTAAGCAATCAGAACTTAATGCTGCAAACTCTAATTATATTTATTGTATTGCATATGAACTTCGTGGTTGGGTTGGTAAAGCTCAATATACTCAAAATTCAAGTTTTAAATCTGCAAATTATTCTTCACTTATTGCACAATCTGAAACAGCAGCAAAAGGACAAACTGCATACACATATAAAGACCCTTGTGACTTAGAAGTTCCTACAAAAGATGGGTATGAATTTATTGGTTGGACATCAAGCATTAATGGTCAAGTAGTCACTACATTCCCTGGTTATTATGATAATCCTGGTGATATTACATATACTGCTGTATGGGAACAAATAGCTCCTGTATTAAATGTATCTATTTATGTAGATGCATCTGCTACAACAGGTAGTGTTTATGAAGCAAATGGTAAAGAATATGTTTATGGAACTGATTTATTTGCAACTATTACTGATGCACTTGCGAATGCTGTAGAAAACGATACTATTTATGTTCTTGCTGGTACATATTCAGATGCTATTACTATTTCTACTGCAAATATTACAATTTGCGGTCCAAATGCAGGTGTTCCATATAATGGTAGTCGTAATGAAGAAGCAGTTATTAGTGGAACAATTTCAGTTTCTGCAAATAACTTTAAACTTGATGGTGTTAAATTTACAGGTACTCAAATTAAAGCTACACAAGCTTTAGAGGGTTTAACAATTCTAAATATAGTATCTCAAAGTAATGGTGCTTTAATTCAAGATTCTGGTGGACGTCATGCAGTACTTGGTTCAAATTATAACCTTAGTAATTTAGTAATTAGAAATTCTAAGTTCTATGTTCCTTACGCAACTGATGGTAAAAATGGTCTTGCATTCTATGGTATTGTAACAAATGCTAATATTGAAAATAATAGTTTTGTAAATAAACTTACAGCATCTGCATTAAATGAAGCTATCTTACTTCAAAAAGTTGCTGGAGAAATTTATGTAACTAATAATAATATTGATTGGTCAACAGATAACTATTCTATTTTCTTAGGTAGTGGATCTAACTCTGCAACAGTAATTGATGTTTTAGATAATGTAGTTAATTGTTCAAATACAACTTATCATACTTCTGGTATTGCAATTAGACGTATTCCTGCTTCTACAACAGTAAATATTGTAGGTAATAAGATTTACAATATGGGTGGAAATACATTTAACTTCCAATATGCTGTAAGTGGTTCTAAAGTTAATATTTCTTATAACTACTTTGATGCTAATACTTCATTTAAGTGTAACGTAGCTGGTAGTGCAACAATTACTACAAATAATAACTGTTACGCTGGTGGTATTACAACTGCTAATGGACATAATCCTAATACATCAACAGAAACTACTTATGCAAATCTTGCTGCTTTAGAAGAAGCTTATGCTAAAGTAAAATAAACAATTAAAAATACTCCACTAAGATTTAGTGGAGTATTAATTTTTTAGATATAACATTATTGAATATATTGTTGCAAAAGTAGTCCATAAGATATATGGTATATATAAAAGAGTTATACGTTTATTTAATAGAAGAACTTGCATAGATAAAAGTATTGCAGTAATATATGTAAATAATGTAAATTAAGAATTGAATCACAAAAATTAATTAACTTCATATATTATGGTGTAATTAGTTATCATATGTATTGAAAAATAATATTATTTGTGGTATATTATAATTGAAATATAATAAGGGAGAAGATATGTTATTATGAATAAAATAATTATAATATGTTGTGAAGTGTATAATGATTAAATTTAAAATGACTTTTGTTTTTATATGTTTAGCTTTAATAATTATATTTTTTAAGAATTAATGTTAATGCTTCAAGCATACAATTTAATGATGCTAAAGTGAAATTATCTGATAGTACAACGGTTAATTTAAATAGTGGTGAAAATTCAGTTATTAAAAATGAAATATATGTATGTGATAATGAAATTGAAATAAATAATTATAATGTGTATTTAAATGTCAATAATAATGATGATGCAATTTATAATGAAGTATTACCGATTGAAGATGATATATCAAATGTGGATGTTGTAACAATATGTGGCTATTTAAAGTGGCTAGGACGTTCACAAGATGGTACTTTTATGTGCCCGATTACAATTAATACAACAAGATTAATATGTCTTGGAGGTGACTCTCCATCGCCTTATTTACAAAATTTTGTATGGACATCTAGCAGTAATAGTGTCATTGTTAGTTCCTTTGGAACTATTACTGCTATAGAACAATTTGATAGCATTGTTACAATAACAGGAGTATATAAGTATAATGAAAGATTTATTGTAACAATTAATCTTGTTTACGTTTAATAATAAATTGTAAAAAGAAAGGAGTTTAAAGTGAGGAAAAATTTATTAATTATTTTATTATTTTTCATTTGTTTAAGTGGATGTCGCAGTAATAATCAAATTAAAGAACAAAAAAATCAAAATGCCCCCATATATACTCAAAATGATCCTCAAAATACTCAAAAAGATAAGCACACTAATTCTTTCAATGATAAAAATGTAACATATAAAATAGGTGATTATGTGTTTTATGAAACGACAACAAGTGAAAATGAAATTGTAGAGTATGATTGGATTTATGTTGAAAATTATATGCAATTTCTTGTTGATGAATATCATTATTTATATATGACTAGTGGAACTACAATTGATTGTATCTTAAATGTTAAATGGAATAAAGTTGAAGATAATAATAATATAATTATGAATGCAGAAGTTAAAAGTATTTTAAGAGCTGGTATTTTTGATGTATATAATTATTCTTTAAATACTGATGATATTTTAATATCTGGAATTATATATTCTGATGATCCAACTTTTGTATATCCTGAGTTTGTATATAGAAATATAAATAATGAAATAGTAACTAAAGATTCATTTAGATTTGTTGATTTTGAATTATTAGAATTTGAGGAATCACTTGGGGAATTAATTTATGATGATGTTGATGTAAATACTTTTATTGTGAAAGACGCAAATCAATTAGTTTATTGTAATTCTGAAATAAATAAAATAGTAATTCCTGAACAATATACAAAAAATAAATCTATTCCAGGATTTTTATTTAGTAATAAGAATAAACTTGATGAAATAGAAATATCAGGAGACGTTGGACAAATCAATCCTAATGCTTTTGTTGATTCAGCATATAAGATTACTATTAAAGGGAATATAAAAAATATTGAACCTCTAGGATTTGTATCAGGTTGTGAGATTACCATTAACGGAAATATTGAAAATTATAACAAATATTCTTTTTATAAGTGTGATAAAATTAATTATGATAATGGAATATTTCAAGTACTTGATTATTTTGAAAATAAACGATATGATATAGGACTATTTATCGAATTTAAAAATAGTTATAATTTGAGTGAAGGAATTAAAATATTATATACTCCTTATGTTGATACTAAGTTTGAATATGATGGAGATTTAATTGTTTCATATAATGTTGATAATAAAGATAATAATAGTAACATTGTAGAAAGTATTATACTAGATGATAATTTAGAAATATATCGTGAGTCAAAAATTAATTACAATCAAGACTATTATTTATGGAGTAAGTTTGTTGGACGCGAATTTCAACAAGAAAGTTTAAAAGAAATTGTTATTACTGAAAGTGAATTATCTAGTGAAACTGGAATTTTATTTTTTTCAGCTGAATTTATTGATGAAGATAGATTTGATAATCTAATTTATATTTGCAAAGTTTTATGTTCATTAAAATATGAAATAATTGATGATGTTATTTATTTACAATATAATGATGTTGTATATTCCCTAGACACTATATAATTAAAAATACTCCACTAAGATTTAGTGGAGTATTAATTTTTTAGATATAACATTATTGAATATATTGTTGCAAAAGTAGTCCATAAGATATATGGTATATATAAAAGAGTTATACGTTTATTTAATAAAAGTACTTGCATAGATAAAAGTATTGCAGTAACACAAGTAAATAGTGTAAATAAGTAACCTAAAAATAAATTTTCAAGAACAAAGAATCCAAGTGGAAATAAAAAGATGAAGACATAGTTTATAAACATTAGGATAAAGTATGTTCTAAATTCTTTTTTATCATATGTTTTTCTATTACTAAATAAATAAGTATTAATAAATGATAAAATAGCGAATAAAATTGTCCATACTATTATAAATACAATATTAGGAATAAAAGTTCCTTCTAATGATTTATAAAAACCATTGTCACTTCTAAATAAAATTGAAGGTAGGAAATATACAAATAAGCCAAGTAAAAAGAATAAAATGTTTTTTAATGTTTTGTTCATACTAAAAAATCCTTTCAGTAATATATATGAATTTAACAATAATTTTATGAATAAAAATATGGTAAGTATAAACTTACCATATTTTCTTATCTACAAGGAGCAGTATAATCAACGTCTAATGGTTGAACATTAGCTTTTTCTTGGTTAATAGCTTGTTGTTCAACATTTTGTTGTTGATAATATCCCATTTGTTCCATATGTTTAAAAATAGCATTTTGCCATTCTAAACATACGTTTAACCCTGTTTGGAATTTTTGATGAACTTCTGGGTTTGAAGATTCTGTAGTTGCAGCAAATAATAAGTTACATAATGCTTTACATTCAGTAAGTAGTGATTCTAAATAAAATTTATCATTCATTAGCAACAACCTCCTGTGCAAACTAAACTAGTGTATTCTTTATAAGAGCAGATTGCATCTGATAATACACTACAAACAACTTGTTTAGATGATTCGTTTTGAAGTTCATCTTTGACTTCATTTAATGATTCAGCAAAATGTTTTAAATGGTTTACTGTATCCATTATGTAAAGTAATTCTTTTTGAGTCATAATTTAAAATCTCCTTCAAGATTAGTATGAACAATAAATAAACATTTATAATTGGTAAAAAATGTTAATAAAAAATTTATATATATATGATATAATCAATGTAAAGAGTAGCAAAGGGGTGGAGTTTTTTAGTATTTTTTGGTATAATATATTTAAAGAGAAATATAAATAAAAATTAATGGAGGTAAAATGAAAAAATTAATTAAATTATTTGTTTGTTTAATTTTAGTTGTTTGTGCTGGTTTTGCAGTTGCAAACTCTAAAGTAAATCAAAATGTATCAATTGATGCTGCTAGCAATTTAGTAGAAGTTACTGATGATAATGGTAATATTGTTTATCATCGTAATAGTAGTGAACCAGTTATGAGATTAAAGGAATATAATTATCCAACACAAAATTTAAGAGCTTGTTGGGTGTCTAACTTTGTTGGAAGTTTACCAAAATATTCTAGTGAAGAAAATTGGAAAGCTGATTATACATATGTGCTAGATAAAATGGAAGAATATGGCTTAAACTGTATTATTTTCCATGTTAGAACACATAATAATGCATTATATAAATCAGAATTAAATCCTGTTGCTAGTTGGTTTGCAAATGTAAATTTTGATGAATTCGATCCACTAGCATGGGCAATTGAAGAAACACATAAGAGAGGGATTGAATTCCATGCATGGTTAAATCCTTATCGTATTTCTACAAACGGTGGTAAAACTCAATATGTATCTGGATCAATTCCAGCAAATAATCCTGTTAATGATTCAAGTAAATTACTTCAATCTGGTGATTCAATTATTTTAAATCCAGGTATTCAGTCTAACCGTGATTTTATTGTTGATTCTTGTATGGAAGTTGTAGAAAATTATGATGTAGATGCAATTCATTTTGATGACTATTTCTATATTTCTGGTGTTGAAACTGATAAATCAGGTGATTGGAAAAGACAACAAGTTGATTTATTTATTGAACAATTATCTAACGAATTAAGAGATTTTAATGAAAAACATAACAAAGCTATTCAACTTGGTATATCTCCTAGTGGTATTTATCAAAATGGTGGTTATTCAACAACTCCTAAATATGATTCTAATGGTAATTTAACATCACCACTATATTCTAATACAAGTGGTTTTGCACATTATGGTAACTATCTATATTCAGATACATTAAAATGGATTAATGAAGAATGGATTGACTATATTATGCCTCAAACATATTGGTCATTAGAACAAACTGCTGCTCAATTTGGTTCTTTATCTAGATGGTGGAGTTGGGCTGTTGCAAATAAAGATGTTAACTTATATTTAGGTATGGGTATTTATATGCCAGGGGATAATTCTAACTGGCGTAAGAATAAGTATGAAGTAAGAGATCAAATCTTAAATGCAGAAATGTATGATGAAGTTGGTGGTTTCTCATTCTATAGTTATAACTACCTAGACTCAACTAATGTTTATACTAAAACTGGTATGGATATTGTAAAAGATGATTATTTCAGTGTTAAAATACCTGGTGACGTTAAGAAATATTATGCAAACATTTATGATACTATTGATGTTGAAAATGTTCAAGTAAAAGATGGTGTATTAATGTTTGATGAATGTGAAAATGTTCGTGGTTATGTTGTTTATAAAGTAAAACGCGGTAATGTTTTAGATCAAGAAAATATCAACCATATGTATTATTACGGAACTGATACAAATATTAAACTAGATGATACAATTAATTATGTATATTATGTTTCTTCAGTTAATCTTGCTAATGAAATATCTACTCCTGTATGTACTGAAAATATCGATTTAAAAGCTGAAGATGTAGTTGAAAGAATTAATAAACTTCCTGAAGTTATTAAGTTTGAACATGAAAATTTAGTTAAAGAAATTGAAGCTGTATATAATGTTTTACCTCAAACTGAACGTACAAAAGTAACTAATATTAAAGTTTTAAATGATGCACTTGCACTATTAGAAGAAAAACATAATGCTGTTGAAGTTACTGTTAAATATAAAGATTTAGATAACTATACTACAGATACGAAAGTCTTGATGCAAGCCTTAATAGATAAAACGCAAGACGATATAAATTTACAACCTAATCTAACTGATCTTAACGATTTAATGACTAATTTTAAAAATGAAATGGATAAATTTAAAGTATTAAGTGAAGAACTTGCAGAAATAATTGTTACAGCGAAAGAAACACTTAATAACCATTTTGCAACATTTGATCTATCTTATTATGAAAGTCAAGATCAGAAAGATATGCAAGGTTATTTAGAAGATGCGTTAGAAGCAATTGATAAGGCTAAATCAGCAAGTGAAATTAATGAGATTGTTGCAACTACAATTGAGAATATGGATTCTACACCACATTTTAAAGAAGAGTATGATGCTGCAATTAAAGAAATAGAAGATGCTTTACAGAAGTTAGTTAATGAAGCTCTTTCAATAAATGAATGGTATAAATATCATGATTTAACTGCTAAAACAGAAGAAATTATTACAAATACAAAAGCAATAACTAAATTCTCTATATATAAAAATAGTACTAAATATTTGAATCAAGCAACAGCTGATTTCAATGAATATATTGCATTATTAGATGAGCTTTATTCTTTAATACAACAACCAATTCAATCATTAAAAGATTATTATAATAGTTTAGAATTAGATTATTATGAAGAGAACGAAAAAGATACTTTAGATAGTATTTTAGCTAATGCAATTGATTCGTTAAATAAAATTAGTTCACAAGATGAAATTGAATCAATTGTAAATGACGCAAAATCAGCTATGAATGAAGTACCTACATTTAAAGAAGCATATGATGAAATTATTAATGAAATTAATGATGCAATAGATTTAGCTATCAACGAACTTATTTTAAATGATGAATGGTTAGCAAATCGTAATTATGAAGATGCTAAAGAAAATATTATTAATAACATTAAAAATGAAAATAAAGTTCTAGTATATCAAAATAGTACTACATATATTAATAATGCTAAAAACGCATGTAATGAATATGTTAATGAATTAAAAGAACTTTATAAAGTTATTCAAGAACCAATTCAATCGTTAAAAGATTATTGTACTAATTTAGGTTTAGACTATTATGAAGATGTTGATAAACAAACTCTAAATACAATTTTAGAAAATGCAATAGCTGAATTAAACCAAGTTGATGCAAAATCAGAAATTGATGAAATTATTACTAATGCAAAATTAGCTATGAATGAAGTGCCAAGTTTCAAAGCAGCATATAACGCAAAAATTAAAGAAATTGACGATACTATTCAAACTTTAATTAATGAAAATATTGCTGATAATGAATGGTTTGCAAAACGTAATTTAACTGCTAAAAAAGATGAAATCATAAATGCTATTAAAAATGAATCAAAAATTAATGTTTATAAAGATACAAATACTTACTTAAATAATGCTAAAAAAGAATTTAATGAATACGTTCAAGACTTAAGAGTATTATATATTAAGATTAAAAATGTTGTTTCTACAATAAATAGTTATGATGATTCTAAAAAAGGAGCAAGTGAATTAATATCTGAATATATTGAAAAGATTGAACTTGCTGAAAATAAAGAAATGGTTGTTACATTAGAAAATGAATTTAAGACTAAATACGAAGAATTATCTAATAAATCTAAATGTTCATTTGGTGTAATTAGTTTTATTAATTTATTTGCAGCATTATCACTTGCATTGATTATTTTTAGAAAGAAATAAAAAAATTAAAACAATTAAAACAATTAAAACAATCTCTATCATTTAGAGATTGTTTTTATCTTTATTATGGTATAATGTTATAGAGGTGAGATAAGTGAAGAAATTATTTAATTTATTCTACATTTTTTTAAAAATAGGATTATTTACTTTTGGTGGTGGATATGCTATGATTGCTCAAATAAAAGAAATAATAGTTGAAAAGAAAAAATGGATAACAGAAGAAGACCTATTAGAAATAATTACAATAGCAGAATCTACTCCTGGTCCAATTGCAATCAATGTGGCTACATATATAGGGTATAAAAGAGAAAAAATCCTTGGTAGTATAGCAGCAACACTTGGTGTAATACTTCCGTCATTTAGTATTATCTTTGTAATATCGTTATTTATAGAACAATTTATGAGTTTAAAAGTAGTAAAATATGCTTTTATAGGCATTAATGCTGGAGTATGTTTTTTAATACTAAAAACTGCAATTAATATGTTTAAAAAGATAGAAAAAAAGGTATTACCAATTATAATATTTTGTTTAGTATTTTGTTCACTTTTGTTATTTGAAATTTTATCAATAAAACTTTCTTCAATATTCTTTATATTATCTGGCGGAATAATTGGAATAATATATTATTCCATTGTTCAAAAAGAGGTGAATAGCTAATGATATATCTAAAGTTATTTTATGAGTTCTTTTTGATTGGTTTATTCACATTTGGTGGTGGATATGCAATGATTCCATTGATTAAAGAAACTGTCGTTAATAATGGATGGTTAACGCTTGATGAATTTTATAGTTTCATTGGAATTTGTGAATCAACTCCAGGACCTATTGCGGTTAATATGGCTACATATATTGGCTCAACACAAGGTGGAATATTTGGTAGTATAGCAGCAACACTTGGTGTTGTACTTCCTTCTTTTATAATTATTTTATTAATTGCAATATGTCTTAAAAAATTTACTAAAAATAAACACTTTAAAAACTTTATTAAAGGTGTAAAACCAGTAATTGTTTCTTTAATATTATTTGCGGGAATTACACTATTGATTAAATGTATAGGTATTGATATTGATACATTTGAAATTAATATTAACTATATATCAATATTTATATTAGTTATAATTACAGTACTTTATTTTGTATTATTAAAGGTATTCAAAAAGAAGATTTCTTCAATCCAAATAATTTTAATATCTGGAGTACTTGGTATTATATTATCATATATATTAGAATAGAAAAAATAGAGAAAAATTCTTTTCTCTGTCATTTTTCTATAATATAAAATCCATATGGATAAAGTTCTACAGTGTCACTAAATTCAACTTCATCACCACAATTAATGCAATAATGTACACCATTTTTAATAGAATCTGGTAGTGGAATATTAATATCTACTTCAGTTGTATTAAAGATAATAATAATATTTCCTCGTTCATATATTTGATAGTTGAATGTTTTCTTTAAAGTATTAAGTGGTGCTTTAAAGTCATCAGGATATGAATCAATGACACTTTTAATAAAAGATAAATACATATTATCTGCACCTGTTAATTGACTTTGTTGAGTAAGCCTATTTGGGAATAACCAAAGGTATAGATATGTAAGCATTACCATATCTGGATCATATTCTACAAAACTATCATCTGTTATATGATTGCAAAATAGAGTGAGCTCTCCAGGATTAACTGTTTTTATATATTCATCAATTCTATTTTGAAATTCAGTAAATGGAACTTGCTTTGTAAAAAAATCATTAAAATACATTAAATAAGATATTTGCATAGAGACTCCTTTATTACATAGTAATAGTATACTATATTTTAATAAAAATTGCAAAAATAATAGTCGGTAATAATCATTAAAACAAAAATAAAAAGATTATTTTATTAGTTGAAGAAAATAAGAAATTTGATATAATATATAATATAAGGGAAAATTAAAGAAGAAAATTTAGAAAGAGGAATTATTATGGATATTAGACGTAACAATGATGGTTGGATAGAAGTTATATGCGGAAGTATGTTCGCAGGAAAGACTGAAGAATTAATTAGAAGAATTAATCGTATTAAATATGCAAAGAAAGATATAATTGTATTTAAACCTAAAATTGATAATCGTTATGATGACATCCAAGTAGTTTCTCATTCTAATTTAAGAGTTGATGCAATTCCTGTTTCTACTGCAAAAGAAGCTTGTAAATATCTTAATAATTTACCATATGCTGTTGCGTTTGATGAAGTTCAATTTTTTAAAAAAGATATTTTAGATCTTTGTGAACGTCTTGCTAATTCTGGAGTTAGAGTTATTTGTGCTGGACTTGATCTTGACTTTAGAGGTGAACCATTTGGTATTATGCCAAAACTTCTTGCACAAGCAGAATTTGTTACAAAATTAAATGCTATATGTAATGTATGTGGTGCTCCTGCTACACGTACGCAACGTATTATTAATGGTAGACCTGCTGACTATGATGATCCAATTATTTTAGTAAGTGCTTCTGAAAAGTATGAAGCAAGATGTAGATTCTGTCATCAAGTACCACATAAGAATTATGGAAAATAAAGATGATATCTTCTTTATGAAAGAAGCTTTAAAAGAAGCTAAAAAAGCCTATCTTAAAGAAGAAGTTCCAGTTGGTTGTGTAATTGTATATAACAATGAAATAATAGCACGCGCTCATAACACGAGACATAAGAATAAATCAGCCCTTGATCATGCTGAAATACTTGCGATTAAAAAAGCAAATAAAAAACTTGGTGCTTGGATGCTAGATAATGCTACAATCTATGTAACACTAGAACCTTGTCTTATGTGTGCTGGTGCAATTTTTCAATCAAGAATTAAACGAGTTGTTTATGCTGCAAGCGAACCTAAATTTGGTTCATTTGGTAGTATAATAGATGTATCTAATCCAAATTATAAATTTAATCATAAAGTAGAACTTACTAAAGGAATTCTTGAAAGTGATGCATCAGAGTTATTAAAATCATTCTTTAAAGAAATCAGATCTAAGAAGCAATCATAATTATAATATGATTGCTTTATTTGTTTTTATGATTATTTTATGATAAAATAATGTATGAAAGAAGGATTTAATTATGAAGAAGACTTTAGATCAAAAATTACATTCAAGAAAAATAAAGAAACCAAATTTTATATATCCTATTTTAGGATATGTTTGGAAGTTATTATTTTATAAAAAATATAACGTTACTCCTATTTTTAAAACAGATATTAAAAAAGTAAAAGAACCATACATTTTATTATCAAGTCATGCTTCACGTCTTGACTATATGTTTACTGCAATACCACTACTACCTAAAAGATTTAACTTTGTAGCAGGTTATAATGAATTTTTTAGATCTCACTTAGCAGGTGTATTTAAATTGCTTAGAGTAATTCCTAAAAAGAACTTTACTGCTGATATTTATACAATAAAAGAAGTATCTAGAGTAATTAAAAAGGGTGGTAATATTATTTTATATCCAGAAGGCATGAGTTCTATTTCTGGTGCTAATCAACCTGTTGCAGTAGGAACTGGAAAGTTTATTAAACATTTTAAATTACCAGTATATTATTCAGTAATTAAAGGCGGTTATTTAACAAGTCCAAAATATGATTTAACAGAACGATATGGAAAAGTTGAAGTTGTTTATGATATTATGTTTACTAAAGAAGAAATAGAAAAACTATCGCCAACTGAAATAGAAGATATTATCAATGAAAAACTTTATCATGATGATTATGCATGGAACAAACAAGTTAAAAACGAATTTAAGATTAAAGGTGATATATCTAACAATTTACATCACTTATTATATTATTGTCCAAAATGTAAATCTGAATTTACAATGAAAGGTGAAAATAATAAAATATATTGTACAAAATGTGGTAATGGAGCAAATATAACCAATACTTATGAAATGATACCATTTGATGAAACTTGTGTAATTCCAACTACTCAAACAGAGTGGTTTAACTTAGAAAGAAAATTAGCTGAAATTGAAATAGAAAACAAAGATTTTAAATTAACAGAAAAAGTTAAACTTGGAATGCTTCCTAAAGATAAATTATTAAAAGATCAAAAAACATCTATTATTGTTGGTGAAGGAACAATTACTTTAGATCATACAGGTCTTACATATAATGGTACTTGTAATAATGAAGCGTTTAGTTTCCATCTAAATACAAACGAAGTACCAACTTATGGAATGTGTACTGATTTATCTAGATTTTATACATTCTATAAAGGAGAATTTATGGAATTTTATCCAGAGAATGAAACTGTTGAGAAATGGTTTTTGTGCACTGAATCACTTCATAGATATCATAATGGTAAATGGAGAAATTTTAAATTTGAAAAAAAGTAGTTTAAAACTACTTTTTTTTATTTTTACTGAAATTTTTTTAGGATTTTTTGTGTCTTATTCTATGTAATTAATTTATAGTAAGGAGAAAAAATATGAAAAAAGAATTTGAAACTCCCACAATTGAAATCATCAATTTTGATGAAAACATTAATTTAGGACCAAATGACGAATGGTACGATTCAAATGTTGATATGGGTGGGTGGATTTAATTATGAAAAAGAATTTATTTAAATTATTATTTGTAATGTTATTCTTATTAACAATTTCGTTTACAATTGTTTTAAAAAATAGCAATTTTGCAGAAGCAGACGAAATCGTAGAAACTGAAGAAGTAGTAGAACCTTCACTTAATATATATAAAAAGAATATTTCATATTCAAGTGAAATCTATGTTATGTATGCAGTTTCATATGAAGGAATAGATGTAACAACAAATCCAGTTAAAATGTTATTCTATAACACTGTTCAAGATGAATATACAACACAAACTGCGGCATATATTGCACCGTCAAAAGGTGGAACTATTATTGATAATGAGACTTGTCAAATATTCTCATCTAATGGGCTTGCGGCTAAACAAATGACAGATGATATCTACGCAAGAGCTTATGTTGAAGTAGAAGGACAAACTATTTATTCAGAAGTAGTAAAATACAGTGTACTTGAATATTACTATGAAATTAAAGAAGCAGGTACTGCTTCAACTAATATCTTAAATTTACTTGATGCTATGATTAATTATGGTGCTGCAGCACAAACTAACTTTAACTATAATACTGAAAAATTAGCTAACGCAACATATTATAAAGTAAGTGTAGAAAACGCAGTATTACCTGATGGCTTTACAAGTGGAAGATTTAAGGCTGAAGAACAAGTAACACTTACTGCACCTTTAAAAGAAGGTTATGTATTTACTGGATGGACTAATTCAAATGATGAGGTTGTATCAACTGAATCAACTTATACACTAACAATAACACAAGATGAAACATTAACTGCTAATTATATTGATGCTTCTGTTGTAACACTAAATCTAACAAAAGAAGTAGCTTATGACGCAACTCTTTCTACACTAGACTTACCTACAACTGTTACATTTGATTATAATAATGAAACAGTAACAGAAAATGTTACATGGGATACAACTTCATTTGTAGTAAATCAAATCGGTAAACAAAAGTTATATGGAACATTATCTAATGATTCATATAAAGTAAATGAACTTAGTATTGAAATAGATGTATTACCATATACATTTAGTTTAAATGAATCAGGAAATAAATACACCATTACTAAATATTATGGAAATGATTCAGAGATTACTATTCCATCTAAATTTAACAATATAATTATTACATGTATAGGAGACTATGCCTTCGCTTATTGTAGAAATTTAGCAAGTATAACAATTCCGAGTAGTATTATAAGAATTGGAGATTCTGCCTTTTATAGTTGTAAAAGTTTGACAAACGTAGAAATCCCTAATAGTGTGACAACTATTGGGAACAAAGCGTTCTATTTTTGTGAAAGTTTAACAAGCATAACAATCCCGAGTAGTGTAACAAGTATAGGAGCCCTTGCCTTCGATGACTGTAGTAGTTTAGAAAGCATAACAATTCCAAGTAGCGTAACAAGTATAGAAAGAAATGCCTTCTATAATTGTAGTAGTTTAACAAATGTATATTACGAAGGAACGATAGAATCTTGGTGTAATTTCTTATTTAATGATTATTATTCTAATCCAATGTATTATGCTGATCACTTCTATTTGAAAAATGAAAAAGATAATTGGTATGAAGTAACAGAAATAGTAGTACCTGATACAATTACTGAAATAGGAGAATATCAATTCTGTAGATTTAAAAATGTAACAAGTATAACAATCCCAAATATTGTGTTAAGTATCGGGAAGTATGCCTTCTATAATTGTAGTAGTTTAACAAATATAATAATTCCGGAAGGAGTTACAAGCATTGGTATGTTCGCTTTTAATAATTGTAATAGTTTAACAAGCATAACAATCTCAAATAGTGTCATAAGTATTGACGCGAAAGCTTTCGAATATTGCAATAATTTATCAAATGTATATTATGAAGGAACAATAGAAGATTGGTGTAATATTTCATTTGGAAGTTCTTATTCTAATCCAATGTACTATGCAGATTATTTTTATATGAAAAACGAAAAAGGTGATTGGTATGAAGAAACAGAAATAGTAATACCTGAAACAATTACTGAAATAGGTGATTACCAATTTTGTAGTTTTAATAATTTTACATATATTGAAATTCCTAAAAATTTAACTAATATAGGTAAAGATGCTTTCTATGATTGGACAAGTATGGAAAATGTATATTATAACGGCACAATAGAAAATTGGTGTAACATTTTGTTTGAAGGATTATATTCAACTCCAATGTATTATGGTGCAAGTTTCTATATGTTAACTGAAAATGATATTTATGAAGAAGTTACTGAGGTTAGTATTCCAGAATCAATAACATCTATAGGAAATTATCAATTTTTTTGCTTTGATAATTTAACAAGTGTAGAAATTCATGAAAGTGTAAAAAGTATCGGATATGGTGCATTTGGAAAATGTTCAAATTTAGAAAAAATTGTATTACCTGAAAGTGTAGAAAGTATAGGTGACTCAGCATTTCGTGAAAGTGGATTAGTTGATGTTAAAATTTATAGTAAAATAAGTTATTTAAGCAATTATATGTTTAGCGGGTGTAGTAGTTTAGTATCAGTTGAACTTCCTGAAGGATTAGTAGATTTAGGTAGTGATGCTTTCTTTAAATGTTCTAAATTAGAAACAATAAATATTCCAAGTACTGTGACTAGATTAGGAATGAGAACATTTGCTTATTGTAGTAGTTTAACAAGTATAACAATTCCAAGTGGAGTTACAGGAATATCTCAACTTCCATTTGCTGGTTGTTCTTGTGAAATATTATGGAATAACCCTACAATTCAAGGTTTTTATGACTTTGGATTTGCTGATTATAAAGGAGAAAGCTTAATAATACCAAATACAGTTAAATATATATCATCTTATGCCTTTAATACTTGCAATAATTTAGCAGATATTTATTATCAAGGAACTGAAGAAGAATGGAATAATATTGAAATAGGTACAGATGGTAATGATGCATTATTTAAGGCAAATATTCATTTTGTAGAAGAAAATAAAATTGAAATATTTGAAGAAAATGGAACTAAATATTTGTATCTAGGTAAATACCCTCAAACAGTAGTATCAGATGAAAGCATTATTAGTAATTTAAATAATATATCTACAACTAATTCAGTAGGTTATATCGAATATGACGGAAATGAATATGCTAAGGTTACTGCAAATCCATATGGTTCTAATTATACATTTACAAATGGTACAAGTATTATATCTGTTAATGTATATTACTTTATAGTAGAACCTATTAAATGGAGAGTACTTGAAGGAGTGGATGGAAAATTTAAACTATTGTCTGAAATGTTATTAGATAGTATTTATTTTTATCAAACATGTGGTGCAGCAAGGAAAATTAATTCAATTTTAGTTTATCCTAATAATTATGAATATTCAAATATACGTGCATGGTTAAATGGATATGATGGAACAAGTTATAATGTAAGTGATTATACAAATAAAGGATTTATTGATATAGCATTTACAGAAGAAGAAAGAAATTTAATTAATAGTACACTTGTTGATAATAGTTTAGCATCAACTGGTGATTCAGCAAATCAATATATATGTAACGATACAACAGATAAAATATATTTATTAAGTTATAATGAAGCAACAAATACAAATTATGGATTTGATAATGATGAATCAAGAAGAGCAATTGTTTCTGATTACGCAAGAAGCAAATCTTGCTTTATTTGGACAGGTAGTACTTCTTATGGTAGTGGATATTGGTGGCTTCGTTCTCCTCGTTGTGACTACTTTAATGATGCACGTTCTGTCAAATATTTGGGTAATATTAATACTACTCTTATTGATCGATCTGATTATGGTGTTCGTCCAGCTTTAGAAATAACAATTAAGTAATATAAATGTTATTTTAATTTAATAGTATATTTATTACACATTGATATCATTAGTTTGATATCAATGTGTTTTCTTTTTTAAAACTTTAGTTTTAAAGTTGACTTATCAAAAGTTTTATAGTATAATATAGTAGGATCTTATCTTAAGTACCTTCATCCAAGGTTGCATAGCGAACCAGGTCAGATCGTGATTGAAGCAGCCTTAAACTTTTTGTAACTTGTGGGTGGGGGGACTTAAGATATAGATCTGTTTTTTATTTCTTTTTCTTTTTAAAAAAGTATTTTATGTAGTATAATATAATATAAGTAATTTGGAGGAAATTAGTATGCGAGAATTTTTCCATTATTTTTTTGGTGCAGGTGAGCAAATTGAATTTAAGTATTTTTCTCTTGCACATATATTACCAATTTTAATAGCTGTTGTTATTATATATTTGATATATAGATATCGTGACTTTTTAAGAGAGTCTAAATGGGATGAAAAGATTAGGTTAATAATGAGTTTTGCTTTGATTATTACAGAGATGTCATATTTCTGGAGGCTTGTTGGTGTTCCTGATTTAAAACCTGATCCGACTGATCATTTACCTATTACTGTATGTGGATGGGGTGTAATTTTTAGTGCTTATTTTGTAATTACTAAAAATCAAACATTATTTGATATAACATATTTTTGGTTATTTTCTGGAACTTTATTTGCTCTTGCAACACCTACAGTAATTTCATACTGTGGTCCAACACGTTTTAGATATTATCAATTTTGGTGTGAACATTTACTTGGATATATAGCGTTGTTCTATATGATATTTGTTCATGGTATGAAGATTAAGTTTAAAGCTATTTTTAAATCTGTTGCATGTCTTGCGGTGCTTGCTGTAATTGCGTATATTGCAAATGTAACTTTAGGTGATGATGCAAACTATTTATTTATGGCAATGCCTGAAGATACAACTTCTGTTTTAGACTTCTTACCGAAGAATTTTATTTT
Organism: Erysipelotrichaceae bacterium; assembly: GCA_015059015.1. GTDB lineage: Bacteria > Bacillota_I > Bacilli_A > ML615J-28 > CAG-313 > UBA1737. The sequence goes on from SVBG01000002.1 coordinate 153,742, forward strand.
ACGTGTAGTTATTATGGGAGTTGTAATAATAGCATTATTTGTTGTTGCATATTTACCTTGGTATTTTATTGATAAGAAAAATAAAAAGAAAGAAGCATAATATGAAATTTGAAAAATATCACGGTCTTGGTAATGATTTTTTAATTACTGAAGATATATCTATTATTGGTAATCATGAACTGATTAAAAGTATTTGTAATCGTTATACTGGTATTGGTGCTGATGGATTAATTATTGTAAAAAAAGATCCCCTTGAAATGGTATTCTATAATCAAGATGGATCTCGTGGTGAAATGTGTGGAAATGGAATTAGATGTTTTAGTTATTACTGTTATAATCATAAACTAATAGAGGGAAATAATTTTGATTGTCTAACACTTGATGGTATAAAACATTTAGAAATTAAATCTATTACACCTTTTATTGTAAAAGTAAAAATGGGAAAAATGATTGATAAATTAGATAGTACATTCATAGAATTTAATGAAAAAAAATATCTAGTATATTCACTTAACTTTGGTGTTCCTCATGCAGTTATTTATACAACTGATATTAGTGAAGAATTTGGTTCATATATATCTAACCATGAATGCTTTCCTAATAAAACGAATGTAAATTTTGTTAAAGTAAATGATTTAAAAAGTTTAAGCCTTGTTACTTATGAACGTGGTGTAGGGTTTACTAAGGCTTGTGGGACAGGTTCTTGTAGTAGTGTTATTGTAAGTAAGTTGCTTGGCTTAACTGATGATAAAGTTTATGTTCATCAAGCATTAGGAAAGTTATTAATAACTATTGAAAATGATGAAATATATATGGAAGGTGAAAGTATAAAAGTTGGTGAAATCATTTTATAAGGAGTAAATGATGCGATTTATTATTAACTATTGGTATGTGCCAATTCTTATTTTAATATTTTTAACTGGGATTGTTTTAACAATCAAATTAAAAGGTATTCAGTTTAGGAAAATGGGACTTGCCTTTAAGTTGATGTTGAAATCTTCAAGTGATGGTACAGGAGAAGTGTCAACATTTCAAGCATTATGCATATCGCTTTCTGCAACACTTGGTACTGGTAATATTATTGGCGTATCAACAGCACTTGCACTTGGTGGAGCGGGGAGCTTATTTTGGATGTTTATTTTTGCAGTTGTAGGTCTTGCTACAAAATATACAGAAGGTTATCTTGCGATAAAATACCGTAAATTAAATGATGAAGGTGAAGTTATTGGTGGACCTTTTGCCTATATCGAATATGGCATGGGAAAAAAATATATTCCTCTTGCAAAAATATTTGCCTTTTTAGCGGCTTTATGTGCTGTAATGGGAATGGGAACAATGACACAAAGTAATGCAATGGTTGATGGTTTAAATATTATTTTTAAACCTAAACACTTTGTAACTATTTTTAATTATGATGTATCAATTTTAGCGCTCGTCGCTGGATTAATTATAACTGTTTTATGTGGTATAATTTTATTTGGTGGATTAAAAAGAATATCTGTTGTATGTGAAAAGATCATTCCGTTTATGGCAATTTTATATATTTGTTTATCTTTATTAATAATAATCTTTAATATTACAAAAGTTCCTGGTGCTTTTTTAACAATCTTTGAAATGGCTTTTTCTTCAAAAAGCGTAATAGCAGGTATTACTGGTTATTCTGTTTTAAGAGCAATTACTAATGGTGCACAAAAGGGAATATTTGCAAATGAAGCTGGACTTGGTTCCACACCGATTGCTCTTGCAACAGCTAAAACAAGTTCTGCAACCGATGAAGGTTTAATATCAATGGCTGCAATGGTTATTACAATGATTGTTTGTTTAATTACTGGACTTGTTGTAATAGTTACTGATGCTTGGTTAAATCCTTTAGAAGGATTATATATAACTGACTATGCATTTAAAGAAGGTTTATTTTTTAATGAGACTTTTAGTTCTATATTGTTAATTGTATGTTTATGTATATTTGCATTTTCATCAATTATTGGCTGGTGTGTATATGGAGAAAAATCTGTAAGTTACTTAACTAATAACAATAAACTTATTAGAAAAATATATATATTAATATATGTATTATCAGTATTCTTTGGAGCAATCTTGAAAGTAGATTTAATATGGAATTTAGCTGATATTTTTAATGGTCTTATGGCAATACCTAATTTAATTGCATTAATATTTTTAAGTAAGTTAGTACAAGTTGATACAATTAAAGAATTACAATTATAACCTACAGGAGTTATCTATGAAAATAGGAAATGTCGAAACAAAAAATAATTTAATATTAGCTCCTATGGCAGGAGTTACAACATCAGCATTTAGAACAATATGTCTAGAACATGGTGCAGGACTTGTATATGCTGAAATGGTAAGTGATAAAGGATTATCATATGAAAATAATAAAACATTAGATATGATTGAAATATGGGAAAATGAACACCCTATTTCAATGCAAGTATTTGGTTCTAGTCCTGATACAATTCTTGTTGCTGCGAAAATGATTGAAGAACGATCAAATGTTGATATTATAGATATTAATATGGGATGTCCTGTTCAAAAAATAGTACGTGCTGGAAGCGGTTCAGCTTTAATGAAAACACCGGATAAGATATATACAATAGTTAAAACACTTACTGATAATATTAATAAACCAATTACAGTTAAAATTAGAACAGGTTGGGATCACTCTTCAATAAATTGTGTAGAAGTTGCAAAACTAATTGAACAAGCTGGTGCAAGTGCACTTGCGATACATGGTAGAACAAGATCTGATATGTATACAGGAAGTGCTAATTTAGATCACATTAAAGCTGTTAAAGAAGCGGTATCTATACCAGTTATTGGTAATGGAGATATTAAAGATATAGCATCAGCTATTAAAATGAAAGAATATACCGGTGTAGATGCATTAATGATTGGGCGTGCTGCTTGTGGTAACCCATGGTTGTTTCAGGAGTTAAATGCATATTTTGAAAATGGAGAAATCCTTGAAAAACCAACTAAAGAAGTAATTATTAATACAATGCTAGATCATACAAAAAGATTAATTTCTTTAAAAGGAGAACATGTTGCTCTTGTTGAAATGAGAACTCATGCTGCGTGGTATTTAAAACAATTAATTGGTACAAAGTCTTATAAACCAAAAGTTGTATCAGTATCAAGTTATGATGAACTTGTAATGCTTGCCAAAGAGATTATTAATAATCCCCTTATAACAGTTAAATAAATTTAAAAATTAATCATAAATTAAATATTTGAGTAATACATTTAAGTATGAAAAAGTATTTAATTTTTTTATTATTAACATTTATAATATTCTCAACATCATGTAAAAAAGACAACATAACATTTATAGAATCATCTAAAGTATCATGTTATGAAGATTTAAATAATTCTTCTAGAACACTTTATTTAAATATATATACAAGTATTAATATCTTAAACTTATCATTAAAAGAACATAATAATGTTGAAACAAGTGATATAGTTTTTAAAGCAGTTACAAAATACCTTTACAACAACAAAGAAGTAGATGCAGTATTTTATCAATTTAAAATAACATTTTATCCAAATCAAGTTTCAATTACACACCTTGAGTTCATTAATAATAATGATTCCTTTGATGTAGATATTGGCAAGTATCAACTTGTTAAAATGCCTATTAATGATACATTGATTTCTGGTGTTGTTGATATTAATGATAACAATTTAGTAATATATATACATAACGGGTTAGACAGGACTATTTATTTATCTAGAGTAAGTTCTTATATTATTAATCATGAGTTGCTACAAATAAAAAAACATGTAGTAAGTGAAGCGTATATTTATGAAGGAACAACAAGATTCTTTAATCATATTTCAATTAATGTTCCAACTAACCTACTTGTTGTATCTGGAATGTTAAAATTAGAATTTACTACTAATATTAAAGAATATGTTATATATGTATATTATAGTTATAATAAAGCAATTGATGCCTTAAAAGTAAAAGAAGCAACCTAAGAAAAGTTGCTTCTATTTTTCAATTTCATACTTTTTATAAAGTTCATATAAATGTTTACTTAAAGTAACATTTACCATAGTACCAGTATCAATATAACTAGTTTCATGAACATTAGCTTTTTCCATTAAAACATTATAAACTTCACCATTTGTATATGGAATAAGTAGAGTAGTTGTTACATCATCAGGGAATAATTCTTTTTCAATATATTCAATTAATTCTTTTATACCAATATTTTTCTTATTAGATATTCTTAAAGATGGAGTATATGATGTAGGTATAAAAATTTCATTAGTTACTAAATCAACTTTATTAAATACATATACACAAGGAATACTAGAACAATGAAGTTTATCTAAAACATTCATTGTAGTTTCTATTTGCCAATCTACATATGGACTTGAAGTATCAATTAAATGAACGATTAAGGATGCTTCAGTGATTTCTTCTAGCGTTGATTTAAATGATTCTACTAAGTGATGTGGTAGTTTATTTACAAAACCTACTGTATCTGTAATTAAGAATTCATGATTATTTGCAAGTTTTATCCTTCTTGTAGAAGTTTCAAGTGTTGCAAATAGCATATCTTTAACAAATACTTGTTTATCAACATTTCCTTCAACATAGTTTAAGATACTATTAATAGTTGATGATTTACCTGCATTTGTATAGCCCACAAATGCAACAGTCTTTACTTCATTTTTTGCACGTGACTTACGCGATGTTTGACGATTTAATACAACATCATCAAGTTCTTGTTTTAATTTATAAATTCTGTTTTCAATATAACGTCTATCTAGTTCTAGTTTTGTTTCACCAGCACCACGTCTAGCACCACTTCCACCGCCGCCGCCACCACCAGTACGTGATAGATTCTTTCTTGCGCCAATTAGACGAGGTAGCATATAATTAAGGTTTGCTATTTCTACTTGTAGCATTGCTTCTTTAGTTTTAGCACGTGTTTTAAAGATTTCAAGAATTAGCATTGTTCTATCCATAATCTCACAAGGAATTTGATCTGCAAGATTAGATAGTTCAGCTGGAGATAATTCGTCATTAAAAACAACATAGTCTACATCTAATAAATTACATAGTTCGACAAGTTCTATTAATTTTCCACTACCTATATATGTAGCATTATTTGTGTACGCAAGGTTTTGTGTAACAGTTTCAATACATTCAATATTACACGCTTCACAAAGATTAACTAGTTCTTTCATTTCATAGTTAAATACTTCATCACGCCCTGTACATACACCAACTAAAATTGCTTTAGAAGAAGTAATATTTTCCATAGGTTTACCTCCTTGTTTAATAAATCATATATAGTATATCAAAAATTAATAACAATTTCTAAAATTATAATAATTTACCTATTTTCATCATATAATAAATCGTATATTAAAAGATAAGGAGAAAAGGTAAATGTTAGAAACATTTAGCATAAGAGCAGTAGAATTAATAGAAACTGCCAAAAACCTTGTAAAAATAAATAGCCAAACAAGCGATGTAGATACAGTATCAACATTTTATTTATTACTTTCAATGTTTAACGCTAATGATACAATATGTCATTTCTTACTTAATGAATTAGATATTACACAAGATGACTTATACAAATCATATAACGAATTAACAATAAAAGAATCTCCTCAAAAAGTATTTTCTAAAGAATTTGAAACCCTTGTGTTAAACGCAACTAATCTTGCAAAAGAAGTAAAATCAGAATATGTATATGATGAACACTTATTCTATGTAATGTTAGAAGATAAAAACACTCTAGGTACTCAAACATTAATTAACCTTAATATTAATATTGAACAATTAAAACAAGACATTAGTGATATATTTAATTTCTATGAAGAACAAATTTTTATAGTAGATAAAGTAGAATTAAAAGAACCAACTTATTTAATAAATTTATCAAAACAAATTCCTGTTCACTCATATATTGAAAGAAAAGATTATATTAATCAAGTTATATATATTTTATCCAAAAGACAAAAAAATAATCCATTATTAATTGGACAAGCAGGAGTAGGGAAAACTGCTTTAATTACAGCACTTACAAAAATAATAGATATAGATATATATGAACTTGATTTAGGTTGTTTAATATCAGGAACAAAATACCGAGGAGAAATGGAAGAAAAACTTACTGATGCGATTAAATACGTAATAAACAAAAATGCAATTCTTTTTATTGATGAGGTACATAATATCGTAGGAGCAGGATCAAACGATGGATCACTAGATGCTGCAAACATCATTAAACCATATCTATCAAAAGGAAAACTGAAACTGATAGCCGCAACAACTCTAGATGAATATTATAAATATATTGAAAAAGATAAAGCGTTAACAAGAAGGTTCCAAACAATCTTTATTGATGAACCATCCAAAGAAGAAACACTTGAAATCTTAAAAGGAATTAAACAAAATTATATTGATTTTTATCATATCGATATACCTGATGAATTATTAGAATATATAACTGATTTATGTGATAACTTTATTTTAAATAAAACATTCCCCGATAAAGCAATCGATGTTTTAGATGAAACACTTTCTAGATACACATATGAAAAGAAAGACTTAAAAAGTCTTGTAAAAGAAGTAATCAATTCACATCAAGGAATAACTATTCCTACTATTAACGAACTATTAAACTATAATTTGTATTATAATGAGTTTAAAACATTATATTTAAGAAAAATAAAACCAATTAATATATTAAAAAACTTAGGAATAGTATATGTAGATAAATCATTTAATAACGGTTTATTTCAAAAAGATTTAAATAAAGTATTTGGTTTAAAAAAAGAAAACTTTCTAGAACTAGATTTAAATGACTATTTAAATTCTGAATCAATAACCAACTTAATAGGTTCATCAAAAGGTTATGTTGGATACTCAGAAGGTGGAATACTATACAATCATTTATTAAAATATCCATTTAGTATAATATATCTAAAAAACTTTGATAATACTAATTCATATTTAAAAACATTCTTTAATAATTTATTTAAAAAAGACTATATTATTGATCCTCATTCAAGATATGTATACTTAAAAAATACATTATTTATCTTAGAAAAAACAGAACTAAAATATAAAGTAGGTTTTATAACGAATAACGAAACTAATACATTAAACTCAGATTTAATAATAACCACAAAAATAGAAGAATCAAATGAACTATTTAATAACCTCTTAAAAAAAGGAATTATCATTGAAGGATTTAAAAACTTATCAATAACAGACCAAATTAATATATATTATCAAGCATTACTTAAACCTATTGGAAAGTATCAAATCACTAGTTCAAAAACATTAGAATCTATAAACACTAATTAGAAGTTTAATTAGTGTTTTTTTTCTTTAAAAATAATTTTTCCTAATTTATCGCTTTTTTTTATTAATGTGATATAATATAAATGTATAAGTATGTTTACACGAGGTGCAATATGAGTAAAATTGAAAAAGAAAGAAGAATTAATGAATATAATATTCAATCAATTAATACACATTTAGTAAATATTTTAGAAGAAAATTATTATATTGAACTTGGTAATGTTGATATAAAAGTTCTTGATAAGCTTTTTAGTGGTCATCCTGTTGCATTAAGTGAAATATTTTATTTTGATATTACTGCAAATGGTATTGGAAGAATAAGTAGTGAAGTAAAAGATGATGTTAACTATCAACTTAATTATTTATATAGTCTTCATCAAAAGTCATCATCATCTAAATTTATTCTTACTTGTGGTACCACAAAATATCTTGATAAAACTGGTGTAGAAAAGTTTTCACCGATTGTTTTAATACCACTTTCAATTGATTATGTTAGACAAGAACTAGTAATTGTCGGTAATGCTTGTTTTAATACAATGTTACTTAGAATTTGTAAGTCAGAAAAACTTTTAGATGATAAACAAATAGTTGAATTAACTAATCTTGCTAATAATAAAATTGAAAATGTATTTGAACTTGATAATGTTTGTGTGAAACTTCGTGATATTACTGGATTTGAAATTGACACTTGTAACTATTTATCACTTATGGAAGTAGAATATTCTGACTATGTTGAACAAGAAAATTTCTTTAATGTTCAACGTTCTATTTATGAAATAAATGATATTGAATTAATTAAAAAGTATTTTAAAAATGTTCATGCGATTAAACCTAGTAATATTGAACAAAAATATGTAATATTAAAAGCTCATAATGGAGAAAATATTGTTATTGATGGTAAGCTTGGTGCTGGTAAAAGTTCGACTGCTTTAAATATTATTGCGGATAAAATTTATGATGGTAAGAAAGTTTTATATGTAAATCAAGATTTAGATAATATTAGTGATTTTAGAAGATATATTAAATATTTAGGTTTTGAACCATATGCTTATGATTTAACTAAAAACGTTTGGAATTTAGATGATTTAAAACCACTAGATGTTGTTTCTCATGATAAATTTAATGAAAGTGTAATTGATGACGTTGCGGCATATCGTGATACATATCATAAGAAATTTCATGGATATCCATATAGTTATATTTTAGAAAAACTTGCAACAAGAAAATCAATGGGATTAGAAGATAAGATATATTTAGAAACTAATCTAGATCGTGAAGAAGTTGAATATATATATAAAACATTAAAAGAAGTAGAAGCATGTTTATCCAATGTTGATCCACTTCCTAATAATGTTTGGGCGCGCTTACAATCTGGACAAAATTCATTAACACCTGCTGATATTAAGAATCATACTAAAACTTTCTATGAAGAAAATAAAAAGTTAATGAAATATCTTGATAAGATAGCTGCAAAACATCATTTAAATAAAATCGATAATATAACTGCTTTTTACCATTTAATTGAAGAAATTAATAGTTTTAAATTATATAAACCACTTCCTATTTGGGGAAGTGATGAGTTTGTTGAAAAAAATACAGATGCGCTTAATAAAATTGCTCATTATGTAGATTACTATGATAATTGTGTAACTTATTATAATTCACACTGTACTAAGAAATATGTTACTGGAAGTATTGGTGAGGATTTTAAATCTATTATTAATAAACGTTATCAAATAACTAATCATAATTCTAGTGATGTAAAGTACGTAGATGAGTTATTAAATAATTTTGATTTAGTAGAAAATCTACATACAAAATCTATTCGTTGGGTTGAAGCGTCAATTGGCATATATGATAAAATAAAAAATTATTTTGATTTTGAATCACCAAGTAGTGAACAATTTGTGTTATTAAATAAATTACTTAATTTGCTTGAAACTACTGATGTTGATGATGCTTGGTTTGATGAATTTATTTTAAATCCTAAATTACTTCGTGATAAAGCACAAAAACTAAATAAAATAAATAATCAAATTATTGAACAATATCAATTATTAGATCCATTTCTACATATGAATGAAATGACATATGAACTAATGGATGAACTTGTAAATAATAAACGTTATGTAAAAATTGTAAAGGGTTTATTAAACAAAGATGATTTAAAAAGACATAAAACTAATGCTTCAATTATTGCGACAAATTTAAAATTATATTATGAGAAAGTAACTGAATTAAAAGCTGAATTACCAAAAGATACAAAATTAAATATTTTAGATGAAAATACATGGGGTAGTTATTTATCATTCTTAAACTTTATAGATTTACTTACACCATGGGAAACAATTGTATTAAATTTATTTATTAAAAAGACAAAAGCTATTAAAGATTTTAAACGTTCTGATTTAATCAAAGACTTAACGATTTTAAGAGAAAATCAACGTGAATTAGATGTAATAGAGTCAGGTCTTGCAAAATTTAACTTACGCATCACTGGAAGTAACTTTATTGAATCTGTAAAATCAATTAAATCATATATTCCATATTTAGCTCAAGTTCTTGTTGCAATTGAAAATATTAAATCTTATTTTAAAAATAGCGCTAATATTACTACTTACGATGTTTTATATTTAATTGAAATAGATAAACAATTTACTGAAAGTAAAAAACATTTTGAAGAAAACGATGAATATTATAAAACATTATATGGTAATGGTTATTTAGACAAAGATACTGATGTTATAACGTTGGGTCAAACTGTTGAACACTTTAGAAATTTTATTAATAAACTTAGAGTTTATGAGGGTATTACAAAAGAAAATATTTATGTTGCGTTATTAAATGATAAAGTGTATAGTGAATTTATGGATAGTTGTGCTCATTTTGATGAACTATATGAATCTTGGTACAATGCATTAAGAGGATTTTCAATATGCTTTTATCAAGGTAAACTTGAATTACAAAGTGAAACATTTGCTACGATTAATAAAGTATTATCCGAATATGTCAATAAACTTGATCAATTAGAACCTATTTATCGTGTGGAACATATCTTAGATTCATATTATTATTATGGTTTAAGAGACTTTGCTAAAAAAATTCAAAGTGGGTATTTTAATGATGATATTTCTATCATATCTGAATTATATTTATATTCAACAATGAATAAATATTATAAAGATATGCTTAAAGAAGGACATCATGAATTTAGTATTTCTAATTTAGTTAAAACTGTAAATATGTTTGCACAAGAAGAAGAAGATTATTGTGAAAACAATATCTTTGAACTTAGAAAACGTATAAGTGGATATTCAAATAAAAAACGTAAGGCATTTAAAGTTACACCATTTGTGGATCCGTTTAATTCAATAGTAGAAAATACACCTCATTATAAGAAAATATTTATTGCAGATATTGATGTATTTAACAGAATGAATGATTTTTCTTACTTTGATTTAGTTATTATTGATGATGCTCATTTATCAACATCTAATAAATATTCTAATCTATATAAGGCTAATCAAGTAGTTATTTTAGGGGATGCGTCATTCCAATCTTCTGCAACTAACTCACTGATGCAAAGAAATAAAAACTTTACTTGTATCCCACTTCATAAACGTTATATTGAAATGAAATCCGAGTTTGGAAATATTTGGCAAACTGATAATCAATATATTTATACACCATCAATGGTTATTGAAAAAAATAAAATAACATCATTAAGTGTAATGGCTGATATGATTATTGAGAAATTCAAAGAACATTATGAAAAAGCTAACAAAAAGACAATTAATGTTTTAGTTACTAAATCAACTACAAGAAGAGAAATCTATAGTCTATTAGTAAATAGATTAAAAAACGAATTTTCAATGGAAGATACAATTAAGATTCTTAATTTATCAATTAAAATTATTTCTACAAATTATGAATCAAATAGATTATCAGACTATACATATATGTGGTATGAAGATTTAGAAGATTTAAATAACATTGCATTAGAACTTGTAAAACGTAATTATATTACCGCAAAACATGAAGTTCATTTATGTTATCAAGATTTAAGAGCTACTAAAAAGAATGAAATCTTAATGGAAAAAATTGATGATTTCATTGGTAAACCATTAACGCTTGATTTTAGAATTGATGGTATAACAAAAATTATTTATACTCGTCTAATTAAAAAAAGTATTGAAGTAGAAATAGGACCTGGATATATTGACTTAGTAGTAAAGAAAAACAATAAAAACTTAGGATTTATTATTTATGGCCAAAGAACAGATATGTGCTACTCTATGGTTGATGATTATATATATTATGTTAATGAATATCAAAAACGTGGGTGGGATATATATATATATTGTATGGAAGAACTTTATAAAAACTTAGATGATGTAATCGAAAAAATTTATAAACTTGCAAAAGAAGGTAATAATAATGCCTAGTAATAAGAAAATGTTTATTAGTATTATTCATATCTTTAGAGATTATCCAAATCATCTTGCATTAATTAAGAAAACTATTCGTAATCAACTTGCAAATGGCTTCGATATTAATACAAAATATTTAAAAGGAAAAACACTTGCTCATTATGTAGTTAAATATAATGTTACAGGACTATTTTTATACTTATTAAAATGTGGACTTAACTTAAATATTTGTGATGATAATTATGATACACCACTGCATGCTGCAGTAAAATGTAATCGAGTAATTCTAGTAAAAGAATTAATAAAATGTGGTGTAGATATTAATTTATCTGGTGAATTTGAAGCAACACCACTACACACTGCTGTATCTGAAGGATATAGTGAAATTGTAATGTTATTACTTAAAGCAGGTGTTGATGTATCGTTAGTAGATGAAAGAAATCAATCTGCACTTGATTATGCAATAGATGAAAAAAACGATCAAATAATTAATTTATTAAAAAATAGAAAGGTATCATAAAATGGGTGAAAATTTAATTAATATAGGAATGATAAATGACCAAACTAATTATATTAAATTAGCAATAGAACTTGGCATTTTTATTCTTATAGTTATTATCATAGCAGCTTTTATTTATAAGAAAACAAAAAGATCAAAAACTGTTGTAATATCAATCTTATATTTAATTGCTGGAATTGCTGTATGTATTTTAGATTTAAATATTTTAAAATATGCATTATTAGTTGTTGGAACTATTATTAGTACTAACTGTTTATTAGTAACAAATCAAGAACAAAGAACTAATTCAAGAACTCATGTTGCTCCTGTTAAAGTGCCAAAAAATGCTTTAACTGATGAAGGTGCAAAAGAAAAATTAATTGAAACACTTGTTGCCGCAACAGCATATTTATCCTCAAGAAAGATTGGTGCAATAATCACAATTGAAAAAACACAAAATCTAAACACATATATTGAAAAAGGTGTTAAACTTGATGCAGAAGTAACAGTAGAACTGTTAAAAACAATTTTCTTCCCTAATACTGCTTTACATGATGGGGCTGTAATTATTAGAGGAAATCGTATTATGTGTGCTGGAACATTCTATACTCCAAGTGATAAACCAGATATTAGTAGTGAACTAGGGAGTCGTCACCGTGCTGCTATTGGTATTAGCGAAGATAGCGATGCATTTACTGTAGTTGTATCAGAAGAATCAGGTAAAATATCTACTACACTTGGTGGAACGATTACAAGAGAATTAAGTGAAGAAGCATTAAGATTATCACTTACAAATCATATTATTATTCAATAAAAAGAGGTAACAAATGATTACAACAATTAATACATTAGCATTTGTATATCAAGGCGTAGAAAAAATTGGAATAGTAGTTTATTCAATGTTATTTGCAGTACTTGTATGTACAATGGTAGCGAAGTTTTTTGTATTTAAAAAGTATGACTATTTATCACTTGTTCAATTATTATTATTAATTGCTGTATTATTCTTAAGTAACGATAAAAAAGTATTATTCTATGTTGTAGTAGTATTATCTGTAATAATTATAGCTTTAAGATTATGTCAATTAACATATTACTATTTATGTGAAAATACAATTAAACAAAAAGTAGAAGAACATCTTAAAAATGATACAATTGACTTCTTTATCACAATGGATAAAAAGAATCGTATTATTAATTCTAGTGTATCATTTGCGCAATTGACAAAACTAACTAAAAAAGAAATTTTAAAAAAGAATGGTTGGTACTTAATGTTTGATGCACTTGATGTAGTCAAAATCAATAACGAAGAATTTATTACATCTAATAAAGAATTATTTATCGCACACTTAGATGAAGTATTAAGCAAATATAAAATGTATGAGTTTACTCTTGATCTTAAATTAGAAGAACAAGATCTTCCAACTCACTATAATGGATATATTCAAGCAATATATTTTAAAGATAGAAAAATTGGAACGGCAGTGTATTTATATAGTGATAGACAAAGTTTAATAGCTGGCATTAAAGGTAAACTTGATTATGCAATTAATAACTTATATAATCATAAAAATGTATTACATATCTTAATGAGTTTGTCAGAAGGTGTAGCATTATATTATGATTATCAAGAAAGATTATTCTTTGCTACACAAAGCTTCCAAGAGTTTGTTGGATTAGAAAAAGAATCATATACATTTAAAGAAGTATATGAAATGATTGTAGCTGAAGATCGTGAATTGTATAATGAACAAAGCGCAACAATTAATAGTATAAGTCCTACTAGAATTAAAATTAGACTTGAAATTAATAATGTATGTTTTAATGCAATTGAAGACGCATTATTCTTAACAAGAGAAGGTGAAGAATATATATCTATTATTCATATAACTTCTAGATGCGATGAAGCAACAAATAATCGTATTTTATCTTCAAAAGAATCTGCTGAAATCTTATCAGGACTTTCAGAAAGTTCAATAGCTCCAGTAGTATATAAAGTTGAAGAATTATTAAATAACTCATTAAAGGATGATATCGATGAAGAGTAGTTTAATTTTATTAATGGCAGGAAGTGGAACAAGAAGTGGCCTTGAAATTAATAAAGTTCTATATCAAATAAATAAAATTCCACTATTTATGTATAGCTTAGATAAGTTTAATCAAGTGGGGTTTGATGAATATATTCTAGTAGTATCAAAAAATGATTTTGATATCGTATCTGAATATATGGAAAATACACAACTTGATGTCAAAATAATTACAGGTGGTTCAACTCGTTGTGAAAGTGTTAGATGTGCATTAAAATGTGTAACAACTGATGTTGCGTTTATTCATGATGCCGCAAGACCACTTATTAACATATCTGATATTAAGAATATTAAGGAAGCATCTAAATCATATAAACTAGGTACAATGTACCATCAAGTTACTGATACAATTAGAAAAGTAACAAATACTATAGAACTTGTTAATAGAGATAACTTATATTCAATAACAACCCCTCAATTCTTTCATAAATCGTTATTTAATACAATACTAAATAATAAAACATTAATTACTGATGAAATAACATTATTTGAAAACATTTATGAAATAAGTTTTATAAAAGAAACTACACATAACTTAAAACTTACAACAAAAGAAGATATTGAATATATTGAATATGAATTATCTTGTAAACACAATTATTCAACAGGTCATTCTCTTGATTATCATCCATTTGATAGTTGTGGTAAACTTATTTTAGGTGGAGTAACATTTGATGATTATCCAATCCTTAAAGGACACAGTGATGCAGATGTAGTATTACATGCGGTAACAGAAAGTTTACTTGGCGCTGCATGTTTAGGTGATCTTGGAACATTGTTTCCTGATACTGATCCTACATATAAAGGATATGATTCAAGTATCTTCTTAAAAGAAGTAGTTAAAATATTAAATAAAAAACATATTAAAATTCAGTCTATTGATGTAATGGTTTATTTAATTAAACCTAATCTAAAAGATTATAAAGTTAAAATGGCTAAACACATTAAAGATATAACAGGTGCATCTTTTGTATGCGTTAAAGCAGCTACACTAAATAAACGTGGACTTATATCTTTAGAAGAAGGCATTGGTGCTGAAGCAATTTCATTAATAAAAATACCTCATAATAAATAAAATATTATGAGGTTTTTATTATGAAAAAAATTAAATTTATTGTCTTTTTTTTATTATTTATTTTAATACCACTTACCGCTATTAAAGCTGTAGATAACTACTTTAGTGAAAGAACAAATGAATTCCTAGAACAAGCAGTTACATTTGCAGCAAGTGATATTTTCTCTATGGCATCTTTAGAAGTTGCAGCACTATCAAGTGAAGAAAACTTTTTAAAATATAAATATGATGAAAACAATAATATTACTGGTGTTTATGTAGATACAATTATTGTAAATAAAATTTTAGCACTAGTATCCAATCTTATCAGTGATTCTTTGAATAATGGTCAAATAGAAGAACGTCTAGGACTAGTAGAAATACCACTTGGTCAATTATGCAGTGAAGCACTCTTTGCAAATTTTGGTCCAAAGATTAAAATAGAAACATCACCAATGTATTCTTATACAACAGATCTTTTTACCGAAACTAGTGAATATGGAATTAATAATACGTTATTTGAAGTATATCTTAAAGCGTGTATCTCAATTGAGGCTTTTATTCCTTTAAAAAGTCAACATATAAATTTAGAAACTAAAATATATTTAGTATCTGAAGTATTACAGGGAAGTATCCCAATCTACTATTTTTCTGGTAATTTGAAAGAAAATTAAAAATAAAACCAAATTAATACAAAATATTAACAAAATGTAGTATAATATATATAAGTAAAATTAATTAGTTTAGAGGTAAATAAAAATGACTCAAGAAGAAATTATTAAACAAGTAAAAAAAGTAATTAAAAAATTACGTCCATATTTAAATCAAGATGGTGGGGATTTAGATTATGTTGATTTTAGAGATGGTATCGTATATATCAAATTACTAGGTGCATGTATCGGATGCTCAAGTAGTGATGATACAATTAAAAATAGCATTGAAGTAATGATGTTGGAAGAAGTACCTGGTGTAATTGGTGTAGAAAAAGTTGAGGAAGAATTATAATGCAGCCAGGAGATATCGTTATAGCGAAAATTACTAGTATTGTAGGCTATGGCGCATTTGTTAGTGTAGGAGAATATTTAGGACTTGTACATATATCTGAATTTTCTGATAACTATGTAAAATCAATTAAAGAATTTGTATCTGTTGGTCAAGAAATTAGACTAAGAGTTTTAGAAATTGATGAAGAAAACAAAAAAGTAAAACTAAGTTATAAACAGCTACATAAAACAAGAGGTATTAAATGCCGTGTACCCGAATACAATATTGGATTTAAATCATTAGGTGATAAGTTAGAAGGATGGGTTGAAAAATTCAAATTGGAGGACTAAAATGAAAACATTAAAAGTCTTATGTATAATGTTATGTTTAGCATTAACACTCACAGTTACATCATGTGAAAAAGAGGATAAAATTATGGAAAACTATCCAGGTATTACTGATAATAAACATATTATTAGAGAACTATCTTTAAAGGAACTTACAGAAAAAATATCAAATCAAGAAACGTTTGTTGTAGTTTTGGGCTTTCCTGAATGTCCTTGGTGTCAAGCTTTAATGCCTGAAGTAAATGAAGTAGGAAAAAACCTAGACTTAGATGAAGCATATTATTGTAACATTAAAGATGCAAGAGATAATCCTGAATCAAAAGATAAAATCTATTATTTAGGACTTTATGAATACTTTAAAGAATGTGTTGATACAGAAAAAAATAGAATTAATGCTCCAACAACAATTAAAGTAAACAGTGGAAAACTAGCTGGTTATCACATTGATACAGTCCCTACTCATACAATTAGTGAAACGGGAGTACTTCCTCCTTTAACAGAAGATGAAAAATTAGAGTTACACACATTATTAAAAGAATTATTTAATAAATAATGTATAAATTAAAAAAGTTAAAAATAAAATACATTGGTGATTTAAGTTTTGAAAAAACGTCGTGTAACTTTATTTTTAACTTTTATTATTGTAATAACCCTATTACTTGTATCATTTACAGTATATATAACAACTCCTTCAGAAACTATTTGTATAGACGCAGGCCATGGTGGATTTGATGGTGGAGCGGTTGTAAAAAATACTTTAGAAAAAGATATAACACTATCTGCAAGTCTTATCTTAGGTAGAATGTTAGAAAATACGGGATATAGTGTTATATATACAAGAAAAACAGATAATTCTCTTACTAATGAAAAAGTAAGTGATATGAAAGAACGACTTAAAATTATAAATAAGAAATCAAATATTATATATATATCAATTCACGCAAATAAATATCCAAGTAGCGTAGTTAGTGGCGCTCAAGTTTTTTATAGTAATAAAAATAGTTTATCAAAAAATCTTTCAGAAAATATTCAAACATACCTTAAAGAAGAAGATAAAACAAATAAGAGACTTGCTAAAGTTATAAAAGATAAATATATAACTGATAATGCTATAATTCCTGGATGTATCGTAGAACTAGGATTTATGTCAAATGAAAATGACTTAAAAATAATGACTACAAATAAAACACTTGAATATAGGTGTTTAATGATATACCTTGGAATTTTAAAATATTTAGAATATAATTAGGAGATAACTATGAAAGAAGTAGTAGTAAAAGTAATAAATCAAGATGCAATGATTAACCTTGGAAAGTTGCTTACACAATATATGTATCCGAGTCTTGTAATAGCAGCTCGTGGTGACTTAGGTGCTGGTAAGACAACATTTACAAAAGGAATAGGTCTTGCACTTGGTGTAAAAAGAACAATTAATAGCCCTACATTTACAATTATGAAAATCTATGAACCAACCATAAATATAAATAATATTGAAAAATTATACCATTTAGATGTATATAGATTAAATGATTCAAGTGGTGATGATGCGCTTTCTGAATACTTTGATTTAGGTGGTGTATCAGTTGTTGAATGGGCTGATATTATTGATGACTTATTACCAGAAAATCTTTGGCATATTACAATTACTAATATTTCTTTAAATGAAAGATTATTTAAATTAGAATTAAATGATGATACAAATATTGAAAGTATTAAGGAAACATTAAGGAGTAATAATTATGAAATTATTAATTGATTCTTCAACTAATTATTTATATTTAAGTATTATTAATGAAAGTTATGTAAAATCATTTGTTAGAAGTGGTAAAAACGATCACTCTGAAACACTAGTTGATTTTTTAAATAAATTCTTAAATGAAAATAATGTTAAAATTGATGATATAAAGGAAGTATATGTAGGTCGTGGTCCTGGATCATATACAGGACTTAGAATTGCAGGAACAGTAGGTAAAGTACTTGCTCATATTAAAAATAAGAAACTATATAGTTTCTCATCACTTGATTTAATCTTAGCTTCTAAACTAGAGTTAAATGGCTCATATATTTCAAGAATAGATGCAAAGAAAAATCACAGTTATTATAAAATAGTAAATATTGAAAATAATATTCTAAATGTAATAGTAGATGAATCATTCGGCAAAGATGAAGATGCATTTAAAGATTACCAAGACTATGAGATTTTAGAAATGAATGATGAATTCTTTGAATCAAATCCTGCTAAAAATATTATCAAATATAGCTTATTTAAGGAAGAATCAACACTAGATTTTACACCTAACTATATAAGAAGTGGTATCTAATGATAAAAATAGAAAGACTAATTAAAGAAGATATTCCTCAAGTAGTACTTTTAGAAGAAGAATTATTAGGTGATTCCTTAGGTGTAGAAATGCTAGAAAACGAAATTAATAATACGAGTATTTGTTTTTTAACTGCAAAAGATAATAAAAAAGTATTAGGATATATTGGCGCATATGTTATAGAAGGTGAAATGGAAATCTTAAACTTTGTTGTAGATAAAGCACACCAAAGAAGTGGTATTGGAACACTTTTATTTAATGAATTACTAAAACGTTATCCAAATACTTTATCAATTATTTTAGAAGTAAGAGAAAATAACGAACAAGGAATAAACTTTTATAAAAAAAATAATTTTAATGTAATATCAAAAAGAAAGCATTACTATAAAAACGGCGATGACGCACTAGTAATGATGAAGGAAATAATATGATAATACTATCAATTGAATCAAGCTGTGATGAAACAGCAATGGCCATAGTAGAAGATGGTAGAAAAATTTTAAGTAATACCGTTTATACTCAAATATCAATCCATACAATGTATGGGGGTGTAGTACCTGAGGTTGCAAGTAGAGAACATATCAAAAAGATTACATATGTATTAGATGATGCGTTAAAACAAGCGAACCTTACACTAGATGATATTGATGCTGTTGCGGTAACAAAAGAACCAGGTCTAATTGGATCTTTAATGGTAGGAGTAAACACTGCTAAAACAATTAGTTTATGTTTTAATAAACCACTTATCTATGTAAATCATATTCATGGTCATATATATGCAAACTATCTAGAAGAAGATTTTTCATTTCCACTACTTGCACTTGTTGTATCAGGTGGACATACAGAACTTGTTTTAATGAAAGACCATATGGACTTTGAAATCTTAGGTGAAACACTAGACGATGCAGTAGGTGAAGCGTACGATAAAGTAGCAAGAGTAGTAAATGTTGGTTATCCTGGTGGCCCCATTATTGATAAAATGGCTTCGCTTGGTACTCCTACATATCCACTTCCACATATTAAACTTTCTAAAGATTCACTTGACTTTAGTTTCTCAGGACTAAAATCAGCAGTAATTAATTTATGTCATAATGCAAATCAAAGAGGTGAAACAATTGATGCAAACAATCTTGCAGCAAGTTTCCAAAATGCAGTTATTGATGTATTAGTTTCTAAAACATCAAAAGCCGCTACAATGTATAATGTTAATCAAGTAATTATTGCAGGTGGCGTTGCAGCAAACAAAGGTTTAAGAAGTGCAATGCAAGAAGAAATGGATAAAATTGGAATTAAACTAACAGTACCTGAGTTTAAATATTGTACAGATAACGCTGCAATGATAGCAGCTGCAGCATATAATCAATATATAAAAGAAAATAAGAATTAAGATAAACTTAATTCTTATTTTAAAAAGTTTTATACTTGTTGGTAACATATGATATAAATAAGTAATATCTATTAATAAATAAGGAGCCATATTATGCAACAACCTACTTCTAATATCCATTATATGAAATTATGGGATGCACCATTTAATTCTATAAAAAATGGTAGTAAAACTATTGAGATGAGATTAAATGATGAAAAAAGATCAACTATAAAAGTAAATGATGTAATAGTATTTACGAATATTTCTACTGGTGATAAAATTAAAACAAAAGTTGATAACTTATATAAATATAAAACATTTGAAGAACTTTATAATAACCATGATAAAATATCAATAGGATATAAAATAGATGAAACTGCAAGTTTTGAGGACATGTATAATTATTATTCTAAAGAAGATATTGATAAATATGGAGTTGTTGGAATAGAGGTTAGAGTAATTTAAAAATTAATATATGATATATTTATGTAGTATAGAAAGGAATAATCTATGAAAATTGAAAATAAAATAGATAAGAATTTAATGACTAGGATGTTAGCAAAAGTTATAAAATACGTAAATTTACAAAAAAGTAATAATATACGAATTTTGATACTTATAATGCTTATAGGTGGTCCTGTTTCAATATTTAATTATTTCGTTTTTGTTCATGAGTTAATAATTTTAATTGTAGGATTACTTGCAATTCCGTATGGAATATTTTTAATTTTTAGATGGAAAAATACATTAAATAAAGCATATAAGGAACTACTAAATCTTAAATTAAAATCATTTGATACTGTGGAATATGTTTATAAGACATATGAGTTTGATAAAAAAGATTTAGTAATAACTACAAAAGATGGTGATAAGACTGATGTATTAAAATTATCTTTTGATGGTTATTATAAGATTTGGATTGAGAGATATACTAATTTTATAATTATTCAGTTTAATCAAAAACAAGATGTTAGAATAACTGTAATTGAGTCTAATGAATTAGATGTGTTCAAGAAATATTGTCTAGATAATAATATTGAATATTCTTTTGTAGAAAAATAAAAAAATATAATTTAAGAATGAGTAAGTATAAAATGCTTACTCTTTTATTGTAGGAAAATATAGAAAAACTAATTTTAAGCTAATGTTATTGGATTTTTAAGTTTTAGCATTAAGGTTGATAAAAATTCTTAATTATGGTAAAATGAATATGAAGAATGTGGTTTTTTTAAAATCAATTCCTAGAAAATATATTTTTTACAAAAGGAGAACAATAAGATGGGTGTAAAAATTGTTGATACTTGTTTAAGAGATGGTCATCAATCATTAATTGCAACACGTCTATCTACTAAAGACATTATACCTGTAGCTGAACTTTTAGATAAAGCTGGGTATCATGCACTTGAAGTATGGGGTGGTGCTACATTTGATGCATGTTTACGTTTCTTAAATGAAGATCCATGGGAAAGACTTGATGCTATTCGTAAAGCTTGCCCAAACACTAAATTACAAATGTTATTTAGAGGACAAAACATTCTAGGTTATCGTCATTATTCTGATGAAGTTGTAGAAAAGTTTGTTCAAAAATCATTAGAACATGGTATTAATATTATTCGTATTTTTGATGCATTAAACGATTTAAGAAACTTAAAGAGTGCTGTTGACGCTACTAATAAATATAAAGCTAAGTATGATGGACATTGTCAAATTGCTTTATCATATACAACTAGTCCTGTACATACAATTGATTATTATGTTGAACTTGCAAAAGAAGTAGAAAAAATGGGTGCTGATTCTATCTGTATCAAAGATATGGCTGGTGTACTTTTACCAACTGATGCATATGAATTATTCTCTCGTTTAAAACAAAGTGTAAAACTTCCTTTAGAACTTCATACTCACTGTACTGGTGGTATTGCAGAAATGACAGTTATGAAAGCTATTGAAGCTGGTTGTGACATTGTTGATACTGCGCTTTCACCACTATCTGGTGGTACTTCTCAACCTTGTACAGAAAGTTTACAATATGGTCTTCAAGGTACTGAGTATGATCCAGGTTTAAATCTTGATTACTTAAAGAAAGCTTGTGAAAAATTAACTGTTGTTAAAGATGCATTCTTAAAAGAAGGAAAATTAAATCCTAAAGCATTAACAGTTAATCCAAACATCTTAAAGTACCAAGTTCCAGGTGGAATGTTATCTAACCTTATGAGCCAATTACAAGGTCAAGGTGCTATGGATAAATATGAAGAAGTATTACGTGAAATTCCTCGTGTAAGAAAAGATTTAGGTTATCCACCACTAGTAACACCACTTTCACAAATGGTTGGTACACAAGCAGTTATGAATGTATTATTCGGTGAAAGATATAAATCTTGTCCAAAAGAAATTATTGAATACTTAAAAGGTAACTATGGACAAGCACCTGCTCCTGTTAACGAAGATGTTCGTAAAAAGATTATTGGTGATGCTGAAGTTATTACATATCGTCCTGCAGATAAGATTGCTCCAGAATTTGAAGCAATGAAAGAAAAATATGGTGATATCTGTAAGTGTGATGAAGATGTATTATCTTGTGCATTATTTGAAAACGTTGCAGTTAAGTTCTTAGAAGCTAAATATGCTCCAAAAGAAAAAGATGAAGTTGTTGAATTCAACGTTGTTATTGGGTAGGTGTAATATGAAAAAGTTATTTAAATTATTTATTTTAGTTATTACATGTCTATTTGTGTTTAGCTTAACTAGTTGTAAAAAAGGATCATTTGCTGATGCAGAACTTGTTGATGCAGCAGTTTTAGTAGTTGACAGACCAGTTGAAGGAAAAACATTTGTTGGTTATTATTCATTTAATGAAGATACTAAAACTGGTACATTATATTTAGTAGGAGCTGTAATTCCTGCTGGTAAATATGAACCTGTTTATGTAGATAATACTACTGGTGATTATTCACTTCCAGCTCATGGGCATCAAAGAGATGGTTACTACTTTGCTGGATGGTATAAAACAGCTGAATTTGCTAATGGTCAAAGAGTCACAACTCTTTCAACTGTAGATGAAGATAAAATTGTTTGTGCTAAATATATCACTTTAGCAGATTCTGGTTTAATTGCTGTAATTTGTATTGCAATAGTATTCTTAATGTTATTATTATTATGCTTTATTGTATCAGCATTTAAATATCTTCCTAAGAAGAAAGAACAAGTTAAAAAAGAAGTTCCTACTGCACCTGTAGTTAAGGCGCCTCAAAAAGCATTCACAATGGATGACATTAAAGATGAAGATATGATGGTAGCTGCACTTGTTGCTACAATCGATTATCATAACGAAACTAACGAAGACGTTAGAGTAGTTTCAGTAAAACAAATTGGATAGGAGAATAAAATTATGAAAGTTTATAAAGTTAAAGTAAATGGTAAGGTTTACGAAGTTGAATTAGAAAGTGTAAGCGAAAAAGCTGGTAATATTGAAGCACCTGTTCAGGCTTCTCCAAAGGCTGCACCTGTTGCAAGTGGTGAAGGTAAAGAACAAAAAGCACCTATGGCTGGTACTATCTTAGATGTTAAAGTTAGTGTAGGTCAACAAGTAAATGCAGGTGATGTATTATTTATCTTAGAAGCAATGAAACTTGAAAATGAAGTAGTTGCTGAAGTATCTGGTGTTGTTAAATCAATCGCTGTTCAAAAAGGTGCTGCTGTACAAAACGGTCAAGTATTAGTAGTAATCGGGTAATAAATTATGTTACAAGATCTAATAAAAAATTTCATTAACCAAATGGGATTTTTCACTGATGGTTCATTTGATGGTCCAGCCTTCTTATTAAGACTAATCATGATCCTAGTAGCTTGTGTATTAATTTATTTAGCTATTGCAAAAGGATTTGAACCATATCTATTAATTCCAATTGGAATCGGTATGTTACTTGTTAATTTAGCTCCTGCACTTTATAATGTAGAACATGCAGAAGGTTTATTCTATCAATTTCATCAAGGTATTAGTTTAGAGATTTTCCCCCCACTAATCTTCCTTGGAATTGGTGCTACTACAGACTTTGGCCCACTACTATCTAGACCTTCAAGTCTACTTCTTGGTGCTGCTGCTCAAATTGGTATTTTCTTAACATTCTTTGGTGCATTCTTCTTAGGATTTAACGCATTAGAAGCTGCTGCTATTGGTATTATTGGTGGTGCTGATGGTCCTACAGCTATCTTCTTATCTAACAAGATGTTAGCTGGTGCCGATGGTGGACAAATGCTTTGTGCATCAATTGCAGTTGTTGCATATTCGTATATGGCACTTGTTCCTGTTATTCAACCTCCAATCATTAAAGGCTTAACTACAAAAGAAGAAAGACAAATTAAGATGGTTCAAGCAAGAGAAGTATCAAAACGTGAAAAGATTTTATTCCCAATCGTAGTTATGATTGTAGTAATTATGGTTATTCCTTCTTGTGCTGCTTTAATTGGTATGTTAATGCTTGGAAACTTAATTAAAGAATCAGGTGTAGTTCCAAACCTTGTTGATGCTGCCGCAAAAACTATTATGTATGCAGTAACTATCCTACTTGGTTTATCTGTAGGTGCAACAGCAATTTTAACTGATGTTAGTCAAGCTCTTAACTTTGTTTATATCTTAATCTTAGGTATGGTTGCATTTAGTGCTGCTACTGCTGGCGGTGTTCTTGTTGGAAAACTTATGTGTAAACTTACTAAGGGTAAAGTTAACCCAATGATTGGTGCTGCTGGTGTTTCTGCTGTTCCAATGGCTGCACGTGTAGTACATAAAATTGGTATGGAAGAAGACAAATCAAATTACCTTTTAATGCATGCAATGGGACCAAACGTTGCTGGTGTTATTGGTTCTGCTGTTGCTGCTGGTTTACTTCTTAGTATTTTTGGATAAGATATGACGATTAAACGGATAGCAATTGATAGTATATTCCTAGCACTATTAATCGTTAGTACATATATATCAATTCCTTTATCCGATATATCATTGACATTACAAGTGCTAGTGGTTTTACTACTAGCACTTATTTTACCTTTTATAGATGCAGAAATAATAATTATAATATATATCTTAATGGGACTTTTTGGTATACCAGTATTCTCAAACTTTTCAGGTGGTCTATCTAAAATATTTACACCATCATTTGGATTTATTATAAGTTTTATTTTTGTACCAATTATTATTAAATTATTATCATTAATTAAGATAAAAAAAGAATCACTTAAAACATTTATAATAAGTTTAATAACACTTATAATTATATATATTATTGGAATACTTTATTTATTTGTAATTAGAAGTGTATATGAAGTAAATATTATGAGTTTTATTATATTATCAATCTTACCTCTTTTACCATTTGATATAATAAAAGTAGTAATAGCATGCTTTATAACAAAAAAATTAAAACCTATTTTAGAAAGGATTTCATAATATGAAAATAATAAGAAAAGATGTAATATCATCAACAAATGAATTTATTAAAGAACAATATGAATCCTTAGATAATTACACTGTTGTAACTGCGAAGTATCAAACAAGTGGAAGAGGAAGAATGACAAGAATTTGGGAATCTAATGATTTTGATAATATATTAATGTCAATTCTTATAAAAGAATTTAAAGAAAGAACAGACTTAAATTTACTATCACTTGTTTCGAGTATGTCAGTTCATAAATTCTTAAGTAAATATATTAATAACTTATATATTAAATGGCCTAATGATATCCTAGTTGATAATAAGAAAATATGTGGAATATTACTTGAAGGTAAAATGAATAATAATTCTAAAATGATAGTTATTGGCATAGGAATTAATATTAATCAAACAACCTTTAATGAAGATATTAATCATTTAACTACATCACTAAAAAAAGAATTAAATAAAGATTTTGATATAAATTTACTAACAATTGAATTAGCTGAAATATTAGTAAATGATATTGAAGAATTTTTAAATGGAAGTAATATATTTTTAGATTATATTAAATCTAATCTTTATGGCATAAATAAACAAATAGAATATACAAGAAATAATGTTTTATGTGAAGGTACCATATTAGATATCCATACTGATGGTAGATTAATAGTTAAAGAAAGTGATCAAATATTATATATTAATAGTGGAGAAATAAAAATAAAAAGATAACCTACAGTGATGTAGGTTATTTGTTTATAAAAATTATTGATTTTTATAAAATAAAATGGTATAATTAAACTGTAAGGATTCTAAGTTTTAAAGGTTATTATTTACTCTAAAGAAGTAATAATCATATTGAAATTCTTGCTACTCCTAGGTGTTTAGGTAACTTGAGAATTGCGCTTTAGAGGTTACGCGGGTATTGACATTATAAAAGAATTATCTATTTCTAAATTTAGAAGTAGAATCTTTTATATTGTTAATACCCCTTTTTGTTTTAAAAAGGTGGTGATATAATGGTTAAAATAAAAAATAACTTAATATGAAATTTGTGTTGACAAATTTGTTAAAATAGTATATAATATAAGTAACTAAAAAAGTTCAAATTAGTCCAGAAGGAGGTGAGAGAATGTTAATAGAACGCTTAAAAGAAAAATTTAATTGCGATGAACCGATTTTTATCAGTGAGATTTATAGTTTAATGAATGATTATTCGAGATCTAAGGTTTTTGAATTAATAAAAAAAGCTATTGGTAATAATACTTTAAAAAGATATGATCATGGAATTTATTATTTACCTAGAAAAACCATAATTGGGGATTCAACTCTTTCGTTGGATGATGTAATCGAAAAAAAATATATTTGTAATAACAATGAAAGATTTGGAATTTTTGGATTAAAAGTTATGGAAGTAAATTTTTCTTTAAGTACGCAAATTCCCGCACTAATTGAAGTAATAACAAACAATGAATCAAGAAAATCCCGTTTGGTAAGTATTAGAGGTAGAGATATTTTATTAAAAAAATCTAGAATAAATATTACTAATGAAAATTATTATGCATATACAATTTTAGAATTTTTTACAAGAATAAATATAAATGATTATTTAAGTAATACTAGATGCCAAAAAGAAATTAAGAAATATATATCAGAAAATAAAATCAGTAAAATACAAATCACTGAACTATTAAATTCTTTTCCTGCTAAGACAACAAAAAATTTAATAGTAAGTGAGGTATTTTATGAATTTACATAATTTTAAAGAAGAATTTTATGACTTAGTAAAAGCTACAAGTGAATATTATCAAATTAATCAGATATATGTTGAGAAGGATTATTATGTATTTCTTCTTTTAAAAGAAATTAATCTAAATTTTCCATATGTTGTGTTTAAGGGAGGTACATCATTATCTAAGTGTTTTGAAATAATTAATAGATTTTCTGAAGATATTGATTTATCGATAGAAGTAAATTATTTAACTCCGAAGTATAAAAGAGATTTAAAAAAAGCAATCGTAAGTTCTTGTGAAAAATTAAATCTAAATATTTTAAATTTAGATACAATTCGTAGTAGAAGAGATTTTAATAGGTATGAAATTTCATACAATCCTAAATACATTAGTAAAGTCATTCTACAAAAATTATTGGTTGAAACAACATATATATCTAAGTCATATCCTATTCTTGAAAAAGATACGAAATGTTTTATATTTAATTATTTAAATGATAATAATCAAAAAGATATTATTCAAAAATTTGAATTAGAACCTTTTAAAATTAAAGTCCAATCTTTAGAAAGAACGTTTATTGATAAAATATTTGCAGTATGCGACAGTTCTTTAAAAAGCAACCTTTATAGATGTTCTAGACATATTTATGATTTATATAAAATATATCCATTAATTACAATAGATTATAGTTTAAGAAAATTATTCGATGAAGTAAGAGAAGAAAGAAAATTAAATAAAAGGTGTATTAGTGCTCAAGATGGTTTTGATATTAAAAATAGATTAAATGAAATCATTAAGCTAAATATATATAAAAAGGATTATGAAGAAGTAACTAGTGAAATAATATATGATAAAATTAGTTATATTACTGCAATAGAAGTTTTAAATAAAATATGTGATGAGTTTTTGAGATAAAATTATTATAAATAAGTCATATGTTACTCTATACTTAAAAACAAAAGATTAGGAATTTACTCCTAATCTTTTGTTATTTCCATATGCGATCTGCAAGCCAAGGATTATCAATAAATGGATTATAGTTACCTTGAATTGACTGAACAGCGTTATTTCTATTTCTTTCTAGGTTATCTACTTTATCATTATTATTCCAAGAAAGAAGAAGGTTTATATCTTCACAAACTTTAAGTCCTGTAATACTCATATCATATCTAATTGATAGATAGAATAGGATTCGTGCGGTATCACCTGCGAATTCATCTCCTGGGTAGTATGTTAGTTCGTTAGTTGTGCTACCGTACATTTTATTTCCACGAGAAGAGTTAATTGCGGTAAGAGCTGGTCTTATGTGATGTAAGTCACTTCCAGCGTTTCTTGTTGAATCGCTAATTGTTGTATATAATCCACCAGATAGTGATTTAGGCCATATATGTTCTCTATTCCATGTAATTCCTTGATCCCAAGTTGATTTAATTGAATCACCAGTATATGTCATAATAATAAAACCTGGTTTTAATGGATCTTTATCGGTAATTGCAAGCATTGTTTTAGCATCACCATAACTAGGAGAATATGTATGAGTTTCTGTAATTACTTTTCTTAGTGCATTAATTAGTTCTTGACCATATAAGTCTTTGATATTACCATAGTAACTTTTTCTATATAAATAATTATCTTGTGTATTATGATGAAGGCCTAGAGTTTCAGAATCACTCCAAATAGTTGTACTACTTAGTTCAGTTGTATTGCCTTCAATATTATAACCATATAAATCAAATGTGTAATAGAATGATTCATTTATTGTTGGAGAATATTGATAAATTTCATTATCAGTTTGATATATTAAGATACCATTATTGATGAAGTTATTTATTGTTCCTTCTTGTAAAATGATTTGTTCTGGGTCTAGTGATTTTAGTTCATCTGTTGTGATATCACCATTTAATTGTAAAATATCTACTTTATGATCTGTAGATAGATTATTTGCAGCAAAGTAATAACTGTATCCATATATATTAATTTCATAATATTCTGGATTAATGAATAAATCTAAATCAGCTGCAAAGTTGTATTCGTTTTTATCTAAGTAAGTAAGTTTATTTTGATTAAAGATATTTTGATTATTAACTGAATAATAATATGTAAGTGCTGAATCTATGTATTTTGATAATTCATTTTTTAGCAAGTTATATGTATCTAATGTAATTGATTTATTATAATCAAATAAAATATTAATTTCTTTATCATTATTTTTTATATTTAAAATAGTAAATAAGTTGTTTAATTCATCGCTTAAATCAATTGTATAAATATTGATACTTTCTGCATACTCATAGATTGCTTCATAATCATAAATAACATTATAAATAAAAGTACCAGTAACGCTTTGATATTTAATTGTGCCTGTATATGTTCCTTTTGTAGTAGTCGTAAAATTAGAAATGGTAATTAAATCTTTGTTTATTGCAATTTCCTCTTTTTTACCTGATTTATATGTAAGAAGTAGACTACCATTATAATCAAAACTACTTCCTATTACATATGTATCTTGATAATTAATTAATTCAATTTGTGTTATTTTATCACTTTCTTCATCATGATTACATACAAGAGAATATAGTCCAACATTTCCTTTATCTTTAGTTGTGTATTCAAATTTTATTTTTACAATGTTTGTATTTGAAAATTCTGCTTTTAATTCGTGCTTTGTATTTTCAATTGGATATTTATATTCTTGTTTCTCTACTACTTTATTTGAACTATCTAATCCATAGATTGTGATTAATCCAGTTCCTGAACAGTTATTACCTTTAATTGTTGCAGTTACAGAGAAACTCTTATATGCAGTAAAAGTAGGTGTTGTAAAATAGAAACCACTTGATGAAAATTTTAATGATTTATCAGCATATTTTTCAAATTTAGTAATACTTCCACCTGATACTAAATTATCCATTTTAGTGAAATCATAATTAAATATTTCTTTTTCAATTTGAATATTTTCATAAATATATTCAATACTTTCTGAATAATCTGAATCAACACTATAACTATCTGATTTAATTGCTTTAACCTTAAATGAATAAACACCACTGTCTATTAAATATTCACTAAAATCAAAACTATTTGTTTCTGAATATATAGTTTCTGTAAAGTTATTAAAAGTTAATTCAATTTGATAATTACTAATATTGTCGACTACATCCCAAGATAGAATAGTTCCATCTATTAATAGGTTAGTAGGAATAGGCGCAGGTAATAATTCAACTATTTTTTCTTCTACTTCTATTATACAAGAATTTTTATAAATTGAATTAATACTATTTGATTTTACTTGAATAGTTAGAGTAAAACCATTATATTTTTTCTCTAGGTCGGTTATATATTTGTTTAGGTCATATGAGTTATCTTCTGTTGTAAATGTTATTGTAGATGTTGTAACTGAATGTGTAATTTGAATGTAATAAAGTGTTGCATCTTCATCTTTATCCCAAGTTACAATGTAATTATTTTCTTCAATATTTGTAATATATGATTCGGTAGGTGTAGTATCGCAACTAGTAATAAATAGTAGTCCTAATAATAAAATTAAAAATAAAATTTTTTTCATTTGTATTCTCCTTTAACATAGTTAATTAATTCCTTTAAAAACACTTCTAATTTTTCAAAGTCTTCATCTGTTTGATAATTTGGTATATGAATAAATATACTAGGTGTATCAAACATTTGAAGCACTTTAAAATATATATAATTACATATATAACTTCCTGCATCATTTGATTTATAGACTAAGTCTTCATTTTTATTTAAATAACAAATCATTTTATCAATGTCAACTTTACTATATAAAATATCTTGTTCTTCATCAGCTATTTTTCTTTGTTTTATTATTTGATGATGATTATCAGGTATTTTAAAGTCTAATAGATTTTTTGCTCTATCTTCAATAGAGATTCTTTCTCTTGTTGCTGCCATTCCAAGAAGTATAATAAAGTCTGGTTCTTTAATTAATTGTCTAAAAACAACATAAGCATCAGGATATGAAACTGGTAGATTAATTATATCAATTTCTAAATTGTTTAATCTTTTTAAGGCTTCATAACTAGAATTTGAAGTAAAACCACCAAATGGTTCAAAACAGGTCATAAGTATCTTCATTATTCCAATCTCCAATATCTTTTTTAAATGTTGTTATATATATTATATCAAATATCCATATAAGTTTTAAATTATATGCAAAAAAGGGTGAAAAAACTTACATCACAATGTTCTTGAAATAAAAGTTACTTTGTGGTATAATAGAATAAAATAGGAGGACTATCACATGATTAAGCCAGTTAATAAAAATCTATTATTAAAGTGTGAAAATAATACAAATTCAATAATTATTATGCCTAAAGAGCATAATGACTTTTATGTGTGCATTGCCCAGGGAGAGTGTGTTACTGTAAACTTCGTTAATAAGCAAGTTTTTGTTAAAGAAGGTTTAATTAAAGTAGAATATAATAATCAAGAATACTTTTTATGTGAAGAAAAAAATGTTCTTGCGGTAGTGGAGGAATAATATGGCTAATGAATTATTATTTGGTTCCCTTGCAAGAGGCGAAATAGCAAAAGGTATTAAAACACTTGCTGATGCTGTAAAAGTTACGCTTGGTCCTCGTGGTAGAAATGTAATTATTGAACAAGAATTTGGTGCACCACTAATTATTAATGATGGTGTTACTATCGCAAAAAATGTAGTACTTGCTAATCAATATCAAAATCTTGGTGCATCATTAATTATTGAAGCTGCATCTAAAACTAATGATTTGGCAGGTGATGGAACTACTACTGCGGTAATTTTATCTAGTGGTTGTATTTTAAATGGGTTAGAGTATTTAGATAAGGGTGTTAATCCTGTTGATATAAAAGAAGGTTTTGACTTTTATTTACCGATTATTTTAGATAAGATTAAAGAAAGAAGTGAAAGAATTAAATCATTAGATGATCTGGCTAAAGTTGCAACATTATCTAGTGGAAGTGAATTTATTGGAAAATTAATTGCAGAAGCATATAAAGAAGTTGGTCCTGATGGTGAAGTAAGTGTTGAAGAATCACGTGGACTAGATACTTGTTTAGATGTTGTTAAAGGTTATTCATATGATCGTGGATTTGCATCTAGTTATATGGCTAACAATGAAGAAAAACAAATTGCAGAACTTATAAATCCTGATGTTTTAGTAACAGATAAGAAACTTACATCAATGAAAGAAATAATGCCGTTTCTTGAAAACGCAATGAAGACAGGTAATCCTCTTTTAATTATTTGTGATGATATTGAACAAGAAGTCTTATCAGCAATAGTTATGAATAAACTTCGTGGTGTATTTAATGTTGTTGTAACTAAAGCACCTAGTTTTGGTGATCGTAAAATTCAACTTTTAAAAGATATTGCCTGTATTACAGGTGCAACTTTTGTATCCACTACAAAAGGTGATGATTTAAATACTTTAGGTGTTGAAGGTCTAGGAAAATGTGCTAAAGCTGTTATCAATCAAAATAAAACAGTAATTATTGATGGTAGCGAGGATACTGATGTAGTTGTTGCGTATGCAGAGGGATTAAAGACACTTTTAGATAATGAAACAATAAGTTATGAAAAAGAAAAATATCGTGAAAGAATTGCTAAAATACTAGGTGGTGTTGCACTTATTAAAGTAGGTGCTGCAACAGAAGTAGAACTTCAAGATAAAAAACTTCGTATTGAAGATGCATTATGCGCTACAAAAGCAGCAATGGTTTCTGGAACAATTGAAGGTGGTGGAAAAGTATTATATGAAATTAGTGAGGAATTAAAATCATATAATGAATACTTATCTGCAAGAGATATTATTATTAAATCTTTTGTTGCACCATTTAATCAAATTTTAGATAATGCTGGTGTAAATAAAAATGATATTATTAATAAAATAGATAAAAATCATTGGTTTGATGCAAAAACAAAACAAATCGTTGATTTAAGAGAAAGTGGTATTATTGATCCTGCAAATGTTGCGATATCAGCAGTAACTAACGCTTTAAGTATTGCAGGAATTGTACTAACTACAGAATGTGCAATTATATCTAAAAAAGAAAAACAAATAGTAAATGAGGATAATTTAATATGATAAATAATAGTCCTGAAAATATAATTTTAAAAGAAATTGAAGAACTAAAAAAAGAAAATAGTAAACTAAAAATAGAACTTGAAGCATTTAAA
Organism: Erysipelotrichaceae bacterium; assembly: GCA_015059015.1. GTDB lineage: Bacteria > Bacillota_I > Bacilli_A > ML615J-28 > CAG-313 > UBA1737. The sequence goes on from SVBG01000002.1 coordinate 187,542, forward strand.
TTAACTCAAGGATCAACACTTACTATTGAACAGTTCTTTGTTAAAAAATACTTAGAAGAATATACAGAAATATTAAATAAACGTGTTCGTCAAATTGATAATGATATTGATGCTTTAAAAGTTGAATATGATAATTTAGCACTTGAAGTAGAACAAGTACAGGATATCGCAACTATGAATGCACAATATCAAGAAGAGTTAAATAAGTTAGAACTAATTAAACGTGCTAATGACACTAAATTAAATGAACTTAAAGCAAAATACACTGCTATTAAGAGTCAATATTTAAGTAAACAAGATGTCTTAAAAAATGCTACAATAGGTTACTATAAAACAATTTTAAGATCGTTAGAAAATACTGAAGATTTAAGTTTAGTAATGACTAATGTAGAATTTGTAATGCAGCAGTTATCAGATCAGTTATATTTATTAATTTTAGAATGTCGTGCACTTAGTTTCCAATGTAGTAATATGGAAAAAGTTTTATATGAAACTGAGGAAGCTATTATTAAAGAAAATACTTTAATTGAAGAAAATACTAAAGTTATTCTTTCTAAAATAGAAAATAGAACTAATGAAGAAATTGGTTTTATGCAGGAAAATATCTTAAATGAAATTAAACAAAGAGAAACTTTAAGAAATGAACTTATTGAAACATTTGAGATAATTAAAGAAAGAGATATTAAATATATTTTAGATACAGTTAATTATCACCGTTTAAAAGAAGTAAGCAGTGCTGAGATTTCAAATGTTGTTGAAAAAATTGTAAATGAAAGAACAACTAATTTAAAATCTCAAGACACACTTAGAAATTTAAGAACAATTAAACAGATGGAACTTAACAGTTTACTAAAAGAAAAAGAACAATTACTTAAATATAAAAAACGTTATGATTTCTTAAAAGAAAAAGAAAATAATTATTATAATACTTATGTTGAAGCATCTAAATATTATGATGAACTTGTTGAATTTTTAGATAGTGCAACACTTGCGATAACAGAAAATGCTTATTTTACAATTGCTAATAAACAATATGATGCATTAAAATCATCTGAAAAAGAAATTGAAGCACAATACAAAATTGTAAGTGAGAAACTAACTAATACACAAAAACTTCATGATGAAAAACTTCTTGCGGGTATTCATGGTGTAGAAATCAGTGAATTGTCACAAAGTATTTCCGAATTAAATGCATTAAAAAATGAATTAAGTACTAAACTTCGTGAAGTAAAAGATGCAATTAGAGACTTTGAAAAAGATCATCGCAATATAAAACTAGTTACTGTTTTAAGAGAAAAAGAATTCGTTGAAGCAAGACTTTCAACTCTATATAACAATCTTCGTGATTTAAAAGTTAAAATAAATAGAGTAAAAGAAGAATTAAAGAGCTTAGAAATTGAGCTTGAGAAGTATAACTCAATTTGTGAAAGAATAAGTGTTTTAGAAAATGAACTGCAGAATTAGTGAAGATTTAAAAAGCTTGCTTCCTTCATTTAGTGTAATTGCATATGAAATAGAATTTGATAATGATTTTGATGCAATGAATAAATCCAAAGAATTAGATCTATATTTAGAAAAATTATATGAAACAATTCCTAATATATATAACTATGATGAAATAACTAAAATACCAAAACTAAAAAATACTCGTGATGGATATAAAAAAATGGGTAAAGACCCTTCTCATACACGTCCTGCATGTGAGGCATTACTTAGAAGAATAGTTAAAGGTAATAAACTATATCGCCTAGGTGATGTTATTGATTTAGGAAATATATTATCCGTTGAAGCACTTCGTAGTGTATGTGTTGTTGATAGTGATAAATTAATTGGTGATGTAGTTATAAGACTTGGGAAAAAAGAAGATATATATGAAGGTATAAATAGAGGGTTAATAAATGTTACTAATATCCCTGTTTATACAGATGAAATAGGACCTTTTGGATGTCCAACTAGTGATACTTTAAGGACAAGTGTAAAAGAATCCACTAAAAGTATTCTAGTAATGATTATATGTTTTGATGAAAGTGAAAAAGAGTTAGACGAACAAAAATTAATTTCACTTTATCAAACATTTACAAAAATTAAAAATATGAGAAAAATAGGAGAAAATTAATATGATGAACGAAAATTCAAACTTCATTAAGACAATAATGAAGAATGAATTAGAAAATGGTGTAGTTGACCATATCTTAACAAGATTTCCACCAGAACCTAATGCATACTTACATATTGGGCATGCAAGAGCAATAATTAATAATTTTGAATTATCAGCATATTTTGGTGGTGCAACAAATCTTCGTTTAGATGATACTAATCCTTCTAAAGAAGGAACAGAATATGTAGAAGCAATTATAAATGATATTAAATGGTTAGGTTATACTCCTAAAACTGTAAATTATGGTTCAAGTTATTTTGAAGAAACATATGAAAAAGCAGTTCTTTTAATTAAAAAAGGCCTTGCATTCGTATGTGATTTAACTCATGAAGAAATGGCCTCATATCGTGGTGATGTAGTAACTCCTGGTAAGAACTCTCCATATAGAGATAGAAGTGTTGAAGAAAACTTAAAATTATTTGCAGAAATGAGAGATGGCAAATATAAAGATGGTGAAAAAACACTACGTGCAAAGATTGATATGGCTAGTCCAAATATGAATATGAGAGACCCTGTAATTTATCGTATTATGCATGTTGAACATCACCAAACAGGAAATAAATGGTGTATTTATCCAATGTATGATTTTGCTCATCCATTACAAGATGCGATTGAAGGTATCACTCACTCTTTATGTAGTATTGAATTTGAAGATCATCGTCCACTATATGATTGGGTAATTAATAACTGTGATGTAAAAGCTAAACCTCGTCAAATTGAATGGGGAAGATTAAATATCACTCATACACTAATGAGTAAAAGATATTTAAAACAACTTGTTGATGATAACATTGTTAAAGGATATGATGATCCAAGAATGCCAACATTAGTGGGGTTAAGAAGAAGAGGATTTACACCTGAAGCTATTAAAGAATTTATTATGGCAACAGGTTTATCTAAGATTAACTCAACAGTTGATTATGGTATGCTTGAATATTTCTTAAGAGAAGATTTAAAACTTAAGACTATTCGTCCAATGGCAATTATTGATCCATTAAAAGTAGTTATTACTAATTATCCAGAAGACAAAATAGAATATGTAGAAGCAGTAAACAATACTGAAAATGAATCTTTAGGTAGCCATAAAATGGCGTTTGGTAAATATCTATATATTGAAAAAGAAGACTTCTTAGAAGAAAAACCAAATAAAAAATGGAAACGTTTATCTAAAGGTATTGAAGTTCGTCTAATGCATGCATACTTTATTAAATGTGAAGAAGTTATAAAAGATGAAGATGGTAATATCATAGAAATTCATTGTACATATGATCCAGCTACTAAATCAGGATCAGGCTTTAATGAAAGAAAACCTAATGGAACTATCCACTTTGTTGAAGCAACAACAGCAGTTCCAGCTAAATTTAACTTATATGATTTCTTAATGAAAGATGAAAAAGTATCAACTGAAAACTTTAAAGAACAAATCAATCCTGATTCTTGGATTGTTAAATGCGGTTTTGTAGAAAATTACTTAAAAGATGTTTTACCTGAAGATAAATTCCAATTTATTCGTAATGGATATTATACTGTAGATAAAGAATCGAAAGGGAATGATTTAATTTTTAACCGTATTGTAGGTTTAAAATCATCATTTAATGTGTAAAATATGTCATCAATTTTAGATATTTTAAATAAGGAACAAAAGTTAGCAGTAGAACAAATTAATGGCCCTGTAATGGTATTTGCAGGTGCTGGTACTGGTAAGACTAAAACACTTACTGCAAGAATTGCTTACATGGTAGCAGAACAAAATATTAAACCTTATAATATTTTAGCTATTACATTTACTAAAAAAGCAACAAATGAAATGAAAGAACGTCTTATTTCTATTCTTGATGAAGACGCAAAATACTTAAACATTTCAACAATTCATTCTTTATGTGTAAAAATATTAAGAAGATTTATTGACAAAATAGGATATGAAAGAAACTTCGAAATTATTGATGATGAGGATGTACAAAAGATTTTAACAGATATCTTTAAAAATCAAGATGTAGATAAAAAAACTTTTACAACAAAGCTTGCTGCAAAGATGATTGGTGATTATAAAAATGGTATTAGTTCCTTAAATACAATTATTGAACCAATCTACAATGAATATGAAGCTTATTTAAAGAAAAATAACTTACTTGATTTTGATGATTTACTTCTTAAAACAGAAGAATTATTTAAAACTAATCCTGATGTTTTAGAATATTATCAAAGACTTTATCAATACATCTTAGTAGATGAATTCCAAGATACTAATAAAGTTCAATATAGTATTATTAAAATGTTAGCAGCTGCTTTAGAAAACTTATTCGTTGTTGGTGATGATGACCAAAGCATATATAGTTTTAGAGGTGCTACAATAGATAATATGTTAAACTTTACAAAAGACTATCCGAATGCTTTAGTGGTTAAACTTCTTAAAAATTATCGTTCACATAATAGTATTTTAAAAGGTGCTAATGCAGTTATTAAACATAATCAAATAAGAGAACCTAAACAATTATATAGCGACGTTGAAGGTTCAATTAATGATGTCATTGTGCAAGAAGCATATTATTATGAAGAAGAAGTAAGATATGTTGTAAATGAAATAGCACATCTAGTTAGACGTGAAGGATATAAATATTCTGACATCGCAGTACTTTATCGTAATAGTGCAATATCAAGAAACTTTGAAATGGCCTTTTTAGAAGAAAGAATGCCATATAATATCTTTGGTGGTTTTTCTTATTTAAAACGTAAAGAAGTAAAAGATATAATTTCTTATTTTAGATTTATTTGTGATCCAAATCGTATCTCTCACTTTAAACGTATTATTAATCTTCAACCACGTGGTATTGGTGATAAGACAATTGCAAAAGTTGTTTCAATTATGGAAGAAAGAAACATTTCTTTGTTTGATGCTATTGAAGCAAATTATGCAGAAAACCCATCTTCTAAAAATACTGCTTTAGTAGATTTTAAAAACATGATTATTGATTTTATTAAAGTAATTGAAGAAAAATCTTTAGTAGAATTCTTTGATTATCTAGTTGAAAAAACAGGTTATTTAGAACTATTAAAAGAAGAAGATATGCTAAATAATACAAATCGTGTTGATAATATTAATGAATTTAAATCAGTACTTTATAATATAGATGAAAACATTAATGATGAAGGTTTATCACAAAAAGATAAGGTTAGAATCGGTATTGATGATATTATGCTTGATCAATCATTTGAAGAAGAAGGACGTGCTGATGCGATTACACTTTCAACAATTCATTCTGTAAAAGGGTTAGAATTTGAAGTTGTATTTGTAGTAGCACTTGAAGAAGGAATTTTTCCTAGTGTTAGAGAAGATGTAGAAATTGAAGAAGAACGTCGTGTTGCGTATGTTGCGTTTACACGTGCTAAATCAAAGATTTATTTAAGTTGTGCACAAAGCAGACTAATATACGGGCGTATTGTTAGAAATAAGATTTCAAGATTCTTAACAGAATATTTAACTGCAGAAGATGTAAAAGAAAGTGTTGAACAACAAAAAGAAAAAGAAGCATCATCTACTGGTGAACTTTGTGTTGGTGCAAAAGTAAATCATAAATACTTTGGTTATGGAAAAGTTATTGCACTTGATGATTTCTTTGTTCAAATCATCTTTGATAAAGACCAAACAATAAAGAAAATTAAACGAGATTATCCACATATTAAAGTATTAGATTAGAAAGGGGGATATTTATGTCAAGAGAACAAGATATTAAAAGAATGGAAGAACTTGTTAAAATATTAAATCAATATAACTATGAGTATTATGTTTTAGATAATCCTACTGTAGATGATGTTGAATATGATAGTTTAATGAGGGAACTTAAAAATCTTGAACAAAAATACCCTGAAGATATCCTGCCTAATACACCAACAAAAAAAGTAGGAGATTACTTAAAAACAGATTTAGAAGAAATAACTCATAAGGTTCCAATGATGAGTTTACAAGATGTATTTAGTTTTGAAGAGTTGTATGAATTTGATGAAAGAATTAAAAAAGTTACAAACAAATATACATATACTTGTGAATTAAAAATTGATGGTATCGCATCTAGTATTCACTATACTGATGGACTTCTTACACTTGGTGCTACTCGAGGTAATGGAACTGTTGGTGAGAACATTACAAAAAATGTTCTTACTATTAATTCACTTCCTAAAGTATTAAATTCCCATGTATCACTTGAAGTACGTGGTGAAGTGTTTATGAAAAAGTCTGTTTTAGAAGATTTAAATAATGTTAGAGCATCTCGTGGTGAAACACTACTTGCAAATGTAAGAAATGCTGCGGGAGGAAGTTTAAGACAACTTGATCCAAATGTTACAAAAGAGCGCCGCTTAGATCAATTTGCATATACTCTTGTTAACCCAGAAAATTATGGAATTAATACTCAAGTAGAAGTACTAGAATACTTAAAAAAACTAGGGTTTAATGTTAATCCAAATAGTCGTCACTGTGCTTCTATTAATGAAGTTATTGAATACATTAAAGAATTTGATGAGAAAAGAAAAAAACTTGATTACGCAACAGATGGAATAGTAATAAAGGTAAATGAATTTGATTTATATGACGAGATTGGTTATACAGTAAAGGTTCCTAAATGGGCTGTTGCGTATAAGTTCCCTGCAGAAATTGTAACGACTAGATTAAAAGATATTATATATACAGTTGGAAGAACTGGTATTATTACACCTAATGCAGTCTTAGATCCAGTATTAATTGCAGGTACTACTGTTGCACGTGCAACCCTAAACAACGAAGACTTTATCACATCACGTGATATTAGAATTGGTGATATGGTTAGAGTTAGAAAAGCAGGCGAAATTATTCCTGAAGTAGTTGATGTTGATTTATCTAGAAGAACTACTAATCTTCCACCATTTAAAATGATTGAATGTTGTCCTGTATGCGGAAGTCATCTTTTAAAAGAAGATGATGAAGCTGAACATTATTGTAAAAACCCTGATTGTGGTGGTAGAATTTTAGAAGGAATAATCCATTTTGCATCACGTGTTGCAATGGATATTGAAGGACTTGGAGAAAAACAAATAGAACTATTATATAACCTTGGTTACTTAAAAGATATTGCTGATATATATCTTTTAGAAAACTATAAACAAGAAATCTTATTACTTGATAGATTTGGTGATAAAAAAGTATCTAATTTATTTAACGCAATAAATAAATCAAAAACACAAGATTTAGATAGATTTATTTTCGGTCTTGGAATTAGATTTGTTGGCGCTAAAGCTTCTAAGAGTCTTGCAAAAACATTTAAGACACTTAAAGGTATATGTAACGCAACATATGAAGAACTCTTATCAATCCCTGATATTGGTGAAGTAATGGCTGGTAGTATCGTTGATTATTTTAACACTGAGAAAAATAGAGATTTAATTATTAAACTTTTAGAACTTGGTGTTGAACCAAAAGAATATAATGAAGTTACATATGATTTATTCATAGGTAAAACAATTGTATTAACTGGAACTCTTGAAAAATTATCTCGTGATGAAGGTAACGCAATAATTGAAAAACTAGGTGGTAAAGCTGCATCTAGTGTATCAAAGAAAACATCATTTGTAGTAGCAGGACCAGGGGCGGGATCAAAGCTTGCAAAAGCACAAGAGTTAGGCATTCCTGTGTATAATGAAGAACAGTTTATAGAAATGATTAAAGATTATTTATAATTTTTGAAAAAAAGGAAATTTGTAGACTAAACAAATTTTCTTTGGATCTATCAAAAATTAAAGTTATAGATTAAAAAATTATAAAATATGATTTAATTAAATATAGGGCTAACAAAAATTAAAGTTAAAAATATGACAATATAATTTAACGTTATATCGTCATATTTTTTCTTTTGGCTTTACTTTATAAAACTATATAAATTATAATTTGTAATAAGTTAATTTGTCAAAAATATAAACATAACCTATCAAAAATCAAAGTGATAACATTATTATAACTTTAATTTTTGATAGTACTTTTTCTTTTTTATTTACAAATTTTACAAAAATATGATATACTATTAAAAATGGCATAAGTGGCGTTCGTGGATCATGAATGCAATAAGGATTTTTTAAGGAAGTGATGAATATGAAATTAAGTAAATTTGTTTATTTTCTGCTAGTATTGTTATTTATTCTAATGCAAATATCATGCTTAGGATTTGGTAGTACTAAATATGGTCCATATCATAGACCCGCTTTTATCTATACTCCAAAATTCGTTTATAATACCAAGGAAGGAAGATACTGTATAGTTAATAATACACTTTATGAACTCGTTGATGGCACATTTAAAAAATTAGATATAATATTTGATAAAAAAAATGACAGTGGATATACTAATTATTTAAGGAATATTGTCGTTTTCGATAATAATATATACATTCAAACATCTTATTATATTTATGTTTATAGTTTTAAATGGAAATTAAAAGAAAAATTAAATATTTCATCTAGATCTTTTATAGTATGTGATAATGCAATTTATTATACAAAAGGTAATGAACCAAATTTTAAATTATTTCGTTATGATTTAATAATAAAAGAAACTACCGAAATAAATGTAAGTGATAATCACATCATCGAGTATATGAATAGTAAGTTATTCATAAATGTTATAGGTGATTTGTATGATATCACTCAACATAATGAATATATATTTAATGCTAAAAGTTATAATTACACATGGATACAAAACAAAAGAATGAATTTTGTGTCGAACAATATTGAATTTTTATTTAAATTTGAAGAAAATATTATGAAAGTAAGTGCACATGATTTTATCAGTTCATATGACATAAAAGATTCAAATATGTATTATGAAAAAATATTAGTTAAAGACGAAAATGTATTTTTTTCAACATATGAATATATTGAAAATCCTGATTGCGTTGAAAATACAGAATGTATTTGTCACTTTGGAAAATCATATATTTGGTGTTTTAACACAAAAACTAAAGATTTAAAATTATTACAAGAACTTCAAGAGGGCAGTTACATTATTGATTTTGATGATACATCATACTGTTACTATTTTGATGGTGGTGTTTTATATAATGATTCGCTTATATGTAATATTGCGAAAGTAGAGCCAAAAGGTAGTTATTACTGTATTGGCGAGGCATCATATAAAGTTGGTGATGAATATTCAAAAACATATATATATTATGATTCAAAACTTTATTATTCTAGAATTGAAAATGAGTTTATTGATTAATTTTCTTTATAAATATATATTTATATCAATGTATCACTTTACAATAAGAGACGATCAAAAGGTAAAACTTTAAAAAAATGTTTTACTAAATAAAAAAATATTCGAAATAAAGTATCATAAATCTGAAACATTTTACTATCAAAGAACACTGACTGGTGAAATTTCAAAAATAGAATACTTTGATGGTGTAATTGTTGGTGATTATATTTATAATACATTTGGTAATAATTCAAAAAAAATTGTCATTAGTTGAATACCCCAAGAATTATTTTAAAAAAATAAATATAAAAATAAAATTTAAAATAGGAAGTAAAATAGTTTTTAAATATTTTAAATCGTTAATTATTCTAAGACTTAAACTTATTTTAGCTACTCAACAAAATCCTAGAGCTATAGATAATTTTCAAAAGTATGTGAGAAGAGATTTATTTTCTACTTTTTTCAATAGAAGTTTTAGTGTTTTTTAACTAACTAATTTAAAATCTTTATTGTCGTATATTATAATATAATGAGTAACAGTTTATAGAAATGATAAAATAATATTTATAAAGTGGTAATAGAGAAATCTATTATCACTTTTTTAAAAATAATTTCTTTAATTGTTTTTAAATTTAATATTAAAATGTTATATTATATGTAGAGGTGATTATATGATATATACTTTAACTTTATCCCCATCAATAGATTATTATGTATTATTAGATAATTTAAAGATTGGAAAGATTAATCGTAGCAAAACTGAATATCTGCGTGTCGGTGGAAAAGGAATTAATGTTTCTAAAGTATTAAAAGAATTAGATATAGAATCTATTCCAGTACTTTTAACTGCGGGATTTACTAAAGATAAGATATTAGAAGATTTAAATAATCATAAGTTTAATTATTATAATATAGAAGTAAACGGTATTAATAGAATTAATGTAAAAATTCAAGCAGAAGAAGAAACTGCTATTAATACAAATGGTCTTTTTATAAATGATTCTCATATTGATTTAATTGTTGATTATTTAAAAAGATTAACAAAAGATGATTATTTAGTTATATCTGGGTCTATTCCAAGTGGTGTTAGAAGAGACGTTTATGAATATATAATTTCTAAACTTGATTATGAGAATTTAAATATCATAGTTGATGCAGAAAAAGATTTATTATTAAATACATTAAAATATAAACCTTTTTTGGTAAAACCTAATAAAGAAGAGTTAGAACAATTATGTAATAAGAAGTTAAAATCAATTAATGATATATATAATGAAGGTTGTAAACTTATTAAACTTGGTGCTAAAAATGTTATTGTTTCACTTGGTGAAATGGGGCTTTTATATATATCAAGTAGTCTAGAAAAAATATATTTACCTAGTATTGATGTTAATGTTATTAGTACTGTAGGAGCAGGAGATTCTTTAATAGCAGGATTTTTAGCTGGACATTCTTTAAATAAAGAAACAATAGACTGTCTAAAATTAGGACTTGCTAGTGCTTGTGCAACTGTTGAATCTGCATATCTTGCGAGAAAAAATGATATTAATAGAAAATTAAAGTTAATAAAATAAAAAAATAGAGGTGTTTACGCCTCTATTTTATGTTTAGTTTTTTTCTTAAAAACTGTCCTGTTTTTGATTCTTTAACTAGTGCTACTTCTTCAGGAGTACCTGTTGCAACTACTTCTCCTCCATAGATACCACCATTTGGACCAAGGTCAATTATATGATCTGCTAGTTTAATAACATCTAAATTATGTTCAATAATAATAGCAGTTGCTCCTGCCTCAATTATTTTATTTATCATTAGCATTAATCTTTCAATATCATATTGATGTAAGCCTGTAGTTGGTTCATCAAGAATATATATTGTATTACCGTTAATACGTTTATAAAGTTCACTTGCTAGTTTAACTCTTTGAGCTTCACCACCAGATAAAGTTGTTGCGCTTTGTCCTAGTTTCATGTACCCAAGTCCTACATCTACTAATGTTTTCATTTTTGGTGCAATAGTAGGAATATTTTCAAAGAATGTATACGCTTCTTCAATTGTCATATCTAAAACATCAGCAATTGATTTATCTTTATATTTACATTCTAGTGTTTCTCTATTGTAACGTTTACCACGACATGCTTCACATGGTACATATACGTCTGGTAAGAAGTTCATGGCAATTCTAAGTAGACCGTCTCCTCCACAAGTTTCACATCTACCACCTTTTACATTAAAACTAAAACGCGATTTTGTGTAGCCTCTAAGTTTTGCTTCTTTAGTTTCTGCAAATAAATCCCTTATTGCATCAAATACACCAGTATATGTTGCGGGGTTACTTCTTGGTGTTCTACCAATTGGAGATTGGTCAATGTTTACTACTTTATCAATTGATTCAATTCCTTCAATAGCATCGTGTGCACCTACTTCAACTTTAGATTTATAAATCTTTTTTGTAAGTGATGCATATAAAATATCATTTACAAGTGTTGATTTACCACTACCAGATACACCTGTTACGACAATTAGTTTATTTAGTGGGAATTCTACATCAATATTTTTAAGGTTATTTGCATGAGCATTTTTTACAATTAATGACTTACCATTACCAGGACGTCTCGTTTCTGGTACTTTTATTTTTCTTCTTCCAGATAAGTAATCTCCAGTAATAGATCCAGGGGTATTTGCTACTTCAAGAGGAGTTCCTTCAGCCATAACTAGTCCTCCATGAACACCTGCATAAGGACCAATATCAACAATATGATCGCATTCACGCATTATTTCTTCATCGTGTTCTACAATGATTAAAGTATTGCCAAGATCTCGCATTGATTTAAGTGTTGCGATTAGTTTTTGGTTATCACTTTCATGTAGACCGATACTTGGTTCATCAAGAACATATAATACACCTGTAAGATGAGAGCCTATTTGTGTTGCAAGTCTAATACGTTGTGCTTCTCCACCAGATAGTGTTCCTGCTTTTCTTGAAAGTGTTAAGTAATCTAGTCCAACGTTCTTTAAGAATTCTAATCTTACTTTTATTTCTTTTAATACTAGTTTACCTATTTTTTCTTTAATTGGAGTAAGTTTTAAATTATTAACAAACTCAATTGCTTCTAAAATACTCATTTCAGTAAATTCATGAATATTTTTACCTCCAACTTTTACGCTTAATATTGTATCTGATAATCTACTTCCATTACATGTATCACAAGTATCTTCTTTCATATAAGAACCATAGTATTCTTTTTGGAATGAAGAAGATGTTTCATAGTATCTTCTTTCAATAAGTGTTGCGATGCCTTCAATGATTTTATTCTTTCTCATTGTAATACCACCAGTTGAATGGATTTCATAGTTAATCGGTTCTTTAGAACCGTAAAGTATTACTTCTTTTTGAAAGTCAGTTAGTTCTTTATAGGGTTTAAATACATCGATATTATATACTTCAAATAGTTTTTTATATGTTTGCCATTCAATGTTTTCAGTGAATACGATATTTTTTAAATAACGGATTGCTCCATCTGCAATAGATAAATTTTCATCAACAATTAATGAATCTAAGTCCATTTTAAATACTACACCAAGTCCATGACAAGTAGGACATGCGCCAAGTGGTGAGTTAAATGAGAACATTGAAGGTTCAAGTTTTCCTACTGTAAAACCACAATGAGGACAAGAATAGTGTTCGCTAAATAAAAGTCTTTCATCTTCAATATCTACATATATCTTACCTTCTGATAAACTACATGCTGCTTCTAGTGATTCATAGATTCTAGAACGCGATTCTTCTTTAATTTTGATTCTATCAACTACTACTAAGATATTATGTTTTTTGTTTTTATCTAGATTAATTTCTTCATCTAGTTCATATTGTTCATCATCTATAATTACTTTAGAGTAACCATCTTTACGAAGTAGTTCTAATGTTTTTTCAAAAGTTCCTTTTCTATTTTCCGCAATCGGTGATAGAATAATAACTTTTGAATCAACTGGATATGTAAATATCTTATTAGTCATTTCTTCAATTGTTTGACTAGAGATTTCGATTCCATGATTTGGACATACAGGAGTACCTACTCTTGCAAATAGAAGTCTTAAGTAATCATAAATTTCTGTAACAGTTCCAACTGTTGAACGTGGGTTTCTACTAGTTGTTTTTTGGTCGATCGATATTGCAGGAGATAAACCTTCAATTAAATCAACATCTGGTTTATCAACATTATCTAAAAACATTCTAGCATATGCTGATAAACTTTCTACATAACGACGTTGTCCTTCTGCATATATTGTATCAAATGCTAAACTTGTTTTACCACTACCAGATACACCTGTCATTACAACAAGTTTATTTCGTGGAACTTTTAAATTAATATTTTTAAGGTTATTTTCTCTCGCACCTTTAATTACGATATAGTCATTGTTCATAAATATAACCACCTCTTTATCTTATATTATACCACATAAATGAATATAATATAAATATGTTGCATAAAAATTGTATATATACATATAAAAAAATATAATAAATGTTAACATAAACAACTTTCTCGCGTGTGTCATAATTTGTTGCAATGACATTGCATTAAAGAATAAAAATTGGTATAATATATATATGTAAATATATAAGTTTAATATTAAGTAATTAAAGGCTTAAAAGCCTTTTTTTATGACTGGGGTATATATGAATAATAATAACGACGATAAAGAAAAAGAACCTATAAAGATTGAAATAGAAAATCTACAAGATTTATCTGAAGAAGAAATAATTAAATTAATAAATGAACTTTCAGAAAAAGATCCTAATCATAATAAAAACGTTAGTTTCTTTGTTAAATGTAAAAGATTTATAAGTAGTTATTTAAAAAATTTAATTATTGATTTTATATTAGTATTTACAATTAATACATTAATGAATGTAGTTGATGCAAAGTTTGTTTATTTTTTAGTATTTTTCTTAATTACTAATTTTTTAGATTTTGTGTTCAATAGATATTTAACAATGAAATATCCACTGATTATGATGATAAGTTTTGGACTTATTAATCTTATAATTACATTTTTATCATTTATTATAAGTGGTATTATTTGTTTGCAATTATTTGAAATTGTTTTTGCGAGTGTTATAACATATATAATTGCTATTATAATATTTATATCAATTAAGAAGTTTGTTGTAGCATATTTACTAAAATTTAGAAAGAAGGTAAATAAAAATGTTTCTAGCAAATAATTTAAGACCTATATTTGATTCATCAAGTAAGTTATTGTTATCAATTGGTAATTTCAAAGTCACATGGTATGCGGTAATTATTTTAGGTGGAGCATTAATTTGCTCTATAATTGCTTATTATAGATTTTTAAAAAGAATGGGGTTATCAATTGATACATTAAGTGAAGGTTTAGCATTTGGTTTATTATTTGGTATTTTGGGGGCAAGACTTTATTATGTTGCATTTTCAGGAGACAATTATGATAATTTCTTAGATGTTATTAATCCATCAAATGGTGGTCTTGCAATTCATGGTGCAATAATAGCAGTTAGTATATATGTTCCAATTTATTGTAAAATTAGACATCTTGATTTAATTCCAATTTTAGAAATCTTATTCCCTGTTTTTATGATGTGTCAAGCTATTGGACGTTGGGGGAACTTTATGAATCAAGAAGCATTTGGTCCATTAATTAAGTATCCAGGTATGGTATCAGATACTGCTCATTTAACTGATGAAGCATTACTTGCACAAAGAGAGTTTTTAAGTAAATTATTAATTCCTAATTTTATTATTGATAGAATGTATATTCCTTATTCTAATGCAAGTGGATGGACTGTTGCTGGATATTATCATCCTACTTTCTTATATGAATCTGTATTTAATGTAATTGGTGTTTTACTTTATACTAATTTAAGAAAATATGTTAAAAAGATATATGTTGGTGATGGTGTTAGTTTTTATTTAATTTGGTACGGAATACTTAGATTCTTTATTGAATCTTTAAGAACTGATGCGTTAATGATTGGTAATACTGGTATTAAAATTGCACAACTTATTTCTTGTTTATTTATTGTCTTAGGTATTGCTCTTGCAGTATTAAGACGTGTATTTAAATATCGATTAGTATCATGTAAAGAAGCATTATTTGGTGATAACGCAACACTAATATTAGAAGGGTTTTCTGATAAAGAAGAAAAGAATAAAGTAATTGTATTTGATTGTGATGGAACTATCCTTGATACATATGAACTTATTGAAAATATAGTTATGGAAACATTTAAAGAAATTAATCCATCATATCCTATGACACTTGATGAAGCACATACGTTCTTTGGTCCATATATTAATGATACATTTAAGAAGTATGCAAAAGATGAAAAAGAATTAAATTTATATATTGATACTTATGCTAAGTATGCAGAATTATTAACTGCTAAATACATTAAAGCATATCCTGGTATTAAAGATGCACTTGCAGAGTTAAAAGGACTAGGATATACAATTTGTGTAGCATCTAATAAAATTAGTAAAGAAGTATATCGTGGATTAAAACTATGTAATTTAGATAAATATATTGATGATGTTATTGGTGCAGAACTTATGAATGAAGCTAAACCAAATCCAGATTGTATAAATCAAATTAAAGATAAATATAAAGTTAAAAAAGTATTAATGATTGGTGATACAGAGACTGATATTTTAACAGGTAAGAATGCTTTATCATATACTTGTGGTGTGACATGGTGTGTATCGACAATTTCAGATTTTGAAAAATGGGGTGCAGATGAAATTATATCTGATCCAAAAGAGTTAGTTAAATTAGGTGAAAAATATGCAAACAGAATATGAGGTAATAGTAATTGGTGAAGGTCCTGCTGGGATGAGTGCAAGTCTTTTCTTAAAAAGAGCTAACATCAATGTACTAATGATAGAAAAAGGTATTCCAGGTGGAAAACTTATCTGGACATCACAAGTGGAAAACTACCCAGGGTTTAGAAGAAACTCTGGTGTAGAACTTGCTACAATCATGCATCAACAAATTAAAGATGAAAAAGTAAAAAGAGTTCGTGATGAAGTTATTGATATCGTTAGAGAAAAAGATGGTAATTTTAAAGTTACAGGAAAGAAAAACGAATATACTACACAATATGTAATTTTTGCAGCCGGAAGTAATGTTAGAAGTTTAGGTGTTCCTGGTGAAAATGAATTCAAGAGTAAAGGATTATCATATTGTGCTTTATGTGAAGGTAATTTATATTCTAATGAAAAAGTTGTTGTTATTGGTGGCGGAACAAGTGGTTTTGAAGAAGGGCTATACCTATCTAAAATTTGTAAAGGTGTGACACTAATTTCAAGAAGTCCACAATATAAAGCTCCTAAGATTTTAGTTGAAAAAGCAAAAAATACACCAAATATGACAATTATGAATAATAAAATCATTAAAGAATTTATTGGTGATGCTTTCTTAGAAGGAGTTGTAATTGAGGATAAAATTACTGGGGAAGTAGAAACTATTCCTACACATGGATGTTTTATTTACATTGGTTTTGATCCAACTACTAATATGCTAGCAAAATATGGTGTTCTTGATGAAAAAGGATATATCTATGTAGATGATTCTCGTGAAACAAATGTACCTGGTTTATATGCAGTTGGTGACTGTGTTCATAAAACAACTAGACAAGTAATTACAGCTGTTGCAGATGGTGTTGTTGCTGCTGTTGCAATAACAAGGAAGTTATAATATGAGCTTTGCAAGTGAGGTTAAAAAAGAACTTCTTAATATTACATCACTTGATAATTGTTGTAAAAAAGCAGTCCTATATGGACTACTTCAAGGTAATAGTGAAATAATGATTACATCATCAGGAATGAAGATAGTTGTCAAAAGTACAATTTTAAATGTTCTAAAAGTAATGATGCCATTACTTAAAGAACTTTATGATGTAAATATTGGAATGAGTTATAAAGATGAAGTTTCTTTAAGAAAAAGAAGATTTTATTATTTGGAAATAATTGATCACGCTGATGAAATAATCAGAGAGTTCAAACTTATGCCTTTTACACATTTATCAAGAAGTGATGATATTATATCAAATGCATGTTGTAAATCTGCATTTTTAAGAGGTCTTTTTATAGCAAAAGGATCGATAAACGATCCTAGAAAGAATTGTTATCATTTTGAAATATCTTCATCAAAAGATAACTTAATTAGATTTGCCGCAAGATTATTTAAATCAAAAGGAATAAATGTTTCAATTATGGAACGAAGAAATCAATCAGTTTTATATGTAAAAAGAAGTGAGGATATCTCTAGTTGTCTTGCAATAATAGGTGCTTCTAGTGGAGTATTCTATTTTGAAGATCAACGTATTGTAAGAGATGTTAATAACATGGCAAATCGTATGACTAACTGTGATATAGCTAATGAAATAAGATGTGCTAAAAGTTGTGATGAACAATTAGAAGCAATTGAATATATTAGAAGTAGAGGACATTTTGAAAAAATGCCTGTTAGACTTCAAACTATTGCTTTATTAAGAGAAGAATATCCTGATTCAAGTTTAGAAGAACTAAGTTATTATTCAGATAATCTCTTTGGTAAAAAACTATCTAAATCAGGTATTAGTCATTGTATGAGAGCACTTATGGCATATTATCATGATTTAAAGAGAAAAGAAAAAAATGATGGAGAATAATCCATCATTTTAAATTTGAAAAATCAAACAATTCTTGTACACTAATATTTAAGGATTTACAAATCTGTTCAATTGCTTTAATTGAAACACATTTTTCAGCTCTTTCAATTTGTCCAATATATGTTCTATGGAATCCAACTAATTCTCCGAATTCTTTTTGCGATAAATTCATTTCTTTTCTAATTTGTTGAATTCTTTTACCAAACAGTACTTCAAGTGATGGACTATATATTTGTTCGGTTTGCTCCATAAATTACTCCTTCTTTTTTTAAAAAACTTAATTTAGGAGTCTACCTTAAACAATATGTTAAGAGTAGCACGCATCTTTAAAATTATTAGTGACTTAAACTATTTTGATATGATTTTTCATAGTCGTAATCTTCTTCTTCAACAGGTAATAACCATCCAATTAAAGTGGTAATACTAGCAATACCAACTAAAGCATAGATTACTCTAGAGATAATTGGAGACATTCCATCAAATATGAATCCAACTAGATTAAAATCAAAGAAACCAATTAATCCCCAGTTTAATCCACCGATGATTAAAACTGCTAATGCAATTTTTTGAATTACACTCATTTTTATACCTCCATTCTTAAGATTTGAATTAAATTATTTTAATCCATGTTTAGTTTATGTATAAATTTATAAAATATAATTGTTAAAATATTCATAATTTTTTTAAAACATTCATACACTTTATTAGGTGAATAAAAAAATGAAAAAAAGATTAATTAAAAGTTTATTTGTATGTTTCTTGATGTTATTAACATTTACAATTACTAGTTGTAAGAAAAATCAAGATAAAGTTGCATCATTTCCAGAAATTGTAAATGATTTAAAAAGTTATAAACTAACTGGAACATTAGAATCTAATTTTCCAAGTGGATCAAAAGTAAGTAATGTATGTGTATATTATAAAAATCCTGATTTATATCGTGTAGAATTGGTATTACCAAATTCATTAGAAAAACAAGTAATTTTAAAAAATACAGACGGAGTTTATGTACTAATTCCATCATTAAATAAAAACTTCAAAGTATCATCAAATTGGCCAATGACTACAAGTTATCCATATCTTTTACAATCTTTGTCAAAAGATTTTATAGCAGATGAAGAAAAACAAGTAGAAACTACAGAAGAATTTACAACATATAAATTAAAAGTTAAATTATTTGATAATGTAGAAGATATGTATCAAAAGATTGTTTTTGATAATAAGACAGGACTTCCAACAGAAGTATGTGTTTATAAAAATGATGATACATTAATTTCGCATTTTAAAGTAAATAGCTTAGAAACAGATATTGATATAAATGATGAATTATTTGAAAACAATAAGACAATGGAAACTTTAAAAGAAGTAATGACAGAAGATATTCTTGATTTTGATCGTGCAATGTCATATCCTACATATTGTCCAACTGGTCTTGTTTTAAAAGAAGAAGTAAAAACGGGAACAGGTAATGATCAAAGAGTAATACTTACATATTCTGGTAGTTCATTTATTACAATAATTGAAAAATTTATTACACCATATGAAACAGTTAAAACAGAATATATTGATGGAGATATTTATATTCTTGGTGGTGTTGCAGCAATTGTAAATAATGAATCAATTAAATTCTATGAAGCAGGTATTGAATACACTATCGCCTCAAGTAATACTGATAAATTAGAACTAGTTTGGATAGGAGATTCATTAAGACTGACTAATGAAAAATAAGCTACTTAATAGGTAGCTTATTTACTTTAATAAAGTTAATTACTTGATTTTTTATTAAAATAGTGCTATAATATTATAGCATTATAGAAGGGGCATCGTACAACGGTAGTACACCGGTCTCCAAAACCGTTAATATGGGTTCGATTCCTATTGCCCCTGCCAATGGCGAATATGGTGAAGTGGTTAACACGGCGGATTGTGGCTCCGTTATGCTAGGGTTCGACTCCCTATATTCGCCCCATAAAAAAATCCCTATATTTTTATAGTTTATATATCGGTCTTATGACCTACTTTTAAATGTTGTATCCTAATGGATGCAATTTTTTTATTTTCTATGGATATTTGAGTTTTTGTTCAATTAAAGGGATTTGAATAAAGGTTATTTTAGGGTTATTGGAAATTTAGTCGGTTGATTGGATTTGAACTATATTTATTTGAAATTGACTTTGTTATAATGTATAATATAATTAATATAATTTACTTGACTCTCCAGTTAACTGTAATGTTATAATCATATTGTAATAAGTTAGCTAGCAATTATTACAAAGGAGGCTTTATGAAATATTTAAGAATAGGCGTTTTTTCTAACGTTGTAGGAATCAGTGTAAAAACAATTAGATTCTATGAAGAAAAAGGTTTGATACAACCAGCTTATATTGATAAATATACAGGGTATAGATATTATGATGAGAAGAATATAGAACAAGTATTAATGATATTACAATATAAGAATATGGGCTTCACATTAGAAGAAATCAAAAATATTAATCCTAATCTACTCGTTTCAAAAGTTGATTCCTTGAAAGAACTAATGATTAGTATAAAGAAAAATATTAATCATATTGAATCGATGATTGAAAAAGGAGAGTGTAGTGAATTGGTATTTGTAAATGATGAAAAAGTAATTGGCAAATGGGAATTATTAGAAGATGAACCTTTTCCTTTTAATGAATTATATTTTCTGCCTAATGGAAAAGAATACTGGGTGTTTAGTTGGACTAAAGGATATTTGAAAATTATTGATACTTATCATCCATATGAAATAGTTAATGATATATTAATAATAGGTGTAGTTGATGTAAATGGAGTAATAGGAAAGATTGTTAAATTTAGAAAAATCGATAATAAAGAATATTCTATTGATGATATAAGACAAGTAGATGATGTTGGTTATGAATTTATAAATGATGAAAAGGTATTAGGAATATGGAGATCAATTGCATTTACATATAGTGATGATATTGGAGAAGTAATAAAAGATAAAAAAGATGATCTATTTTTACAAAGACTAATATTTTGTAAAGATGGGAAATTAATTGAAGATAGAATTAATGGAACTATATTAAATCATTTATTATGGACTAATGGTAAAGTGATAGATAATAAATATAGTATGATATCAGCAAAATATGAAATTGTGATAATAGATAATGTAGAATATTTAATTTATGAATGGAAATCAGGAGACTATATATTTGGTAGAAGAAAACCGGGGAAATATATTCTAATAAAAGAATAATAATTTTTGTCGGTTTATGTCGGTATATATTGACAAAATTATATAAATGTGTTATAATGATTATATAGTAGGAGGTCAATTTATGAATTATCAAGAGTCAAACGTAATCGAATTGAAAGAAAAGTTTACAAGTTCAATATGTAAAGAAATAGTTTCTTTTCTAAATGCTGATGGTGGGACTATATATATTGGTGTAAAAGATGACGGCACAATTATTGGAACTACTAATATAGATGAAACCTGCAGATCTGTTGCTGATATCATTACACAACAAATAGAACCTAATCCACAAGAATTAATAAGAAATGAATTAATTTTTGAAGGAGATAAAACTATCATAGCAATATATATAAAAAAAGGAACTGACTCATTATATTGTCAAAAAAAATATGGTTATTCATCTACTGGATGTTCTATTAGAGTTGGCTCATCATGCAGAGAAATGACCCAAGATCAAATTAAAAACAGATATGAAAAGAAATTTTTTAATTCAGACTTATTAATTTCAAGTAAATCTAATTATCCGAATTTAAGTTTTAAAACGCTTAAAGTGTATTACGCTGAACGAGGATTTCATTTAGATGATAATAGTTTTGAAACTAATTTATCTTTAAAAAATGAAAAAGGTGAATATAATAAAATGGCAGAATTATTTTCTGATAAAAATGATTCTTCTTTAATATTTGTTAAGTTTAAAGGCGAAGATAAAGCATCAATTTCTCAAAGAAGTGACTATGGGAATCAGTGTATACTTTTTGCATATGAACAACTAAAAAATCGATTAGTGTCAGAAAATATTTGTGTGACAGATACAACTGTAAGACCTCGAAAAGATACTTATTTGTTTGATTTTGACTGTGTTAATGAGGCTATTGTTAATGCAATTGTTCACAATGATTGGAGTATTACTGAACCTCTTGTATCCTTTTTTAGTAATAGAATAGAAATTTTATCTCATGGTGGTTTACCACATAATCAGACAATTGAAAACTTTTTAGAAGGAATTAGTATTCCGAGAAATGAAAAGCTAATGAGGATTTTTCTTAATATGGGTATTGTAGAGCATACTGGACATGGAATCCCTACCATTATAAAAAGATATGGAAGACAAGCTTTTGATATAAAAGAACATTATATTAAAGTAATTATTCCATTTGATGAAAAAGTTTTAGCACAACAAAATGTCGGTTTAAATGTCGGTTTAAATGTCGGTTTAAATTTAACACATTCAGAGGATGAAGTAATAAAAATATTACTAGAAAATCCAAATTCTACAGCTGAAACAATAGCTAATGAATTGTCTTTATCAAAAAGAACGATAGAGAGAATTCTTAGTAGCCTACAAGTTAAAGGTGTAATTGAAAGAATAGGTTCTAAGAAAATGGGAAGATGGAAAGTAATTAAATAAGATTTTTATGGGACTATATTTATAAGTGACTTATAGTCCCATACACCAAAAAATAATAGATATCGTAGCAGTTAGGTATTAAAGAATTCCTATATTTTATTGTTTATATATATTGGTCTTATAACCTACTCTTAAATGTTGTATCCTAATGGATGCAATTTTTTTTGATGTTTTATGAAAAAATATGAATTAAAGAAAACTAAAGACTTAGAAAAAATATTTGTAATAATTTTAAAAGTATGTTATAATAGTGTCAACCATGAAGTGACAAAGTTCCACTTTGAAGTGGTAGACTTTATTGATAATAAAATGATATAATGTTAGTGTAAATTATCGAATAAGGAGATTCATATATGACATTAGGTAATAGAATACAAGAAATTAGAATTCAAGCAGGATTATCTCAAGAAGCTTTCGGAGAAAGAATTGGTGTTACTCGTCAAACAGTATCAAAGTGGGAATTGGATCAAGTATATCCAGAACTAGAGAAAATTGTCCTAATAAGTAAAATATTTAAAGTAACTACTGATTCACTATTAATTGAGGGAATTGATACTTTCGATGTAAAGTATGATAGTTTTGTGTGTGGAGTTTATAAATCAAGAAATGCTGAAATTGTTGTCACTAATAAATATTCTTTATATTTTTATGCCTCAAGTAAACATATATTTGGAGTTAAGTTATATCAAGGATTTGAAAATAAAAAATCATTAATTGCTGTTGTTGAAAGAGATGATGATTTAGCGAAAACAAAATATGCATACAAATATGCAGATAAACTTTATTATAATGATGAGAATATTAAAGAATATATTGGAGAGAAATTTGATCCATTTATTACTAAAAAAATGAATAGAATTGAAAAATTTGATACAACATCAAAAAAAATTATAAATCCAAAAGTAAGTGAAGTTGGCATAAGAAAAGCGTTAATTATGTGGAGAGCACAAAGTAGTCTCGAAGTAGATGATACACAATTTATTTTTATTATAACTACACCAAAAAAAGATTATGCTTTCACTATTCAAAGAGAAAATGAAAATATTTATTGTTGTGCATCATTTAATGAAGCATTTGATTTAGGATTACGTGGAGGAATGCAAAATTTTAGAATTAGAAACTATAATGGTGAAATTGAAAATAAAGAATCATGGTGCACTTCAGGATATGATTTTATAACTAATTATGAAAATAATAAAATAGAATATACCATTGAATGGCTTGTAAAGCGTTATACTGATGATGAAATAATATTAGATGGATGTTCTGGTGATGAGTATATATATACTAGAAATTCAAATTATGATGAAAAGATTATTGAATCTGAGTAAGAAAAAATACCATTAATCCTAATTTAGGAAAAATGGTATTTTTGTTTTTATTGGATTTAAAACATCTTTTTACATTTAACAGTGCTATATTAAAACTTAATAACTTAACTCAAAGTTAATAAATGGTTAACTAACAGTGGGTGGTAAATACAATTTTTTCTTGATATAATATTAGTGTGAATAATATTATTAATTTATTCACATTGTAATTAAGGCCGATATTACAAATAATATAATAGCAAATATGCTTAAGAAAGGAATGTATTTATGAATATTAAAATTTCAGAAAATATTAAAAGATTAAGAAAAGAAAAAAAGATAACTCAAGAAGGATTAGCTGAGATCTTTAATGTTACCTCAGCTGCAGTTAGTAAATGGGAAAATAATGAAACGTATCCAGATATAACTTTATTATTTCCTTTATCACATTTCTTTGGTGTATCCATTGATGAATTAATGGGTTATGACTATATGCTTATAGAAGAAGAAATTAAAAAGGTTAAAGAAGAAATTAATTTGGCTTGGCCTATTAATAATGATTGGGGTAAAGCGAAAGAATTAGCATTAGCTGCAAGATTAAAGTATCCTAATGATTATGAAATAATGGTAAAATATTTATTTTTCTTAACAGGTGGAATTGCAGATAATGATCCAAATGTATTAATCAAAAATGAAAGAGAAATTATTAAAGTATGTGATTTAATACTAGAAGGTTGCGATGTTGAAAATTATAGATTAGATGCAATTACATATAAAGCTAAAGTATTATATGCAAAAGGTGATGAACAAGGCGCTTTAGAACTTTTTAATAATTTTCCATCATTCTATCATACAAGTGGTCAAAGAATTGAACAACTTTATGGAAAAGGTACTAAAGAGTTTTATAATCAGTTAACACAAAACTTATATGAACTTGCAATATTTGTTGGTAATAAACTAGGTAAACAAATTTCTTATAATAAAAAGTTATCAAATGTTGAAAAACTATCTAAAGTAGAAAAATTAGTTAGTTTATATAATAATATTTCTAATGATTTAGATTATGATGTTATTGTAAAAATTATTAAAACTTCTGTAAATGAAGTAGTAAATAGAAGTGATTTAATTGGATTAAATAATCAAGAAATTGAATTATTGGAAAAACTTAAGTATAGTATCAATAAATAAGAATACTTTTCAGTAAGTACTAATATGTTCTTACTGATTTTTATACTGGAAAAAAACTAAAAAAAATAGTATAATTAATTTTATAAAACACCCAATGAAAATAGTAAAAAATGCACTTTATAGGTGAAAGGTGGTGAAATAATGGATGTAAATATTTTAGAGATGTATATTGAAAAAATATATGGGTATGCACTAAATAATACATATAATACGGATGAGGCACAAGATTTATCTGGGGAGATTCTTTTAACTGCAGTAAAAGAATTACCCTATTTAAGAGATGAAAGTAAGTTTGAACCTTGGTTATTTGGTATCGCAAGAAACACTCTAAAAGTGTTTAGAAGAAAAAAAGCAAAAGAAAAAGAAATGTATCAATATGATGTATTAGATGAATACCAAGATGATAATGATAGTGACTATGAGAAAATCGAATTGTACAATAGATTAAGAAAACATATCGCAATGTTATCATCAATATATCGAGAAACTATAATATTACACTATTATGATAATCTTTCAGTAAAAGAGATTTCAAAAAAACTTAATATTCCAGAAGGAACCATTTCTTGGAGATTAAAAGTTGCAAGAAATAAAATTAAAGAGGAGTTAGAAAATATGGAAGAAAGTGCATTAAAGCCAATTAAAATGAAAATTAGTATTTATGGTAATGGTAACTTTGATGGTGAAAATATCCCATTTCCTGATACTTATATTAGTGATGCTTTATCACAAAATATCTTATATCATTGCTATAATGAAACAAAGACAATTGAAGAACTTGCTAAGATATGCGGAGTACCTGCATATTATATTGAAGATAGTGTTAAAAACTTATTAAAAAGAGAAGCATTAGTTGAAGAAAAGAAAGGAAAATATCGAACTGATTTTATTATTTGGTTTGATGAATATGATAAGTTCTATGATGAAAATTTCCTTAAATTTGTAAGCCCAATTAAAGATAGAATTTATGATGCTTTTAAAAGTATTTATAATGATGCTAAAAACTTAAATATATATAAAGGATTAATGAAAGAAGAAAATTTATTTCATCTATACACAATGATGTCAATATTATATGTAAACAACAAGTATAATAAAATGCCTTGGAGACCATTAAAAATTAAATATAATGGATTTGACTGGAATTATATAGCATCATATACAACAGGAAAGTATTCAAATCATATGTATGGTTTTGTAAGAACAGGAAATGTGAGTTACGGTGGTAATTCTATAATTGAACGATTTACTGGAATAGATGGTATTAGTAAAAGAGCACCTATTAAAGATATTGCTGTTAGTACTTGTATGGATATTGTTAATGGTGTAGAACCAATGGATAAAGAAATAGTTGCAGATTTAATAATGAAAGGTTTTGTTATTAAAGATGAAAGTGGTAAACTAGTTTTGACAATTCCTTATATTTCTAAAGAAAATGAAAATAAACTATATGAATTAGTTGAAAAATACTTATCACCATTAATGGATGAATACTTAGAAATTGTAAAGAAGTTTGCAAGTGAGTATATTAAATTATTCCCTAAACATCTTAATGATGAAGCAATTAGGTGGTCTAGAAATGCATTTTTAGGTTTATTTAATAAAATACATAACTATGGTCAAAACAATAACTTAATTGATAAAGCTAATGATAATAGTTATTTAGAAGTAATGTTAGAGCTTAAATAAAAATTTGGTCAGTTACCTAATAAAATGGTAACTGACTTTTAAATTGTAGAACTAGTCTCACGCTATATTTTTTAAATAGTAGAAATAAAAACCTAAATATGTTAAAATTTAGTAAATAATATGTCACCTTTTTATAATTAAATCGTATTATAGACGAAAGGGAAAATCATTATGAAAATATCGGAACAACAATTTGACTATGTATATAATGAATATGCTAAAGAATTATATAACATTGCGTATGGATATACTCTTAATAGAGAAGATTCAATAGATATAATGCAAAACGCTTATGTAGTTTTATTAGAGTCAAATAAGAAGTTTGAATCTAATGAACATATAAAGTATTTTCTAATTAGAGTAACCATTAATGAGTCAATTGATTTATTAAAAAGCGCCTATAAGAAAAAAGTTGTAAAAGACAACGATATTTTAGTGAAATTCCCTGAAATAAAAAAAGAAGATTTGCCATATGATTTATCTTTAATTGTTAATAATTTACCAGAAAAATATAAAACAATTATAGTTTTATATTATTATGATGATATGAAAATAAAAGATATTTCAAATGTTTTAAGAATTTCAGAATCTGCAGTAAAGAAACGATTAGAACGAGCAAGAAATCTTATTAAAGAAATTATAGAAAGGGATTATAAACATGATTGATAAAGAATTGTCCGAATTAAAAAATAATATTCCTGATATTGACATAAAAGATTATAAAAATGATGTATATAAAAAGCAAGATAAAAAACAAAAAAGAAACAAAGTAATGTTTAATTATAGATTAACATTAATTTGTTGTTTATTAGGAATACTAACATTTTGTAGTTTTATAATTTTTGGTAATATATCAAATACGCCTAATGATCAACCTTCTAATGATAATCCAGATATCAATGGCACGGATGATAGATTATCTTCAAGTAATGATAAAGCATTTTATGCTAATAAATTTGAAATGAATAATAATTTAGATAGTGATGATATTATAACTCCTTATGAAACAACTTTTATTGAATTTGATAAGCCTTGGTATAAAATAAAAGCAAATAACATTAGTGAATACATTTGTATATATTTAGATAATAAAGTTTATGAAAAAATTTGGGAAGTTGTGTTTCACGAATGTTGTAGTTTTTATACTGAAGTTAAAGATGAAAAGGAATATGTTTATTGTAATTTTATCGGTATCGAAAGATTAAAAGTAGAAGAGATTAAAAAAGTAGATGGAATATTTGCAAATCTATATTTTTCATTATTAAGTGGAATAAAAACATTTAAAGTTAATGATGAATATTTAAATTTACAAGAATATTTAAAATATATTGGTTCTGATATTGTTATTAGTGAGGAAAATTATATTGTAAAAAATTCTAAAAATATTAATGATCTTCCGATTCAAGAAGAAAATTATATAGCAATTGCTTATTTCTATTATCAGGAATTTGATTATTTATATAATTATGTTACAAAAGAGCAAGTTTTTAAAACTGTCCCTTATTATGGATCAATGGTTGCTTGTAAAAATGTAAATGAAAATATATATTATAATTCACTAAACAACTCAAAAGAATATTTATTAATGGATGTCCCACTAAAGGCAAGAGGTAGTTGCTGTGAATTTTTTGAAAATTTAAAATATAATTATACTGGTGAAAAAGAATTTATTGCTTTTGAGATTAATAATCTAAATAACTCAGAGTATGTATGTTTAGAAGAAAACTATGATGTCCCAACAATCACATTATTATCTAATGGAGAAAACTATGATGTGTTATTTAAAGAAAAAGTTAATATTAATGGCAATGAATATTATTCTATAAATGAATTATTAGAAATAAATAAATATATAATCGAACAATGGAAGACTATATACGAGTATAATGTGAAAAAATATGTTAGTTCTTTAGACAAACTTAGAAGTATTGTCCCTAACAAATTTGCTGATGAATTTAAAATAGCAACATATTTTGATTCATTAAATCATGATTTTGAGATAGATACTATTACTTCTGGTATGGTAATTTATGAAACTAGCAGTGAAGTAACAAATATGGAACCACCTTCTACAAAAGTTGGACTGGACTATTTTAATAAAACTTATGTGATTATAGAACAGTTTAGTGTTTGTTTTATGTTAGAAGTTTATGGTAAGGATATTAACGAAGTAAAAGATTTAATTTCTGCACAATGGGTTAATGATGGTGATGTTAATAAGTTAGTAATAATATATGATGATAGCCTAATCGGTGAAAAGGTGACAATTTTATGTCAGTATGAAAGAAAAATATATCATCATCAATATACAAGTTTTTTAGGAGCAATAATTGATTGTTATACTAATTGTTCATTACATGAATATGTTAGAGTAAATTTAGGCTAGATATTTAATTATATATTATAATATAACAAAAGGAGGTAATCATGGATGAAAAAAATATTTATATATTTTTCTTTATTGGTATTAGCTTTATGTATAGTAGGGTGTAAGCAAGTCCCTCCTGAACCTAAAGAACCCACTACTGTTGAAAATCTATTTACTGATTATGGATTCAAAAGCGTATATTTAGATGAAAATAACAAAGTTTTAATAGATGCAATATGTGAGCAAACATTCTATCAAGATCTTTCTTCACTTGAACTAACACCAAGAGAAGGAATAGTTGATGAATTAGAGCTTATATACAAAGTTTATTTGTGGAATGAGATTTCAAAAGGGGAACAATATATAAACTTCTGTGGAAAAGACAGCAATATAGTTTACGCGACTGTGTATTTTAATGATAAAGTATATGGGATAGAAACTAATGTTGAAGTGTTTAATGAATTTATTGATTATTTGTCTATGAAAGAAGAAACTATTAATTTACAAACAGAAACTATTGAAGTAGAAGAATCAGTTTTTGAATACATTTGTGAAAAATATAATATAGTTTCTAATCATATATATTATGTTATTGATGATTACTTTGAATATATAAAGATATATAGTTCTATAACAGGAAAAGATATTGAACCTTTAGATAAAGAATCAGGAGATAAATTATTTAAAGATAAAGTAGTATTATGTTATGCTCGTGTTGTAAGTGGATCAAGAGACTTTATTCCGATTGAGTATAAGTATTATGAAATTGAAAATAAGATTAAATTTAATTGCACTAATATTAAAGATGGAGTTTATCCAGATGTTGAAATAACATATTGTTTTGATTTAGTTGATGTTCCTAAAGATATATATGAAAAATTAATACAATAATTAAAATAAGATCATTAAAGCTACTAATAGTTTTGATGGTCTTTTAAATTAGTAGAAATAAAATTTTGAAAGTGATATAATTATAGAAAAAGTAATGATATATTATATGAGGAGGTCAATTTAATGAAAAAGTTAGTATATATAGATGCTTGTATTAGAGATGAAGAATCAAGAACAAAAAGAATAGCATTGCCTATTATAGATGAATTAAAAAAGAAATATGATGTTACAACTTTTGTTATTAATGAGTTAAAATTAGATATTGTGCAAAAGGCTCTTATTAATAAAAGATTAAGTGGTGATATTCCTTCTTATATTATGAATTGGGCAGAAACAATTAGTGATGCTGATAGAGTAGTAATTTCTGCACCATTCTGGGATATGTCTATACCATCTGCTTTAAAAACTTTTATTGAATTATGCTCAATTTTAAATGTTACTTTTATTTCAGATGATAAAACATGTTATGGAAACTGTAAATCAGAAAAATTACTATATATTACTACAAGAGGTATGGATATTTCTACTAGAGATAAATTAGATCAAGGAACTTCATATTTGGAAGCATTATCTTATCTTTGGGGGTTAGGTGAAGTTATTGTTATATCTTGTCAAAATATGGATTATGTTTCTTGTGAAGAAGTTGAAAATAAAATTCATACAGCAATCCAAGAAGGGTTAGAAATTTGTAAGAATTTTTAATAAAGATAAAAAAATATTTTGTAAAGGTATATATATTCTTATTCGGTAATATAGACATCCCGCAACAAATAAGTTCAACTTAATTAATTGTATTAATATTGTTATTATTATATAATTTGTATAGAGGTATTATTATATGATTATTAATATTAAGACATTAACAAAAGATCAATTTAATCAATTTATAAAGTTAGTTAAATTATATTTTAAAGAAATAGAAAATGAAATACTTGATGATGAGAGTGCTAATTCATATGTAAATAATATTTTAATACAACTTGAAAAGTATAAAACATTATGTTTAATTGTTTCAATAGATAATAACAATATTAATGGATTTTTATTAGGTAATACATTTTATAACTATAATAATGAAAAATGTTCTTTTATATTAGAGTTATATGTAAGTTGTGAAAATAGACTACAAGGAATAGGAAAAAACTTGTTGAAAAATTTGAACATTTGAGCCAATGTATAATATATCTTACTGCAAGCAAAGATGCAGAAAAATTTTATAAATCTTTAGGATATATAGAAACAAATAATTTTGATAAAGATAATGGTAATAAGGTTTATAAAAAGATTCGCAACTAATTAGTGCAGTTATTAAAGATAAATATGTTGATAATTTTATAAAATTGATATATAATATTAGTGAAAAAAGACCTTAAACAACGAAAGGAGTTGATTATTATGAATTATATGTTTTATAATAAATTAGAAGTAATCAAAACCTTTAAATCGTTATCTTACCTTATTTAGGATAAATGTTTTAAGCATTTGAAATATATTAAGCACTTCTAGTTTATTAGAGGTGCTTTTTTTGACGTTTGGAAAGGAGGTTTGATAAATATGTATAATGAAAATGTTTATGAAAGAGAGGTTACTAAATTTTGAGTTTAGATGAGTTTGGATCTATTCTTAAAAAGTTAAGAACTGTTGCAGGTTTAAGTCAAGATGATGTTGCGAAAAAACTTGCTATTTCAAGACAATCAATTTCAAAATGGGAACTAGGAATAAGTTTACCAGATATTATATATCTAGTTCCTCTTACTAAAATATTAGATTGTGAAATTGAAGATCTATTACAAATTAAAAGAAAGGATGTGGATAATATGAATGATAATATTAAAATTTTAGCAAGGAAAAATATAGATAGAGAAGAATATGAAGTATTAAAAGAGATTTATGGTAATAGATGGCTAGATTGTTCGATATGCTTTATTAACACTTCTTATTATAATGATGATTTCTTTGTTTTAGGGTATTTAAATAATAAAGTAATAAGTGCATTACATATCACTAAACATCCTGAACAAAATGATTTTTATTTAATTAGTGATTTAGGATTTAAAGAAGGCTATGAAAGTAATGATTTTGCATCTTCTATGATTGATTCAGTACTTATAATATTAAAAGATTTAAACTGTATAAAAGTTGGAGCATTTGTATATAAAAATTATAAGGAAGTTTTTGAAAATTTTGGATTTATAAAGTCATCAGATGATTATGAATTTGGTAATGATAAAAAGTGCACAAGTTGCATAGATCCGTATTATGAAATGAATATTGAACAAGATTATTATTGTGAAGAAATAAATGAAGAAAATGCTGGTATTGTTTCAAAAGTAATAATGACAAAAAAGTATAAACATTCTAAAGATGTTCCTGATTATTTTAAACCAACTCTTTATATGTTTAAACAAAACTTATTACGGGAAAATAAATTTGAAAATGAAAAAGTATATGTAATCTTAAATGGTAAAATAGTTTGCGGATATACAAAAATGTTTTATGAAGAAGATAAAAACTTATACTTAAGAATAGATTTAAGAGAAGAAAGTTTATTTAATGAGGCGGTGAAGGTTGCGATTAATACAGCAAAAGTATTCACTAATAAAATAAAAGATAAAATATTGATTGAAAATATTGTATTTTATGTAAATGATAATTTATTATTAAAAGAAGAATTTGATTTTTATAGAAAAGCATTAAAAGAAAATAATTTCATAACAGAAGATGATATAAAGTTTGTGTTTAAGTTTAATTAAATAAAAAGACACTATTTACAAAATTAGTAAGTAGTGTCTTTATTTATAATAAATGGTAGCAATTAATAATAGAATATGATATAATAAAAGTATCATAAATATAAAAAAAGTATCAAGACAATGTTAAATTTATATGCTATAATGTAATTATGGAGGTTATATTATGTTTAAAGATAAATTAAAACATTTAAGAGAAAGTGCAGGTTTAACTCAAAAAGAATTAGCTGAAAAGATATATGTATCTCGAAGTGCAATAAATAAATGGGAACTTGGTAATGGAATACCTAGTGATGTAAATCTTGATGCGATATGTAAATTATTTAATGTGTCTGAAGAATGGTTATTAGATAGAAACGATTTAAAGATTATTGCAGAAAAAATTGAAAAGTTATTAAGTCAAAAGGAAAAAGACTATATATTAGAATATTATAGTGAGTTTAATAATGAAGAATGTGGAAAGTGGAATACATCACTAAAAGCTAAATGGTATGATTATAAAATAACTGAATATTTTGAAGAAAACTTTAATTTTAAAGAATTTAAAACAATTTGTAATATTGGTATTGGACCAGGGCACTGGGATAGGTACTTATCATATCATATGAATGATGAATGTAAATTAATAAGTATAGATATAGATTCTGATATCACAGAAACATTTAGGTTATGTTTAGAAAACGAACAAAATAAAAGAAATATAGAAATCGTCAATAGTGATATATTTGACTATATTCCTAGTCATAAATTTGATATTATTACAATGATAGGATCTACAGTTAAAGAAATTGGATTATATAAAGAAACATTTAAAAAAGCTATATCAATGCTAAATGATAATGGGGAGTTATTTTATTCAAGTGTCACAAAAGAAGAAACAAAAGATTTACTATTAAGCGCTATTAATGATACAGGATATGTAGTTAATAATTATCAAAGATTAGAAAAATATGGCAAAGTATTAATTTTGGCTAAAATAATGAAAGAATAAAATATAAGGAGTGAAAATGCTGATGCAAGGTTATAAATTTATGCCACCTACAAAGTTTAAAACATTATATTTAATAATAAACATTTTAATAATTATTTCACTTATTATTGGGATGATATTTTTTGATGGTTTAATTGAAAAATCAATCCCACTTTGTATCTTTTGCTTATTTAATGGATTTTGGAGTTTAAATAGAAAGTGGTACAGTTTTTTTCATCGTAATAATAAAGAGTATTCAAATGTAGGTGTTTGGTTAATATTTATTATTATAGGAACTCTTTTATTAGTTCTAGATGTTTTATATTATGTTGTTTAAAGAAAGGAAAAATTATGAAAAGAAAAAGAAGTTATCTTAATTTAATAGCATTATTATTATGTTGTGGTGGAGTTATTAAATATTTTATATCTTATTTAATTGATAAAAAAACATTTGATTTAATAGGATTTATTATTATATTTATAATATTAATAGTTTTAATTATTACATTAATAATTGAAAATATTTATTATAAGAAAAGAAATAATAAAAAATTAAATACTGAAGAAACTCGTGTTATTAAAATAAGTAAAGAAGCATTATATGAGTTTATTTATGAAAAATTTATTGAAAATCAAAATGAATATTTTGATGTAAATTCCCTTGAAGTTAATAATTTGTTTGATATAGACTATGAAAATGATAGTTTCATATTTATAGTAAGTGATAAAGATGAAGTGGATTTTTCTAAAAATATAGATTTAAAAAGATTAATAGAAAAATTACCTGATACAACAACTACTATGTTTAAAGAAGATAGATATAAAGTTTATACTAAAGAAGAATTAATAGCACTTAGTAAAAAAGATTAAATAATACTAAAGTTATGATATAAGAATTTATGCCTTTATCGGCAAAAAAAGAAGAAAAAATAAAAAATAAATATTATATATTTTGCCGATAAAGGTGAATAGACTATTCTTTTTATAAAAGTAACAATCAAATATTAAAAGTAACAACACGAAGTACTAATATTATTATATAATGTTGGTATAAGGAGGACAATTATATGTTCAAATACAAATTAAAAGAATTAAGAGAAAAAGCTGGTTTATCTCAGCAGGCTTTAGCAGATAAATTATTTGTTTCAAGAAGTGCTGTTGCGAAATGGGAAAATGGTAATGGTATTCCAAGTGATGTTAATCTAGAAGCAATATATGAATTATTTAATGTTACATATGATGATTTATTTGGAGAAGAAATCATTAATGAATATAGAGAAGTTACAAAGAGTAAATTTAATTATAAAAAACTTCTTGTAGTTACAATTATAATTTCTTCCATTATTATCTTTTCTATTATTGGACTTTTAGTTATACAAAAGATTAAATATCAAAATGATTATGAACAGCATAAACAAATAATGAGAGAAGCTGCTGATTTCAACGAACCTGTTAGTTCATTTGGTGAAGTACCTGAAGTTTATTTAGATGTTATAAATAAAAAAATATTAGATAATAGTAGTAATGTTTTTCTTGATAGTAAATATATTTATACTGTTAATGATACTTCAAATAATGATATAGTTGAGATAGCTAAATATGATTATAAATTTAATGTTATTAAGAAATTTGAATATTTTGTTTATAATGGATACAATTCAAGTATAGGTCAAATTATAACAACTTCTGATGAAGGTATACTTATAGTCTGTAATCGTGACACATATTTTGGAGAATATTATCAATATAGAGGGTATTCTAAAATTACAAAGTATGATAACAATTATCAATTTGAATGGGAATATACATTTACAAATGGCGAGAATAGTATTTCTGATGTTTATGAATATAATAATAATTTCTATGTTTTTTCTATTTATTCTGAATTTAGTGAAGATGTTTCTGCATCAGTATCAGATATTAAAATATATATTTTTAATCAAAGTGGTAATATAGTAGATGAAAAGAATGTAACAAATGATGAATATGGATATATAGACTTTGTACTTTTTGAAGATAAAACATTTTATATTTATGGTAGTTATCAACCTATTGAAGGAAATATAGATAACGTTTGGGAATATAATATGAATTTAGAATTAGTCAATAGCTATGAAATTGAAGAATTTTGGAGAACATATAAGTCTTCAGATGGTCTTATGATATATGAGGATGCTGTAATTGTTAATAGCACACAAATACCTAGTTCTTATGGTATAATTAATTTATGTATAAATTTAGAAACAGGTTATTTGTTAGTTTTACATAATTATATAGATTATGATTGGGAGTGGATGGAAAAACATCCATATTTTAATCGTGTACTAATGATATATCAAACAGTTTATTTATATATGGATTTAGATGGAAATATAGTTTGGTGTAAAAGCATATAAAAATTTATAATACAATTTGTAATATGATTTTAAAAAAATTCGTATTAAATATACCTTATAAGTGTTTATTTTTATAATTTAAGCATATAATAATATAGTATAATAATATTTAGTTTTATAATTGACAAACAATTATTAAAATGATAAAATATTATTGTAGATATCTATGTATTTCATTTCTCACAGGTAGTAAATGATTAGATATTTATATTTGTTACAATCTCGCAGGCAGTATTGTAATTTGTAGCCGTGAATAACGGCTCTTTTTTCTTAGGGGAGGGTTTATATGTTTTTTTTAAATGATTTCACTAATTTAACGTTTAGTAATAAACATTATGGTGGTAATGCTGGTCTTAAACGTGGAGTTATAATTAATAATAATTATTGGTTATTAAAGTTTCCTCAAGAAACATCCACTTTTGATAATGTCAAAATTTCTTTTACAACATCACCATTATCAGAATACATTGGGAGCCATATTTATCAAATTTTGGGTTATAATGCGCATAAAACTAAACTTGGATATTATTATAATAAAGAAATTTCTAAAAGACAATTAGTTGTTGCGTGTGAAGATTTTACTGATAATGATAGGTATGTTCTTGTGGATTATGAAAGTATTAAAAATAATTATAGTGATAAATTGCAAAATGAATTAATCAAACTTAATGAAAGGTTGCCTAATTATAAAACAAGTGGAATTTCACAGCATAGTGTTAAAATTGAAGAAATTATTCTTCAATTTGAAATGAATGATCTTTTTAAGCAAAATACGGAAATTAAAGATTTGTTTTGGGAGATGTTAGTCATAGATTTTATAATAAATAATAATGATAGAAATAAAAATAATTGGGGTTTACTTTTTGATAAGGAGACAAAAATTTATACACCAGCGCCTATATATGATAACGGATCTTCATTTGTTACAAAGCATAATGATGATAAATTATTAGGAATAATGTCAACCGAAGAAAAAATGACCAATTCAGTTTTAAATGGGATGTGTTATTATACAATTGATAATAAATTAATGAACTTTAGAAATTTTTTTAAAATGTTACAAAATAAGAAGCTTGATAATGATTTTAATAATGCACTTAAATATATTAAAAGTAAAATTATAAAACATTGGGATGAAATAGTGGAATTTATACGAATAATTCCAAATGAGGAACAAAATATAAGAATAATAAGTGATATTCAAAAAAAATTTTTTATAGACTCAATGAGAATTAGAATTAATTATATTTTTGATTTAGGATTATAATTTTGTATTAGTAATATTTAATAGTTAAATAAATTGTTGAAACTATTTTTAAGTTTGAATTGTCTTAATATATGAAGTTATAAGACTTTATTTATATATAATAACTTTAGGAGGAAAATTGAATGAGTAAAAGAAGAAGAAGTTTAATTTTGTTTATACTTGTTTTTGTTGGATTATTACTAGTTGGTTGTAATACTACAAATGATGATAATAATAATAATGAGAATAATAATCAGAATCAAGTAGAAAATAATAATCAAAATAATAATAACAACAATCAAAATAATAATAATCAAAATCAAGTTGATAATACAGAAAAAGATACTGATTTAAAATATTTATTACTTAGTAAAAGTGAAGAAAAACAGAAAAATTTAAGTTCACAAGAATATTATAATTTTGTATCTAATGTATGTAATTTTTCTACTAATTTAACTGAACAAATGTATTTAGAATATAGTGCAGGTTACGATCGTATGGTTGTTTCTCCAATATCTATATATATGGCTCTTGCAATGGCAACGAGTGTTGCAGAAACGGAAGCACAAACTGAACTTGCAAATCTTTTAGGAATATCATATGAAGATATACTTGAGTATACTAAATATTTATATTCAAAACTTAATAAAGAACTATATGATGATGAAGATAAATTAACTCATATGATTAGTTTAAACAATTCTATTTGGTTAAATGAAGTATTAAATTACAAACAAGAAGGACTAGATATTTTAAAGAACTCTTTATATACTGATTCATATGCTGCACCATTTACTACAAATAATAAGGCTGCAAATAAAGCTGTTCAAGATTATGTATGTCGTAATACTAAAGGTTTAATTAATAATGAATATAATTTTAGTGAATATACATTATTCTTATTAATAAATACTTTATATTTAAAAGATGCTTGGAGTACAATTGGTGAAGATTTAAAGTTTACAACTAATACATATGACTTTAAAAATAAAAATAATACTACCAAAACATTAAATCTTTTAATGGGAGAATATATTAATGGGCGTGTTCAATCTGGTGATGGATTTGAATATTTCTATACAAACACAGCACATAATTTAAAGTTTTATTTTATTAAACCAACAACAAAAAGTTTAGAAGAAGTATATAATAGTAACAATTTAAATATGATTTTAAATGATACTAATTATGATGTATTTAATAGTGAAAGAAATGAATTATACTTAACTAGATGTTTATTCCCAGAATTTGACGCATCATTTGATGAAGATATTGTTCCGTTATTAAAAGATAAATATGGTATTTCAAAAATCTTTAGAGATAATGTTGCAAACTATGATAAAATAACAGATGAAGATTGTTTTACAGGTAGTGTTATTCATCAAACAAAACTTATTGTAGATAAAACAGGTGTTGAAGGTGCTGCAGTTAC
Source organism: Erysipelotrichaceae bacterium (assembly GCA_015059015.1). GTDB lineage: Bacteria > Bacillota_I > Bacilli_A > ML615J-28 > CAG-313 > UBA1737. The sequence goes on from SVBG01000002.1 coordinate 226,506, forward strand.
AATTATTGCAAATGAAGCAGAATCTGCTGGTCCTAGTTATACTTATAAATTTTATGATTTTATTCTTGATCAATCATTTGGATTTGTTATTGCAAAAGATAATACAATATTATTTAGTGGAGTAGTTAATAATTTATAATAAAAATGATATATATGAAAAAAATATTAGTAACTATTTTATTACTAGCTATATTTCTATCTTTAACTAGTTGTAATGAAGATAATAAAGGTAATCAAGATAAAGAAGGTAGCGGATATTTCTTAGTCCAATATGATTATGGTAATATAACTAAAGATGAAGTAACTATACTAATAGATGGGTGTCTTCCTTTCTTTGATTTTAATGATTATGGTATAGATAATTTATATCCAGGAGATCAATTATATATTGAATATATTGGTAAACCTATTATGGCACTATCTTATCCTGGTCAAATGTTTGGCATAGAAGTAAAGAATGTTATTTTACAAGATAGAAGTATTAAAGGAGTTCCTGAAGAAGAAATAAAAAGGGACAATCAAGGTTATATTACAAACATCTTAAATAATGAGAATATGATTGAATATATTATTTTAGATGAAGAATTAAATTATATACCTATAAATGAATATAAAGGAACTACAATTTATTCTTTTCATTATAATGATACTACAATTAATACTCCTGCAAACTGTTATCTAGCATTTGATCCAACAGATATTTTACTAAACACAACAACAATCTTTGGCTATTATCAATCAACGGAAGAAGAATATAATACTTTCTTTAATAAATATAATATGTATAATAAAAATTATTATGTTATAGATAATTTTGAAACATATAGTGAGGTTCGTATTGATCTTCCAAGTGGTATAATAGGTGGTTTAGATAATCTATTATCTGATAAAGAACTAGTAAACAGATTAGATACCATTACAAGTGATTTCTTTATAAATAATGTTATTATCTTACATAGAAGAAATATTAGTGGATCTGGTAGTAAGATTTCTGTTAAATATTATTATGATACAAAAGATTTTGTTGTTAAAAAGAAATATATAAATAATATTTCAGACGAAGATGAATATTTAAATTTCTTAGGTTACGCTATTGATATTATTGAAATGCCAAAAGATATATATCAAGAATTAAATAAATAGTTTAGAAACTAGTTAACTTATATGTTAGCTAGTTTTTAATTTATTAGTAATTTACTAAATGAATCATTGTTTTTACATCAATTAATTGATAATTGCAATTATTTAATAAATAGGATATAATGTTAGTGTAATTACAAAAGATATATAGTTATAACTATAAGAAAGAGGATTAAATAATGATTAAAGTAGGGAAAAATATAAAGAAACTTAGAGAAAAGAAAGGTTTAACACAAGAAAAATTAGCTAATTTTTTAGGTGTAACTCCTCAAGCAATATCTAGATGGGAAAATGAAACTGGTTATCCAGATATTGAACTATTACCGCTTATTGCTAATTTCTTTAATGTTACGATTGATGAATTATTAGATAGAGAAATAGAAAAGAATAAATTAGAAATACAAGACGGGATTAAAGAAATAGATAGATTAAATTCTATTGGTGAAAAAGAGAAGAGAAAAGAATTAATTATAAAGTTATATAATAAATATCCATATAATTTTAATATTATTAATTATTATATATGGGTTCTTACATATGATGAAGAAAATAAAGATTATGATGACATTGAAAAACTATGTTTACTTATTTTAGAAGAATGTAATGACGAACAAATTAGATATTCCGCAATTGAATGTTTATCTAACTACTATAGTGTTAAAGGTGATGAAAAGAAAGCTCTTAAAATATTAAAAAAACTTCCGCTTGATTATCGAAATACATTTGCGGAAGCAAGAGAATACTTCTATGGTGAATATGATGTTGATGGTATAATTTATAGAAAACAAAATATTGAGACACTTACTGATATGTTATGTTGGAAAATTATGGTATCTGCAGGCTTAAGAGCAAAATCGATAGATAATTATGAAATTAGTATCGAGAATAGTATAAAATTATATAATAAAGCTATTCAAATATTTAAAATTGTATATGAAGAGGAAGATTATTTATTTTATAATGCTAGACTTGAAATATGTGAATGGGAATTGTATCGCTTGTATAAAAAGTTAGGTAATTTAGAAGAATCAAATATTCATCTAAAAGAAGCTATTAAATACGCAAAAGCATTTGATAAACTTAATGAATATGAAGAACATCGATCTATATTAGTAGAAGGTAATGAGTATAACTTTGGAAATACTTCTAGAGGTGATTCTTTAACTCATTTAGAAAAAATAAATGAATTATTAAAGAAATAGTTAAAAAACTAGTTAATAATTTAACTAGTTTTTTTCTAATTCTATAATATATAGTTTTAATATTTCTGGAAATTAATTATCTATTATGATAAAATTATATTAATAATTGAAACTATTTCAATTGCTAAATTGTCTTAATATATGAAGACGTCTTTAAAGGTAATAATTATATGAATGAAGAAAGAAAACTACATCAGGTCTTAAAAACAGGCGACAAAGAAATAATAAATTCATATTTTGAAGAAATCTATAATAAGTACAAGGGATTAGTATGCTTTGTTATCGCAAAATACATTAAAAACTATGATGATATAGTTGATATTGCACAAGATGTGTTTTTGTCGTTTTTTAATAATGCTGATAAAGTTAATAGCAGTATTAAATATTATTTAACAACATCTGCAAAAAATAAAGCATTAAACTATATCAAAAAATATAGTAGAATATCTATTGTAGATGATAAAGAGCTTGATGTAATACAAGAAGAATTAAATAATAATGATACATTTGAATATATAATGGAAGTTTTGAAAGAAACCCTAACAAAACAAGAATACGAAATATTGTGTTTACATTTATTAGATAATTATACCTTTAAGAAAATTTCTTTAAAGCAAAATATAAATGAATCAACTGTTAAAACTTTATATTACCGTGCTGTAAAGAAAGGAAAATTAGCTATTGAAAGGAAGTATAACGATGAATAAAGATGAAAAAAGTTTATTAGATGAGTTAAGTAATTCAGTTGATTCAAAAATGAATTATAATGATATCGCTAATGAAATTAATTTTTCAAAATATGAAAAGAAAAAAAGTTTTGGTTTACTTTTTTCTAAAAGATTATTACTAACAGTTTCTTCATTTGTTTTAGTTTCATTATTAATTATTATAATAATGGTGTTCCCAAATAATGATAATAATGGTACTAATGGCCCTGATAATAATAAACCAAATAACATTTTACCAGGTAATCAAAATAATAATATTGGAGGAGATGATAATAAGGACAATATTGGTAGTGGTGAGGGGGAAAATGAAGTTAAAGTAAATATATATGATGGTTTTATTAAGAATAGTTTTGAGATAAGTATTGGTAATGGTCCTATATGCGAATCTTTAGGCCCACAACCTCCGCAACCTATTATTGATAGTTATTTTAATATTGAAAGTGAAGAATCTTCAGGTGATTATAATGACGGTAATGGTAATGATGAATTAACTAAACCTAGTATTACAATTGGTAGTTCTAGTTTTGAATATATATATGAAGTTGAGTACAAAAATACAATTAACTTAGAATATATTTGTGTATATATTGAGAAAGAACTTGCTGAAAAGATATATGAAGAAAATAAAGAAGTATGCGATGTTACATGCGCATCTCCACTTAATAACGTTAATGGTAGTATAGTTGATTGGTTTTATTCTAATACTTACTTTAATAAAGATAAAGTATTATGGATTTCATATAATGATGTAAATAAAATATATTCAAAAATTAATGATTATGTATGTGTTGGTGTATATCAAATTCAAGAACGAATTATTTTAAGAGAAATATTTTCTAATACAATAGTTAATATTACTGATTATATATATGGTAGTTTATCTTTTAGTAATAATGGTGATGAATATTTAACACCTGTTAAATATGAATTAACAAATTATGTTACTTGGTATTCATCTAATGAAATAATTACAGAAACGAATAAAGAAAGTTTATTTAAAGATTATAGTGAATTTGAATGCAGCATAAATATTAAAGAAAATACAATTAAATTAAGAACATTTGCTGTTCAAGATGAAGAAGAACTTTCTAAAGAGTATTCTTTATTGTTAAAAGACTATCATAAATTAAGTAATATAATTATAGTTGAAAATGATTATCCTGAAAAAGAATTAGGAGATATAACATATATAACATATAAATATAATGAGTTAGTTGAACTGATACAAGAGTTAGCTAAAAGAACATAAGAGAGGTGTTTATATGAGAAAATATTTATTAGTTTTTAGCATATTTATTATTTTAACATTTTTATCTGGATGTAATAACAACCAGGGAACTAATAAACTTATTCCAAATTCAAATAGTATTGTTATTACAAAATATTTAGGTAATAGCCAATATAGTCCAACTGATACAACAATAACCATTGATGATGATGAAATAGTAAACTACATTGTTGATAATTTTAATAGTTTAAAAGTAGAAGAAATGGATTATATTAAACCACATGGTATTATGTATACATTAAAGTTTTATAATGATTCAAATGAAGTAAAACAAATTGAAGTTATATCTAGTAAATATCTTGCGATAAGCGATAGTATAAGTCCTTATTTTATTAAAAAAGGAGAGCTTGATCTTGATTATATAGAAAAGTTATTTAATGATTTACCGTTAGATGATACGTTAGAACAATTAATAATTAATGCATATATAAAAAAGTATCAAATAACTTATGAACTAGAAATAGATGAGATTTATAAAACATTTAATAATAATGGAAAAAAAGTTATAGTTTTTAAAACTAAAGGACCTGCAGAGGATGTTGAATGGAATGAAACTGTAGGTGGAATAAAGTTTTATTACAGTAATCATATACGTATCGAAGTATACTCTGATGATCAGATTTATACACTAAAAGAAGCTTATGATGAAGGAATTATAACTAAAGAAAATTTAATTGAATTAAGTAACATTGTAAATGCTAATTGTACAATGGGGCATTCATTTGATGAAGGTAATGTGGTTGAAATTCCAAATGGTGGATGCGAGATATTATATACATGTTTAGTTTGTGGGTATACAAAAACTGATTGTGGTAATCTATATTCATTAACTGTTACTGGAAATACCGAACTTATGATTGAAGATATTACCGGTGAATATGTTGAAAATTCTTTTATAAATTTGTCAATACAATGGATAATTGATGCAGATGTAGAAGTATATGTTAATGGTAAAAAAATTGATCCACTTACTAAGCCAACATCTAATTTATCATATGTATTTAATATGCCAAATGAGGATACGGTAGTTGAAATTAAAGTTGTAACACTTGAATATGTAACACTTCAAGAATTAGATGATTATAAATGGGCAAGTGAATTAAATAAAGAAGATATAAAAGAGGTTAGATATGAATCATCAACTGTAGGTATTAAACCAGGAAATTTAATTGATATTAAATATTCAAATGATTCTATTGATATTTCAAATTTATATGATGCACTTATTTTAGGTCTATATGTTAAAACTGATATGGAATATGCTGTAATGGATGGTGGAGGATATATAAAATATACCTTTATTACAAATGATAATACTTATGAAATTAATGTTGCAAATGGTTTTATAGTAAATGTTCCTGATTTGATAATATCAAGCATAAAATTTGATTATTACAAATTTTTAGGAGAAACATATCAGTTTAAAAATCCTTACTTAGAATGTAATTCATTCCTTGTATATGATACTCATTATGAAACGTACACAGTAGAAAACGATACTTTAATTGGTGAGTATGATGATTTAGGTGAATTTGAATTTATTCCTTATGAGGGTGGTATCCCTGAATATCTTACTCCTTATTATATAGAAACATCGTTTGGTAGAATATATATTCATACATCTAATATTTTCTATTTTAAAGATGGAAATACATTTACATATTACAAAATAGTTTCAGATAAAGATTTTAGTTTCTTATTTAATAATGCAAATTATGATATTAAAAACTTATATGCAAAATATCCTATGTTTGCAACACAAAGTTCTTATGGTAATAAAAAATTTGATGTAATATTTGACGAAGCTGTTGAGCAGAGTGAAAAATATATTATTGATATAGATGATATTAAATGTGATAGTCTTCAAGTTTTATTTAATACTAACTTATCTGATCAATACTTAAAAGATAATTATAAAGCATTACTGTTTATAAGAGAAGAACCAATTTATTGTGATGCGTTAGAAGATATTACATATACAGAATTATTTATTGAACGACATATCGTATATGCTAGTATTCATTATAATTCTAATGCCGAAGGCGGTGAGGCATTTTCATATTATGAAGATTTAATTTTAATACCAAACGAGTGGGTAGAAGAAATAGCTTCTTCAAAGATTAGATTTAATTTAGAAAATCATTTTTATCTTGGAAGAAATATGATTATGTCTTATACTAAAATGCAAGAATTTAAAGCTGCATATCGTAAACAAATATTAGATAAATTATTTGATGATTGTATGTATAGAGAAATATATATGCTAGATGTATATGGAGAATATAATGATTGTTTAGTTTCAACAGTTACTTATGACGGCTATGTTCATACTGATGTGAAGTGGACATTGACTGAGACATTTGGTGATGTAACAATTACATATAGTGGTTATTATCCTATTTGGGTTTGTTATAATTCTAAGCTTTATACTTTAACTGAAGCATATAATAACGGTTATCTAACAATTGATGATATAATAGTTATTGCAGAAAAAGCATAATATTAAATATAGGCTATTAAGGGAATAAAATACCTTAATAGTCTATTTGTTTTATTATATATATATTTGAAATTAGTAATTAAATATTATATAATTAGTAATGTATGGAAAACCTTACATTTAAAGTTATGATTACTTGGTGGTGTTTCACAAATTAATAGTGTATATTTATATTGTAATTGGCCATTACAATATAATTTTTGGAGGTAAAATATGAATTTTGGAAAAAATTTAACTATTTTTAGAAAAAGAAAAAACTTAAGTCAAGAAGAACTTGCCTTTATTGTAGGTGTTTCTAGACAAACAATTTATACATGGGAAGCAGATATTGCAGGGCCTAATGTAGTTATGTTAAAAAAGATTGCTAATGCTCTTGATGTATCAATTGATGAATTAGTCAAAGGACCGAGTATTGAAGCATTACCAAATAAGATGAAAAAATATTCATTAAAATATTTGCAAGAGTATAAACCTCTAGCTTTAAATAATATCTTAGACTGGTTTGTAAAATTAGAAATTGGATATGAGATTTGTTTTGGTTTATATGATGAAGGTATTAAAGATTATTCATATCATTTAACTGTTTTAGGTGAAGTTATAATTCATAATCAAAAAGGATATGAGATTTTAGTAGAAGAATATAATAAGGATATGATTAAGACTAAAACTTTTTCTTTAATCGCAAGAAATGAAAATAATAAAATGCAGTTTCTTGGTAGAATTGATGATGTTAATGGTGTTAAAAAGATTCAAACATTTAAAGATGAGGAGTTTGTTGAAAAATGGGGTGGAGCGGCAAGTACATATTTTGAAAAGACTAAGAGTTTTCTATTAAAATATGGTGATATAGAATATAAGGTGATTGAAATTAGTTATTTAGTAGATGATAATATATATATTGAGTGTTATTTAAATCATGATCTTGAACCATTACTACAGAGAAGATTTGATAAAAATAGAAAATCTAATGAAACTAGAATGGTGAATGGTAACATATATGGATTTTTCTATGATACAATAACAGATAGGTTAAAATAAAACAAAATTTGTCTTATCAACTGTGAGTTGTTTTTAATTAAAATATTGGTCGCTTACATTATGTATTTTTATGTAGTATACTATTAGTGTAACCGGTTATAAAATAAACTTGAAAGGAATAAAAAATGGAAATTGGAAAAGTTATAAAACAAGCAAGACTAAATAAAAAGATTACTCAAGAACAACTTGCAGAAGCATTAGGAGTAACAACTCAAGCAGTAAGCAAATGGGAAACAGATTGTTCATATCCCGATATTACATTACTACCATCTATTGCAAATTTCTTAGATATATCTGCGGATGAATTGTTAGGTATTAAATTAGAAGAAAGAAAAAAATATATTGATGATGTAATCAAAAAAAATAATGAACTTATTAGTAGTAGATATTTAGACGATAGTTTTAATTTGATGAAAGAAGCTTTGAAAAAATATCCTAATGATGAAAGATTATTAAATGCACTTACTAAATGCTATTGGGCAAGAATGCAAATGACAATTGGTAAAGAAGAATTATTTGATTATCGCCAACAATTAAAAAAATTAATTATTGAAAATGCAGAAAAAACACTAGAAGTTGCAAGAATTCCAGAGATTATTGAAAGCGCAACAATTTATTTAATTCATACATATCCAAGACTTGGTGAAGAAGGAAGATTAAAAGCACTTGAAATTGTTAATAATCTACCTGGAATTGATTATTCAAAAGAATTAAGATTAACTAATGTCTTAACAGGGAATGATCGAAAGAAAAGACTTCAAGAAAATGTATTATTGTTACTTCAAAAAATTAATCACAATTTCTCTTATCGTTTAGCTGGATATAGTGATGATATATATCAAAAAATAGCATTATTTAAGAAAAATATAGAATTAATTAAGATTATTTTGGAAGACAATCTTTATTGGTTTAATATTCCTTGTTCTAACTTTGCATTTGTAATAGCAGAATATTATGCAGAGTTAAAGGATAAAGAAAATACTCTTAAATATCTAAATGAATCAGCAGATTATGCTTGTGCTTTATGTAATAGTCCTGATGAAGGTGAATATGATTCATATTGGCTAAAAGGAGTAAAATACACAATTACTAAAATTAAAAACTATGAAGGTAATTATAAAGTATTTGACAATCCAGTCTTTGATTTTATTAAAGATACTACTGAATTTAATGAAGTGAAGAATAGATATCTAAATGCTTATAATGATAATCCAAAAGTTTATAGAAAAAATTAATCATACATAAATGAAATAAAAATTAGTCAGCTATCTAGTATTAAAGATGGTAGCTGACTTTTCATTTTGTAGAAATATAAAAGAAAATATGATATACTAATGTAAAAAACAGGAGTGACTTTTTATGGATACATTATTCTTGATTGGACCAAGAGCAACTATATATAATCCTTTAATGGACAAAGTATTATTACTTCAAAGAAATGATGGTAATAATGTATGGGAAATACCAGGTGGTAAAAGAGAAAATAATGAAGATATAATAAATGCTTTAAAAAGAGAAGTTTATGAAGAAACTAAACTTAATATAAAAGAATATAAACTTGTATATGTATCACCAGTATTTGAAAATCATCCTGTATTAAAACCATTTTTGAATGTTGGGTATTTGTGTATTGTTGATAGCATGGATGTTATTATTTCTGATGAACATATTGATTTTAAATGGGTAAGCACTAGTGAACTTAGTGATTATTTAGATCAAGAAATTATGAATGATTTATTAAATAATAATATGCTAAATGAAATTGAAAAATATAAAATCTAAATAGGTGTATAAAATGAAACTTAAAATATCAAAACAAGAAAGTGGTATATATTATCATGGTTCTCCATTTCAATTAGAGTATTTAAAAGAAAATTGTGATTTTACTCCATACAAAGAAGTTGCAGTAGCTTTTGGTAGTAAACCTATAAGTTTATCAGTTAATGATGATATAATAAGTTTTAATGGAAGTGTATTTACAGTATATTTATATCAAATAGATGAAGACATTAAATATAATGTAGATTTCTTTGATAGACCAAATTCATCATTTGAAAAAGGATATGAATTACGAGCAAAAAGAAACATTAAATTAAAATTGATTGAAATAATTGATGAAATTGTTTAAAAAAGATTAATAATATAATGATTAAAAGCCTTGCGTATAGCAAGGCATTTTTATATAAAATAGGATATGTTTTGAATAATAAAAGTATAACAGCATATAATAATGGTGTAAGAAAATTACATTTCCGTAAAAAAGTTACGGATACATTTGACAATTCAATTAAAAGGTGGTATAATATTAATGAATAACAAGGAGAAAAATAATATGTTAGTTAGTTTTTCAGTAGAAAATTATAAAAGCTTCAAAGATAAAATTGTTTTAAACTTTGAGGATGCACATGATTATAAATACAATAATCAATGTATTAAGAATGGTTTATTAAGTAAAGTAGTTATTTACGGAGCAAATGCATCAGGAAAAAGTAATTTTGGATTTGCACTATTTGATATTGTATGTTTACTTACCGATAAAAATTCACATCCTACACAATATGATGAATTAACATTTATAAATGCTGATTCTAATTCTGATGTTGCCGTATTTGAATATGTCTTTAAGAATAAGAAAGATAAAATAATTTATATATATAAAAAGAAAAGTCCTAAAGTAATTACATATGAAGAATTATATATCAATGATAAAAAAATTTATTCATATGATTTTGAAAAACAAATTTTCGATCAACCAAATATGAAAGAAATCTATGCGGAGAATTTAAACTTTGAATATTTTGAAAATAACTTTGCAATTCTTAGATATATAGCAAACAATACTAATCAACCTGATAACTCACATGTTAAGTTTATTATGAATTTTGTTTCACATATGTTATGGTTTAGATCACTTCAAGAAAATGGTTATATTGGTTTAACTACTGGTAGTGGTTCACTTAGTCAATGGATCTCTAATAATAATTTAGCAAAAGAGTTTCAAAAGTTTTTACGTGATCTTGCAGGTATTGAAACTAATTTAGATATAATTGAACTAACTCAACCAATACAACAAAAGTTATTAGTTGAAAAACATAAAAATAAAATGTTCCCTTTTGAACAAATTGCATCAAGCGGAAGCAAAGCTTTAGAGTTATTGTTTTATTGGAGCAAACGTTTTGATGATGTTTCTTTCCTATTTATGGATGAATTTGATGCTTTTTATCATTTTGATTTAGCAAGAAATGTAATTAAGTATATTGTTGATTATGATAATATACAAGTAGTATTTACAACTCATAACCCTAATTTGGCTACAAACGAAATGTTAAGACCTGATTGTTATTTTACTCTTAAAAACGGAAAACTAACTTCTTTTGCAGATAGCACTGAAAGAGAACTTAGAGAAGGACATAACTTAGAAAAAATGCTTAGAAATGGAGAATTTAATGGCTAAAAAAATTTTACTAATTGTCGAAGGCGATAATGATGAGGTAAAGTTTTTAAGAGGGATATTTAACAAATGTATGAAAAAAACTGAATACAAAATCTATTCTTATAGAACTACTATTCATGTTTTAGCACAAGAATTATATGGTCATTATAATGATTTTGATAAAGGGGATGTAGATATTAAATTAGTATTAGCTTCTCTGGAAGAAGATACTATAAAAAGAAAATTACTTCATGATGCTTATTCAGATGTTTTTCTTGTCTTTGATTTTGAACCACAACATGACCATCCGCACTTTGATACGGTAAAGAGAATGATTAATTATTTTAATGATTCAACAAATCAAGGAAAATTATTTATTAATTATCCTATGATTCAGTCATATAAACATTTTGACAGGCTTCCTTGTCATAATTTTGAAAACCTGGAAGTATCAATTACTGAAGTAAAAAGATACAAAGAATTAGTAGGAAACGTAAGTGGTTTCACTGATTTAAATAAATATGATTATGTTACGTTTTATAGCATTGCAGTACATCAATTAAAAAAAGCATATAAAATTGTATATGGGACATATGAATTATTTGACGAAAATAAATATTTGAATTTTGATTTGTGTGAAGTGTTTGAATGTGAAATTAATTTATTAACATCTAGACAAGTTATCAGTGTTTTAAATACTTGTATATTTGCATTAATAGATTTTGCACCTAAAAGGTTTTTTATTTTTATAGAAAAACATAAAGATGATTTGTTAATAAACTAAATAGTGTATATATTTTATATGAAAATTTAAATGTAACCATTTTAGGTTACATTTTTTCATTATATTTGACTAAATCACAGTTTAGTTGAATTTATATCAACAAATAGGTTATTGTGTTTAGAATATAATTGGAGTATAATATAATTGTTTGTATTATTAAATATTAATTAATCAATATGTAATATAAAAGAATTGTTTTGAACTTTGAATTGTTTTTTAGTTATATATAATTTGTTATAAAATTCCGCAACTAAATAGTTCATACTCAGCAAACGAAATACTTTACATTTTCTTTCTTATTTGATATAATGATTATATATAAAATAAAATTAATTGAAAGGAGTTGATTACTATGAAAAATATAAACATATATAAATTAGAAGTAATCGGTTTCTTTCATGTGACTGTTTTTTGTTAAGTTTTATTAATTATAATATGCCTTTGAATTTTAACACTTCTAATTTATAGAAGTGTTTTTTATTTACAAAAAATGGGAGGTATTTTATGAATGAATTAAAAAAGTTAATAAAAGAAATTGATGGATGTCATTGGAATAATATTTTAAGAATATGTGATTTAGCTATGAAAAGATTTTATTGTATAGAATTTTTGAAGTTTAATTTTACATATAAGATAGGTTGTTTAGATCTAATATATATGCATTTTAGTATTCCAGTAAATAATCTTCCTAAATATGAAGTTAGTAATAAGGTGTTTTTGGAAGACTATGTATTACGTCAACTTACTTATGAATTAAGAAGTTTAAATGATGAAATTTATGGATCAAATAATTCACAAAAAGAAACACATGGAATGATTAAATATCAAGAATGTGATGATAGAGTTTTATCTAGAAATTCTATTTTTTTAGATGAAGATAAAAATGAACTCAATTATTATATAAAGGTTAAATTACCTTTAGTAAATAATAAGATTAGTGCTAAAAGCGTATTACAATATATAACCAAGATTACTTTAGTGGTTAGAAATGTAATAAAGAATATTGATGTTTTAGATTACGAAGAAAAGAAAAACATTTATGATAATCAATTGTTAATAAGAAAGTATTTGAAAGAAAATAATTATGTGAGTTTTATAGCAAATAATAGTATTTTACCTAGATTTAATGGAACTGAAGAAAAGGATATAAATGCTATACCATTTCAATCACCAGAGACATTTGAGATAGAAATACCACTTTCAAATGGTGAATCAATTTATGGTATGGGGATTAAGAAAGGAATCACTTCAATAATCGGAGGTGCATTTTCGGGTAAGTCAACATTACTTAACGCTATTGAAAATGGAATTTATAATCATATAAAAGGTGATGGTAGAGAATACTGTATTACTGATGATACTGCAATAAAGGTTTCTGCTGAAGATGGAAGATATATAAGTAATTTAAATATTAGTTCTTTTTTTACAAAAGCTTTAGTTCCAGATATTGAAAATTTTACAACTTTAGCCGCAAGTGGTAGTATATCTCAAGCAGCAAATATTGTAGAAGCAATCAATGGGAAATCTAAACTAATATTAATAGAAGAAGATAGTAGTGCAACAAACTTTCTAATTAAAGATGAAATTATGAGAGACATTATTAATGCTGATGCTAGTATTCCATTTACTGATCGAATTAAAGAGTTAGAAAAAATTGGTTTATCAGTAATTTTAGTTACTGGTGCAACTAGTAAGTTTTTGGAATATTCAAACCAAATAATAAAATTTGAAAAATATATATGTCACGATGTTAATAATGAAGAATTGAAGACAAAAAATAAAAAAGATGAAAAAGTAGATTACTATGTACCAATATGGGAAAGTAGTAGAAGGATTAATATTGAAAATAATACAGTTAAATTCATATTATTTAAGAAGTTTAATGTCGTAACTAATCATTTAGTTTTTATAGATGATTTTGAAGTAAATATAAAAAATTTAGAATCTATAAAGAATAATTACCAAATTAATTCACTATGTTTTTCTGCAATTCATCAATTGGGTAATGAATACTATATGAATAAAGAATTAATTAATAATTGTTATGAAATAATTAGTAAGTTTAATAAAAAAGAATGGTATGAAATAGCATTATCAAATTTCTATAAATATGAATATTTTTTAGAAGAAGTTAGGCCTATTGATGCATATAGATTTATAAATAGAATACGTGGAATAAAGTTTGAGAAAAATAAAAATTAGCTAAAGAGGTGATATAATATGAATTTATTAAAAAGTTATTTAGCAAAATTGCACGCTCAAAATAAAAATAGAATTGATGAATTATATTTAGATAGATTTAGTAAAATTGATGACTATAAAAGATTAGAATACATTTATTCAGATTTAAAATTTTGGTTTTATGGAATGTCACATAGAAATCCTGAAAAGTTAGTTTTAAATATTGAAATTCCCAAAGAGTTAGTATTTGAAAATGTTATTACTGATAATGTTGTTGCAGTTGAACATTATTTGTTAAAATATTTATATGAAGATGTTAATAAAATTAATGAAGAATATTTTAATAAAAATAAAAGTACTAGGGAAAAACCATACGTTGAATCACAAAAAACAAACGAGATAATTATTAAAAGAAATGGTATTAGTTTTGACTTTGATAAAAAAGTATTTAACTATAGACTGTTATTTTTTGTTCCTTTAATAAATAATGCACATATTAATGGCAAAAGTACTTTTAAGGCAATTAAAGAAATAATGACCATTGTATCAAAAAAACTAGAACTAATTAATAAAGAAGAATTTAATAAAAATATTGATATTTATTTAAAGCAACAGGAAATTAGAAACTATATAAAAGAAAATGGTTATGTATCATTTATAGCGAATAATAGTATTTTACCAAGAAGTGAAGAGACTAATAAACCGTTAGAAAATTCGATTAATTTTACATCCCCTAAATCTTTAGAAATATGTATAAAGCTAAAAGATGGAAATAAAATCTTAGGAATGGGGATTAAAAAAGGTATAACTGTTATTACTGGTGGAGGGTATTCAGGTAAAACAACTTTACTTGAAGCTATTGAAATGGGGGTTTATAATCATGAATGTGGTGATGGTAGGGAATATTGTATTACAGATGATACTGCAATGAAAATTTGTGCCGAAGATGGAAGATATGTTACAAATACCGATATTTCTCCATTTTACAAGTACATTCCATCAAATGAAGGTATTCATAATTTTTCAACTCAAGATGCTAGTGGAAGTATTTCACAGGCCGTAAATATTATTGAAGCAATTAACTGTAATAGTAAATTACTTTTAATTGATGAAGATAGAAGTGCAACTAATTTTATGATAAGAGATTATAATATGCACCTAGTAGTAAAAAATGATCCAATTATTCCTTTTACTAATCGAATTAAAGAAATATATAGAAATTATGATGTTTCGACTATTTTGGTAATAGGTGGATCTAGTGTATATTTAAAATATGCAAATTGTGTTTTATTGTTAGAAGAATATGTTCCTAAAGATATAACAAATTATGTAAGAACATTAGATTTAATGAAAATTATGGAAGAGAATGTTGAAGCAAAATTTAATGTTAAAAGAAAAATTGCAAACTTTAAAACAAAAGAAATGTTTAATTATTTTAATATTGTTTCAAATGATAAGAGTAAGAATATTGTTATTGATGAGTATCAAGCCGATATTACATTTATTTCAACGTTAATTTCTGATAATCAAATTAATTATCTAGCGTATATAATACAACTAATTCTATCAAGAAATGAGTTTTTGGAAAACGATATTATAGACAATATATTAAATAAAAATGATAAGTTATTTGATGAATGGATATATCAAATTGTTTCACAGTATAATTTTAAATGTGATGTGTGGTTTGATGATATTCGTAAACAAGATATTATAAGTTGTATAAATAGATTAAGAGGAATTTTATTTGAATTTATAGATTAAAAGGAGGTAGAAATTAAAATGGATTTTAATAAACCAAATATAATTAGGAATTTTTTCTATTCATTAAAAAAAATATATAAGGTTGATAAAATATATGTTATTGAAACAATTGTTTATACAGTCATTTCAGCATTAATAGTTTTTATGTATCCATATATATTGAAAATTGCAATTGAAGCCATTGAACAAAATCTTGAATTTAAAGAACTAATTATAAAAGTCTTAGTTATTGTTATAATTGTTTTAATTTTAGTGTTTATTAATCAGGTCTGTTGGAGAGATAAATTTTATAGAGCAAGAAAGTTGTCTGCGATATTTACAAGAGAATATCATTTAGAATCACTTAAAACTGATTATGAAAAATTTGAATTACCAGAATCACAAGATGCATTTGAGAAGGGCTCACGTGCACTCGGTGTGAGAAGTGGATTTATCGGCTTGTACACAAATATGTTTACTACAATCAGTAAAATAATTACCTTTATAATTGGTTGTGGAATAATACTAAGGGTAAGTTTTTGGTTAATTGGCATAATAGTTTTATTAGCAATTCTAAAATTATTTTTGATGAGTTATAATACAAAAAAAGAAAAAAGTAATTTTCATGATAAAACACCTGGGTTATGGAGAAAGATTAATTATACTGACAATATTTCAAAAAATTTAAGCATTGGTAAAGACTTACGTATATATGAAATGGATAAATTTATTGATATGGAACGTCAAAAAACTATTGATGAATATATGAGGCTTTATAAAAAAGAAGAAATTAGATCTAATTTTATTAATATAGTTATTGAAAGTTTAAATATTCTTGATGAAATAGCTTTATATGCATTTATGATTTATGAAGTAATTAACCATAATATGAGTATTGCTGATTTTACATTTATCATTTCTGCAATAAGAACACTATCATCATCTTTAACTGCGATAATTAGTATCTATAGTAATAATTTATCACAAAGTTTACAAGTTAATGATTATAGAAAGTTTATGATGATGGATTTATCATTTGATGGTAATACTAAACCTTTTGATTGGAATGAAGTGGAAATTGAATTTAAAAATGTAAGTTATAGTTACTATATGCAAGAAGGATATACTTTGAAAAATTTATCGTTTAAGATTCATAAAGGTGAACGTATTGCATTAGTTGGACATAATGGTGCTGGCAAAACGACATTGATAAAACTTATTTGTGGATTCTATCATCCAACTGAAGGAGAAATACTAATAAATGGTGTAAATATTGATGAAATTGATAGAGAAAGTTTAATTAAGCTGATTGCTCCTGTTTTTCAAGATTCTAATCATTATGCAGTTAGCATTAAAGAAAATGTCGCAATGGAAGCAGTCGGATGTATTGATGAGGAAAAATTATATAATGCACTTAACCTAGTTGGATTAACAAAAAAAATAAAAGAGTTAAAAAATGGTGTAAATACAATTATAACTCGTGATATGGATGATACTGGTGTTGAACTATCTGGTGGAGAAAGCCAAAAACTTTCTATTGCAAGGGCAATTTATAAGGATGCCCCATTTGTAATTTTAGATGAACCTACAAGTGCACTTGATCCACTTGCAGAATATGATCTTTATATTAATCTAAATAAAATAATTAATAATCACTCTGCAATATTTATTTCGCATAGACTTTCATCAACAAAGTTTTGTGATAGAATATTCTATTTAGAAAAAGGTGAATTATTAGAGGTTGGAACACATGAAGAATTAATGAGTATAGATAGTGAATATAAGAAGCTATTTAATATGCAAGCAGAATACTACAAGGAGGCTGAAGAATAATGAAATTAAAAAAAATCAAAAGAAATCTTAAATATTTTATTCCATTACTTTTAAAAATCAGTCCAATGTCAATTGTAGTAATGATAATTGTTGCTGTAGTAAATTCAATTAGTAGTATTGCTTGGGTCATTTTTCCAAAATTAATTTTAGATGAATTATTTTATACCAAGGATTATCACAAATTATTAATTATTGTCATTACTTTTATTGTAGTACAATTTATTTGTAGGGTATTAGATAATATATTTAATAGTATGAATTATTATATTATTCAAAAAGCCGATTTTAAAATAGATAAATTATTCAATGAAAAGATTGCACGTATTGATTATTTTCATATAGAAGATCCACAATTTAATGATGAATTAAGCTATGCGAAAAATTGTTTAAATCAATATAGTAATGGTATTTATTCAACCACTTGGACAATAAAAGAGTTTATTCAAAATATAATTACAATATTAAGTGTTGTTGGAATAATAATAGCTAGTGGTGAATTCTTAATTATATTTGTTACACTAATTGGTGTTATTCTAAATACTATATTTTATGGAAAATATCAAAAAATTGATGAAGAGTTTAATAATGGTACAGTAAGATTTTTTAGAAAACAATGGTATTATGGAAAAAGTATGATGGCTTTTAGAAGTCAAAAAAATTTAAGAATGTACGAAGCAAACAATTTAATTAAAAATAAAAGCGATGAAGCAAATAAAGAAATATTTAGAATAGAAGAAGAAGCTAATAGAAAGCGAAATAAGGTTAGTTTATTTGAATATAGTTTTAGTTATTTATTTACAACATTTGTAACAATAATTCTTTTAGCATTTGCTATATATTATAAAAATTTAGAATTAACAGTATTTACTATGCTGTATGGATCGGTACAAACATTAGATAACGGAATTGCAAATTTAGTATATTCATTAAAAAGATATTATCAAGATTGTGTATATCAAGAAAACTTTATTAATTTAATGGAAATAGAAACGATATTTAAAGATGGTAGAAAGAAAATTGAGAATATAGAAACAATTGAATTTAAGAATGTTAGTTTTAAATATCCACGCTGTGATAATTATGTACTTAAAAATTTAAGCTTTAAAATAGATTCAAAAGAAAAAATATCATTAGTTGGTTTAAATGGAAGTGGCAAAACAACAATAATTAAGTTGATATGTAGATTTTTTGATGTAAATGAAGGAGAAATATTAATTAACGGAGAAAATATTAAACTATATAAATATGAAGATTATATGAAGTGTTTAGCTATTGTATTTCAAGATTTTAAAATTATATCTTTTAGCATAAAAAATAATATTGCAATACTTGATGAAAACAAAGAAAAACTATATGACGTTTTAAGAAGAAGTGAGGCGCTTGAAAGAGTAAATGAACTTCCAAATAAAGAAAACACTTATATTAATAAGTGGTTTGATAAAAAAGGTGTTGAATTCTCTGGTGGTGAACTTCAGAAGTTTGCGTTAGCAAGAGCTCTTTATAAAGATGCTGATTTTGTAGTTTTAGATGAACCTACAAGTGCTTTAGATCCTGTAAGCGAATCAAAAATTTATTATCATTTCAAAGATGTTGTAGGTGAAAAATTGACTTTATTTATTTCGCATAGATTATCTAGTTGTATATTTAGTGATAAAATATTAGTGCTTGATGGATATAATATTGTTGAGACTGGCACTCACGAAGAATTAATGAAAAATAAAGAAGGCTTATATAGAAAGATGTTTATGGCTCAAGCAGAGTATTATAACGAATAAATAAATATGTTATATTAATAAATTATTTTTTTTAAGAATGAAATGTATGGATAGATATGGAAGTGTTTTTGAGAAAATAATAATAGGAAAATTATTATAATTTAGGTATTTTTTATACCCTCAAAATGTCACTAATAGTGTCATTAATGATGTCACTATGAATGGTAAAATGATAATGAGAAAATAGTTTATTATTTGATAAAACAAAAACCTAAGATTACAGTTTTAGACATTTCAAAAAAAATAATAAAACAACAAGAACTGTTAAAAGAATACTCATTAATTTGAAATAAAAAAGTTTTAACTTTAATAAAGTATAAACTAAACGTTCCGTTGATAATGTATTACTTTTTAGTCGCTTCACTTTGTGGTGGTTTGATGGTATACTATTAGTGTAATATATATAATTGGAGGAAAAGATGTTAGAAACTGTTGGCGATAATATTAGAAAATTAAGAAAAGAAAGAAATCTTACTCAAGAAGATTTAGCTGCAGCAATTAATGTTACAGCTCAAGCTATTTCAAAATGGGAAAATAGTGTTGGACTTCCTGATATATCACAAATCATCCCTCTTGCAACTTTTTTTGGTGTTAGCACTGATGTTATATTAGGTGTTGTAATAAATGATAGGGAAGATGAAGTAAAGAAGATTATTGATGATTGTAATGAAAAAGCATTAAAATTAGATAATATTGGAGCATGGCTTTTATTACAAGAAGCTCTTAAAAAATATCCGACTAATTTAATTTTGTTACAAGAAAGCATTGAATATGGTATTGAACTAGCATATAAAGAGAATTCCACATATAATGAAGAATATGGTGAAATGATATATAGAAAAACAATTAAACAAGTTGATTTAATAGCTAAATATTCTTGTAATACAAATGATGTTTTACGTGCTCATATGATTATGGTGCTTTTACATTCATCTTATGGTGATGTAGAAAGTGCTGTGAAACATGCTAATATGTTTCCATGGCGTGCAGATATGACGGTTGATGCGATGTGTGCTTGGATTAATCATGCATTTAATGAATATAAAATTGAACAAATAAATTTACAAAGGTGCTTACAGCAACATCTATTTTCTACGATTAATATATTAGCAATGCTTGGAAATTCATATGAAAGTACAGAAGATTATGAAAGTGCTTTAAAAATGTATTTTAGTGCACTAGATATAATTAATTATGTCTTTAAAGAAGATGAATATGTTCCTCAATTATATAAAGTAGAAAATGGTAATATATATTGTTTTATCGCCAGAACTTATATTAAAATGAATAATAATGAAGAGTGTTTAAAGTGGCTTGAAAAAATGGTAGAAGTCGAACAAATAACGATACCAAAGAAGAATAAAGATTTTATTGTGAAAAATAAATTTCTAGATAAAGCAAATGTTTATAATTTTGCAAAAATTGGTAGCATTCATGGAGATAATAATATTGTTAATTGCTTAACTTTAAGTTGTTTTAAAGATTTAGAAAAACTTGATAAGTATCAAAAATTATTATTAGTTGCAAAACAGATTTATTAAAATAAAAAAGTTATAATTCTATTATAGATGTTTATATCTAAAATAGATTATAACTTTTTATTTTATCATTTAATTGAATTAATAACTTTTTAAGTATATAATTACAATAAAACACTAATATGAGAGCAATTCTCAATAATTGAGATAGTGTATCTTAAATTGTGGGGTGGACTAAAGATAAATTATATATTATAATGTTTGTGTAAACTAGTTTACAATGTAAATGGCCAATTACATATATATTAATAAAGGAGAGAAAATATGAATTTAGGAAATAATATTAAATTTTATCGTACACAAAAAAAGATGACTCAAGAAGAGTTAGCAGAATTACTTGGTACAACTTCAAAGTCGGTTTCAAGATGGGAACAAAGTATTACATACCCTGATATTAGTTTATTACCTTTTATCGCAAATATTTTTGAAATAACTGTAGATGAATTATTAGGTGTGGAAAAAATTAATCAAAGCGAGTTTGTAAAAGAACTTAATAAAAAAGCTTTAGAATATCAAAAGAATTATGATTTAGATGGTGAACTTACACTTTGGCAAGATGCTTACAAAAAGTTACCTAATAATGAAGAGATAAAGTATAATTTAATTTCTATTATGGTAACAATTAATATCGTTAATAATAGATTAATATATATAAATGATGTAGTTAAACTATCAGAAAGTATTCTTGAAAAATCAACAGATAATTTAATGAGACTAAAAGTTACCGAATGTCTAGTATCTTTATATTCACAAATGGATGAAATTGAAATGGCAGAATATTATGCTAAACAACTACCTTCAAGTTTATTCCTTAATAGTAATGTTGTTAAAACTAGATATTTAAAGGGTGATAAACTATTAAACTTAATTCAATATAATACTAGTGAATTTATTAATGAGATTATGAGAGAATCAGAAAAGGTTTTATTCGATAATGGAATTAATTGTTCTAATGTGTATAAAAAAGAATACTTAGAAAGATTAATAAAAGTGAGTGAATTAATTTTTGTTAAAGATGGTGATTTTGGTTTTAATGCAGTGCCTTTTATCTTTTATTATATAGAACTTTTAAAACTAGAAATTAAAACGAGTTGTGATAATAATAAGATAGTAAGTTATTTAAAGAATTTAAATGAACCACTTAATTATATTATTAATTTTAAACCTCATAAGATTAAATCCCCATTTATGAGTAAATTAGAATGTAATTCTATTGGTGGATATTCAGTTGCTATTAATGATTTAAAAAATAATATTATAAAGGAATTAAATAATGAGTTATTTAATAATTATCAAAAATTAGCTGAGTATCAAGAAATTATTGATAAAGTAATGAATATGAAATAATTAATATTTAAGTAACTATCATTTAATTAAAAGTAACTACCTATTTTTAAACTCTTAATATATAATGTTAGTAAAGATAAAAGTTAAAAATTTATCTTTTTATAATAAATAAACTACAAGGAGGAACATTATGATTAAAAGATTATTTATTATTTTATTATTTATGGTTGGTTTATTTTTTAATGTGAGTTGTGACAATATTACTTTTGAATATAAAGAACCAGAGAAAATTACATTTGAAAGCGGAATAGAATCTTTAAAGGAAGTTAAAAACTTTTCTGTTAATCTTGATATGAAAACTATTTATGAAGGTGAAATAGTTGAAAAGATGTGCCTAGTAAATGTTTTAGTTCAAGATAATATGCAAAAAATTGAAATAACAGAAAGTGGATTTGTGTATACATTTTATACATTAATTGAAACTACTGATGAAGAAAAAGAATTATACATTATATTTGATCCAAGTATGTTTGATATGGATTATTCAGGAAATGTAAAAATATCTTTAACTGAAATAAAGGAATTATTTTTTGATATAATATCTGAAGAAGTTAACCATGACGCTGCTATTAATGAAACAGAAGAAATATTAGCGGTAATTGCAGATTTAACAAGTTTCTTTACAACTTTTAAAGATGAATATTTTGATGAATCTAATATTGAAGATTATGATTACATTTTTAATGAAACTGGAAAAGAAGAATTTAAAGTTGTAATGAATGAATTTATTGAAGTAATATCGGGTGATCCTACAATCTCTGAAAAAATAGATGTTGATATAGATGTTACTGCTAAAGTAAATGATAAATATATTACTAATATTGTAGTTGATTTAATTGGTAATAATATTGATGATGGTGAAACAGAGATAATTAGATTTGATACTTTATTTGAACAATTTGGTGAAGTAGAAATTACTCTACCACAAGATGTAATTACATTTGATGAATTTATGGAACTACTTCAAGGTAGTGGATCAGTAGAAGTTGCATAAAATTAATCAGTTAGATTTTTCTAACTGATTTTTTAAAGAATATATTTAAATTGAATAATAAAATAAAAAATAGTATAATAAATTTATAAAAAAGTGCGAAAAAAACTTTTACTTTTGCAACTATATAAGTGAAGAGGTAAAATATATGAATAATTTAAGCAAAAATGAACTTAAAGAAAAAGTAGTAGATTATGCAGAAAAAGTATTTTTCTTTTGTGTAAAAAGATGTAATTCTAGAATGGATGCAGAAGACTTATCACAAACAATACTTTTAGAAGTTTTAGAAAATATCGATAAAGGTGCACATATCGATAATATGGACTTCTATATTTGGGGAGTATGTAAAAATCAATACAACATGTATTTAAGAAGAACTATTAAAAATAGAAATAATCTTGAATTAAATGAAGAAGAAATTAATATATATAGTGATAATTCTAAAACACCTCTTGAAGAGCTTTTAGAAGATGAAAAGATAAGAAAGATGAATAGTGCAATTAAGTTACTTAGTAAGGACTATGCTGAAATACTTTACGCTTATTATATAGAAGATAAAACTTTAAAGTTTATTGCGGAAGAATTAAAGTTACCTCTTGGAACAGTCGGAAGAAGACTGTCAGATATTAGAAAAAAGTTGAAGGAGTATATAGATATGGAAAGATTAAATGGTAAAAAGGCTTATGTGCCTAAAAACTTTCAGGTAGTTCAAAGTTTTAGTGGGAATTTAAGTTTTAACCCAAGTAAAGTTGTATATCCATTATTAATTAAAAATTTATTATATCATTCATATGGAATTGAATGTAGTATTGAAGATTATTCAATTGAACTTGGAATTGCTAGACCTTATATTGAAGATTATGTTAAAGAATTAGTTAATAAAGATTTTTTAATTAAATTAGAAAATGGAAAATATTTAACTAATATTGCTTTTATTAATAAAAAAGAAAGAAGAGAAATTTTAGATTTCGCAAGAGAGAATATTTCTGGATATTATAATGCAATTGTAAACTTTACAAAAGAAAATTTAGAATTTTATAAATCATTGCTTGATGAAACCGATGCACTTGATGAACATTTAATGTGGTCATTTATTTGTTTAACAATGGTTATTGCAGAAAATGTGTTAAGAACTGATTTTACACTTAGAAATGATGGAACAAATTGGGATGTTATATTATTAGAAACGCTTGATAAATTATATAATGATGAATTCTTTATTTCATTTAATGGACGTAATGGTGATTATAATGGTCGTCATTTATGTGCTTATGCATTTCCTGCAGATCATTGGAAAGAAGATGGTGGAGCCTCTGATGTAATTGCTTATAATAATGCTTTAACAGGAACATATGATTTAAATATTTTATATGAAGTATTAATTAAAAATACAAAGTATAGCGAGATGGATGAAGAAAATAAAGTAAGTGTAGACAAATATGTTGAAATGGGAGCATTTACTATTGTTGATGATAGTATTAAAGTTAATATTCCAGTAATAACGATTGAAAATTATAAAGAATTAAAGAACAAAATTACTAGCGATGAATCATTAATTTCTGCATATAAAGAGTTATATAATGGAATATATATGAAAGTAAGAAATCTAATCCCTAGTTATTTAGAAAAACAAACTCCATTTATTATTCAAGCAATCTTACTTGATCGTTCTTTAATTTTACATAGAGCATTTGAAGAAGGTATTATTAAAGCTGATAAGTCAAGAAAAGTATTTATTTATAATGGTGTTATTATAAAATAGATATATATAAATTATCCTCTTATTTATAATTAAAAGCATCATTAGTCTTAAAAGATTAATGATGCTTTAATGCTTATTAACTCCAATTATGTATTAATTATGATATAATTAAAATAATCTTGTAAGTTTAATGCGAAGTAGTGGAGGAATAATTTATGTCTAATAAAGTAAAAATACTATGTTTTGATGATGCGCTTGAAGCAATAACAATAAGAAGTGTTCTAGAAAGTTTTGATGCAAAGGTAGAAATTGCTTATATTGGTAGACCTAATGCTTTTATTGAAGAATTGAATAATTCAGATGATTATAAGTATATTATTTTTTCAGGTCATGGTGATAATAAGTTTATTATGCCAGTACTTGCAGAAGAAATATATGTAGAAGATGAACCTAAGGATATAACAAGTGAAGTAATTAAGGAAAAGATTAATATTAATAATAAAATAATAATTTCTATGTGCTGCAATACTGGTACTACTAATATTGCTGAATCATTTATTCAAAAAGGGAATACTTATATTGCACCAAGTGACTTTATAGAAGGTACTGCTGCTTTATTTTTTGTTATTAAATTCTTCTACGAACATTTTGTTTTGAAGAAATCAATTGTTGATTCGTATAATAATTCAATAATAAATGATGATGAAACAAGATTATATAAATTATTTAAATAATAAAATATAAAATTTAATTAAAAATTATTTTCATAAAAAGTATTTTTTTCTTACAAATGTTAATAATAATGTTGAAAGTGTTGAAATTATTTATATTTTATGATACAATAATGTTGTATACAAAAGGGAGTAGAAACCATTTAGTTTCATAAATGGAGTGTGGCTCATCAATACAGTGGAAACACTCGGGCGCATTTGAAATTTCGAGACTTTTACCTAATTAGTTTTAGGTAGGAGTCTCTTTTTATTTTATAATTAAATAGTTTTTAGGTGGAGTCTGTCAAATATAACGGGTGGATTCTATTTGCCATTTTTTAGTTTTGAAAGGAGAAATTATGGGAATAGATAACATTTTAAATTTAATTGCCGGATTAGCGTTGTTTTTACTTGGGATGAATTCTATGGGTAGTGGTTTAGAAAATGCCTGTGGGAATAAAATGAAAACAATTTTAGAAAAATTAACAGCTAATCGGTTTTTAGGAGTAATTGTCGGAGCATTAATTACAATGGTAATTCAATCATCTTCTGCAACTACAGTAATGGTAGTAGGATTTGTAAATGCAGGAATGATGACATTGTCTCAAGCTGTTTGGATTATTATGGGTGCAAACATTGGTACAACAATTACAGGTCAATTAATTGCGCTTGATATTGGATTTATTGCGCCAATATTTGCGGTTATTGGTGTTATTATGATTGTATTTTTAAAGAAAGCTACATTAAATGAAATTGGTAAAATATTATGTGGTTTTGGTGTTCTTTTTATTGGTATGGATATGATGAGTTCTGCTATGGCACCATTAAGAGATATGCCTGAGTTTGTGAGTTTAATGACTAAATTTTCAAATCCAATTTTAGGAATACTTGCAGGTATGGTGTTTACGATAATTATTCAATCATCATCAGCATCAGTTGGTATTTTACAAGCTTTAGCAATAAGCGGTGCTATAGGACTTGAAAGTGCAGTATTTGTATTATTTGGACAAAACATTGGTACTTGTGTTACTGCATTACTTGCATCAGCGGGAACAAATAGAAATGCGAAAAGAACAACACTTATTCATTTTATCTTTAACTTTACAGGTACTGTGTTATTTACTGTTTTATGTTTAGTTACCCCATTAACTACTTTAGTGAAGAAAATATCTGGAGATAATCCATCTCAACAAATTGCTAATATGCATACGATATTTAATGTTGCTACAACACTGTTACTTTTACCACTTGGTTCATATTTAGTTAAGCTTGCAAATATTATATTACCAGACAAAGTGATTGAAAGTGAATCTATATTTAAATATCTTGGTCATGATATAAATACAAAAGTTGGTGGTACGGCGATACATTTAGAAAATACTAGATTAGAAATTAATAGAATTTATGAATTGTCGATTGAAAACTTAAACAATAGTATTAATTATTTATTAGGAGAAAAAGTAGATACTAGTGATATATTAGAAAAAGAAGATTTAATTGATAAGTTAAATGAGGGTATAACAAAAGAAATTACTGATTGTATTTCTCATGAGTCAAATCATGCAGTTAGTGAAAGCTATAGTGCATATTTAAATATAACTCACAATATTGAAAGATTAAGTGACCATGCAGTTAATTTAATGGAATATGGAAATGAGTTTAGAGAAAGAAATATAATTATAAATAAAATAGTTAAAGAAGAGATTAAAACATATAAAGAAATTATTAATCAAATGTTGGATATAAGTATGGATCCTTTAAAACTTAATGAAGTTGAACAATTAGAAGATAGAACAGATAAAATGACCATTGAATATAAAGCAAATATGGTAAAACGATTAAGTACATCAATTTGTACAGCAGAAGGGTCAATAATTTATTCAAATATCTTAATTAACTTTGAAAGATTAGGAGATCATTTATTAAATATTTCGCAAAACATATCAAAAATTAAATAATAAAGGAGAATTTTAAAATGTGGTTAGATTGGATAATATTAATAGTAGGAATGCTTCTATTAATTAAAGGAGCGGATTTCTTTGTAGATGGTGCAAGTAAAATAGCAAAAGCTATGCACGTTCCATCATTAATTATTGGACTTACTTTAGTATCTATGGGGACTAGTGCTCCTGAATTATCGGTAAGTTTACAAGCATCGCTTGCTAAAAGTAATGATTTGAGTTTTGGAAATGTTGTTGAATCAAATATATTTAATACATTCTTAATTTTAGGATGTGCATCAATTTTTGTTCCACTTGTAATTAGTGATGAAATGAAAAAATATGATATTCCAATTATGGTTTTATTATATGGACTAATGTTATTATTTGGATTTGTTATTACTCCATATAAATTAGACTTAATTGAATCTATTATTTTTATTTTATTATTTGTTTCATATATAGCATTATTAATAGTGAGAGCTAAAAAAGCAAAACTAGATGTACAAGAAGAAACTAAAGAAGGTATTTCAGTTAAGAACGTTATTTTAAGTGTATTAATTGCTGTTGCAGGTATATTTGCTATAATAGAAAATTACTATATTACTATTGGTGTAATGGTTGTATTTGTTGTTATTCTATTATTAAAATTTAAGAAAACAGTAAATGAATCGCTAAATAAATTAAATATTTTATTTAGTATCATCTTTGTAGGGGCCGGATTAGTAGCAATAATTGGTGGTGGAACATTTGTTGTAAATAGTGCTTCTAATATTGCAACATCACTTGGAATGAGTGAAGCACTTGTGGGTTTAACAATAGTAGCGGTTGGAACATCACTTCCTGAACTTGTAACTTCAGTGGTAGCATCAATTAAAAAAGAAAATGATATCGCAATAGGTAATGTAATTGGTTCAAATATCTTTAATATTATATTTATATTAGGTGTTTCATCATCAATTTCTAATCTTACTATTAAAGAGAAAATATCATTTGGAATAAGTGAATCACTTGCTGATTTATTGGTGTTATTATTATCTGGTATTTTAGTATTTATAATTTCAAGATTAGGTAAAGATATTAAAAAGTGGCAAGGTGTAATTTTTATTGTTTTATATATAGCGTATATTGCTTATATAGTTTTAAGAGAATTTGCATAAAAATAAAAAGGAAATCTTAAGGGTTTTCTTTTTATTATAGGAAGTTGTTAAATATAATTTAATATTTATTAAATTATTGTATTATACTCATTTTTTTGATATAATAATAATATAATTTGGAGGAAAATATGAAAAAAATAATTTTAATATTTGTTATGCTTTTTTGTTTTATAGTTATATCCTCATGCGACTATAATACTACTGGTGGTGATGACGATAATAAATTTGAATGTTATTTAAGTCTTAAGTTTAATAATTCAAATTTTGATAATTATACATATTTTGATAAAAATAAAAATGATATTGAAGATTATAATTTAGATTTAATTGAAGTATCCTATTATTATGAACAAGATAAATTTACTATTTTAAATAAAGATGAATATTCAATTACAATTACAGATTCAGATAATAATATTGTTAATGCGTTATCTTCTAATTTAAATGTAGGTGTTTATAGTATTGCTTTTGCTTATACTGAAAAGTCATTAAGTAAAGAAATAAAATTTGAAGTAACTGATAGTTCTGATATTAATGACGATCCTGACTATGAAGGAAAAATAGTACTTAATTTCAATAATTCTAACTTTAGTTATTATACAAGTTTTATAAAAGGACAAAATTCAATTGAAGATTATGATTTAAATAAAATAATTGTTTTATACTATTATCAAAAAGATAAATATACTGTTTTAGAAAGTGATCAATATAATATCACAATTACTGATGGTGAAAGTAATGTAATTGATAATTTATCAGAAGATATGACTTCAGGTCTCTATGATATAACATTTACTCATAATGAAAGTTTGGTAAGTAAGACTATTAAATTTGAATTTATTGCGGAAGAAGAACTTCCAATCGTGAATGGTGTTTTAAATCCTAAGTATATTGATACTACCAAAGAAACTATTGTTACTTTCTATCATGCAATGGGATCACAAAATCAACAAGTAATTCAAGATATTATTGATGATTTTGAAGAAGAAATGTACACTAAGTATGGTGTAAGAGTAACTGTTGATCAAAGAAGTTTAGGTGACTATGATACATTAAGAGATACAATTGCTCTTGGTATTGCCTCTGGTGTACAACCAACTGTTGCGCAAGCGTATCCTGATCATGTTTCATTATATTTAGAAGCTGCTGCTGTTAGCTCATTAGATAAGTTTATTGAACATTCTGAATATGGTTTAACTGGATCTAAAGATGATTCATATGGATACATTGATAAATTCTATAATGAAGGTAATATATATGATATATATGGAACTACTTATTCATTACCTTTTAATAAATCTACAGAGGTTTTATATTACAATATTGATCTATTTGAAAAGTATGATTGGAAAGTTCCTGAAACTTGGGATGACGTAATTGCAATTTGTGAAGCATGGAAAGAAACTACCGAATATAAAACTGCACTAAATTATGGTAAACAAGTTGCTGGTATAGGCATTGATTCAGAAGCTAATTTCTTTACTACTTTAATTCAACAATGGGGAAGTGAAGTAACAGGTTTTGATGAAAATGGTATTGGTGAATTTAGATTTGATAGTGTAGAAACTAGAAATGCACTTAATTGGTTAGTTCAGGAATTTAATAATGGAAATGTTGTTACAGCGTCTTATTTTGGTTATAGTTATTGTTCGGATGCATTTAAAGCTATGCAAATTCCTATGATACTAGGATCTTCTGCAGGTGCAAGATATAACATTCCATCTGATGGTTCATTTACAACAGGTGTGGCTCCATATCCACAAATGGCTGGTGCAAGTGAAGATGAGAAGTTTGTTATTCAACAAGGAACTAATGTTACTTTATTTAATTGTACTGATAAACAAGAGGAATTATTCGGTTGGTTATTTATAAAATATCTAACTAATTATGAATCATCACTACGTTGGGCTTTAAATACTGGCTATTTCCCAATTCGTAAAGATGTTGCTGAATCAAAAGAGTATAATGAATACCTAAATTATACTTTATATGATTATGATACTGTAAAAGAAGCTATTAAAGTAGGACTTGAACAATCTGATTATTTCTATGTTACTCCTACATTCTTTGGTTCTTCTATGGTACGTGATGAAGGTGTATTTATTATTCAAGCTATTCTTTATTATCAAAATGAATACTCAGTTGATGAAGCTATTAAAGAAGCAATTAATGCTTTAAAAAATGTGTAATAATAAAAAATAAAAACGATGTGATTTTTTACATCGTTTTTAACCTATTAGAAAATATAAAATAATATGTAATGGAGAAATTTTATGGTAAGTCTTGATAATTTGTTAGGAAAAACAACTGATTTTCAATTAGGTATAAGTATTAATGATTCTAGCGATTTGAAATTTATATTTGAATCCAATAGGATACACTACATTGAACTGTGTATTCCAGTAGTACAAATCAAATATTTTAACGATAATTTAAATTTTTTCCAAGATGCATTTAGTTTAGAAAAAGATGTTCTAATTGATTTAGTTAATTATGAAGCATATTTTGTTGTAAATCCTGATAAAAATAATAAATATAAAAAAGGAGAAATTATCAAAAAGGACACATATATTAGTTCGTTATTTAAGCCTGATGTTGTAAAGGTGGATGTATTAACTGGTGGAGAAGCAATTAAGTATTTAATTAATGAATGCGCTAATGAAACAAATAAAAGGTTTTTGAATTTTTTGATAATGGAAAGTCTTCCTATATATTATGTGATTCCTAAATATCCTAATTCTAATTTATTAGAATATTATGATAATATTATATATCGTAATAATAGAATACCAAAATTAATTGAGTTAAAAGCTCCAGAACCAATAAAGATTTTTGAGGAAAAGGGATTTCAAAATAAAATTAATGAATTAATTAATCTTTTACTTAGTAAATAGATGAATTAATGTTTAACTAATTCATATAATTTAATTGGATAAAAAGGAGAGTATATATGAATGTATATGATGCTATTTTAAAAAGAAGAAGTATAAGAAAGTTTAAAAGTGATTTAATAAGTGATGAAATTATTAAGAAATTACTTATTGCAGCTATGGCTGCGCCAAGTGCTAGAAATATGCAACCTTGGGAGTTTTATGTAATTTCTAATAAAGAAGTTATGTGTAAATTAAGAAATGTTGCAAGAAGTATTGATTTTGAATCTCCATTAATGATTATTGTATGTGGTAATACTGATAGATCTATTACTAAAAATGATAATGATTTCTGGATTCAAGATTGTTCTGCTGCAATTGAAAATATTCTTCTTACCGCAACATCTGAAAATCTTGGAACTGTATGGTGTGGGATATATCCAGTTATGGATAGAGTAAACAAAGTCACTGAAATTATTAATCTACCTAAAAGTATTATTCCTCTAGGTGTAATTCATATTGGTTACAAAGATGAAGAAAAAGAAGAAAGAACACAATATAATGATGAATATGTTCATTATATTAATTAAGATAAGATGTTTGATTTTGAAGCTATAGTAAATAATAATCATATATATATAAATAATTCATTTAATGTATTAATTAAAACAATTAATTGTTCTAATAGGGATTTTTCTTATGAAGGTAGTTCAACGATTGTTGGTGCAACAATTTATTTAAAAAATAAACAAGGGAATATTATTAGACCTAATGATATTCCTGTTACAAATGATTATCAGAAAAATATTATTAAAGCAAATTCAACAATTGAAAGAGTTTGGACTTTTGATAAAATAGAAGAACCAGGAAGGTATGATTTATATATATCTTTTTATGATTATGTAAAGATTGTATATGACTTTATATTTATAGAAAAAAATTAAATATTAGTAAAAAAGTTGAAAAAAATGATATTTATGATATATTATTAACAAACATAAATAGGAGTTGTATGATGAAAAAAATATTATTAATAGTATTTATAAGTTTATTTTTATTTGTAATTTGTGCTTGTGATAATAACAATAATAATAATAGTAACGATGATGATATTTTATTACCAACTGAGCTTGATACTTCTAAAGAAACAGTTGTTACTTTCTATCATAAAATGGCAGGATATAATCATCCTGTTGGTGTTTTAGAAGATATTATTGAATCTTATGAGAAAGACATGTCCATTAAATACGGTGTGAAAGTCACTGTTGAACTTAAATCTTATAGTGATTATGATGACTTTAAAGATGAAATCTCTAATGGTACACATGCAACAGTTATAGAGGCTGATTCTAAATTAATTTCCTCATTTGTTAAAGATAATACTATTAGTTTGTTAGATAAATATATTAAACATTCTGAGTATGGTTTAGATGGTAGTAAAGAAGATTCATATGGATATATTGATAGTTTCTTTAATAGTGGTAGTATTTATAATAAGAAAGGTAATTTCTATTCCATTCCTTTTAATAAAAATGCAGAAGTATTATATTATAATAAAGACTTATTTGATAAATATAACTGGGAAATCCCTACAACTTGGAATGAGGTAATTGAAATTTGTGAAGCGTGGAAAAAAACTACTGAATATCAAACCTTAAAAGATAGTGGAAAACAAGTAGGTGGATTAGGGATTGATGAGGAAGAAACTTTATTTATTAACTTAATTAAGCAATGGGGAAGTGAATATATATCATTTAATGAAAATGGTGATCTTGAATATAGATTTGATAATCAAAAAACAAAAGCTGCCCTTACTTGGTTAGTAGATGAGTTTAATAAAGGTAATATTGTTACTTCAACATATTTAGATACTTGGTATTGTTCAGATACATTTGTTGATCAACAAATTCCGATGGCTATCGGATATAGTAGTTCTCTTACTTATTATGTGTTACTTGATGGTTCGTTTACAACTGGTGTTACTACATATCCACAAATGACTAGGGTAAATGATGTTGAAAAACAAGTTATTCAAAGTGGTTCTAATCTATCGTTATTTGAATGTGTTGATAAACAGGAAGAATTATTTGGGTGGTTATTTATAAAATATTTAACTAGTTATGAATCTCAATTAGAATGGACAACAAGAACAAATTTCTTTCCAGTTCGTAAAGATGTTATTATCTCTGAAGAATTTCAAGATGTATTAAATAATTTATTAAATAGTAATTCTTCATGTTTATTAGGTGATGTGTATCAAGTTTTAATTAGTCAATTAGATTATTTATATGCTGTTCCTACTTTTGATGATTCTTTATCTAAAGGAAAATTTATTATTAATGCTATATTATATAATCAAAAAGAATATGATATTGATAAGGCTATTAAAGACGCTCTTAATAAAATAGAAAATAGTTAAAAGAAAAGGACTCAGGAGTTGAGTTCTTTTTTTGATACAATATTACAAAATAATAAAATTTGTCAGTTTAGGGTGCATTTGTAACTTAATACCATAATTAATTTTAAAAATTATGTTATAATTTTTATATATAGTTTATGAGGTACTGATATGAGAAAAAGTAATAAAAAGCCTTTTTTTAGATTTGTTAAAAGTATTGTAAGATTATTTAAGAAAAAACCTTTAATAATTAATAAAGAAAATATTTTAGAGGAACCATGTATATACATTAGTAATCATGCCGCATCATATGGTCCTACTAATTATGAATTATATTTTCCTACTAATTTTAGGATGATGGGAGCATATCAAATGTGTGGAACATTGAAAGAAAGATGGAGTTATTTATATAAAGTATATTTTCATCAAAAAAGAAAAGTTCCAAAATGGTTAGCTTGTATTATAGCAACATTAATTACTCCTTTTATGATAATGTTCTATAAGGGAATGCAAATTATACCTATATATCCTGATGCTAGATTTAGAAGAACAATTGATGATGCTATTAATTCTTTGGAAAAAGGAGTTAGTGTTCTTATTTTTCCTGAAGATTCTAGTGATGGCTATCACGATGAAATTAAAATGTTTTTGGTGGTTTTTGGCTTATCGCAAAAGAATATAAAAAAAGGTATGGAAAAGATTTAAAAATAGTGAGTATGTATTTATATAGAAAAACTAATAAAATAATAGTAGATATTCCAAGAAGTTATCATGATTTAGAGAAAAATATTAAAAATCATAAAGAGGCCGCAGAGTATTTTTTAAATAATACAAATATGTTATATAAAAAAATAATTAATGATAATAAATAATTGATTAAATATTAGTACTTCGGTTGAAGTACTTTTTTCTAATTATAGTATATATATTCAATAAAAAGTAATATAGTTGTTTTAAAGTGTTATTTATTGTAAAATATATTATATTATTCTATTATTATGGAGGAGGCAAACATGATAAGACTAGAGAATGTATCCAAATATTATTATAATTCTTCTAATGTGAGTTGTGCACTTAGGAAGATAAATTTAAATTTTAAAATGGGTGAATTTGTTGCGGTGACTGGTGAAAGTGGTAGTGGTAAAACAACCTTATTAAATATTATTTCAGGTTTTGATTCTTATGAAGATGGTGAAATATATGTTAATGGGAAGCCTACTTCTTATTTTGATGAAGAAGACTTTGAAAATTATCGTAAAAATGAAATATCTTTTATATTTCAAAATTATAATTTAATTGAATCATATAGTGTAATTGAAAATGTAATGGTCACATATATCATTGCGGGTGTTCCATATGATACTGCAAAAGAAAAAGCTTTAGAAATATTGAAGAAAGTT
The DNA here is from genome assembly GCA_015059015.1 of Erysipelotrichaceae bacterium. Lineage (GTDB taxonomy): Bacteria > Bacillota_I > Bacilli_A > ML615J-28 > CAG-313 > UBA1737. The sequence continues at coordinate 262,207 of SVBG01000002.1, forward strand.
GGTCTTGATGGTGATGTTAATAAAAAAACAACAAAACTATCAGGTGGCCAAAAACAACGTCTTGCTATAGCAAGAGCACTTGCTAAAGAAACAAATATTATAGTTGCAGATGAACCTACTGGAAACTTAGATGATGAAAATGCTAAAGCTATTTTAGAAATATTAAAAGAGTTGTCAAAAGATAAATTAGTAATTATTGTTTCACATAATTTAGCACAAGTAGAACCTTATATAACAAGAAAAATTAGGCTTCATGATGGCGAAGTTGTTAATGATGAATTAATTAATGAACCTAAAAATATCGTTCCTGTTGAAACTGATAAGGAATTATCAAAAGATAGAAATAAAGTATTAAATTTTTCTTATCTTAATTTTAAAGCACAACCAGTTAGAACTTTATTATTATTTATGATTGTATTAATATCGGTTCTTGCAAGTTTTATTTTTATTGTAAATTTTAAAGCAAATTTAAATGATGCAAAAACTAAAGTATTAGATGATGAATTATTTATTAATTTTGATGATACAAGACTACTTGTTAGAACACTTGAACAAGATGTAATAACAGATGATATTATGAATGGTGCAATGGTTGATAAAGTAGTAAGTGTTGAAAAGTATGATTATATTACTGATGTAAATTATTTTAGACCAACAGATTATAAATATGTTATTGAAAATGGTTATTTAGATGACATGAATCCTGTTACAGTTGATTTATCATATTATAGATTACAAGATTTTACTCGTTTTATGAGAAGTGCTTGTTCTTTATCTGATAGTGATTTGGCTTATGGAAGACTTCCTGAAAATCCATATGAAATGGTCGTTTATGCTAGTGATGATGGTTTACTTGACACGATTGAAACTGTAATGTTTAATGATCAAAGAAAATGGAATGCAGGGGTAATGTTTAAATATGAATTAAAGATTGTTGGTATTTTAAAAGAACCAACTGAACAAGCTTATTTTTCTGAAAAATTATGTCAATTAATAGATTTATTACAATATAAATATCGAATTACTGTTAATTATCAAGTCAAAGGTGCAGGTGGTGCATATAAGCATCAACGCCTTCATTTTGATGAAATTGTTCTTGATCCAAATATTGGTGAATATGATTGTTCATTTAGTAAAGCACTATTTAATGATGCTAGTAGTTATTTGTTTTCAAGTGGAACAAATAGTAATCTAAGTCTTGGATATTATAGTTATGATTTAAAATTAAAGTTTAATCAAAAAAATTGTCATAATATTCATAATAATGCTCTTGGTGTTTCTGAAGATTTATTTGATGTAATTTATAGTTTAGTAAAAGAGAAAAAACAATTTGCCGTATTTATCGAAGACTATGCTTATTATAATGAGGTTAAGAAAGATTTATTAGATAATGGTTATGACTCGTTATCATGTTTTGAATCTAGTACAAAAGGATATGATGAAAATAAAGTTATCATAAGATATGTAAACTTAGCTATATCTATTGTTGCTTTTGTGGTTATTAATGTTGTTGGTGTTATTCTTTTGTTTACAATTCTTAAGTTTAGAAAGAATGATTATTTGATATTTAAAATGAATGGGATGTCAAATAATCTATGTAAAAAGATTAATATATTTGAAATATTCATATATGGAGTTATATCATATATCCTTGTAATTATTTTAGTATTACTTGTATTTGGTTTAACTAAAAATGAAGTATTATTAGATGCGTATAAATATGTGAGATTCTATGACTATTTGATTTTACTTCTTTCTACAGGAGTTCTAATTTTATTTATTTCTAGATTATTTAGTAAATTCTTGGAAAAACGTGTTAAAATTTCATCAATAAGTGAGGACTAATATGATTAAGATAACTAATTTAAATAAATATTTTTATCGTAAAAAGTATAATGAAATACATGTAATTAACGATACAACATTAGAATTTCCACAAAGTGGATTAGTTACATTACTTGGGGAAAGTGGAAGTGGTAAAACTACTTTATTAAATGTACTTGGTGGATTAGATGGTTTTGATAATGGCGAAATTGAAATTGATGGAAATATAATTAAAAAATATTCTGCAAGAAAAATTGATAAAATTAGAAATGAAAAAATAGGATATATTTTCCAAAATTATTTATTACTTAAACAAAAAACAGTATATGAGAATTTAGAACTTGTTTTAAATATGTATAGTCTTGATTCTAAAAAAATTGATGAAAGAATTACTTATGTTTTAAATGCAGTTGGGATGTTAAAATATAAAAAGAAAAGAGTCTCTGAATTATCAGGTGGACAACAACAACGTATTGCGATTGCACGTGCATTAATTAAATCTCCATCATTAATTTTAGCAGATGAACCTACAGGAAACTTAGATGAGAAAAATACAATTGAGATTATGAATATCTTAAAGAAGATTAGCAAAACTACTTTAGTAATTCTTGTATCTCATGAAAAACGTGTTGCATATAGCTATTCTGATATTATTATTGAACTAAAAGATGGAAAAGTAACTGGTACAAAAGCTATAGATAATAAAAATGGATATGAATTTGAGGATGATCAAAATATCTATTTGAAAGAATTAAATTATGAAAATATAGAAAATGATAATGTTAAAATTAGTTATTATACAAGTTCTAAAGATAAAATTAATTTAAATATTGTATATAAAAATAATAAAGTATATATAGAAAGTAATCAACCTGTTATTGTATTAGATAATTCTAATGAAATAAAACTAATTGATGATTATAAAAAAGTACTTGACACAGAAAAAGCGGTTGAGGTTAGTAGTTTTGAACTTGAAAAATTAGAATTTGTTAAAACACCTGGACTTTCTTTTAAAGAAAGGATAAGTCTTGCGGTAAATAATAATAAAAAAATGAAAAAGAAAACAACATTTTTATCTATTACTTTGTTTGTAGTTGTTGTTTTAACTTTACTTTGTATTCAAAGTATCATTACTGCAAGTTTTGTTGATAAACAAAAATTAACAAATACTGATTCTAGAATATATAATATATATATGGATAAAGGTAGCGCACAAATTGATGATCGTGCTGGTAAATTTGGTTTTGATTTATTCTATAAAGATTTTTTAACTGAGAATCCTGAAATTGAACCTGTTATTAATTTTCATACTAGAGCGTCATATACAATGTCAACATTTACACAACTTGGTAATAAAGAATACTATCTTAGTAACTTCAGTGTTTTACCACTTAGTACACTGAAAGATGATTCGTTAATATATGGAAGACTTCCTGAAAATCCGATGGAAATAGTTGTAGATAAATGGGTATTAGAAAATGCGATAAATGGTTCTACTTTAAATAACTTTATGAATGTTGCATCATTCTTAAATCAAAATGTAAATTTTGAATATATGAATAGTGATGTAACAATTGTAGGTATTAGTGAAACTAACCAAAACTCAGTTTATGTAAATAAATGGACAATGATAGATATTTATATGGGTTCATTAAATAAAACTAGTATTACATTTTGTTCTTTATCAGAATTTGAAAAACATTTAGGAAGAAAACTTAATATTGAACTTGATTCTAGAGAATGTTTATGGAACTTAAGTAAATCTACTCCAAGTACACTTGATTATTTTAGATATAATAGTGATTATGATATGGAATTTACAATTGTAAAAAGCGTAGATTTTGAGGGCTTTCCATATACAACGATAGTATCTGATGATGCATATTATGATATTTTAAGATCAGTTATAAAAAGAGAATATAATATTCTTAATGTAGTATGTGAAAATGAAGAAGAAGTTGCAAAAGTAGATCAATTTATTAATGAAAGAAAAGAACTATTTGCAAGTGGTGAAATAAAAGCTAATTTAGAATTCGGTTATACTGGTCCAACTCCTGAAAATGAAGATGTTAAATTAGAGTTAAGTGCTACATCAGAATATAATAAAAAACTACAACCATATTATGATGAAGCAAAGAAAATAATTTCTTCTAGAGTTCTTATTACTTTTACAATTCTTGTAATATCAGTTTTAATTGTACTATTTTCAATGAAATCATTTGCAGTAAGTAATATATATGATATTGGAGTTTATAGAGCACTAGGAATCAAAAAATCAAGTGTAATTTCTATTTATGCGTTTGAAATATTATTTATTAATTTAAAGACAACATTAATAGGTGGAATACTTTGTTATATTGTTACAAATATAATTTCATCAATTCCTATAATTTATGTAGATTTTGCAATATCGTTTATGACTTTTGTTTTAGTAACGTTTGGACTCATGTTAATTAATATAATTGTAGGTATTATACCTATAACTAGATATATGAGATTAACACCATCTCAAATTCTAACAAAACATGATTTATAAAATTTAAAATGATAATAGTTTATTCTATTATCATTTTTTTTAAAAAATTAGTTATTTTTATTATTCAGTTTAAAAAATTTGATATAATATATGTATAAGAGGCTAGTAATATGAATAAAAAAGTTTTTAAACGCCATGAATTAAAATATATAATTACGTTACAACAAATGAATAGACTTATAGAAATATTAGGGTTATATATGAATGAAGATAAGTACTTTAAAAGTACTATTAGAAATATTTATTATGATACCCCTAATTTTTTACTTATAAGAACATCAATTGAAAAACCAGATTATAAAGAGAAACTAAGAGTTAGGTCTTATAAAACAGTTGATGAGGATGATGATGTATTTGTTGAATTAAAAAAGAAATATAAAAAAGTTGTATATAAACGAAGAGAAGTACTACCTTATAATGCTGCAAGGTTATTTTTAGATAAAAAGGTTTTACCTAATGAACTGCAGATTACAAAAGAGATTGCATATGCACTAGAGTATTATAAAGATTTAAAACCTGCAATCTTTTTATCGTATGATCGGCTTGCTTATATTGGAAAAGTTGATTTAGATTTTAGAATAACATTTGATAAAAATATTATGTGGCGTGATTATGATATTGATCTAACAAAAGATGCATATGGTAATTTAATATTACCAAGTGATAATGTTTTGATGGAAGTTAAAACTGTTATGGGGCTTCCTAGATGGTTACTTGATTTTTTAGGTGAAAATAATATATATAAACAATCATTTTCTAAATATGGAAATGTATACAAAGAGATTTTGAATAAAGAGAAAGAAAAAGAGGAAATTAATTATGCTTAGTGATTATTTAAAAAACAGTACAAATGATATGACATATTTTTTTATATGTATGGTATTTGCTATTGCGCTTGGTTTTCTACAAGCATTTGTATATACAGTTAAAAATAGATATACCAAAAGCTTTGTTACAACTTTAATATTATTGCCTGTTGCGGTATGTATGATAGTACTTTTAGTTAATAATAATATTGGAGTTGCAGTTGCGGTTGCAGGTGCTTTTACACTTGTTAGATTTAGATCAGTTCCTGGTACTGGTAAAGAGATTACTGCAATCTTTATTTCAATGGTTACAGGTGTGACGCTTGCTTCATGGCAAACATATAATCTTGAATATGCATTATTCTTTTCATTAATTGGAAGTGGATTATTACTAATTTTAAATACAACAAATTTATTTACTAAAACAAATAAAAAAGAAATGATTCTTAAAGTTACAGTTCCTGAAATGTTAAATTATTATACTGTATTTGAAGATGTATTTAATAAGTATACTGTTTCATGTGAAAAACTTGCAGTAAAGTCAGTTAATATGGGAAGTATGTTTAAACTAACTTATCGTGTTGTTTTAAAAGATATAGAGTTAGAAAAAGAATTTATTGATGAACTTAGAATAAGGAATGGGAATTTAGAAATTTCATTATTTGATGATTCATATAACGAAAATATGCTGTAAGAGGTAGAAAAATGATTAAAAAGATTTTATTAACTTTTGTGTTATGTTTATCACTAGTATTTATAGTAGGATGTAAAGATAAACCTCTATTTGAAGATAAATGTAAGAATGGTATTCATGGTGAATTAGAATGGATAACTGTTAAAGATTCAACTTGTAGCGAAGTAGGAGAAAAACAACAAGTATGTACTAAGTGCGAAGAAGTTATTACAACTGCTCCTATACCTTATAAAGATCATACAGAAAGTTCTGAATGGATTATTGTTAATGATTCAACATGTACAACACTTGGATCGAAACATAAGGTGTGTACTGTATGTAATGAAGTTATTACTACAGCAATAGTTCAATATAAAGATCATACAGAATTAAGAATTTATGGGATACCTCCTACTTGTGAAGAGGATGGACTAACTCTTTGTATATCTTGTAGCGAGTGTCATACTATGTTAGTTGAACCTGATGTTATTCCTGCTTTTGGACATAATTATTTAATTGATGAAGAATCATCTACTGAACTTGTCCTTGTATATAAATGTGTTTTATGTGGTGATTCTTATGAATTAGAAAATGAATCTGGTACTTTATGTGATAATGGACATACTGAAAGTGATTGGATAACAACACTTGAAGCAACATGCACGTCACTTGGTAGTGCTCATAAAGTTTGTACAGTGTGTGAGGCTGAACTTGAAATTAAATCATTAGAAAAACTTCCTCATACTGAAGAAGTAGTACCAGGCACTCCTGCTAAATGTGAAGAAGAAGGTCTTACTGATGGTGTTAAGTGTAGTAAATGTGATTACGTTATTAAAGAACAAACAAAACTTCCTGCACTTGAACATGATTATAAAGTAACTAAGACTGTTTATCCAACAAATGGTGAAAATGGTTATATTGAATATACTTGTAGTAATTGTGATCATTCATATCAAAAAGTTTTAGAAGCAGGCGAGGGTTATGATGAAACTCTTCCAACAACAATAGTTTTAAGTAATGATGTTATTGCAATATCTAATAATAATGGTGGTGTTGTAGTTAATGGTAGTGAAGTTATTATTACACTTGCAGGTGAGTACGATTTAGTAGGTGAAATTAATGAAGGTTCTATTTTAATAGCTCTTGGTGAAGAAGAAAGTGCTATAATAAATCTTCGTGGTGTAAAAATAACATCTACAACTACAAATCCTATATATATAGAAAGTGGTAATGAAGTTGATATTTCAGCAAAAGCTGATACATTAAATTATATATATGATAAAAGAACTGCTACAACTACTGATGCAGTTGGTGGTGCTATTTATTCACTTGTAGACTTAGATATTAAAGGTAAAGGTTATTTAGAAGTTACTTCAACTTATAATAATGGTATCGCAACTACAAAAGATTTAAACATTAAAAATCTTACATTAGAAGTTAATGCTCCTAATAATGCACTTAAAGGGAATGATTCTCTTACAATTGAATCAGGTACTATTAAAGCAATTTCATCAAGTGGTGATGCTTTAAAAACAGAAAACTCAGATATTTCTAGTAAAGGTAATCAACGTGGTATTATTACAATAATTGATGGAACACTTGACTTATATGCAGCTTGTGATGGAATTGATGCAGCATATGATTGTATCATTGAAGGTGGAACAATTAATATATATACTGAAAAGTATTCAACATATTCAGGTGATGTAACTGTTAATTCAACTTCAACATTATATTTAAGAGTCTCTTCTCGTGCAAGTGGTTTATCTAGTATTTCAAAATACTCTGCAATGTTTATATCAGAAGATAATAAAACTACATTTGTAAACGGAACATATGTTTCAGCAAATGGTAAAAAATATTATAAATTTGATGTTCCAAGTGGATCAAGTTATGTAAAATTCTTTGCGTATAACTCTACACAAACACAGGGTCAAAGTACAAGTTACGCCTACGCAACAGATCAAATGACAATCCCTGCAAGCTATGATACATATTATGTAAATAGTGCAGCAAGTTCAAAACTATCTGGTTCTTGGGAAAACTATAATTCTCCAACTGGTGGTATGGGTGGCCCTGGTGGTGGAATGGGAGGACCTCAAGATGGAAACTCCAATAAAGCAGAATATTCTTGTAAAGGTATTAAAGCAGATAATTCTATTTTAATTAATGGCGGAACTATTAATATTAAGAGTCATGATGATGGTATTCATACAAATAGTGATGTATTACTTGGAACTGGAAATTATGGAGTTGCAAGCCTTACAATAAGTGGTGGTAATGTAACAGTATATTCTGATGATGATGGACTTCATGCTGATGGTACATTAACTGTAGATGGTGGTAGTGTTATTATTTCAAATTCATATGAAGGATTAGAAGGAAATTATATATACTTTAAAGGTGGAACAGTTCAAATTAAATCATCTGATGATGGCATTAATGCGAAGACTACATTATACTTTCATGGTAGTATTGTTTACCTAGATGCAGGTGGAGATGGAATTGACTCTAATGGTAATATATATATGACTGCAGGTGTCGTTTTAGCACTTGGTCCTACTAATGGTGGTAATGGAGTAATTGACTATGGTGATAGAAACTGTACATTCTCATTTACTGGTGGATTACTTCTTGCGGTTGGATGTTCAGGAATGAATGCAAAACCTACTGCTGGAACTGGTAATACAGTATCTGCTACAACCCCAGGAGCACCTAGTATTGGTTCATATTTAACAGTTACTTCTAATGAAAATGTAGTTGCAGTACTTAAAGTTACTAAGTCAAGTCAAAACTATAGAGTACTAGCATATAACAATACTGCTTATCCAAGTACAACAGTTAGTGTTACAACAACAACAAGCGTTACACTTACTAATGACTTATATTATGTAGCTAAATAGATTAAGTTTAATATTTCAAAATTAAGAGGGTGTTATACTAACACCCTCTTTTAATATGAAATTTTCGTTAAACAAAAAAATATAAAATAACCAAACTAATAGACAAAAATAAATTATAAAGTGTATAATATAGTAAAAAACAAGAGAGGACTAGAATACTATGAATGCAATTTTATCTGTTGTTGGGAAAGATACTGTAGGGATTTTAGCAAGTGTTTCTGTTAAATGTGCAGAATATAATGCTAATGTTATTGATGTATCACAAACTGTTATTAATGAATACTTTGCGATGTTTATGTTTATAAACATTGATAATTTATCAATTGAATTTAATGATTTTGTTGATGTACTTGTAAATCTTGGAAAAGAAAAGAATTTAGAAATTCATGTAATGCATGAAGAAATCTTTAATATGATGCATAAGATTTAAAAGGTGTTACTATGTACAATAAAAGAGAAATATTAGAAACTATTCAAATGATTAAAGAACAAAACCTAGATGTAAGAACAATTACAATGGGAATATCTTTAATTGATTGTATGGATACAGATATATATAAATCATGTGAAAAAGTTTATAATAAAATATATAGATGTGCTAAAGATTTAGTAAAAGTTGGAAATGATATTTCAAAAAAATATGGTATTCCAATTGTAAATAAAAGAGTTTCTGTTACACCTATTTCGATGTTAGTTGGAGTAAGTGGTGGAGATCCAGTTCTTTATGCTAAAACACTTGATAAAGTTGCAAATGATATTGGTATAGATTTTATTGGAGGATTTAGTGCATTAGTACAAAAAGGTTTTGCACCTGGAGATATGGAACTAATAAATTCTATTCCTCTTGCACTATCTGTTACATCAAAACTTTGTTCAAGTGTAAATATTGGTTCTACTCGTGCAGGTATTAATTTAGATGCAGTTAAATTAATGGGAGAAAAAATAATAGAAGCCGCAACACTTACTAAAGATGATAATTGTTCAGGTGCTGCAAAACTTGTAGTATTCTGTAATGCTGTTGAAGACAATCCATTTATGGCAGGAGCATTCCATGGTGTTGGAGAAGCTGATTGTGTAATTAATGTAGGAGTATCTGGTCCTGGTGTTGTTAGAAGTGCAATTAGCAGGCTTCCAAAAAATGCAAGTATTGCAGAAGTTGCAGAAATGATCAAAAAGACTGCATTTAAAGTAACTCGTATGGGACAACTAGTTGGTGTAGAAGCATCAAAAATGCTAAATGTTCCATTTGGTATTGTTGACTTATCGCTTGCACCAACACCAGCAGTAGGTGATTCTGTTGCTCATATCTTAGAAGAAATGGGACTAGAAGAGTGTGGTGGTTGTGGAACAACTGCTTGTCTTGCTATACTAAATGATGCTGTTAAAAAAGGTGGGGTAATGGCATCAAGTAGAGTAGGAGGGCTAAGTGGTGCATTTATTCCTGTAAGTGAAGATGCTGGTATGATTGCTGCTGCAAAAAATGGTGCATTAAAACTAGAAAAACTAGAAGCAATGACTGCTGTATGTAGTGTAGGCCTTGATATGATTGTAGTACCAGGTGATACATCCGCAAAAGTACTTTCTGCACTTATCGCAGATGAAGCTGCAATTGGTATGATAAACTCTAAAACTACTGCTGTCAGAGTCATTCCCGCAATAGGTAAAAAAGATACTGATGTTCTTAACTTCGGAGGACTACTTGGCTATGCACCAATTATGAGTATTTCTAAAGTTAAACCTGATATCTTTATTGATCGTGGAGGTCAAGTTCCATCACCTTTAAATAGTTTAAAAAATTAAAAAATTTTTAGCGGTGTATTATTTTAGAATCTTATCATATACTAATAGTGTAACTAAAATATTATAGAATTCTTTAATAAAATATTTAATAAAACTATTGACTTTTAGAATATTTTTAGTTATAATATAGATGTAAGAATTCTTAATATTAGAATTCTTAATTCAAGGTATCCCACCACCGAAAGTGTGGTCTTAATTCAAGGTGTCCCACCACCGAAAGCGTGGTCTTAATTCAAGGTGTCCCACCACCGAAAGCGTGGTCTTTAATTCAAGAGGTGACATATGTCACCTTTTTTGTCTATTTTATAATTTTAATATTTTTAATGTTTATTTTTTCTCTTTACTTTTTTTAAAAAATTTGATATAATTTATTTATAAATAAACAAACACTCACAGTCTTATTCATACTCTAGTTTGTTAATAAAACTAAGGTATGAGTAGGACTTTTTTTGTTTTTTATAAAATATTATTATAATCAATATGGAGGTACCAATGTTAAATTTTTATGATGTAGATATTTCTTATGCAAATTTTTTGAGAAAATTTGATACTAGAGTCCCACAAATTAAATATAATACTAATAATAAATTTGTGTGTGGTATTGTTTTGAAAATAGATAAGTATGATTATTTTGTTCCAATATCATCTGATATTAGTAGAAAACAAACTAGTATGCTTATTGAAGATACAAATGGAAGAGCAATAGCTTCACTTAAATTTTGTTTTATGTTTCCTGTACCATCTAATTTAGTAACTATTAAGAATCTGGCAAATATACGAAAAACAGATCAAGCGTATGCATATTTATTAAAGATAGAATTAAAATTTTGTCAAAAAAATGAAAAAATAATACTTCAAAAAGCACAAAATATTTATAAAATAGGTTGTAATAAAAACCATGTTTTAAATTATTCTTGTTGTGACTTTTTATTACTACAACAAAAATATGATGAATGGGTAAAGGCTGAAGTAGTTGCGATATAAAAAACTGCTGTATTTTGATATACAGCAGTTTATGTTTTAATATATATAAATTATCTATTTAAAATTAGTTTAGTTAAAGTAATTGGATCTACAATCTTACCATCTTTATAAACACGCATATTGCCTGATGCGATTTCATCAATAAGAATTACTTCACCATTGTTGTAACCAAATTCAAATTTGATATCCCAAAGATCAAGACCAATTTTCTTTAAGTCACTAGCTATTATATTTGTGATATTTAATGTTTGTTCTTTCATCGAATCAAATAGTTCACCGCTCATTACACCAAGTGCAACAAGTCCTTCTTTAGTTACTAGTGGATCTCCTTTTTCATCATTTTTGAAAGTGCATTCAACGTAACCACCTTCAAGGTGAGTTCCATCTTTGATATATTCACCATAACGACGAATAAAACTACCTGTTGCAACAAGTCTACAAATAACTTCTAGACCATGTCCAAATACTTTACCAGGTAACACTTCCATTGTTGCATCTTCAATATTTGCGTTTACATAGTGAGTTTTGATACCAGCTTGTTTTAATAGTTCAAAATAATAAATTGATACTTTTAAGTTTTCTTTTCCAATACCATCAATTGTTAAACCAACAGTATTTTCACCTGGGTCAAACACACCATCTTTACCTGTACAATCATCTTTAAATTTTAATAGAACGTTACCATTTTCTAAACTATAAACGTCTTTAGTTTTGCCTTCGTAAATCTTATTCATTGTTTTGCTCCCTTTTAGTTTTTTAAATTTACTTCATTATTGTATCACAAAAAAAAATAAGATTTATAAAACTTGCAATTATTTTGTATTTATAGTATAATAATGATAGTTATACAACTGACGGATTGTGGAGTATACCATATGGGAGTATAACATAATGAGTGTCGACCGTCTGGGCATATTTCTTACGTTAGAAGTATGCCCTTTTTACGTTTTTATGACGGAATAATATATATAAAATTTGGAGGAAAGAAATGAGAGTTGCAGTAGTGATGGGTTCTAAAAGTGATTTAGCTAAAGTTGAACCCGCTATTTTAATTTTAAAAGAGTATGGAGTAAAAACTGATGTAAGATGTTTATCTGCACATCGTGCTCACAATGAATTAGCTGAATTTGTAAATGAATGTAATAATAATGGTACTGAAGTAATAATTGCTGCTGCAGGGATGGCTGCTGCACTTCCAGGTGTTGTTGCAGCACAAACTGTACTTCCTGTAATTGGTGTTCCAATTAGTGGTAGTGTATTTGATGGTATGGATGCATTATTATCTATAGTTCAAATGCCTACTGGTATTCCTGTTGCAACAGTTGCAGTTAATGGAAGTAAAAATGCTGCTTACTTAGCATTACAAATAATTGCAGTTAAAAACGTAGAATTAAAAGAAAAATTACTTGAATTAAGAAATAAAATGACAAATGAAAATCTACTTGCTAATGAAGAAGTTAGCAATAAATATTAAAATGGAGGAATAAAAAATGAGTAATAAATATCGTGAAGCTGGTGTAGATTTAGAAGCAGGTTATGAGTCAGTTAGACTTATTAAATCTCATGTTGCAAGAACTAAAGTACTTGGTGCAGTTGATTCAATTGGTGCATTTGGTGGAATGTTTGATTTAAGTTTACTTAACATGAAAGAACCTGTATTAGTATCAGGAACTGATGGTGTTGGTACAAAACTTATGATTGCATTTGAAGTTGATAAACACGATACAATTGGTATAGATGCTGTTGCAATGTGTGTTAATGATGTATTAGTTCAAGGTGCAATGCCAATATTCTTCCTTGATTATTTAGCTGTAGGAAAGAATTTCCCTAAAAAGATTGAACAACTTGTAAAAGGTGTTGCAGATGGATGTGTACTTAGTGAATGTGCATTAATCGGTGGTGAAACTGCTGAAATGCCAGATATGTATGATGTTAATCATTATGATATTGCAGGTTTCTGTGTAGGCGCAGTTGAAAAATCTAAATTATTAGACGGACAGAAGATAAGTGTTGGTAATGTACTAATTGGTCTACCTTCAACTGGTTGTCATTCAAATGGTTATTCATTAGTAAGAAAAGTATTGTTAAAAGATGCTAAACTTGATGTTCATAAATTCTATCCTGAATTTAATAAAACACTTGGTGAAGAATTACTTACTCCAACTAAGATTTATGTAAAAACTATTAAATATTTACTTAATAGTGGTGCTAATATTAATGGTATGTGTCATATTACTGGGGGCGGTTTCTATGAAAATGTTCCTCGTATGTTAAAAGATGGTCAAGGTGTTGAAATTAATGTTAATTCATTCCCAAGACCTAAAATCTTTGATTTAATTAAGGAAACTGGTAATATCCCTGATAAAGAAATGTATAATGTATTTAATATGGGTATTGGTTTTATCTTAGCAGTTGAAGAAAAAGATGTAGAAAGTGTAATGAATTTATTAAAAGAAATTAATGAACCTGCTTATGTTATTGGTAAAGTAACAAATTCTGGTGAAGTGGATTTAAAATGGTAAATATAGCAGTATTTGTTTCAGGTGGTGGAACTAATTTACAATCATTAATTGATGCATGTGCTAACAATGAAATTAATGGAAGTATTAAATTGGTTATATCAAATCGTAAAAAAGCATATGGCTTAGAAAGAGCTCGTCTTGCAGGTATTAAAGCAGAATGGATTAAAGATGAAGATATAATTATTAAAAGGCTTGAAGAAGAACAAATTGATTTAATCGTTCTTGCTGGGTACTTAGCAATTGTATCAGAAAAGTTAATTAGTAAATATGAAAATAAAATAATAAATATTCATCCATCACTTATTCCTTCATTTTGTGGAGAGGGATATTACGGGATACATGTTCATGAAGCATGTTTTAAACGTGGATGTAAAGTAAGTGGCGCAACAGTTCATTTTGTTTCAGCTGTTGTAGATGGTGGGCCAATTATCTTACAAAGAAGTATAGATATATCTGATTGTGCAACACCAGAAGAAATTCAAGAAAAAATATTAATTAATATAGAACATAAAATTTTAAAAGAAGCAGTTGGGTTATACTGCGATAATAAACTAAAAGTAGTAAATGAAAGGGTAGAAATAATATGAAAAGAGCATTAGTAAGCGTTACTAATAAAGAAGGTATCGTTGAATTTTGTCAAGGATTAGAAAAATTAGGTTTTGAAATTGTATCAACAGGTGGTACTTTAAATAAATTAGCGTCTAGTGGTGTTAAAGCAATCGCTATTGATGAAGTAACTAAATTTCCAGAAATGTTAGACGGTAGAGTTAAGACTCTTCATCCAATGGTTCATGGAGGACTTCTTTATAGAAGAGATTTAGAAAGTCATGTAAAAACAATTGAAGAATACGGAATTCATCCAATTGATTTAGTATGTGTAAACTTATATGAATTTGAAAAAGCACTACGTGCTGGTAAACCAATGCCAGAAATGATTGAAAATATTGATATTGGTGGTCCTTCAATGATTAGAAGTGCTGCTAAAAACTTTAAAGATGTTTTAATCGTTACAAATCCTAGTGATTATAATAGTGTGCTTGAAGCTATTGAAAATGGTACTGATGACTATAACTTTAGACTTAATTTAGCTTATAAAGCATTCTCAGCTACAGCTGCTTACGATTCTATTATTTCTCGTTATTTTGCAGGTGTAGTAGGAGATGAATTCCCTGATACACTTAATATTTCTTTAAAGAAAGTAGAACACTTACGTTATGGAGAAAACTCTCAACAACTTGCAAATACATATCAAGATTCATTTATTGAAAAATCACTTCTTGATTACGTTCAATTAAATGGTAAAGAAATCTCATTTAATAATTTGAATGATTTATACGGTGCTGTTGCTTTAGTAAGAGAATTTGCAGGTGTTACAGTTACTGCTGCTATTAAACACTCAACTCCATGTGGTGTTGCAGTTGGTGCTACTGGCTATGAATCATATATGAAAGCATATCTTGCTGATCCACAATCAATCTTTGGTGGTATTGTTGCAGTAAACTATAAAGTAGATAAAGAAACTGCTCTTGAGATGACTAAGATTTTCTTAGAAATTGTTGCTGCTCCAGATTTTGATGAAGAAGCACTTGCAGTACTTAAGAAGAAAAAGAACTTACGTGTTCTTAAACTTAATAATCTTGATGCCAAAGAAGCTAAATATGATATTAAATATTTAGAAGGTAAAGTACTTGTTCAACAAATTAATTCTAAGATGATTGATGAAATGAAAGTAGTTACTAATGCAGTTCCTACTAAAGAACAAATCTCTGATATGGAATTTGGTATGAAAGTAGTTAAATACGTTAAGTCTAATGCAATTTGTATTGTTAAAAATGGTGTTACTCTTGCAATTGGTGGAGGACAAACTTCACGTGTATGGGCACTTGAAAATGCTATTCATAACAATCCAGATAAAGACTTTAAAGGAAGCGTTCTTGCAAGTGATGCATTCTTCCCATTTAATGACTGTGTGCAAGTTGCTGCTAATGCTGGTGTTGCTGCTATTATTCAACCTGGTGGAAGTATTAAAGACCAAGATTCAATTGATCTATGTAATGAACTTAATATCCCTATGGTATTTAGTGGTTATCGTCATTTTAGACACTAAGAGGTTATATATATGAAAGTACTAATTATTGGTAGTGGTGGTCGTGAACATGCGATTTGCTACGCATTATCAAAAAGTAGTAAAGTAACTGAAATTCATGCAATTCCAGGAAACCCTGGTATTGCAAAGTTAGGCACTTGTCATAACGCAAGTGTAGAAGATTTAGAATATATATTAAAATTTGTTGAAGAGCATAATATTGACTTAACAGTTGTTGGTCCAGAAGTTCCTCTTTGTATGGGACTTGCTGACTTACTTGAAGCAAATGGCCATAAAGTATTTGGGCCTTGTAAAGAGGCTGCAACTCTAGAAGGGTCAAAAGTTTTTTCAAAAGATTTTATGAAACGTCATAATATTCCAACAGCAGCTTATGCAAATGTTGATAACTATGAAGATGCTGTAAAGACTTTAAAAGAGTTTTCTTATCCTGTAGTTATTAAAGCAGATGGACTTGCTGCTGGTAAAGGTGTAGTAATTTGTGAAGATGAAGATGTAGCACTTAAAACACTAAAAGAATTCTTAATTGATAGAGCACTATCTGGTGCTGGAAAAACTGTAGTGCTTGAAGAATTCTTAACAGGTTTTGAATGTTCTTTACTTTGTTTTACAGACTCTGAAACAATTATTCCAATGGTTACCGCAAAAGATCACAAACAAATATTTGATGGGAATTTAGGTCCTAATACTGGTGGTATGGGTACTATTAGTCCTAATCCATTTATGCCAAGTAATATGGATGATGTATTAAAAAATGAAATACTTGATCCATTTATGAAAGGGTTAAAAGAAGATAACCTAGATTTTAGAGGTGTAATCTTTATCGGTTTAATGATTGAAAATGGCCATGCAAAAGTCTTAGAATTTAATGTTCGTTTTGGTGATCCTGAAACACAAGTAATTATGCTAAGACTAAAAAGTGATATATATGACATAATGTATGCTACTGCAACTAAATCTTTAAAAGATATTAATATCTCTTGGAGTGATGAAGTTGCAGGATGTGTAGTTCTTGCAAGTAAAGGATACCCTGGAAGTTATCCTAAAGGATTAGTTATTACAGGTCTTGATGATGTTTCTGATGATATTATTGTATTCCATGCAGGGACTAAAGAAGTAGATTCTAAAATTGTTACTAATGGTGGACGTGTTTTAAATGTTTGTACTACAGGTAATAGTTTAGAAGAAGTTAGAAATAAAATTTATAACGCAATAGATAAAATAGATTTTGATGGCAAATATTGCCGTAAAGATATTGGCTTAAGATAGGAGGAACTATGAATAACGTACATCGCATTTATGTTGAAAAAAGAATTGAATATGCGGTAGAGGCTAAAGAATTACTTCATAATTTACAAACTCAATTAAAACTTTCAAATCTAGAAAATGTAAAAGTTATTAATAGATATGATGTTGAAGGAGTTAATGAATCATATTTAAACGAAGGTATCTCTATTATCTTAAGTGAACCGATGGTAGATAATGTTTTCATTGAAAACTATGAGTTTAGTAATATGGAACTTGTTTTTGGAATTGAATATCTTCCTGGTCAATATGACCAACGTGCAGATGCTTGTGAACAATGTTTCCAACTTTTAACTGGTGAAAAAAGTGTCATTGTAAAATGTGCTAAAATTATCGAACTTGTTGGTGATTTATCTAGTAAAGATGTAGAAAAGGTTAAAAAATATTTAATTAACCCAGTTGATCAGCGTCTTGCAAGCCTTGAAAAGCCTGAATGTTTAACAAGTGCTAAAGTAGAAATTGATAAAGTTCCTGTTGTTGAAGGATTTATTAATTTTAATAAAGAAGAATTAATCAAATATTTAAGTGATAATTCAATGGCAATGAACTATGATGATTTAAAAGTTACTCAAGATTACTTTAAAAATGAAGAGCATCGTGATCCTACTTTAACTGAATTAAAAGTTCTTGATACTTACTGGTCAGATCATTGTCGTCATACTACATTTTCGACAATTATTACTGATTTAGAAATTGAAGATGGACAGTTTAAAGAAATCTTAAGAAGCGAAGTTGATAGCTATATTGCATCTCGCCATGCAGTATATGGTATTGAAACTAAACGTCCAATGACTTTAATGGATCTTGCTACAATTTCAATGAAAGAATTAAGAAAACAAGGATATTTAAATGACCTTGAAGTAAGCGATGAAATTAATGCTTGTTCAATTGAAATTAAAGTAAAAACTGCACATGGTGAAGAAGATTGGTTGTTAATGTTTAAAAATGAAACTCATAACCATCCTACTGAAATTGAACCATTTGGCGGTGCTGCTACTTGTCTTGGTGGTGCTATTCGTGATCCACTTTCTGGTCGTGCATATGTTTATCAATCAATGCGTATCACAGGTGCTAGTGACCCAAGAGCTTCACTTGAAGATACAATTAAAGGTAAACTTCCTCAAAGAAAGATTTGTAAAGAATCTGCACATGGTTTCTCTAGTTATGGTAATCAAATCGGTCTTACAACTGGTTATGTACATGAATTATATCATCCTGGATATGCTGCTAAGAGAATGGAAATTGGTGCTGTTGTTGCAGCTGCTCCAAAAGCACAAGTAAAAAGACTTGAACCACTTCCAGGACATATTGTACTTTTAATTGGTGGTAGAACTGGTCGTGATGGTATTGGTGGAGCAACAGGCTCATCAAAATCACATGAGGTTAAAACTACTGCTACTGCAGGTGCAGAAGTACAAAAAGGGAATCCAATTGAAGAAAGAAAAATTCAAAGATTATTTAGAAACGCTAAAGTTTCAGAAAAAATTATTCGTTGTAATGACTTTGGTGCTGGTGGTGTATGTGTTGCAGTTGGTGAACTTGCACCTGGTTTAGAAATCGAACTTGATAATGTCTTAAAGAAATATGATGGTCTTAATGGAACTGAACTTGCGATAAGCGAATCTCAAGAAAGAATGGCTATTGTAATTGAAGAATTAGATGAAGAATTTATTAAAAATGAATGTTATAAAGAAAATTTAGAAGTTGTTAAAGTTGCTACAGTTACAGGTAATAATAGACTTGTAATGCACTATCTTGGTCAAACAATTGTTGATATTGATAGAAGTTTCCTAGATAAAAATGGTGCGAGTCGTTATCAAAATGTATTCGTAGAACTTCCTGATTTTGATAAAGCTCCATTTGAAAATAAAGTTGAAGAAAATTTTGTTGAAACATCAAAAGAAGTATTATCACGTCTTTCTGTATGTAGTCAAAAAGGCCTTGTTGAAATGTTTGACTCATCAATTGGTAATGGTACTGTACTATCTCCTTATGGTGGTAAAACACTTAGAACAGAAACTGAAGGTATGGCAGCATTAATTCCAACACTAGGATATGATAATACAACTGCATCTATTATGAGTTACGGTTTTAACCCTGTAATTTCATCATGGTCACCATATCATGGTGCAATATATGCTGTTGTTGAAAGTGTTGCTAAAATCATCGCAATGGGTGGAGATTATCATAAGATTAGATTTTCTTTCCAAGAATATTTTGAAAAGTTACTAAATAATCCTAATAAATGGGGTAAACCATTTGCAGCGCTTCTTGGTGCTCATAAGGTTCAAAAAGCATTAAAGCTTGCATCTATTGGAGGAAAAGACTCAATGAGTGGATCATTTGAAGATTTAGATGTTCCACCAACACTTGTTTCTTTTGCAATCACATACGCTGATGTTGAAGATGTTTTAACTCCTGAGTTAAAAGGAAGTAATCATTTATTAGTAGAAGTATGTTTAGATAAAGATAAGTATCATGTTTATGATTTTGATAAATTAATTAATACTTATGATGTTGTAACAAAGTTAATTAAAGAAAAATTAGTTTATAGTGCTTACACTGTTAAAGATGGTGGTGCGTTAGAAGCTGTTTATAAAATGGCATTTGGAAACAACATTGGTGTATGTTTAAATAGTGATTTAGATTTAACTACTTTTTCAGCTAAAAACTATGGAAATCTTATTTTAGAGGTTGATAAAGAAATAGATTTAAGTGATTTAAATGTACGCGTAATTGGTGAAACTAATGATTCTTGTAATGTTACATATAATTCTGAAGTAGTAGCATTAGATGATGCTTATGATATATATAAAGGTGTATTAAATGATGTATATCCAGAAACTTGTGAGGCTCCTACAAATGATATTATTGTAGGTAATTATAGTGATAGACCTGCATTAAAAGCAAAAGTATTATATGATACAGTCAATGTTGTGATTCCAGTATTCCCGGGTACAAACTGTGAATATGATTCTAAACGTGCTTTTGAAAAAGCAGGGGCTAAAGTAGAACTTGTTGTGATTAGAAATAAGACTGAACAAGATATTAAAAATTCTGTAAATGATTTAGTATCTGCAATTAAGAAAGCACAAATTATGATGTTACCTGGTGGATTTAGTGCTGGTGATGAACCAGAAGGATCAGGTAAATTTATCGCAACATTTTTAAGAAATAAAAAAATTAAAGATGCAATAACAGATTTACTAGAAAATAGAGATGGTCTAATGATTGGTATTTGTAATGGATTCCAAGCTTTAATTAAACTAGGTTTATTACCATATGGTAAGATTTCTGATATGAAAGATATGGATCCAACTCTTACATTTAATACAATTCATAGACATGTATCTCAAATGGTTAATACTAGAATTTCATCTGTTAAATCACCTTGGTTAGCTGGTGTTAATGTAGGAGATATTCATACAATTCCAGTGAGTCATGGTGAAGGTCGCTTTGTAGCACCAAAAGAAGTATTAGAAGAATTGTTTAAAAATGGTCAAGTATTTACACAATACGTTGATGATAATAATAATCTAACAATGGAATCACCATTTAATCCAAATGGATCAATGATGGCTATTGAAGGTATTGTTTCACTAGATGGTCGTGTTATCGGTAAGATGGGACATAGTGAACGTCAAGGCGATAATAGATTTGTTAATATCTATGGTGAAATGGATCAAAAATTATTTGAATCAGGTGTAAATTATTTTAAAAAATAAAATCATGAGGTGAAAAAAATGGGTGGTTTTTTCGGTATAGCATCTAAATCAGACTGTGTAATGAAACTATTTTTTGGTATAGATTATCATTCACATTTAGGTACTAGACGTGGTGGAATGGCATTATATGGCGAAGAGGGATTTCAAAGAGTAATTCATAATATTCAAAATTCCCCTTTTAGAACAAAATTTGATGCAGACTTAGATAATTTAAAAGGTAATATTGGTATTGGATGCATATCTGATAATGAAGCACAACCATTATTAATTAATTCTATTTTAGGATCTTATGCAATCTCTACAGTTGGTAAAATTAATAACTTAGATGAATTGCGTGGGGAATGCTTTAAAAATGGTAGAGTGCAGTTTATTGAAATGAATAAAGGGTTAATCAATCCAACAGAAATGGTTGCTGCACTTATTAATCAAAAGTCTACAATTGTTGAAGGATTAAAATACGCTCAGGAAAAAATAGATGGCTCAATGAGTATACTACTTTTATTTCCAGACCGTATATATGCCTCCCGTGATAAATATGGTAGAACTCCTATTATTGTAGGAAAATCAAAAAGTGGATATTGTGTTACATTTGAAAGTAGCGCATATCAAAATTTAGGGTTTAGTTATGTAAAAGACTTAGGACCTGGTGAAATTGTCTCAATTACAAACAAAGAACTTACAGTTTTAAGTGAACCTAATAAGTGTATGAAAATGTGTTCATTCTTATGGACTTATTATGGTTATCCAACAGCTACTTATGAAGGGCGTAATGTTGAAGTAATGAGATATAAATGTGGAGAACTATTAAGAAAACGAGATAATATAGAAGCAGATGGTGTAGCAGGGGTACCTGATTCTGGTGTTCCACATGCAATTGGATATTCTAATACTGCTCATATTCCGTATATTAGACCGTTTATTAAATATACTCCAACTTGGCCAAGATCGTTTACACCAAGTAGTCAAACTCAAAGAAATCTTATCGCAAGAATGAAACTTATTGCAATACCAGAACTTGTTAAAGATAAAAAATTAATCTTAATTGATGACTCAATTGTAAGAGGAACACAATTAAGAGAAACAGTAGAATATTTATATGATGCAGGAGTAAAAGAAGTGCATGTTCGTCCTGCTTGTCCACCAATTATGTTTTCATGTAAGTACTTAAATTTCTCTCGTTCAACTTCAGTAATGGATTTAATGACTAGAAAAGTTATTGCAGATTTAGAACAAGTAGAAGTAGTATCTGATGAACTTGCAAAAGAATATATCGATCCAGATAGTCCAAAATATAAATTGATGGTGGATGAAATATGTAAACGTATGAATTTTGATACGTTACAATATCATAGAATTGATGACTTAATAGAGTCAATTGGACTTGAACCATGTAAACTTTGTACATATTGTTTCAATGGTAAAGAATAAGGAGGAAAGTATGGCTTTTTATTTTAAAGAACCTTCACGAACATTTAGTGAATATTTATTAGTACCTGGTTATTCTAGTTCAGAATGCCAACCTAAAAATGTTAGTTTAAAAACACCACTTGTTAAGTTTAAAAAAGGCGAAGAGCCTAGAATTTCTCTTAACATCCCACTAGTATCTGCAATTATGCAATCAGTATCAAACGATACACTTGCTATTTCACTTGCTAAAGAAGGCGGTATTTCATTTATTTATGGTTCTCAAACAATTGAAGATCAAGCTGCAATGGTAAAACGTGTAAAAGATTATAAAGCTGGTTTTGTTACTTCAGCATCAAATCTTACACCAGAAGCTACTTTAGCTGATGTAATTGCATTAAAAGAACAAAATGGACATTCAACTGTAGCAATCACACATGATGGTACTGCTCATGGTAAACTTCTTGGTATTGTTACTGGTAGAGATTACCGTGTATCAAGAATGGCACCGGAATTAAAAGTTAAAGAATTTATGACACCACTTGAAAAGTTAGTTACTGCAAAACTTGGTGTAACTTTAAAAGAAGCAAATGATATTATTTGGGATAACAAATTAAACTCACTTCCAATCGTTGATGAAAATGGTTGTCTTGATTCATTTGTATTTAGAAAAGACTATGAATCTAATAAAAATAATCCAAATGAATTATTAGACAAAGAAAAACGTTTAGTAGTTGGTGCCGGTATTAATACAAGAGACTATAAAGAAAGAGTTCCAGCACTAATTAATGCTGGTGTAGATGTTCTTTGTATTGATTCAAGTGAAGGATTTAGTGAATGGCAAAAACTAACTATTGAATGGATTAGAGAACATTATGGTGACAAAGTAATGGTTGGTGCGGGTAATGTTGTTGATGCTGATGGATTTAGATTCTTAGCTGATTGTGGTGCTGACTTTATTAAAGTTGGTATCGGTGGTGGATCTATTTGTATTACTCGTGAAACTAAAGGTATTGGACGTGGTCAAGCAACAGCTACAATTGAAGTTGCAAAAGCACGTGATGAATACTTTAAAGAAACTGGCGTATATGTACCAATTTGTTCAGATGGTGGTATTGTACACGATTATCATATTACATTAGCCCTTGCAATGGGATCTGACTTTGTAATGTTAGGTAGATACTTCTCAAGATTTGATGAATCACCAACAACAAAGGTAAAAATCAACGGACAATATATGAAAGAATACTGGGGCGAAGGCTCAGCTCGTGCTCGTAACTGGCAACGTTATGACTTAGGTGGCGACAAGAAGTTATCATTTGAAGAAGGTGTTGACTCTTATGTTCCATATGCTGGACCATTAAAAGATAATGTCGCAGTATCGCTTGCAAAAGTAAAATCAACTATGTGTAACTGTGGAGCACTAACAATCCCAGAACTACAACAAAAAGCAAAATTAACACTTGTTTCTTCAACTAGTATTATTGAAGGTGGAGCACACGACGTAGTATTAAAGGATAAAACAAGTTCATAAGGAGTGTTACTATGGACACAAATAAATTACTTTCAAATTACGGTTGTTATACATTTAATGATGACGTAATGAAAGAACGCTTACCAAAAGAAACATATGAAGAATTTAAATCATCACTTGAAACAGGAGCTACACTATCTAAAGAATGTGCTGCTGTTATTGCAGATGCAATGCTTGAATGGGCAAGCGAACTTGGTGCAACACATTTTACACATTGGTTCGCACCACTTACTGGTCTTACTGCAGAAAAACATGATTCATTCTTAGAACTTATTGATGATAAAGCGACTGTTAAGTTTAGTGGTAAACTTTTAAGAAAAGGTGAAACTGATGCATCAAGTTTCCCATCAGGTGGTCTTCGTGCAACATTTGAAGCACGTGGATATACTGCATGGGATTGTACGTCACTTGCATTTGTAAAAGATGGATCTTTGTATATACCAACACTATTTTGTTCATATACAGGGGAAGCACTAGATAATAAAACACCACTTCTTAAATCATGTGATGCACTTAATAAAGAAGCAGTTAAACTACTTAATTTAATTGGTTTAAAAGATGTAACAAGTGTAACTAGTTATGCTGGTGCTGAACAAGAATATTTTTTAGTAGATGAAGAATACTTTGAAAAACGTCTTGATTTAAAACTTACTGGAAGAACTTTATATGGAGCTAATCCTCCAAAAGGTCAAGAATTAGAAGGGCATTATTATGGTTATTTAAACAGTCGTATTGCTAACTTCATGAAAGAACTTGACTCTGAACTTTGGAAATATGGTATTCCAGCTAAGACAAAACATAATGAAGCTGCTCCTGCACAACATGAAATAGCTTGTATATATAGAAAAGTAAATATTACAACTGATAATAATCATTTACTTATGCAATTAATGCAAGATATTGCTAAAAAACATGGACTAAGATGTTTACTGCATGAAAAACCATTTAGAGGTGTAAATGGATCAGGTAAACATAATAACTGGTCTATTGTAACTAATACAGGAATTAACCTATTTAAACCAGGCAGTGATCCAATAAATAATCTACCTTTCTTAGTAACACTTGCTTGTATGATAAAAGGTGTAGATGATTTTGCGGACTTACTTAGACTTTCTATTGCAACACCAGGAAATGATCATAGACTTGGTGGTAATGAAGCTCCTCCTGCAACAATCTCAATGTTTTTAGGAGATGCTCTTAATGATTTAATTGAAGCAATCATTAATGGTAAAGAACTTCACGAAATTGAAAAAACTAGATTTAAAACAGGTGTTAAAGTAATTCCTGATTTTCAAAAAGATAATACTGATAGAAATAGAACATCACCATTTGCTTTTACAGGTAATAAATTTGAGTTTAGAGGTGTTGGTTCTAGTCAATCAATTGCTATTGCAAACACAATGCTTAATGCAATGCTTGCATATACAATGAAAAAAATGTCAAAGAGATTAGAACAAGGTGCAAATGTTTACGATGTAATTAAAGAATTCTTTAATAATCATAAACGTGTTATTTTTGAAGGAAATGGTTACTCAAAAGAATGGGAAAAAGAAGTTGAAAGAAGAAAACTTTCAAATCTTAAAAATACTGTTGATGCAATCAAAGTATTAAAAGATGATAATCAAATTAAAGCACTTACTTCACTTGAAATTTTAACTGAATCTGAAATATCTTCTCGTTATGAAATTTTATTAGATAGTTACTCAAAAACAATTCAAGTTGAAGCATCCACTGCTTTACATATGGCAAAAAGCCAAATATTTCCAGCATGTCTTTCTTATTTAGATAAAATAGCTAATACTTATCAAACACTATCTTCTGTAAAACTTAATGCAAACTACTTAAAAGATGAAGTATTAGAAATAAATGATTTAGTAAAACAAATGAAAGATGTAATGGATAAATTAGAACAAAAAATAAAAGAAGCACAACTACTTAAAAATGATTGTCTTCTTGGAGCTAATCACTGGAGAGATGAAGTGTGTACTACAATGAATGAGCTAAGAAATATTGTAGATACACTTGAATCTAAAGTGGATGAAAAATATTGGCCTATGCCAACATATATCGATTTATTATTCGGTATTAAGTAAATAAATGGAGGAAGAAATAATGTTAAGTGATTTAGAGATTGCTCAACAAGCGAAAATATTAAAAATAAAAGAAATTGCTGCAAAAGTTGGTCTAACTGAAGATGATTTAGAACTTTATGGAAATTACAAAGCAAAGATTCATCTTGATAAACTTAATAGTGATAAAAAAGATGCTAAATTAATCTTAGTAACTGCAATTAACCCTACACCTGCTGGTGAAGGTAAATCGACAACTACAATTGGACTAGCTGATGCAATGAATAAAATTGGTAAAAATACAGTAGTTGCACTTCGTGAACCAAGTTTTGGTCCTGTTTTAGGTGTTAAAGGTGGTGCTGCTGGTGGAGGATACGCACAAGTTATTCCTATGGAAGATATTAATCTACACTTTACTGGTGATTTACATGCTATTACAACTGCTACAAATGCTATTGCAGCTATGCTTGATAACCATATTCAACAAGGAAATGAACTTGGAATTGATCCAACTAGAATTATTTTACATAGATGTCTAGATATGAATGATCGTGCTTTAAGAAATGTAATTGTAGGTCTTGGTGGTCCGACAAATGGTGTGCCTAGAGAAGATCATTTTGATATCACTGTTGCATCAGAAGTTATGGCAGTACTTTGTCTTGCAACTAGTTTAGAAGACTTTAAAAAACGTATCGCAAGAATGGTTATTGCATATACATATGATAAGAAACCTGTAACTGTTGAAGATATTAAAGCAACAGGTGCTGTAACTTTAATTATGAAAGATGCACTTATGCCAAACCTTGTTCAAACACTTGAACATACACCAACACTAATTCATGGTGGACCATTTGCAAATATTGCACATGGTTGTAACTCTGTAATTGCTACTAAAACAGCTCTTAAAATGGGTGATTATGTTGTAACAGAGGCAGGATTTGGTGCAGATTTAGGCGCTGAAAAATTCTTAGATATTAAATGTCGTATGGCTGATTTACATCCTTCATGCGTTGTTATTGTTGCAACAATTAGAGCACTTAAGATGCATGGTGGTGTAGAAAAGAAAGATTTAGCGATTGAAAACGTAGAAGCTTTATTAAAAGGTATTACTAACCTTGAAAAACATATTGAAAATATTGGTAAATACAATCTTCCATATGTTGTTGCAATTAACAAATTTGGAACTGATACAGATGCAGAAATTGAAGCACTTGCTAATTGGGCAAAAGAACATAATCATCCAGTAGCATTATCTGAAGTATTCGCAAAAGGTGGAGAAGGTGGTGTTGAACTTGCTCGTAAAGTAGTTGAAGAAATTGAATTACATGATGGTGCAGAACGCTTTGCTCCAATTTATGATGCAGCACTTCCTATTAAAGATAAGATTGCAGCTATTTGCAAAGAAATTTACGGGGCAGACGGTGTTGAATTTACGACTACTGCTAAAAACCAAATGGCAGCAATTAAGAGAAATGGGTGGGATAACTTACCAATTTGTATCGCAAAAACTCAATACTCTTTATCTGATAATCCAAAATTACTTGCACGTCCAACTAACTTTACAATCACAATTAGAGAATTAAAACCATCTATTGGTGCTGGATTTATCGTTGCACTTAGTGGTGATATTATGACAATGCCTGGTCTTCCAAAAGAACCAGCTGCAAATAAGATGGATGTTGTAAACGGAAAAGCTGTAGGTTTATTCTAAAATATGAAAAATGAACTTGTCTTAGTATTAGATTTTGGTGGACAGTACAACCAACTTATCGCACGTCGAGTAAGAGAATGTAATGTTTACTGCGAAGTTCATCCATATAATTTATCAATCGAAAAAATTAAAGAATTAAATCCTAAAGGTATTATTTTTACTGGTGGTCCTGCTAGTGTATATGGAGAAAATTCTCCACTTTGTGAAAAAGAAATCTTTGATTTAAATATTCCTATTCTTGGTATTTGTTATGGATCACAACTTATGGCACATTTACTTGGTGGTTGTGTTGAACATGCTGAAACTTCGGAATATGGTAAAACACCAATAATAGTTGATACTACTTCTAAATTATTTGAAAATGTAGATAAAGAAACAATTTGTTGGATGAGTCATACTGACTTGATAAAAGAAGCACCAAATGGATTTAATGTTACTGCATATTCTAAAGATTGTCCTGTTGCTGCAATGGAAAATAAAGATAAAAACTTATATGCCGTACAGTTTCATCCAGAAGTTCAACATACCGTTCAAGGTATGAAGATGCTATCTAACTTTGTAAAAAATATCTGCAAGTGTTCAGGTGACTGGAAAATGGCTGATTTTGCAGAAAAGACAATCAAGGAAATTAAAGATCGTGTTGGTAGTGGTAAAGTACTATGTGCATTATCTGGTGGAGTTGATTCAAGCGTTGCAGCTGTACTATTATCAAAGGCTGTTGGTAATAATCTTACATGTGTATTTGTAGACCATGGTTTACTTCGTAAAAATGAAGGTGATGAAGTAGAAGCAGTATTTGGTAAGGATGGAAATTATAACCTAAACTTTGTAAGAGTAAATGCACAAGATAGATTTTACAGTAAACTTAAAGGTGTTACTGATCCTGAAGCAAAACGTAAAATTATTGGTGCAGAATTTATTAGAGTATTTGAAGAAGTTGCTAAGAAAATTGGTAAAGTTGACTTTTTAGTTCAAGGTACAATTTATCCAGACGTTATTGAATCAGGTCTTGGTAAAAGTGCTACAATTAAATCACATCATAATGTAGGTGGTCTTCCATCGGTTGTTGATTTTAAAGAAATTATTGAACCTTTAAGACTTTTATTTAAAGATGAAGTAAGACGTGTTGGTTTAGAACTTGGAATTCCAGAATACTTAGTATTCCGTCAACCATTCCCAGGTCCAGGACTTGGAATAAGAATTATTGGTGAAGTAACAGCGGAAAAAGTTAGAATTGTTCAAGATGCTGACTATATCTACCGTGAAGAAATTGCTAAAGCTGGTATTGATAAAACTCTTGGTCAATATTTTGCAGCACTTACAAATATGCAAAGCGTTGGTGTAATGGGTGATGAAAGAACATACGACTACGCAATAGCACTTCGTGCTGTAACTACAACTGACTTTATGACAGCTGACTGGGCTAGAATTCCTTATGATGTATTAGATGTTATTTCAAGAAGAATTGTTAATGAAGTAAAAGGTGTTAATAGAGTACTATTAGATTGCACTTCTAAACCACCTGCAACAATAGAATTTGAATAGAAATAAAATAGATAGATTAGTTTATTTAATCTATCTTTTTTGTATATATTTTTCTTGTAATTTATATATTATTATGATAAACTAATCGCAAGGAGTAAAGCATTATGAAAAATATTGATGAATATGTTTTATATTATGAATTTCATGCAATCTTTGATTTAGAGGGGATGCCACAAATGGATTCTTCTTTTGGTAGTTATGAGGTGAAATTAAAAGTAGGAGAGTATTTAAATCTTCCTTTTCATGAAGAGAATAAGTCTTTTATTGAAAAAATAGAAGAAATTGATGGATTGATTGTTGTAACACTTAATATACCTTGTAAAACATTGTGGGAAAATGATGGAGAAATGCTTTTAATTAAAGAAAATGAAGTAGTTAAATATTATTATGGTAGAACTACTTTGAATACGCAAATGGATTATTATTTTAAGTTTAGGATTATAAATAAGAATTAACAAAATAGATTTGTTAATTCTTATTTTATTTTTGTTAAATATGATATAATTTAAATAAAGAAGAAGGTGAAAATTATGATTGATTTTAATAAAATCGTTGATGGATCAATAGTTATATGTCCTAGTAGTATAAAAAAAGAACTGATTAAAAATAAATCAGTTTTAAATATTATAAAAGATATTAAGTTTATGTCTAAAGAGGAGTTAATAAGTGGCTTCTATTTTTCTTATGATATAAATGCTATATATTATTTACATGAAAAATATGGATATGAGTATAGTTTATGTGAAGAAGTAATAAAAAACTTATATAATATTTCACCTATTAATGATAAGTTGAAATTATTAAATAATATATATGAAGATTTATGTAATAATAAATTATTAATTACAAACCCTTATTTTAAATATTTATTTAATAATAAAAAAGTATATATATTAGGTTATTCAAAGCGTGATATTGAATTATTAGATATTATTAGTAAAATAACTAGTGATTTTGAATATAGTGTTGTAGAATTTAGCGCTAATAAAAAATTAGAGTGCTTTAAATTTAATGATATTGAAGAAGAAGTAATATATGTAATATCTAGAATCGGTGAGTTAGTAGAAAGTGGAGTGTCTTTAAATAATATATATTTTTATAATATTCCTTCTGAATATAAACTTATTTTAAAAAAGGTTTTTATTTTTCATAATTTAATGCTTTCTACTAAAAGTGATTTATATATATATGATACACCTGTTTTTAAAGAGTATTTAGATTTACTAAAAGATAATTCTTTTATTGATGCGTACAATAAGTTAACTGAGAGTGTTAGTTATGATCCACAAGATGTTTTAGGAGTAATTGTTGATTTAGTTGTTGAAGTAACAAGTTTAAAAATTGAAAAAGAAAAACAAATTGAAGTTTTGCGTTATCTTGCCTCTAAAAAGAGATTACAAAATCTTGAATATAAAGAATCAATTAAAGAGATTGATGATAGTTATATTTTAGAAGATCATGAATATTGTTTTATGCTTGGTTTTTCACAAGGGGTATACCCTGTTATCGCAAAAGATACAGAGTTTTATTTAGATAGTGAAAAAGTTTTATTAAATAGAAATACTTCAATTATTAAAAATGAAATTAATGAAGAAAGATTAATTAAGTTTATTTCTAATACAAAGAATTTAATTATTACTTTTAAAAATCAAGTTGGTAAAAGTGTTTATTATCCATCAGGATTAATTGAAAAATTAGGTATTGTTATGCAGGAAAAAGAACTTAATTCAATTAGATATTCAAGAGTATTTGCGAAATTTGAAGTTAGTAAGTATTTAGATTTAAATAAATTATATGGTGTAGATAATAAATGGATTAATACATTTACTATTGAAGAGTTAGGTTTTAATATGTATGATCATAATTATAAGAAAATTGTAAGTTTTGATAAAAATCAACAAATAGAACTATCTTATACGCAAATAGATGATTTTATGAAGTGTCCATTTAAGTATTATTTGAAACATATTTTAAGAGTTGATGAATTTATTGGTAGTTTTAAAACAGAGATTGGAACATTATTTCATAATATATTAGAAGAATCTAATACTAAAGAAATTAATTTAGATGATTATAAAGAAGTTATATATAATACATTTAAAACTTATAAAGATAGGTATTTTGCGGAAAAGGTACTACCTCAAGTATTAAAGGTTGTTAAAAAAGTTAAAGAATTTCATAATAATACAATCTTGGATAATATTTCATATGAAAAAGAATTACGAATTAAAATTGATGAGTTATCTACATTAATGGGAAGAATTGATAAGTTTTTAATTGATGATGCCTCTAAGTTAATAGCAGTTGTTGATTATAAAACAGGTAAGTTTGAGTTTGATAAGAATAAAGTAGAATTTGGTCTTGGTTTACAACTTCCAATTTATGCGTTATTATTAAGCGAAGAATATCCAGATTATTTAATAGCAGGTGTTTATATTCAAAAAATATTACATGAAAATGAAAATTTAAAAGATATAGAATCTTATTTAATGGATGGGATTACAATTAATGATTTAAATATTATTAAGTTAATAGATCCAACACTTGGTAGTTTAGAAAATGAATTTGGGAAAAAAATACCTACATCACAATATATAAAAGGAATTAAAGTAAAAAATGATGGTTCTTTGTATGCTGGTGTCCCTGTTGTAGATAGTAGTGAATTTTCTTGTATTTTACAAACAACTAGAAAACATGTAGAATATGTAATTAATCAAATTAGGAATGCTTCTTTTGATATTTCTCCTTTAGACATTGAAGAAGAAAGAAGCGATGCATGTACTTATTGTAAGTTTAGTGATATTTGTAATCATAATAGTAAAGATAAAAGACGCGTAAGTATTAAGAAAGGGGATGAATAACATATGGCATTAGAATTAACTAACGGTCAAAAGGCGGCAATTAAAGAATATGGTAAAAATATTATTGTTTCTGCTGGTGCTGGAAGTGGTAAGACTTTCGTTTTAACAGAACGTGTTATTTATTTTATAAAAGAACACGGGTTTAGGTTAAGTGATTTCTTAATTCTTACATTTACTAATCTCGCTGCTGGAGAAATGAAAGACCGCATTAGAAAGAAATTAAAAAGTAATAATTTACCTGATGCTGCCTTTGTAGATACTTCTGATATTTGTACATTTGATTCATATGCTCTTGCACTTGTAAAAAAATATCACTTTTTACTTGGAGTATCTGCTAACATTTCAATTGTAGACTCAAATATTATTTCTGTTCGTAAAAGAACAATTATTAATGATTTATTTGAAGAAATGTACGCATTAGAAGATACAGAGTTTTTAAATTTAATTGATCGTTTTTGTTTTAATGATGATGAAGAACTTAGAACACTTGTATTTAAATTATATAATCATTCTTTAAATGAACTTGATACTCCTAGTTATTTAGACAATTTTATTAATAAATATTACAGTGATGACTTTATTAATGAGATTATTGATATATATACAAATAAGCTAAAATTATATATCCCAATTATTAAAAATTTAATTTTGAATTTACCAGACGTTCCACTTAAAAAAGGTTCTTCAGATACATATTATAGTAAGGTATGTGAATTATTACATGGTTTTATTAACGCAACAACTTATGATGAAATAATTACTAATATTCCAGAAAAACTTGGTGTACGAGCTCCTGATGGATATAGTGAAGATGTTTCAATAAAAGCTTTTAAAAAAGAATATGAGAAATTAGTTAAACAAGTAAAGAAATTACCTAATTCAACTATTGAATTTAATGATTATTTTAAAGATAATATTAAATATGCAGAAACTTTAATTAAACTTGTTAAAGAAGTAGATAATAGATTAAAAAATTATAAGTATACTTATCAAATCTATGAATTTAGTGATATTGCTAAATTAGCACTTAATTTAGTAAAGAATAATATAGAAGTTAGAAACTCGCTTAAATCTCACTTTAAAATGATAATGATTGATGAATATCAAGATACATCTATTCTTCAAGAAGCATTTATTAATTTAATTGAAAATAACAATGTTTATATGGTTGGTGATGTTAAACAATCTATATATCGATTTAGAAATGCAAGATGTGATATTTTTATTGATAAGTATAATCGTTTTAAATATAAAGGTGAAGGTCTTGCAATAGACTTAAATAAAAACTTTAGATCTAGACGTGAAGTACTAGATGATATTAACTATATATTTAAGAATCTTATGACAACTGAATTTGGTGGTGCATCTTATATTGATGATCATTTAATTGAATGTGGAAATACTGATTTTGAGGAATTTGGA
Organism: Erysipelotrichaceae bacterium; assembly: GCA_015059015.1. Lineage (GTDB taxonomy): Bacteria > Bacillota_I > Bacilli_A > ML615J-28 > CAG-313 > UBA1737. The sequence continues at coordinate 295,935 of SVBG01000002.1, forward strand.
AAACTAGATGTTTCATCTCATTCTGATTTTTTAATCCATAATGTAAAAGGTGATGAAAGTATTACTGCTGAAGCAACCCTAATCGCAAGAGATATTATTGATAAAATTAATAATCATTATCAAGTACTTGATGGGAAATCATTAAGGGATGTTAAGTTTTCTGATTTTTGTATTTTAATGGATAGAGGAACTGCATTTGAGGATTATTATAAAGTGTTTTCTAGTTATCAAATACCTTTATATATTGTAAATGATGAGAATATTAAAAATACACAAATAGTTAAATTACTAGGTAATTTATTAAAAATTGTAAAATCAATTTTTAATAAAGATTATTATAAAAAAGAATTTAAAAAAGCTTTTGTTAGTCTTGCGAGAAGTTTTTTATACAATTATAGTGATGAAAAGATATATCAAATTTGTAAAAATAATTTATATAAAGAAACAGAAATCTTTAAATTAATTAAAGATTCTTTATATAATAATTCATCTTTACCACTTTCATCAAAAATTGAGGCTTTAATATTTGATTTAGATATATATAATAAATGTGCATTTTCAGGTAATGTTATAAAAAATGAAATGTATTTAGATTTATTTATAAATCTATTTAAAGAAATGACTCGCCTTGATTATACACTTGATGACTTCTTATTATATTTAGAATATATTGATACATATAATTTGAAAATAACTCTTTCATCAACTGGTTCTAATATTGATAGTGTTAAACTTATGAATATTCATAAGTCTAAAGGGTTAGAGTTTAAGATTGTTTATTTTTCGGGATTATATAAATCATTTAATTTAGAAGAAACTAAAAATGATTTTGGAGTATCATCAAAATATGGACTTATTTTAAAACCAAACGATGATGAAAAAGAAAATATTTTAAAAACGTTAAATAAAGATGCTGAAATAATTGATCAAATTAATGAACAAATAAGGTTATTTTATGTAGCCTTAACTAGAACAAAAGAAAAGATGATTTTTGTTTTAAATAATGAAAAGTATAATGCTTTATTTGATAAACATAATAATAAGGTTTTATATAGTTATATAAGTGATAATAATTTAAATAATTTAGATGTAAACACTAGATATGAAAAAATTATCAATAGTTTCTTAAACAAAGAAATTAATTTAGAAGTTTTTATGTCAGTTTTAGCTTTATATGGTTATGAATTATGTGATGAATTTTATGAGTTAAAAGAAACAGAAGTTTTTAAATTAACTTATGAATATTTTATAGAAAATTTAATTAAAACAAGTAGTGAATATATGTGTGATTCATATATTGAAAATTATATGGAAGTATTAGATAAAACTTCTAGTTATAAAACTGGTCATATTACATTTTCAGAATATATCAACTTTATGAAGTTGTTAGATTATAAAGTAAATGAAAGCTATTTAGAAGAAGTAGATATAGAGAGTATTGATTTTGATTTAAATAAGTTAATTATTAATCCAAGATATATTTATAATGAGTTTAAAAATATAGATTTTATTAATAGATTACTTAATAATTATTCAGATATTAAAGATATTCTTAAATACTATAAATTTTATTTTAGTGAATATCCTAATGAAGATTATCTGATTAAAAGTATGTATGATTATAATGATAAACTGCTAAGTAAATCTGAATTACTTTTAATTACTGATTATTTAGGTTATACGCTTAATTTTAATTTTGATGATTATATTTTCTTTGATGAGTTAAATTATGAAGTAGATATTATACCTAACGATAAAATGATAGATATTATTAAATATATTAAAAATGCTCCTAAGAGATGCTTTGAATATGATGCTAGTTTAAAATTAATATTTAAAGATTATTTAGATAAAAATATAACTTTAGATGAGTTTAGAGAATATATTAATTTATTCGGCTTTACAATAGATATTAATTTTGATGTGTGTGATAAGAAAGAAGAGTTACACTATACTGTAGATGATATATATAAAGTAATTGTAGATAAGAAAAAGTATCAGTTAGATTATCCTTCTATGAAGTCGTTTAAGTTATTTATTGATCCTTTTATTGATAGTTATTTATTTGATAAAAGAATAATTGATATTAATACAAAAGGAACTTCGCTAACTATTCAAAATGAAAATATGATAAAAGAGAGTTTAATTATTAAACAATTAGATGTTGATAATAGTGTGATTAAAAAGTTTAGAGCTTCTAAAAAATTAGATATTAATTCTTCAAAGAAAAATATGGAGTTTGGTACTAAGATTCACTTTCTACTTGAAATGATGGATTTTATAAATCCGGATTATAGTTTAATAAATGATGAGTACTATAGTTCTATTATTAAAGATTTTTTAACATCTGATTTATTAAAAAATATTAATAATGGAAAAATTTATAAAGAATATGAATTCTATGATATTGATACTAATACTTCTGGAATAATTGATTTAATGATAGTATATGATGACTATATTGATATAATAGATTATAAGACAAAAAATATAGTGGATGATTCTTATTTAAAACAATTGTCTATTTATGAAGAATTTATTAAGAAAATATTTAAAAAGAAAGTTAATACATATCTATATTCATTACTTGACCGAACATATAAATTGTGTAATTAATAATTAATTCTTTAATATCAATACTTTTTTTTATAATTATGATATACTATAAGTAGAAGAATTTGAAAGTGGTATATAAGATGATTGTCGTAGTAAATTTTAGTAGTAGAAAAGATGGTAATTGTTATAGTATCTCTGGTGTTATAAAGAAACATTACCGAGATAAAAAAGTAAAGATTTATAATTTTTATGAAAATACTTACTCTTCTTGTGGACATTGCGATTATGAATGTTTCAAGAAAAGATGTAAAGTCAATGATGGTATTAATGAAATTTTTAAATCGATTGTTCAATCTGAAGAAACGATTTTTGTACTCCCTAATTATTGTGATTATCCTAATAGTAATTATTTCCTGTTTAATGAAAGAAGTTGTGGTTTCTTTAATGGCAATAAAGATTTACTTAATCGATATTTAAATATAAAGAAAAAGTTTATTGTTGTATCTAATTCATGTCATTCAAACTTTTATGATGTGTTAAAATATCAAGTATGTGAAAATATAAAACCAGAAATACTTTATTTTAATTCAAAAAAGTTTAATCAAAACCCAATTGATGGAACTCTTATGAGTAAAAGTGATGCAGAAGCATTAGTTCATGATTTTTTAGATTCTAGGTATTTAGAAGAAGAAAGTGCAATGGCAATTGTATTTTACAAACAATTAGTTTTAACAACCGTTGAAGAAGTATATGATAGACCAACATTATCTTTACCAAAAGGTCATATAGAAAAAGGCGAATCAGTTCTTGATGCGGCAATAAGAGAATGTTTTGAAGAAACTAATGAAGTAATTACTAAAGATAACTATGTTGATAAATTAGATCCATTTGAAATAACATTTATTAATCATCACAATAAGTTAGTTAAAAAAATTATATATCCTTTGATATTTAGAGTAAATAAAATAGGAAATTTAGTCTCAAAAGAAGATCGTATTAAAAAGGTAAAATATCTTTCAATTGGTGAATTTTTAATAAAATGTACATATGATAATGTTAAAACAATGATTATGGAAGCAATATGTAAATAATATAAAGAAGGAGAGAGAAAATGAAAAAAATTGTTTTAAGTATTTGCTGCATACTTGCGGTTGTTATGCTTGCTGTCTCTGTTACTAGTTGTAAGAAAACTTATACAGTAACATTTAAAGATGGTGACACTGTATTAAAAACAGAGGAAGTAAAAAAAGGTGATAGTGCGATTGGTTTAACTCCAGAAAAAGAGGGTTATACATTTACTGGATGGGATAAATCATTTGCTAGTGTAACTAGTGATTTAATAGTTAATGCTAACTTTACTATTAATACATATACAGTAACATTCAAAGATGGTGATACTGTATTAAAAACAGAAACAGTTAACTATGGAGATAATGCTGTTGGATTAACTCCAGAAAAAGAGGGTTATACATTTACTGGATGGGATAAAGAGTTTACTTATGTAAAAAGTGATTTAGTTGTAAATGCTAATTTTACAGTTAGTATATTTACAGTAACATTCAAAGATGGTGATACAGTATTAAAAACAGAAACAGTTAATTATGGAGCTGCTGCTGTTGGATTAACACCTGAAAAAGATGGTTATAAATTTACTGGATGGGATAAAGAAATTAATAATATAACAAGTGATTTAGTAGTAAATGCAGTATTTAAAGTTAATGCATATACTGTTACTTTTAAAGATGGCGATCAAGTATTAAAAACAGAAGCAGTTAATCATGGAGAAGCAGCAGTTGGTTTAACACCAGAGAAAGTTGGTTATACATTTACTGGTTGGGATAAAGAATTTGACAATGTAACAAGTGATTTAGTTGTTAATGCTAACTTTACTATTAATACTTATACAGTAACATTCAAAGATGGTGATACAGTATTAAAAACAGAAACAGTTAATTATGGAGGAGCAGCTGTAGCGCCAACACCGGAGAAAGTTGGTTATACATTTACTGGATGGGATAAAACATTTGATAATATAGCAGATGATTTAGTTGTTAACGCAGTATTTACTATTAATACATATACAGTAACATTCTATGTTGATGGTGAAGTTTACGCTACAAAAACAGTAGAACATGGTAAAAATGCTGTTGCGCCAACAAGACCTAAGAAAACTGGTCACGATTTTATGGGTTGGGATATTTCATATAAAAATGTAACTAGTGATCTTGATGTTAACGCTGTATTTGAAAAATGTGAATATGAAGTTGTATTCTATGATTTCAGCGGTAATGCTATTAAAACTGAAAATGTTAAATATCAAGAAGCAGCTACAGCACCTGAAGTTATATCAGATGAATATTATGAATTTACTGGTTGGGATAAAGAGTTCTCATTAGTTACTAAAGATTTAGAAGTTTATGCTGTTGGTAATAAAATTAAAGGTAAAATTGAATATTACTTTGGCGAAGAAGAATTAGATCTTACTCCTGTATCATATACATTTGGTGAAACTACTACGCTTCCTACTCCAGAAAAAGCTGGTTATTATTTTGTAGGTTGGTTCTTAAATGAAATTTCATTAACTCCTTATACAGAAATTGATGCTGACGCAACAGCAGATTATAAGTTACAAGCTAGATTTGTTGAAACTGAAAAACAAAATTTAATTAAGTTAGAAGAAACAGAATATCACTTTACAAGTATTAAATCTACATTACATTCAAGTGGTAATTTCTATGTATTCCAACCTGTACTACCTAGCGGAGTAGAAGCAAGTGTAACTAAATATAATTGGTCAACAAGTGATTCTACAATCGCAACAGTTTCTGCGTATTCATCAATTACAATTAACTCAGCTGGTTATTGTATCTTAACAGCTACTAATAAAGAAAATCCAGCAATTATTATTAATGCGGTAATTAAAACTACTGTAGATAATATAACTGTTGTTACTGAAGCAGAAGCTAATGTTATTGAACTTTGTGATGTAACATTTGTAGGTAAAGATGGTGAAACAATTGGTACTACTAAATGTCATAAAGGTGGTAGTGTAATTTATCCTGCAGCACCTTATTATGAAGGTTATAAATTTATTGGTTGGGATAAACTAAACTATAACATTACAGAAGATACTACAATTACTGGTCAATATGAATTTGGTACTAATAGATTTAATGGAAAGAGTTTCTCAATTATCGGTGATAGTATTTCTACATATTTAAATTACATACCAGATGGATTTAAACACTTCTATCCTTATCCAACTGCAGATGTTTCTGATGTAAATATGACTTGGTGGATGCAAGTTATTAATAAGATGGGTGGAACATTATTTGCAAATAACTCATATTCAGGTTCATGTGTTTCAGGTTCTGCAACTAGTGCTACTAAATATATGGATAGACTTGAATATACACAAATTAATGGTGAAACTCCAGATGTAATTTTAGTTTATATGGGTTCAAATGACTGTGCTAGTGGAAATATTACTGCTCAAATGTTTGAAAAAGATTATGCAATCATGATAGAGAACTTACAAAAACTTTGTCCTGATTCAGAAATTATTTTAATGACTCTTCTTACATCTCCATTCTATGATGCAGCTGATCAACAAGAATATAATGAAATAATTAAAGCTAAAGCAGAACAATTTAACTTACAAGTCCTTGATTGTTCACAAGCATCACTTGCTGGACATTTAGTAGACTCTGCACATCCAAAATATTCTGGTATGCAAGTATTTGCTAATAAAGTAATTGAAGAATTAAATAAAATCGCATAAAAAAATGCCACTATTAAAGTGGCATTTTTTTTGTTTTTGAACATAAACCTATACCTTTATGTTCACATGTATTTTACCATTTAATAGAAGAAAATTCTATTATTTTGATTATAAAGTTTAAAATTAATTATATAAATATTAATATTTTTACCATTTATTAAGTTCGTAAAGGTATAGGTTAATGGACTTTTATATATTAAAATCAATATGAAAAAGTTTATAAACAAATTGTTTATTTAATTCAACATATAATTTATTGATTAATTTAAATAGTGTAGTATAATTAAAATGTAACATTTAAGCGAATAAAGAAGGAGGAATTTAAAATGGGCTTAATTGGAGAAAATATAAAAAATTATCGTATAGAAAAAGGAATGACACAAAAAGAATTAGCTGATAAACTTTTTGTAACAGCACAAGCAGTTTCAAGATGGGAAAATAATGAGGTTGAGCCCTCTTTAAACACGATTGTTATTTTAGCAGAAATTTTTGAAGTTTCTGTTGATGAATTATGTGGAAAAGAAAAACCTGTGGTAGAAACACAAGTTGTAAACAATTATGTATATGAGGAACCCATTAAACAACATTTAGCTGTATGTGAAATTTGTAATAAACCTATTTATGAATCTGATGATATTGTTAGAAATCATCATGCAAGAAATTCTGTTAAAGTTTGTTGTAAAGAATGTCATAAAAAAGATGAAGAAGCTTTATTAGAATCAAGAAAAAACGCTGCAAAATCACGTTTTGTTAAGTCTTTTTGGATAAGTGGAATAATAGCAGTAATTTATTTAATTGTTGCAATTATCATTTGCGTTAATAATAAAAATATTTCAGCAATTTTTGTAAATCTTGGTATTGGAGTAAGTATTTTTACTTGTATTTCTTGTATTGTTCTTGATAATAATTTTATTGGAGGAATGATTGTTGGTATTATGGAATGGGGATTTGTAAGAATGCCAGGTGTTATATTTGAATTATCTTTAGATGGGTTGCTATGGTTAATAACAGTAAAATTATTATTATGGATTTTACAAATTACAATAGCTATTATTATAGGGTTATTTGCTATTGTTCTTGGTTGTACACTTTCTATAATTGTATACCCATTTGCATTAGTAAAAAACATTAAACATCCAGAATTGGAAGCATAGGAGGAAAGTATGAAAAAAATATTTATAATTCTTTTAGTTTTTTTATCATTTACAATGATTTCGTGTAAAAAGAAAGGTAATGATGATAACAACAACACCAATAACAATAACAATCAACAAGATGTTGTTTATAATGTATCATTTGAAGGAACAACATTAAATGATATTAAAATAAAAGAAGGCGAAAATTTATCAAAACCAGCTGATCCAACTATAGATAATAAAATTTTTGGTGGGTGGTATAGTGATGCAAATTATACTACTGAAGTAAAATTTCCTTTAGTTATAAATGGTGATACTAAGATTTATGCTAAGTTCTATACATATTCTGAAGCTTTTTCTAAAGCACGTGAAAAAACAATTGGTGTAAATGTTCCAGGTTATGAATATGATTATACTGTTACAGCAAATGCTAGTTATAAAGGTGTTTCACTAAATGGAACAACAATTGGGAATACTAAATATAGTTCTACAAGTAATGTAAAATTTTATGATGAAAAGACAAATAGTGGTTTGCTATTTAATGATGGTTCAAAATATCAAATTAGACATGATAATGTTATTCAAAAAATTACTTTAAACGAAAAATTTGAAGTTAAAAAATTTGAAACTGAAGTTGTTAATGATGATTTTACATATGATACATCAAGTTTTGCAAAAGCATTATTTGAATATGAAGAAGATCAACTTAAGTCAATTGAGAAACAAGCTAATGGTGAGTATAAGTTAAAAACATCTATGACTATTTCAAAAGGTGTTGCGTTAGTTGGAAATTATTTAAATCATCCAATGGTTGAGAATATTATTGGCTCTTTACCGGAAACATTTATAAATACAGATATATTTGTTACTTTTTCAAATGGTGAAATTAATACTTATCGCTATATTATGAATATTAATGTAGATGACTTAACATTTAATTTAGAATATAAGTTAACTTTTAAAAATATAGGTATTAATCAAGATATTAAACCAAAAACTTTTTCTGGTTTGGCAATCACTTCAAATGAAATTACTGAAAAAAAACAAATTATTAATTCTATTTTAAATAGTTTCTTAGGTCAAGAACATTCGAGTTATGATTTTAATGTATCAACTGGTGTTGATTTTGGTACAACATCTTCTGAAATTAATTCAACATTTAAAGGATCTACAATGAGAAAAGTATCCAGTGATGTTGTTTATTTTCACAATGAAATTGAAATTGATTCAGATTTTAAAAATTCCGATTTATATAAGTCTTCTGGTATAGATGATATTCACATCAAAAAGACGATGCTTTCTAATAATGAAGTTTATATTATTGAAAAGAAATTATTTTCAGATAAAACTTATCTCCAAGAAAATTTTGAAAGAAGTGTAGATGATTATTATTTATTTAATATCTTCAATAATGTTAATACAATTAATTATGTACAAACTGTATCTAATGTTGATGAAACAATTTATCATATAGGTGTAAATAAAAATGATGTGATAGAAATTTTAAATTGGTTAAATAATAATTTAAATTTAGATCCGTTAAATAAATCTACAAGTGAAGTAAATGTATTTGGAGAATTCAATAGTAATTCTATCGATGTAGAGGATTTTGAATTTATAATTACTGTTAAAGATAATTCTTTATATAGTATTTCTGTTTCATCAAGGGGTATAATTAATACTAAATACACAAATTCAGTAGATTTTAATAATTATGCATTCGGAGAATATGACTTCTCATTTGAAATTTTCATTACCGATAGTGGAAAAAATTATGAACCATTTGATGATGTTTCATCTGCAAAATAAAAAATCCCGACTAAGTCGGGATTTTTGATATTTATTCTTTATTCATTATATCAGATAATGTATTCATAATATCTGACCATTTTGTATATGTTTTATTAACTGAACCTGATTTAAAGTGTAGTAATGCAGGAACGTTACTTAAACTAAGTTCAGTTTCAAGCTTACCTAAACCTGCTTTTTCTAAATCATAACCGTAAATTGGTGCATAATTAGAAAGTGTTCTTGCTTTATTAGCATATTGAATTACAACATCTTTACACCAATCATTACCTTTTCTTGAATCACCATAGATAAACACATAATATTCTTCAGCATCTTGTGTGTTATAAGTTTTGTAATCAACTTGTTTTAAATCATCATAACTATCAATTTTAAAAGGTTTTGCACAAAGAACACATACAAATATAAGTGCTACAAGTGTAACAACAACATAACTAATTGTAAAAATTAATTTTGTTGTATCCATTTTAATGTTTAATTTTTTTGAGTTTGCCATTTTATTAATTCTCCTATTTTTTATTTCATTAATTGTTTAAAATATTCTTTCCCATCTGTAACAGGGGTAAGTGTGTTGTAATCTGAGATAACTTTAACTAAAGTTTTATTTTGAACTACCATAATACTTGGAGTTGCTTTAACTTTTACATTTTTATAGTTAGTTGTTCCTATCATATTAAAAGGATAATCCTCTTCTTGTAATAAAAGCATTTTTTTGTTTATTGCCATATTTATATTGATAGCATAAATTGGCATCGCATCAGGGTTCTTTTCAATATACTTAATATAGTCGTAAATTGTACCTTTTAATTTTTCACAGTTTGCACAATTAGCTTGATAGGCAACTACAATATAACTACCTTTTAAATCTAGTAAAGTTTCATAAGTAACTTTAGCCATATCATCATATGTAAATTTATTCTTACAACCACTAACGCTGATCAAACTAATGAAAATTATTATTAATATTAAAAATCTTTTCATTAATATTTACCTCATCATTTATTATATCATAATCTTTAAAATATTTCAACTCTTATAACATAAAAATAAACAAGCATTATAGCTTGTTTATTAATTAATCAATTGGTTCGAAAGTTTGACAATGAGTTGCATGTTTATTTTTACCGCTATTATCTTTTAGAATTTCAACTCTATCGGCATAACATTTTTGATTTTTTTCATAAACACAATTCACTGCATCGCAATAGATCTCTGTATTAATTGAGGGTTTTTCTTCAAAACTTGCAAATTCAACATCGTTATTTGCATCTTTTGAATCGCGAAAACTCATACATGCAGTTTGAGATTTAGTTTTAGACTCAACTCCATCTACATCAATAAAACTTTTTTTACATAACCAATCATAATTATAAGCACAATTTTCAGCTTTACATTTTAATTTAGGCATACTTATTACTTCCTTTCAAATATATTATTAAACTAATTTTAAAAAATATACATTGATTTTTTCATATTATTTGACTTTTATATAAAAATAGTGTATACTAATAGGGCGTTGGAGTAATACTCAAGAGGCTGAAGAGGCGCGCCTGCTAAGTGCGTAGACTGGGTAACTGGTGCAAGGGTTCAAATCCCTTTTACTCCGCCATCTTGGTCCGTTGGAGAAGCGGCTTAACTCACATGCCTTTCACGCATGCATTCACGGGTTCGAATCCCGTACGGATCACCATTTTTTGAAATCTATAGGTCTTCTGAAAAGAAGATCTATTTTTTATTTTTATAGGGTATTTTAGCAAATTATGGTTAGAATATCCTCTTTTTTTATACATTTATGAAACATTTAGATTTAAAGACTAAGGGAGACTGACCACGGACTCGAACAATTAACTTACGGGTTTCGAACATTTAGTTCTTACGGGACTCGAACCTATGAATAAAAAAAGCCATCTTGATAGATGACTTGAATTACTATTTGGTATATAAAGGTTAAACCTTTAAAGACTTATTAATACATTTAGAAGATAATTAGTTCTTTTAAAACAAATAACAGGCAGACAGAATGCTCGATTAATAATAATTGAATTTTATGCAATTTTATGGTATAATGATAATGTAATAAATAGATTATAAAGGTTTACCTTTATGAACTACTGGAGGAATTATATGAATAATAATTATAAATTATGTTATGTTGCATATATAGATATTTTAGGATTTACTAATAAAGTAATAGAAAGTGTAAATAATGTACAAACACTAAATGAAATAATTAATTTACAAAATTATCTTACAGATATTAAATGTAAAAAAGGAATTTCAGATAAAAAGACATATTTTGTATCAGATAGTTTCTTTTTTGTATTTCCATTTGAAAACAATGAGATATCTTCTGTTATTTGGGAAATTGCAGATATGCAAGCACATATAATAGACATGGGACATTTAATCAGAGGTGCAGTAACAATAGGAAAAACGGTATATAATGAAAAGTTTTTATTTGGTCCTTCTGTGAATGAGGTTGTTGCGCTAGAAAAAAAGATTGAGTATCCTCGTGTAGTATTAAGCAATCATTTATTAGAAGAATACTTGATAAATATTAAGAATACTTCATTTGTCTTTAATGATATTAACGATGAAATTAGTGACTTACTAGATTATTTATCATATGATATGGAATATAAATGGATTACGCATATTAATAAACAGGATTTAACAGTAGATAGAGAAGATATAAAAAATAAGTTATTAATTATGATTGAAAAGGAAAAAAATAATATAGATGAACGTGTTAAGAAAAAATATATTTGGCTAGAAGAATGCATTAAAAAAGGAGAAGAAAACTATGAGTAAGATTTTTAATAAAGTTATTATATTATTATTTTTATTTGTTAGTTTGCTGACAATGACTGGTTGCAAAAAGAAAATTAAATTCAATGTTAATTTTTATATTGATAATCAAGTATATGAAGTAGTAGGTACTAACGGCAAAGAAGTTATTGAAATGCCAACTAATCCAACAAAAGATGGATATACATTTGAAGGTTGGTACTGGGACGAGGGAACATGGTTAAAACCATTTACTGCACAATCATTAGTTCAAACTCCATTAAAAGAAGATATGAATGTGTATGCATATTTTCTTGATGAAGATTCACCTAGAGGAACTGATTTGAAGTTTAAAGATGGTGTATTGGTGGAGCATGATGGAATTGGTGATACATATTTAGTTTTTGTTTCAAACAGTACAATTGCATTTTCATTTAGTGATTACGTGGAAATAAGTAATAAATCTACTTGGACTGTTTCTACTGATGTTTCTGGAAATAATACGATAGCTAGCAAAACAGTTGAATTAGAAGTAGGAACTAATTTATTTTTTGTGCAAGTATTTGATAATGAAACTAATAAAGTTAAACAGTACAATATAGGAGTAAGGAGACATCCTATATTTACAGTGTATTTTAACACAAATGGTGGAACAAGTTGCGAGATGCAAAGAGTTGAAGAAGATAGTTTAGTTGATGAACCAACAACTTCAAAAAATGGGTATACATTTGCAGGATGGGATTATGACTTTAATACGCCATTAAAATCAGATTTAGTTATTAATGCAAATTGGAGTCCTAATCAATATACACTATCTTTCGATGCAAATGGTGGGACTTTATTAAATAATACAATGAAAGTAATATATGATAAAACCTATACTCTTCCTACTCCTTATAAAGTAGGACATACTTTTAATGGCTGGTATGAAAATAATGATAAAATATCAGATGGCACATGGAAGAAAACATCCGATTTAACTTTAGTTGCAAAATGGACTACAAACACATATAATATTGATTATAATTTAAACGGAGGAATAATTAATTCATCAAAACCTTCGTCATATACTTATGGAACAACAAAGGTTATTCCTAATCCCACTAAAATAGGATATGAGTTTATAGGTTGGACAGTAAATGAGTCAACTGAATATTATAAAGATTATGAAATATCTAATGCTATATATGGAGATTTAGAATTAGTTGCTAACTATAAACCTAATGTTTATACAATCACTTTAGACAGTAATGGTGGAACCTGTGATAAGTCTTATATTACAGTTGAATACAATTCTAAATTTGAACTTCCTGTACCTGCTAGACTTGGATATACATTTAATGGTTGGTATAGCGGATCTTCCAAAGTAGAAAATGGAACATGGACTAAAACATCAAGCTTAGATTTAAAAGCTAAATGGAGCGTAACTAATTATAAAATAACTTATAATTTAGATGGTGCAACAAATTCTTTAAATAACCCAAGTTCATATACTTTTGAAACAGCAAATATAATATTAGAAGATCCATCAAAGACAGGATATACATTTATCGGATGGACAACAAATGAAAATCAAACTCCTATGTTGAATGTTGAAATAGCTAAAGGTAGTTATGGAGATAAAAAATTTACTGCAAACTTTATCCCAAATAAATATAAAGTAACATTTGATGTAAATAGTGGAGATGAGTTAGAAAATTCAACATTAGAATATACATTTAATAATTACTATACATTGCCTACTTCAACAAAAATGGGTTATAAATTTGATGGATGGTATAATGGTGAAACAAAAGTAGAGGCTGGTAATTGGGGAATTGCAGCAGATGTAACTTTAATTGCCAAATGGTCAATTATAACTTACACTATTAAATATAACTTAGATGGTGGAGTAAATAGTAATTTAAATTATACATCATATAATTATGAATATGATGATATTGCTATTATTAATCCTACAAAAACAGGTTATACTTTTACAGGTTGGAAAGTAAATGGAAATGATGAACTTGTTACAGAATTAGTTATTAAACATAATTCAACAGGAGATGTAGTATTAAATGCTAACTTTATACCAAATTTATATAAATTAAATTTAGATGTTAATGGTGGAGAAAACATATCCATATCATCTTTTGACATTAATTATGATGAGAAGTTTGAATTACCTACACCTTCAAGAACAGGTTATAGTTTTGATGGATGGTATAATGGAACCACAAAGGTAAATAGTGGAACATGGAAATATTTAACTGATTTAGTTTTAACTGCAAAATGGTCTATTATAAATTATACTATTACATACAATTTAGATGGTGGTAAAAATAATTCTTATAATCCAAGTAAATATAATTATGAATATGAAGATATAACAATTAATGAACCAACAAAAATAGGTTATACATTTATTGGATGGACATATGATGATGTATTAGTTCCAGTTAAAGAAATAGTTATTAAACATAATTCAACAGGTAATTTAACTTTAACTGCAAATTTCCAAATTAATACATACTATATAACATATGATGTTAATGGTGGTAATGAGTTAGAAGAAACAACTATAAGTGTTGTTTATAATACTAGTTTTGAACTTGTTGAACCTAGTAGAATAGGTTATATATTTGATGGATGGTATAATGGAACCACAAAGGTAAATAGTGGAACATGGAAATATCTAACTGATTTAGAGTTAACTGCAAAATGGTCTATTATAAATTATACAATTACATATAATTTAGATGGTGGGGAAAATAATGAAAATAATCCTCATACATATACTTATGATGATGAAACTATTATAATACATGATCCATATAAAAAGGGACATACGTTTATTGGTTGGATATCTGATGAAATATTAGTTCCAACAAAAGAATTAGAAATAGAACACAATAGTATTGGTATTGTTAATTTTACAGCTGTTTTCGAAGCGAATACATATATAATTACATTAAATGTAAATGGTGGTAATGAGTTAGAGTATAATGAAATAGAAGTAGTGTATGGAGAATATATAGAATTACCTATTCCAACAAAAAAAGGTTATAAATTTGTTAATTGGTACATTGATGAATTTAAAGTCGAAAGTTCAATTTGGCAAATTGCAAATAATACAAGTTTAAAGGCTCAATGGATTAAAGAAATGTATGAACAAGATGGAATTACATACGTAGAAATTGGACGTTATCCGCAAACTATTGTAACAGATATTGCTTTAATATCGAATCTAAACAGTATAACAATAACAAATGAATTTGGTTATATTTATTATAATGATAATGAATATAAGTTACTTGGAAAGAATTATTATTTAGTTGAACCAATTAAATGGATAGTTATATATAATTATGATGGAACATATAAATTATTATCTGAAAAAATTTTAGATTGTAGAGAAATTTATGCTTATACAGCAGAACGAATTATAAATAATAATAAAATATACGCAAATAATTATGAGTATTCTAGTATTAGAGCATGGCTTAATGGATATAATGGCACTGAATATAATGTAGGTGATTATACAAATATAGGATTTTATAATATTGCATTTACAGAAGATGAAAAAATAATAATAAATAATAGTAATGTGAATAATAGTATTACATCAACAGGTGATACAAATAATTCGTATATATGTAATAATACTGTTGACAAAATATATCTATTAAGTTATGAAGAAGCAATAAAAATAGGTAAGGATGTTAGAATCGGAATGCCATCTGATTATGCGGATAGTCTAGGCGTAGATTCATGGGCTGATGGATCAGTTTATTGGTGGATTCGTACACCTGGCACGAGATTTTCTGATATGACAATTGTGATTCCTGGAGGAAATTTTCATAGAAACAATTATGTATATAGTAAAGACGGCATTAGACCTGTATTGGAGATAATTCTAAGTTAGTAAAAGAGAAATTAAAATTATGAATAAGATTACTAACTTGATAAAAGAAATAAAAGAATTTAATGATTATAAGAGACCAACACATAATAAAATTATTTGTGGATGCTCAGAATATTTTCAACCTATTCAAAAATACAAGCAATTAGACGATGTTGAAATAGATGTTTATGAAGAATTTAAATATTATGCATTTTTATTAGATAATAGATGTGATTATATCGGATCTGATACATTAATATGGAATATTCTTTGTGGCGGCAATATTGATATAAAAAAGTTTTTTAACTTTTGCAAAGGGTTATTAAAAGAAGAATATAAAGTATCAATGTTAAAGATAGTATATTATTTATTTTTTAATGATGGAATCGTACTTATTAACAGGGATAAAAATAAAAAGTGTTTTGAAGTTTTTAAAAATTATAAAGTTGATGATGTTTTATTTGTAGGTCCATCAATACCATATAAATCATATACAAAATTTTTTCCTACAGCAAGAATGGGAATTATTCCACATCCGTCAAGGAGGGTAAGTAGGTCAAAAAATCCATTTATTATACATTGAATTCAAATAAAATTTTTGAAGTAATGTACTATAATAAAAAATTTCAAAAAACTAAACTAGAAAAATTTAAACTGAAATTTTTTAATAGAGATTAATTATTTTAAAAATCTTAGATTATATGATTTGATATCAATATAGTTCAATAAAAAATATTTTAAAACTTTTATAGCGAAAATGTTATAGGAACTAGTACAATATATGCTAGTTCCTTTTTTGCTTTCATAAATATAATAGACTTATAGATTATTAATAAAATTATAGTGATGAACAAAAATATGCATTATAAAACTTTTTTTCAGTAAAAAGGCTAAATGAAACATTTTATTCACTAAAACCTTAATATGCAACATTTCGTCCACCACACACATTTTCTGAAATCTATAGGTCTTCTGAAAAGAGGATCTATTTTTTATTTTTATAGGGCATTTCAGATAGTTTTTGTTAGAATATCCGATTTTTATATACATATATGAAACATTTAGATTTAAACACTAATAGTTGTATTTACAACTATTGGAGACTGACCATGGACACGAACCATTAACTTATGGGATTCGAATGTTAGGTTCTGATGGGACTCGAACCTATAAGAGATAATGGTGGAAATATATTTGGAATTATGGTATAATAACTATTAGATAAATAAGAATTTGATGAGGTGAGAATATGGCTATGTGGAATCCATGGCGAGGTTGCAGAAAATACAGTGAAGGTTGTCTGCATTGCTATATACATAAAGGCGATGCAAAACGAGGTGTTAATACAAACGACAT